>NZ_JAVWDJ010000012.1:0-70824 GCF_036642255.1 Clostridium sp. | reverse complement strand
AACACAGCCACCATTAATCCGATTTTATAGTTAATTGAACCACTAAAAGCAAAAGTAACCAGGGCAGTAATATTACTTACAAAATTTAAGAATCTTGCATTAGCGGAGGCATTTAAAAAGTTAAAACCAAAAATATTTATAAATCCAAATACTAGAAAGGAACCAGTACCAGGACCAAAAAATCCATCGTAAAAACCAAGAGTAAATGCTAATAAAATCCCAAGGGCTATATTTTTCTTATTGAGTTCTTTAAATTTATCTTCTTGTCCAATATTTTTTGAAAATAAAGTATAAACACCAATACAAAGTACTAACACAAGGACAAGAGGTTGTAAGAACTTCTGATCGATAAGTAACACTGTTCTAACTCCTATTATAGAACCCACAAGAGTAAAAGGAATTAATATTTTCAAAAGATTGAAATTACATAATCCTGATTTCGCAAATTTAAGTGAACTAGTAAAGGAACCAGTAGTGGCAGCAAGCTTATTCGTTCCAAGGACGATGTGCGGACTTAAACCAGCTATCATAAAAGCTGGTACACTGATAAGTCCACCTCCCCCAGCAATGGAGTCTATGAAAGAAGCTAAAAAACCAGCTATACATAAAAAAACCATAGTAAACATAATCTAAACACTCCTTAACTTGACTTTGTCAAGTGAAATAAAAACATGTTGTCCACTTTATTATATAATTAAATTTTGAAGTTTTGAAGTAATAACTAAAATTTATTCAGTAGAATATTTTTTTAACTAATCTATATTGTTATAAAGAATATGGTATAATATTAGGATAAATTGAAGATTATGTTAAAATATAATTCACAATTTTTTTAATCTCATATTAGAAAACATTTTAAATAAATTCAGGAAGTGATATATTATGGAGTTAGTTAATAATAGATACAGAATAATAAAGAATTTAAAGCAGAATAGACTAGTTTCAACTTATGTAGCTTCCGACATTTGGGATAAAAATAAGGAAGTTCAATTAAATATATTAAATTCTGATTTTGTACCTGATGGATTAATAGATTATTATGCTAAGGAATATATTGGGTTTATTAATCTTAATAGTGAAAATATTATTAAGAATTATACCTTCAATTTAATTTCACATATTGATAATAAAAGAAACAAAATGAAACAGTATTTTTATACTAGTGAGTATATAGAATCATCAATAAATATATTTGAATTTATCAAGAATATGAATATTTTTGAAATTATGGATGTTTTCATTGAAATATGTAAAGCTGTCAACTATCTTCATCTCAAGGGTTATGTTTATGGAAATTTAAATTTAAGCAATATATTAATCATTGGGGGTAAAGATCAATACAGTCTAAAGCTTAAGGATCTTGCTACCATTGAATTAGAAAAGAGTTATTTTACTAGTGATAATTCAAATGATTCTCTTTTTAAATCCCCAAAGCTTTTAACAGGAGAGAAGCCAAACATTGCAACGGATATGTATTCTATTGGAATTATATTGTTATCTCTTTTAAACAAAGGGCCAATTGGTGAATTAAATTCCAATGGAACCTTATGCAATATTTTCCAGGATTTACAGCATAAACTATGCAATGAAGACTTTGATTTTTTAAATAAATTAATCCCATTAATTGATAAGCTTATATCCATCAATGAAGAATCATCTTATGGTTTTCTTCGAGATTTCATTTCGGATTTAAATAGTAGTACAGAGAAAAATTATAAGATATTTTCTTTAGAAGATATTGAAAAGCTAAATTTTCATACAAAAATAGCTGGGAGAGAAGAGGAGATTAATCATATAATGGAGTCATATGATTCTATTACAATGTACAAGCCTCTTAAAAAGATATTTTTGATTCAAGGAGATACAGGAACAGGGAAGACTCGTTTTCTAGAGGAAATTAATTTCTTATTAGAAATTAAAGGTGCTAATGTATATTCAAGCTTCAGCTTAAATAATTTAAAGGATAGCAGTAATAAGTTATGGAGTGAAATTCTTAGAAAGTTAATTTTAGAAGCAGACCCTGAAACTATTGAGAAGTATGAGTCAGAGTTAGTTAGGTTCTTTCCTGAGGTAGTTGATATAAAAAATGTTACACCTCTTGAACTTTTAGATAAAGAAAATACAAAATATCGATTACTCAACAGAATTGCTGGGTTTATTAGTGATTGTGTAAAAAGTAAACCAACTCTTATTTCGGTAGATAATATTCATTTAGCAGATGAATTTACCCTTGATACATTTACTTATTTATATACAGAAGTTATAAAAAACAAAAATATTATTGTAATATTTTCTTATAAAGACACAGAGGTTTCGAATAATCAAAAATTTACAGACTTCATTAGAAATATAAAGGCAAGAAAAGATTCTGATACTATTTCTATGAAGAATCTAGACATTGAACAATCAGGGGAAATGATAAAAAATATGTTATGTATGCCTCATACTCCTATGAAATTATCAACTAGAATATATTCACAATCCTATGGTAACCCTCTTTTTGTAAGTGAGGTAATAAAGGATTTTTATAGTCGTAAAATGATATATGTTCATAATGAGAGCGGAAAGTGGCAGATTGACATTAAATCATCAAATGAATATGGATTACTAGATATTCCTACTAGTATAGAGCAAGCGCTACTAAATCAATTAAAGGATACTGATAATATAAGTCATGAAATTCTAAAAGTAATCTCAATTTTCACTAATCCAGTATCTGTACAATGGTTATCTAAGTTTATAAATATCTCCTATGAAGAATTAGATAGGACAGTTCAAGATTTGGTTCATAAGGGGATTTTGTGCAAGAAAATAGGAGATACAAACTATGTTTATGACATTAATAATCAGGTTTTAAAAGATATAGTTTATGAAAAAATCCATAGTGAAGAAAAAATAGAAAAGCATAAGTTAGCATCTGAAATACTGGAAAATGAAAAGGAAATTACTGCAACCTTTAATATAGATGAGCTGATTTTTCATTTGGAAAGAGCGAACATAAGAGAAAAAGTAAAAAAGTATTCCATCGAAAATGCCAGGAAAATGAAATCTTTAAAAGACATTAGGGCAGAGATAAAAAACCTAGAGAAAGCTCTAGATGTGGTAGAAGATATTAGTGAAAAAACAGAGCTATTAATAGAAGTAAGTATATTGTATCTTGAAACTGATAATGAGGTACTAGCTTTAAAAAAATTAAGGCAAGCAGAAGAGTTAGTTGAAATAACTAAAAATAAGAAAAATATGGTAGATGTGTATCTGAAGTTAGCACAAATACTCATAGCTCAAAATCAGTTTAAAAAGGCGTTAAAATACCTAGAGAGCATAGAAAATAAATTGGAGTATTTTGAGTGTTTTGAAGCTAAATTAGAATATAAGGCTTTAAAGACTAAAATGTTTTTTAATGATAATTTTCTTGATGAAAGCGCTGAAATATGTTTAGAAGTAATTGAAGAATGTGGGGAAGACTTTCCTAAAATAAAAGGAAATGCATATAGGCAATTAGCATTTATTTACTCTAAAGGAAGTAAAATTAGCGAGGCACTTGAACTTTATAATAAAGCTATAAAATTATATGAAACTGTTGATTATACAAAAGGAATATTACTTTGTCTAAATAATATTGGTGGAATCTATACGGATATCTATCAGGATGAAGAAACTGCTTTAAGTTATTTTATTAAGGTTAAGGATTTAAGCGGAGAATATAACTTGGTAGCAAGTGAAATAGTGGGCATAATAAATATTGCTGTTTGTCATGCTGTAAGATTTGATTATGAGGTAGCTTTTGATTATTATAAACTCGCATTGGAGAAAACTCTGAAGATAAATTTGAGAATGGATGTTTTTTACCTTTACAATGATTTAATCAAGGTTTGTCTTAATATGAATAATTACGCTGAAGCCTTTAGATATTACAATTTGTGTTTAGAGGAATTGGAAAACTTCCCGGATCAGGGAAGAGATATTGTTGAATTTTATAAATCTAGCGCTGAATTATATGATACTTTTGGTGATTTTGACACCTCTGAATTGTTTGTAAACAAAGCACTGAGATTTTTTAAAAGAGGAGTTACAATAGAAAAATTTATCTGTGTTGCACTATCTCATATTCATAAACTAAGATTTAAAGAGAAAGGTAAATATAATTTTCACATTAAGAAAATTATTACAACAACTGAAAAATTTATCCTACCAGAATATAAAATAAATATATTATGTAAAGCAGCAATTGTGCTTAGTGATATAGGTGATTACAAAAATGCAAAGAAATTAGTTTTAGAAGCAGAGAAATATATCAATGGCACTTTACATGATGAGGTGCAATGTAGGTACTATTATGCTAAGGGCATGATTAAAACAGAAATAAACTCTATTAAAACTCTTTTTACTGCATTAGAGTTAGCAAAAAAAATAAGAAATACTAGACTTATTACTAAAATAACCTTACAAATTGGTGATTATTATTTTGATGAGGAGAATTATTATTATTCTGCTAATTATTATATTGAGGCTTGTGAATTAATTAAAGAACTAATAGTTGATGTGCCAGAAGAATTTAGATTGAAATATGTGAATAGTTATAAATTTGTAAGGGCTTTCAATAGGATTAAGTATATAAAAAATATACTGATATGTTCTGAAGATAATAAATGTAATTTTAAGGTACTTGAAGAGTTAAGAAATAAGTTTGAAGTAATTTTTTATGATGAATTGAAGGAATTACTTACAGTAGATGAAGCTAAGGAATTTATGAAAAACATGGATTTTGTTCAATGTATTAGTGAGCAATATATGTCAGATTTACCTAAGGGTATACGTAATGATATGCATATTTTAGCTAATATTACCAGTGATAACATTGAGAACATAGAACTTGTGATTAAGTACTTAGCATCAAGGACTTTGGCAACAAGAGCATTGGTACTAATAGAAGATCAAAGAAATAATTTAAATGTAATTGCTTCTATAAATGAAGATTGCAATATTCCATCTAATAGGTATATCTTTGATAGGGTAAAATCTTCAATGGAACCAATTTGGATATCTGAAAAGTTGACAAAAAATGAAACCGATATTAACTTATTATCAGAATACATTAAGGCTTGCATATGTATACCAATAACAAATAATTCTTTGAAGGAAACTTCTGTTATTAGAGATGACCAAGGTAAATCGCCAAATTCCACAAAAAGCATTATAGGCTATTTATACTTAGAATCTGATAGAATTATAAACAATTTTAATGATGAAGGCCTTGAAAAATGTACCGAATACATTAAGTTTTTATCACTTTTAATAGAGAAACACCAATTAAAACTTGCAGCATCCATAGATAAACTCACTGGTGCACTAACAAGAAAATACCTTGAGGATGCACTGAATGAAGCATTAGACAGAGCTAATATGCATGGAGAAGACTTTAGCTTTATAATGTATGATCTTGATAAGTTTAAAAGTGTCAATGACAGATTTGGACACCAAACTGGTGATGAGGTACTTAGAAAAGTGTCAAAGGTTGTAATGGACAATATAAATAGAAGTGCTTCACTTGGGCGTTATGGAGGAGAGGAATTTATAATTATTCTTCCAGGGGTTGGAGAGAAAGACGTAGTATCAGTAGCAGAGAAAATAAGAAAAAATATTGAAGATGAAAAGATCCTTGGAGATAAGGCTGAAATCACTGTAAGTATGGGAATAGTAACTTATCCAATTCATGGACATACAGTACAGGAACTTATTGAAAAGGCAGATCAAGCACTGTATGTGGCTAAGAAGAGTGGTAGAAATAGATGTAGAGTATGGGATAGAGAATTTACAAATAAGGTTAAGCCAGCAAATGTACTAAGTGGCATTATTTCTGGCAATTCGGTACAGGATTCTAGAAATACGCTGGCACTGGTTGAACTTATTCAGCTTACGAATAAGAACATTCCCCGAAAAGAAAAAATTTACAACTTTCTCGGAAGAGTTATTGAAATTATTGAAGCGCAATTTGGTAGTTTGCTTTTAGTAGAAAAGAACAAAGTCTTTGAAACTTTAGGAAGAAAGTCTCAAGATGAGGAGTGGGCAGATACAATATTATTTAATGAAGATATAGTTAAATCTGTACTTAACAATAAGCAGGGAGTATATTTGGTTGATTGGGATGATATTGGAAAGCAAGATCTCATTACTGGCCTTCCAGATTGGAATTCAATTTTGGCTGTTCCTATTACTGTTCAAGATGAAATTAAGGGTATAATTTACCTATCAACTTCAACTAGAATAAAGGAGTTTGGAGTTAAAGAACTAAATTTTGTCAATGTATTAAGTGATCTAATAGCAAATATAATATAAATGAAAAGTCTAGAGTGAAACTCTAGACTTTTTTGTATCAAAATAACATGATATTTCTTGTAGATATGATGAAAGATTAGTTATTTAGACTTATTTAAATTTATGGAGTATTTTCTAAAGTTGGAAGAGTAGCAATCACCTCATCTAAATTCTCTTTATGGGTGATATTCATAGAAATATTCTTCATCTGCTTACCCCATTTTGCTAAGGATTCCAGTGCAGGTATCAAGTCTTTACCTACTTCACTTAGTGAGTATTCTACTCTTGGAGGAATCTCCATAAACTGTTGACGATTAATAAGACCATATCCCTCCATTTCTTTTAAAGATTGAGACAACATCATATTAGTTATTCCATGAATTTTTCTTTTCAGTTCATTGTAGCGTAAAGTAGTGTTTTGATTCAAAGCCCAAATAATAGGAAGTCGCCATTTACCTCCAATCAAATCTAGAGCATAGGTTAAGGGACAAATTTTGGCGTTTTTATTTTCGATACATCTATCATTCATTGAATAGCTCCTTTAATCAGTATTTACTTACTTACTCAGTAAATACTGCATACTTGTACTTATTTTATCATGTTTTATAATTATATCATAATTCAGCAATAAGTTTTAATCATGGGGGACATTTTAATTACTTGTAGAAGTGAAATCACAAAACTTATTTATAGAATGAAAATAAAAAGGAGTGAAATATATGAGAATAAAATATGAGATTTTACCTAATGAAAAAGTAGAATACTGTAGAGGTTTATGCAATGAACTTATGGTATTTCAAAAGTCGAAGGCTAAAATCAAACCAGAATTATTTGATAATATGAATTTTGATACACGAATGATTGCTTCAATGAAAAGTGCAATATACAATTACATTGTAGTTGTCAAAGATGAGGATGAAATAGTTGGTTATGTATATTCTAACATCTCTACAAAAGAAACATATTCAAATGATTTTGCCACTTTTTTTGATCTTTCTTCTGTGAACAGTAATAATGTAGGTTGTTTATCACAGTTTTATATTAGAGAGGAGTACAGAAAAAGGGGCATTGGCTCAGCACTTTTTAATATGTCAATGCAATTTTTAAAGCAATTTCATGAGGTGGAGGATTATTTTATTTTTGTTTCAGATGGCAATAATGATGCTTTAGAGTTTTACAAAGGAAAAGGATTTATTTTTAGTCACACAATATTAGATGGTTTTATAACTGTTTTACGAAATAAATTGTAATATTTAGTTCAGTTCATATATGGAGTAGTGCCACCACATCCCTTTCCTACAGCACTCGATGATGCTGTAATAATTATAAGAAAGCAACGAAGAAAAGAGATAAGTTAAAGGCAGTATTTAAATGCGGAGTTATCTTTTTATGTTTAAAATCGAAGTATTCTAATATTTCTAGCTAACGCTATTACATAAAATATGTTAATATAAATATATTGACATATTAGTATAATATAGGAGGGGTATTATGGATAAGAAACTTAAAAAGGTACTTATGAGCTCTGTATTAAGTGTAGCGTTTATAATTAGTAGCGTTGACACTGTATTAGCAGCTTCAAATGCAGATACACTTTATGCTAATGCATATAATTCGGTAATCGCATGTCAAAGTGGTTACACCCAGCAATCAATTAATGGTGCAAGAAATGCCATTAAAAACCTAAAGGGTACAGGGGCTTCTTGGGCTATAGGGGAATTTTCAAAACAAGTGGATGGAGTTCAACAGAAGTTATTTGAAGAGTTTATGGGATATTTGTTCGATTCTAATCATAAACCAAGGATAAGTGTACCACAACAAGATATTAACAGAGCTAGGGATCTTGTAAATAGTTTTGCTACATATGAAGGAAATGCACCATACGTTAGATCTTGGAGCTCAGCAGTTGATGAGTACCAAAACATAATTATTAGAGAAGTAGTATCCTTACTAAATAAAGCAGAAGAAACAAATAAAAATGAAGATGTTGCTGCGGCAAGAAAAGGCGTATCCATTTTACTTACTGCTAATAATAATTCAAGTGTAATTAATTTTGCTAATGCATTAAAAGAGAAATTAGCCAGTTTAGCTTCGCCAATCTTAATTGAGGAATTATCACTGAATACTACAATAGCAGCGCCGGATTCCAGTGGTACTAGATATTTGCAAGCTACATATACTAATAATTCTAGTTATAACATAATAGGATTTGCTGCTACAATTTTATTAAAAGATACTAATGAAAAAACATATCTTTCTAGTTATGATACTGTACTAAAAGGAGAAATTTCACCAAATTTTGAAACATTTGCTCCAAACACAGGAAGTAAAAGTGATATGGAGTATTTAAAGTATGAAATAACTGCAGTTGATGATGAGGGTAATGTAATTTATTTAGATTATGATGTAAAGTTAAATAAATATGTTCAGATGCCTGATAAGATAGAGAATATTGAAAATCCTATGATAAAAATTAATCAAGTACCAATACAAATTAACATTTTAAAGCCGGATTCAATTGGTACAAGGTATATGGAAGCTACTTACACAAATAATTCAGGTTATACAATTCAAGGAATGAATATAACTGTATTATTAAAAGACAGTAATGAGAAAACTTATTTTAGTACTTATGATACAGTTTTAAAGGGTGGAATCTCGACAAAATTTGAAACTTTTGCTCCTAATAGTGGTAGTATGAATGATTTAGAAATATTAAAATATGATATTGTAGCTATTAAGGAAGATGGAACTAAAGTTTATATAGAATATGATGTAAAATTAGGTGTATACAAAGAACTATATAGATAGATGAAAGAGGACTTAGGACAAGTCCTCTTTTTTATGCCCAATAATTGAATCCCTGCTTCATATGTTCAATAAAACATTTGCATATATGTGATAGCATGAGGGGGTGTCTAGTCTTAAGTTGCGGACAAAAGAAGAAGCATATAATAGAAGCAACAGTGTGTTTGCTAAGTTTTTACATAAAGAAGAACCTCATAAATAATGATATAAATAAAAAGAGGGTATTTAAACCCTCTAAATCATTTACATTATTTGCTTAATCTAACAACTGTCTCAATATGAGGTGTGTGTGGAAACATATCCATTAACTTTATTTTTTCAACTTTATAGCCATGAGCAACTAATACGGCTAAATCAACGGCTAGGGATTTAGGATTACATGATACATAAATTATTTCAGTTGCATTAAATTTTATAACATAATCTAATGCTACAGGATGAACCCCTGGTCTTGGTGGGTCTAATATTATGATATCAGGTTTCGTTTTTACATCTTTGATAACGTGGGTAACATCTCCTGCAATGAATTCACAGTTAGTAAGATTGTTTAACTTAGCATTTTCCTTAGCAGCTTCCACTGCCTCTTCAATTAATTCAATCCCTAATACTTTTTTAGCTTTTGGGGCTACTATCTGTCCGATGGTTCCAGTACCGCAGTAAAGGTCAAAAACTACTTTAGCTTCAGAATCTCCCATAAAATCTCTTACCATAGAATATAGTGCTTCTGCACCTTTAGTATTAGTTTGGAAGAAAGCAAAAGGATTTATCTTAAAGTTGAGACCTAAAAGATTTTCAATTATGTATTCTCTTCCATAAAGAATATTAACTTTATCTGCTTGCACCACATCAGATAGTGAATCGTTAACTGTATGTATTATTCCTGTAATTTTACCATTGAGATTGAGTTCTTTTATTTTCTTTGCAAACTCACTAAAATCATAGTTAACTTGAGAAGTGGTAACTATATTAACTAATACTTCACCAGTATTTATTGCTTTTCTTATTACAAGATTTCTTAGGAAACCCTCATGTTTCATTACTTTGTAGTAAGGAAGATTTTCATTTTTAAAGTGTTCTAAAGTTTTAGAAAGAATAGCTCTAAAATCTTCATCAACAATTTGGCATTTATCCACTGAAACTATAGCAAAGCTTTTGTTTTTTGCATGCATTCCAAGGGTTAACTCTCCACCTTTTTCAAAATCTCCAAAGGTAAACTCCATTTTGTTTCTGTATTCATATTCTAAAGGACTTGTTTCTATTCCTAAGAATTCAAAGCCCTCTATTTTCTTATCCTTTAACAGGGCTAATACCTGCTGAACCTTAAAATCCAATTGTTTTTCTAAAGATAAGTGGCCATGGCTGCAGCCTCCACATACACCAAAGGTTTCACATTTAGGTTGAACTTTATAGTCTATATCTTCAAGGATCTCAGTAACCTTAGCTTCTATTCCATTAATGTTTTTTTTCGAAACTCTTGCTCTAACTTTCTGTCCTGGTAGAGTACCTTTTATAGTTACTTTTTCTCCTTGGTAGTAGGCAACGCCTTTTCCAGGAAATTCTGTTCCTTCTATATGGAATTCATATTCATTTCTCTTTCTCACTTTATCTACTCCTATGTATTTATTTTATTCTTGAGTTGTAATTGGTTAGTAATAACTTATATTTTGCCTTGAACTATATTGATAATCCCCTTGGTAAATAGAAATGGAAAGAAGTTTCAAAGGGTAAATTATCTCAATAGTGCCAAAGCGATAATATTGACTAATGAAGCAACCTTTGATGAAATTAAGTTCCACCATAAAGTTACTTAATAAAAACTTGTTTCTTAATTAATTATAGTTATTTTTCCAACATTATATAGTATATATGTGATTTTTATAAAAATAAAGGGCTATATACTAGATTTCTGAATTTAGGACAAAGTATCTTTTAAGAGATGCGCTGTCTTATAGGGTTAATGTAATTAATCTATGCTTTCTGAACTAAGAATTTAACAATTTTTCTTTTGCTTTTTTATATTTTTCAATTCTAATATAATCTTTATCAGTAGGATTTACTATTCTGGTAAAATCCATATTATCCTCTAAATCTGCCAACTTTACTCTTTTGCCAATTGGATTTAAAGAAGCTCTCTTAATAAATTCATCATAGGTTTCATCTTCTTTTTTTGTAACACTTTTAAGGGCATCAAGAATTTCTGTTTCACCGTGAAAGCCGTTTGCTATCAAATAATCATAGGTGATATCGGTATCTTCTATTACGTCATGAAGAACCCCAACGATTCTATCTTTTACGTCATTTAAGGCAAACATAACCTTTAAAGGATGTAAAATATAAGGCTCACCAGCCTTATCAATTTGACCACTATGTGCATTTACAGCTATTTTTATGGCTATATCCAACAAATTTTTCATCAATTAATCCCTCCGCATTTGTAAATAATCTCATCACATTTTTATATTTCCTACTAGCTCGGTTTGAGCAAAATAATCTTATAAATAAATATTTTCATTGTGAATCTATTTAAAATACTTATCCATGTAACTTGGAGAGTATTTTCTTATACTAAAATGCAATTTCTAAATACTTCATGATTGTATTTTACCATAAAGTAATTATGTTTATATTATAAACTACCAAATAAAAAATAAGGATTATCAACGCATTTAGATAAATAGTAGGGAGAATTTTTACAGAAAAAGGTAAATAAGAGAATTAATAATAGCTAAGTAGTTGACAATAAACATACAAATGTTATAGAATTTTATTAGATAGGTTTCATTAAAATAAATGAGGTGCTTTATGAGCGTGTTAGTATCTAAATAGATTAAATTTTATAATTAAATAAATCTTTGAAAATGGGGTAAAGTATACCTTTTTTTGCTATGGATTTATTTAGTAAAATCTATGAAGATACCAATCCATAAAGTGCGGTTATAGAAGAAAAGATAGTTTGTGCTATCTTTTATGAAGTTACGTATTTTTAGCTGTGGGTGTATCCACAGTTTTTTTATTTGAAAAAAGTAAATAGTGAAATCTGTCCATGGGATTTGTATCTTCGTGGAGCAATAAGAAAAAAGTTCTACATGAGGAGAGATAAAAATGAATACAAATACTTTCAATAAATTACAATATAATGAGCTAAAAGAACTAGTAAAGTCTTACTGCGTAAGTGGGTTAGGAAAAGCTTTAATAGATAACTTACAACCAAGTACAAGTTTAAAGGTTGTGGAGCAAAGACTTAATGAAACTAGTGAAGGAAGAGCATTATTAGATACAGTCAGTCATATTCCTTTAGAGGGGATATTTAATATAAAGACAATTATAGATAACATTGAGAAAGGTGCAATAATAGAGCCTGAGGATTTAACTAAACTTTGTAACTTTTTAAGAGGTTGCAGAAAAATCAAGGAATTCATGAAGGGAAAAGAGTTTTATGCTCCAACTTTAAGTAGTTATGGAGAGTCAATTACAGAACTTAAGTCTATAGAGGAAGAAATTGAATTTTCAATAAGAGGAAGTTTGGTAGATTCTAATGCCAGTAAGGAACTTAAAAAAATTAGAAGACATTTAGAAATAACAGAAAGCAAGATACAAGAAAAGTTAGAAAGCTTTTTGAAAAATAGTAATAATAAAACCTATATACAAGATTTCTTTATAAGCAAGAGAAGTGATAGATACACAATTCCAATAAAAGCAGCTTATAAAAACCATGTACCAGGAACCGTTGTGGAAACTTCTTCTAAAGGATCTACAGTATTCATAGAACCGAGTATAATATCTAAAAATACTGTAGAACTAGTTATGCTAAAGTCAGAGGAGTCAGTAGAAGAGTATAAAATATTATCTTATTTAACAGGATTAATCTTTGATAATTTAAAGGAAATAAAAATTAATATTGAGGTAATATCTGAGTATGATATGATTTTTGCAAAGGCTAAATATAGTAGAGCCATAGATGGAATAAAACCTATTATTAATGATTATGGATACATTGACCTTATTCAAGGGAAACATCCACTATTAAAAGGTGATATAGTACCTTTAGATTTTAGTATTGGCACAGATTATAGAGCTTTAATAATAACAGGACCTAATGCAGGAGGAAAGACCGTGGTATTAAAAACCGTTGGGCTTTTAACATTGGCAGTGCAATCAGGATTCCATATTTGTGCTAAAAAGGGCACTGAAATCTCAGTGTTCGAGAGGATTTTTGTGGATATTGGTGATGACCAAAGCATAGAAAATTCTCTAAGTACTTTTTCTTCTCACATAAAAAATTTAGCCCAGATTATTAATAGTAGCAATAAATCAAGCCTAATACTTTGTGATGAGATAGGAAGTGGAACTGAACCTAATGAAGGTGCTAGTCTTGCTATCGCAATTTTGGAAGAGCTTTATCTCAGAGGATGCATTATTATGGCTACAACCCACTATGGAGAAATCAAAAACTTTTCTGAAAGTCATTGTGATTTTGAAAATGCAGCGATGCAGTTTGAAAATGATACATTGGAACCTTTATACAATTTAATTATAGGTAAATCTGGAGAGAGCAATGCCCTATGGATATCTAAGAAAATGGGTATAAAGGAATCAATCCTAGAAAGAGCAAAACAATATATTGAAAATAAGAATTATAACTTAAGTTTAATAAAGGATAGCAAGATTAAAAAGAAAAAGGAAGAAGAAGTTATTAATATTACAGAGGAATCCGAGTTTGCAACAGGGGATAAAGTTTTTCTTATAGACTATAATGATTATGCTATTGTTTATGAACCAAAAGATCGTTTTAATAATATTGTGGTTTTGTATAAGGATAATTTCATAGAGGTTAATGTAAAAAGACTTAGATTAGATTTAAAAGCCGAAGATTTGTATCCTAAAGATTATGATTTAAATACCTTGTTCGTAGGTTATAAGGAGAGAAAATTACAAAGAGATATATTAAGAGGATCAAAAAAGGCGCTAAAAATCATTCAAAAAGAAATCAGAAAAAGCAGGGAAAATCAGTAGGTAATTTAAAAGTCGCAGGTGGAAGAATTAATAAAAAAAACTAATAGTGAAATAGCTGCTAAGGATATATATGGTGATAGTAAATAATTTGAGAAGTGTAATATTGGGTAATGATTATTTGAAAAAGGAGAAATATTAATGAAAGAAATAATAAATGTAGGGTTGATTGGATATGGTGGTGGGGGACGTTTTTTTCATGCACCAGTTATTGATAGTGTAGAAGGGTTAAAAATCTGTAAAGTTTATGCGACTAACACTGAAAGTGTGAATCACTTAAAAGAATTATATAAAGATGTTTCGGTAGTTTCAAGTGTAGATGATATAATAAACGATCCCAATATTCATCTCGCGGTGGTCGCTACACCAAATGAATTTCATTATGAGATTGCCAAAAACGCTCTAGAGGGTGGCAAACATGTTGTAGTTGAAAAACCTTTTACTGCTACTACCCACGAAGCAGATAAATTAATCTCTCTTTCAAGTGCATCAAAGAAGTTGTTAACTGTACATCATAATAGAAGATGGGACAGTGACTTTAAAACCGTTGAAAAGGTTGTTAAGAGCAACCTTCTTGGTGATATTGTAGATTTTGAGGCCACTTTTGATAGATACAATCCTAACTTTAAGAATGCTTGGAAGGAAAAAAATGTAGCTGGGTCAGGTGTTCTATTTGATTTAGGCTCTCATCTCATAGATCAAGCCTTATGTTTGTTTGGCTTGCCTGTGGAAGTTTTCGCCAATATTCAAATTCAAAAGCAAGGTGGTCAGGTTGATGATTACTTCAAGCTTATGCTAAAATATTCAAACTTAAATGTAATCCTAAAGGCTAGCTCACTAGTAAGAGAACTAGGACCACGTTATGTTCTTCATGGAACAAAGGGCTCTTTTATAAAGTATGGTATGGATGTTCAGGAAGCTCACCTTAAGAAGGGATTAATACCCAAAAATAATACAGCATGGGGAGTGGAACCAGAAGATATATGGGGAAAAGTAAATACAGAAGTTAATGGGTTACATGTAATTGGAAAAATAGAAAGTGAAATAGGAGATTATAGAGAGTTTTATAAGAATGTTTATGAGTCTATTGTGGGTGAAAAAACACTTTATGTAACACCTCAGCAAGGACGATATGTAATTAGAATTATTGAATTAGCAATGGAAAGCAATACTGAAAAGTCATGGGTGAGGTTTCAATTATAAAAGAATTTACATCAGTAAAGAATAAATTAAACAAATAAAAAAGGCTAACTGATAAACATTGATTGATGTAATAAATACAAGAATGTTAATGGGTCACTGTAAATTCATGAGTAATATAAGTAGGCTAGCATATGCTCCAAAAGTACATTAGAATAAAAAATGAGAATGGCAAACTCCCCTTACACCTATCATCTTAGGTAAAAGGGGAGTTTGTGATTTTTGTGTTTCATAAAGGAAAATAATATTAAGTTATTTACTATAATTCTTAAGAAATTCGTAAGAATTATAATCACTAAATCTTAAAATCACTTCTATATAATTATAAATATGAAATAACTTTTAATAACTATAAAGGTGGGAGATTTTATGAGAAGAGTAAAATTAGTTGTGACAACTGCATTAGTATTTTTCTTTGCAATAATAGCACTAAGTGAAATAGGAATAAATGCAAAAGGCGTAAATGCTAAGGGTATTAATCCTATTGGAATTAATTCTAATGCTAATGGGGAACAGGGAGAGTTAAGAAAACGAATCTATTCATATATGAAAGATAAAAAACATCAAAAAGAAGTGTATGAAGCTGGAATTGCTTTAAATGGAGGTAAATCTGCAAATACCTGTGTATATTTTTTATCTGAAGTGCTACGAAGAAATGGTATTGATATACCAATGCAAACTGCTAATACATCTCAAATGTTATCAATATTAAATGGGATGGGATGGGAAAAAGATACTGATTATAAAAATTTAAAACCGGGTGATATTGGGTTTACTACAGATGCAAGTGGTAATAAAAATGGAATCCCTACTCATACCTATATTTTTATGGGATGGGTGGAAGAAGGTAGTTATGATTATGCGTATATAGTTGATAATCAAGCAAAAGATTATGATAATCAAATTTATCATATTACTAATATTAAAAATGTAGGTGAAGCCAATGGCTACACAAAAGAAGCCTTTAGCTTTTTTATGAAGCCTAAATAAAATACAACTATAATCTATAAGTAAATATCTCACAGCCTCATATGGTCTTAAATAAGTTTAGATGTAAATAAGTATGTGCGTAAATAATTTAGGTGTCATAGCTTATTTAAATCTATAACAAGTTTAAATGAGTGTTTCATAGAAAAATACACTTGTTGATTATGTTTTCTTATAAAAGTGACTCAGAAACACCCACATATCAATTATCTAATAGGGATGCATGGGGTTAAATGTAAAATTAATATATAAAGAACTGTTGCAATAAAGTTTAGACAGTTCTTATTTTTTTCATTATTTCCTCATTAAATTGTGAACTTTTGTTAAATATTTGAATTTCTAATGTAATCTTAATGTAATCTAAAGAAATTCTTAAGAATTAACTGTTAAAATAGTTATTGTTAAGATTTTTAAGTTGGAATCTAGTTTTCAATATCAGAAAACAATGAGAGTGAAAATTGGTTTAATGTATATTTAAACTATGAATTTCCTCCGCATTAAAAAGAAAAGTGATTAGTAATAAGGAGTTTGAGTTTAAATTATGAAAGTTAAAAGTATTTATTTAGTATTCTCTAGGACGGGAACCTGGTTATCAAGATTAATTAGTTTATTTGTTGAAGGAAAATATGCACATGCATCTATTAGCTTAGATGACAAGTTTACTCAAATGTATTCTTTTGGACGAATAAACCCTGATAACCCTTTCATTGCAGGATTTACTGAGGAAAATCTTTATAATGGAGTATACAAAAAGTTCTCGAGAAGTGAATGCTTAATATATAAATTGGATGTTACAGAAGAGCAGTATGAAATTTTGAAAGAAGAAATAAATAAATTTTTTATGGAAAAAGAAAAATATAAATATAACTTTTTAGGTTTATTTGGAGTAGTATTTAATAAACCTATCAGAAGAAGAAACCACTATTTTTGCACTGAATTTGTTTCAGAAGTTTTAATGAAAACTAATATTTACAATTTGGATAAAAATCCTGCACTTACTAAGCCCGATGATTTAATTGCAATTGAACACAAGGAAATTATCTACGAAGGTTTTATAAATAATTATCAAAGTTTCAATGAAGTCTATAATTTTTAGCTGTGTTAGTGTTCACGGCTTTTTCTTTGTTTAAAATTATTATTTGATAATTAATGTAACTAAACTCAATAAGATAACTTCTATAGCTATACAATATAACAGTGTATTTACAACAACAAATTTTCTTGAATTCTTCATAACTTACCTCCCAAAAACTTATATTATAAGTCTAGACACATACGAGGAATCTGATTCAAAAATAACCAAATCAATTGAAAAAGAAGTAATTTATTTCATACAATAGAAATTTAAACTAACAAAATAAGATGCTCATAATTTATAATTATATGCAGCTTTGAAGTGCTACAATAAATATAACTTTTTCAAAGTGGATTTTATAATGTAGGAAGAATAAAAAAGAATTTTTAAGAAATAATTGAAACAATGGTAAATAAAATTTCGTCTACTTAGGTGAACCTCTAGAATTTTACCTATTAAAATACATAGTCACTAGATAAGTTTTAAAAATAGGAGGCAATATATTGTTTAAAAAGTATGGTGTAATTTTAGTTTTAATAATGCTATTATCTTTTATCTCTGGATGCACTATCATAGATAAAATTAATAGTGGGCTTTCAAGTGATAATAAAAATAATAATGAATCACAAGAAGACCCATCAAAAGACCAACTGCCAGATAAGGATGTTGAACCAGTTGACCCAGTTGACCCAATACGGGAACAAATCAGTAAAATGACTTTGGGTGAGAAGATTGGACAGATGTTTGTAGTTGGAGTTGATGGTTATAACTTAAATGATAGTACAAAGAGTCTTATTGAAAACTATAAGGTGGGTGGAGTTATATTATTTCGTAATAATATCCAAGATAGCAACCAACTTCTTCAACTATTAAATTCAGTAAAAGAGGCGAATTTAATAAATAAAATACCCCTATTTTTATCTGTAGATGAAGAAGGGGGAAGAGTGTCAAGAATGCCACAAGGTTTAAAAAAAATTCCTACAAACAAAATCATTGGAGAAATAGATAACAAAGATTTTTCGTATAACATAGGTCGTACTATTGCTGGTGAAGTTAGATCTTATGGGTTTAATATGGATTTTGCACCAGTTCTTGATGTTAACAGTAATCCCAATAATCCAGTTATAGGGGATAGGGCCTTTGGAGCAAATCCTAATATAGTAACTCGATTAGGAATCGAAACTATGAAAGGGTTTCAAACAGAAGAGGTTATACCTGTAGTAAAACACTTTCCGGGGCATGGAGATACCTCTGTAGATTCACATATAGGGTTACCCACTGTGAATAATGATTTAAAAAGGTTAGAAAGTTTTGAACTAATACCTTTTGAAGAAGCTATAAAAAACAAGGCGGATGCAATAATGATTGCCCATATACTTTTGCCAGAGCTAGATAAAGATAATCCATCCTCCATGTCAAAGGTTGTAATTACAGATATATTAAGAGATAAACTTAAATTTCATGGAGTTGTAATCACTGATGATATGACTATGGGTGCAATAATGGAAAATTATAATATTGGTGAAGCTGCGATAAAATCAGTAAAAGCTGGAACAGATATTGTGTTAGTGTGCCATGGTTATGATAGGGAAGTTGAAGTAATTAATACTTTAAAAGAAGCGGTAGCAAAGGGTGATATATCGGAAGAAAGAATAAATGAAAGTGTTTATAGAATTCTTAAACTCAAGAACAAATATAATTTAAAGGATGAATTATTAGATTCTATAAATGTTGATAAAATAAATAATGATATAAATGAACTTCTAAATACTTATATAAAGTAAAAATTTTTATATTGGGTGTTTAAAAATTTACATCTTAAAGTCTTTGTTTTTTAGTTGTATTTTTAAAGGGATATTTATATAAATATTTACATATAAAAGGTCATTGTGCCAAAGACAAAGGAAAAATATCTTGTTTTGGTACAGTATTTTATAAATTGGACAAGTTTTAATTACATTAAGTATTGTGAAAAGGACTAGTGGATTTTTACAAAATCCGTGATATATTTAGTTTTTTTCATAATAATAATAATTTTATCATTCAACTGTTTTCTGAAAATGGGAACAGTTTTTTTATATCTAAAATTTTATTATAAATTAAGAATAAACTGAAAACTTACAAATATAAATATAAATATAGTTTAATGGGGGTGAAAGTTTGATTAAGTACATTCTAAAGAGACTGGGTGTTAGTGTAGTGACTCTATTTATTGTTATAACAGCAACATTCTTTCTAATGAGATTAATGCCAGGAGGACCTTTTGACGGTGAGAAGCCTCTTCCACCAGAAATCAAAGCTAAGTTAGAGGCTAAATACGGGCTAGACAAAACTATGGGTGAACAATATCAAATGTATCTAGGTGATCTACTAAAAGGTGATTTAGGACCTAGTATGAAGTACAAAGGAAGGGAAGTTCAAGAGATCATAGGTTATTCTTTCCCTACCTCCGCAAAATTAGGTTCAGTAGTTGTAGTTTCTTCTTTATTATTTGGAATCATATTAGGTATTATTGCAGCATTAAAATACAACAAGTGGCCAGATTCGGTGTGTATGGTTCTAGCGACATTAGGAGTAACTGTACCAGGATTTGTTATCGCAACTTTACTTATGTATATCTTCGGAGTTAAATTAAACATACTACCAATTACAGGTTTAAAGGACATGAAAAGTTATATACTACCAACCATAGCATTAAGTGGTTATTCTATTGCCTTTATCTCAAGACTTGCAAGGTCCAAGCTTCTTGAAGTATTGAAATCTGATTACATTAGAACGGCAAGAGCTAAAGGGGTTAACAGTAGAAATATTATAGTAAAACATGCCCTAAGAAACACCTTAATACCAATAGTAACATATTTAGGACCATTAATTGCAGGAATCTTGACAGGAAGTTTTGTTATTGAAAAAATCTTTGCAATTCCAGGCCTTGGAAGAGAATTTGTTACAACCATTACAAATAGGGATTATACCACAATCTTAGGTGTAACTATATTTTACAGTGCCTTGATAATTGTGTGCAATTTAATTGTTGATATTCTATACGTTGTTATAGATCCAAGAATTAAATTGGACAACATTGAGCAATAGGGGGTGGAATTGTGGAATACAACAACATTGAAAAAGAGTTTAACTTCACAGGTGATTCAGATAAAGGAGAAGCAGTTATAGGTAGACCAAGTTTATCTTATTGGAAAGATTCGTGGAGAAAGTTAAAAAAGAATAGATTAGCTTTAATAGGTTTAATTTTTGTAGTGTTAATTACCTTAGGCGCTATTCTAGTGCCAATATTATCAAAATATCATTATGCTGACAACAACTTGATGGGAACTAATCAAGGGCCTTCCTTAGAACATTGGTTTGGAACAGATCAATTAGGAAGAGATTTGTTTGTAAGAGTAATGTATGGAGCGAGATATTCCTTATTCATTGGATTTGCGGCATCGATCTTAAATTTATTTATAGGAATTTTATATGGTGGAATTGCAGGACTTGTTGGTGGATGGGTTGATAATTTAATGATGAGAGTTATAGATGTTATTTATTCTATACCCATGACAATTTATGTAATCCTTCTCATGGTAATTTTTGATAAGGGTGGATTGTTTAATATTATAGTGGCACTAGCGGTTTCTTATTGGATTGGAATGGCGAGAATTGTTAGATCAGAAATACTCCAATTGAAGGAACAGGAGTTTACTCTTGCAGCAAGAACCTTAGGAGCTTCTCAGAAGAGAATTCTACTTAAGCATTTACTACCAAACTGTATGGGATCCATAATTGTAACTTTAACACTTCAAATTCCTTCAGCAATATTTACAGAGGCATTTTTAAGCTTTATTGGCCTTGGTATTGTGCCACCAGCTGCATCTTGGGGAACTTTAGCAAACGATGCACTTCAAAGCTTAAGGTTATTCCCTTACCAACTATTCTTTCCTACATTAGCAATTTGTTTAACAATACTATCATTCAATTTACTTGGTGATGGGCTTAGAGATGCCTTAGATCCAAAAGTAAAGAAATAGGGGGTAGGAAAGATGAGTAGTTTATTAGAAGTAAATAATTTAAAAACATCTTTCTCCATTCAATTTGGAGAGGTTCAAGCTGTTGGAGGAGTTTCCTTCAAGTTAGAAACTGGAGAAGTAGTTGGAATCGTTGGAGAGTCAGGTAGTGGCAAAAGTGTTACTATGATGTCCATAATGAGACTTTTAGATGATAATGGAAAGATAAAAGAAGGAGAAGTTCTCTTTGAAGGAAAGGACTTAGCACCTCTTAAAGAAGATGAAATGGCCAAAATAAGAGGAAATGAAATGTCTATGATATTTCAAGATCCAATGACCTCTCTAAATCCTTTGATGACAATTGGAAATCAAATCATGGAGCCATTGATGATACACAAAAAGTTATCAAAGCAAGAAGCATTAAAAAGAGCAATTGAGTTATTAAGCCTAGTTGGTATTCCTAGCCCTGCTAGTAGAATTAAGCAATACCCACATGAATTTTCAGGTGGAATGAGACAAAGGGTTATGATTGCAATTGCATTAGCATGTAATCCTAAACTTCTTATTGCAGATGAGCCAACAACAGCATTAGATGTTACTATTCAAGCTCAGATATTAGAAATAATGAAAGATATTAAAGAAAAATTGAATACATCAATAATCTTGATAACCCACGACCTTGGGGTTGTAGCGGATATTTGCGATAAGGTAAATGTTATGTATGGAGGCTTGATCATAGAGCAAGGTACCGTAAAGGATATATTCTATAACTCAAGACATCCATATACCTGGGGTCTTCTAGGAAGTGTGCCTAATCCTGATACTTTAGTAAAAGAAAGATTAAGACCAATTGATGGCCAACCACCAGATTTGTTAAAACCTCCAGCTGGATGTCCTTTTTACAGTAGGTGTGAATACTCAATGACGGTTTGCAAATCAAACAGACCTAAGTTATATGAAATAACTGTAGGGCATAAATCAGCCTGTTGGTTAAACGATGAGAGAGCACCTAAGGTTGATGCTCCAATACAAAGGAGGGACTTAAATGAGTAATGTGGAAAATTTAGTAGAGGTAAAGAATTTAAGTAAATACTTCAAAACTAAAAAAGGCCTTTTTTCTAAGAATAAGGGATATCTAAAAGCAGTAGATGATGTTTCATTACACATAAAAAAAGGAGAAACCTTAGGTTTGGTTGGGGAATCTGGATGCGGAAAAAGTACTTTTGGCAGAACCTTATTGAAGTTATATAATGCTACAAACGGTAATATTCTTTATAATAATGTGGATATTGCAGCTCTTTCAAGTAAAGAACTTTTGGCTTATAGAAAGAAAATGCAAATGATTTTCCAAGATCCTTACGCATCTCTAAATCCAAGACTAACTGTTGGAGATATTATTGGTGAATCCTTAGAAATTCATAATATTTGTAAGGGGAAAGAAAAGGAAGAACGAGTAAAGTACTTTTTAGACAAAGTAGGGTTACATCCAAGTCATATAAGTAGATATCCTCATGAATTTTCAGGTGGTCAAAGACAAAGAATTGGGATTGCAAGAGCTTTAGCTGTAGAACCGGAATTTATTGTTTGTGATGAGCCAATTTCAGCATTAGATGTATCTATTCAAGCTCAAATCGTTAATATGCTTGAGGATTTACAAAATGATTTAGGACTTACTTATTTATTCATTGCCCATGATTTGTCAATGGTTAAGCATATTTCAAACAGAGTTGGAATCATGTATCTTGGGAAATTGGTTGAGATTTCAGATAGTAATGAAGTTTATAAAAACCCACTTCATCCATATACACAAGCCTTATTGTCATCAATACCTATTCCTGATCCAGATAAGGCAAAAGAAAAGAAGAGGATTATTTTAGAAGGTGATATACCATCGCCTATAGATCCACCACCAGGGTGTAGGTTTAAAACAAGATGTAGATATGCTAAAAAAATATGCTCAGAAGTACAACCAGAATTAAAAGAAATCTCTAAAGGCCATAATGTAGCTTGTCATTTGTATAATATATAAAATTTAAGGGGGCAATAAAATGAAGAAAACTCAATTAAGAAGAATAATCGCAGGGGTTCTAAGTACCATGGTAGTTAGCTCATTCTTTTACGGATGCAGCAAGCCAAAGGTTGAAGATCCAGCAGGTGGTAAAACTCCAGTTGAAACTCCAGAAGTTAAACCTGCTGTTGAACAAAAGATTGTATATAATCTAGGTGCAGATCCTAAGACTATCGACCCTCAACTTAACTCAGCTGTGGATGGTTCTACAATAATCACTAATGCCTTTGAAGGACTTTTGAGACAAGACAAAGACTCTAAATTAGTAAATGGTGTTGCAGAGAAATATGAAATGTCTGCAGATGGGAAAACTTACAAATTTACATTAAGAGATAATGCAAAATGGTCAGATGGTAAAAAGGTTGTTGCTGGAGACTTTGAATATGCTTGGAAAAGAGCATTAAACCCTGAGGTAGCTTCTGAGTATGCATATCAATTATATTATCTTAAAAATGGAGAAGCATACTTTAATGGAAAGGCTAAAGCTGAAGACGTAGGAGTTAAGGCTATTGATGATAAGACTTTGGAAGTAACTTTAGAGGCACCTGTACCATACTTCCTATCTTTAACAGCTTTCCCAACTTACTATCCAGTAAGAAAAGATGTTGTTGAAGCAAATCCTGAGAAGTGGGCACTATCACCAGAAACTTATATTTGTAATGGACCATTCAAAATGAAAGAGTGGAAAGAAAAAGAGAGCATGACTTTTGTTCCAAATGAAAACTATTGGGATGCAGGTGATGTTAAATTAGATACTTTAGAAGTTAGATTAATAGATGATGAGATAACTTACCTAAATGCATTTAAGAGTGGAGAGTTAGATATAATCGATTCACCACCACCTACAGAAATTCCGTCTTTATTGGCAGATGGAACTGCTAAAGTATATCCTTATTTAGGAACTTACCTTTATATATTTAACGTCTCTGACACACAAGTTGATCCAGCAGCAGCTAAAGTGTTAAAGGATGTAAGAGTAAGAAAAGCACTAGCTTTGGGTATAGATAGAAAGATGTTAGTAGAGAAAGTTGCACAAGGAGGCCAAGTTCCAGCAACTAGCTATGTTCCAGAAGGAATAGTTGACTCCTTAGGGGTAGAATTCCAAAAGGATTACTTACCTGAAACAGCTGATATTGCAGGGGCTAAGAAGTTATTAGAAGAAGCTGGCTTTAAAGATGGAAAAGGAATGCCAAAAATAACATTCACTTTCAATACTGGTTCTGGACATCAAATGATAGCTCAAGCTATTCAAGATATGTGGAAAACAAATCTTGGAGTTGAAATAGAACTTAAAAATGAAGAGTGGGCAGTTTTCCAAGATACAAGAAATAACTTCCAATACTCAATTGCTAGACATGGATGGATTGCAGACTATAATGATCCAATGACCTTCTTAGACATGTGGGTAACAGGGGGCGGACAAAATAATGCAGGTTATGCAAATCCAGAATATGATAAGTTAATCGCTATCGCTAAATCAGAAACCGATGGAGCAAAGAGAACTGAGGCACTTCACAAGGCTGAAGATATATTAATGACAGACTTACCAGTTCTTCCGTTATACTTCTATACAAATATTATCTGCGCAGATCCAACAGTTAAAGGCTTCATTAAGTCTCCACTTGGACAAATGGACTTTAAAGACGCTTACGTAGAATAATTTTAAAATAATAAAACCTCAGGGATTTTGTGATCCTTGAGGTTTTTTACAATCTTGAGTTGTTTTGGACAATTTGTCCATTGCAAATTTTTTAGAACTATCACTATGATCGATGTAGAATATCATATGTATAAGAAAATGTACTTGTAGTTTTACTATAATTTAAATGAAAAGTGCTATAGTTTTAACCAATAAAAAGTTGTTAAAACCATAGCGTTTTTTCAGCATATTTAAAAACTTAAAGTTTAAATATAAAATTGAAGAAATAAAGAACCAAAGAGTTTAGAAACTATTTGCTAGCTTCTTCGAATACCATGCGAACTATATCCTTTGTAGTACCACCTTCATAAATTTTGTTGTTTTCAACATAGTAGGTTGGAACATAGTAATAGTCGTACTCCTTAGAAATTTCAGGATGCTTCTCTTCATCAATTACTTCTACTTTAATATCCTTATACCTTGGATTTTCCTGCCTTACTTCCTCAATCCAAGTTTTTGCTTTGGTGCAATGGGGACACCAATCTGTAATAAACATTTTAATATCTTTCATTGGTAATGTCACCTCTTTCATAGTTTAGAGTATATAAAACAATTATAACAATAGTATATGCCTTTACAATATATTTTAATATAAGATAAGTTTCAGATTTAGAAAATTAGAATTGTCATTGAATTATGAATGAACAGAATAAGTTTCTAATAGCTCAATTTATTAAGCCTCAAAAGCATTTTTTAATTATAAATGGGTTTAGTTTGCTAAATTAATTACTAAATTCATATTGCTGAAAAATAGGGAAAAATGTTATAGTATAGATATATTTGTAACATTTTGACGGAAAGCATTTACTATCATTATTTAAGGAAGTGAGAAAAATGTATAATATTAAAAAGCGGTTAAATATATTGGGATTTATTATAATAATGGTAGTAGTTTTTGGATTAATTATTCAATTTTATTATTACAATAATATACATAGAACAGAAACCCAAAAGATTATTACTCTCTCTAATGATATTGTTCAAAGTGAAATTACTAATGATTTAATGAAAAAAGCCCAGATCATTTCTGATGTAGCAAACTATATTGCTCTTGAAAAATGGGACAAGGATCTAACTAGTGAATATTTTAAAATGTTAAGTGAGAAAAATAAGGATTTTTCAATTATTTATTTTGGAACTCCAGAAAATGAATTGATCATCAGCAATGGATGGCAGCCACCAAGTAACTTCGATTTAAGACAGCGACCTTGGTATAATAAAGCAGTAGAAGCAGGGAAATTAATATTTACTGAAATTCTTATTGATGCGTCAACTAACGAGCTTATCATAACCTTAGCCCAACCAGTTTATGATGCTAGTGGTAAGCTTTTAGGGGTTGTAGCTGGGGATGTTGATATTAATAGTGTGATATCTCTAGTCCAGGAGAAAAAGCATAGTGAAGATAGTTTTTCATTCTTAATAGATGGAAGTGGGAATATATTGGCCAATCCCAAATATGATTATAAATTTTTATGGAATGTAAAAAACATTGATGAAGTATCAAAAGAGGTCAAGGTTGAGATGTTCCAAAATAAAGAAGGAATCACGGAACTTACCATGGATGGTGTAGAAGGTTATTTAGCATATGTGCTAGTAGAAGGTACAGATTGGAGAATAGCAAGTTTTATTTCCCTTGATGAATACATGAAAAGCACCATTCAGTACTTAAGAATATTTGGTATAACTGTATTATCCTCAGTTTTAATTTTTTACATACTTTTTATGTTGCAAAAGAAGTATTTTATAGATCCCACTGATAAACTGCATAGAGATATTCAAGGTATTAATGTTGAAGAAGACATAACCTATAGAGTACCCATAAGAAAAAATGACCCATTTGGAATTCTGCGAAATTCAATAAACTCTACTTTGGATAAGGCACAGGAATACTTTATAAGATTAGAGGCTGATGAACAAGAACTAGAGGCTCAAAATGAAGAGCTTCAGGCGTCTTTACAACAATTAGCAGCTGCTGAAGATGAGCTTAGAGTGTATAATGATCAACTGGTGGAAAGCGAAAAGCAACTGAAGTATTTAAGTCACCATGATTATTTAACTAATTTGTATAATAGGAGATTTTTTGTAGAAGAGCTAAATAGATTGGATAAAAAGGAAAATTATCCTCTTGCTATTTTGATGGCAGATGTAAACGGACTTAAGCTTATAAATGATTCCTTTGGTCATTTAAAAGGTGATGAACTACTAATTAAAACGGCAGAAGTTATAAAAAAATCTTGTAGATCTCAAGATGTCCCATGTAGAATTGGCGGAGATGAATTTGTTATTATTTTGCCTAAAACATCGGAAAAGGAAGTAGAAAGTACTGTTGAAATCATTCAGCACGCATGTTCAAAAGAAAAGGTTCTTTCTCTAGAGTTATCAATTTCCTTTGGATGGGAGATAAAGCTTCAAGAGGATGTAAATATAAATGAAACCTTAAAGAAAGCTGAAGATTATTTATACAAGAGAAAGCTTTTTGAAAGCCCAAGTATGCGAGGTAAAACAATTAGTGCAATAATTAACACACTACATGAAAAAAACAAAAGAGAAGAGCAACACTCACAAAGAGTTTCAGCATTATGTGATAGTATGGGAAAAGCTCTTGGTCTCGGTGTTGGAGAGATAAAGGAACTTAAAACCGTGGGAC
The DNA here is from genome assembly GCF_036642255.1 of Clostridium sp. Classification (GTDB taxonomy): domain Bacteria; phylum Bacillota; class Clostridia; order Clostridiales; family Clostridiaceae; genus Clostridium_J. Next base: position 43,014 of record NZ_JAVWDJ010000012.1, on the reverse strand, counting down.
TTCTTCACGATATAGGTAAGGTTGCTATTGAGGAAAATATCCTTAATAAGCCAGAAAAACTAACTGAAGATGAAAGAGAAGAAATTAAAAGACATCCAGAAATAGGCTATCGTATTCTTAGTTCAGTTAATGATATGTCAGAAATGGCAGAGTATGTACTTGCTCATCATGAAAGATGGGATGGGTTAGGATATCCCAAAGGATTAAAAGAATATGAAATCCCATTACAAGCAAGAATAATGGCTATTGCGGATACTTTTGATGCTATTACTAGCGAAAGATCTTATCGAAGCGCACTTCCAGTAGAATTTGCAGTAGGAGAACTAAGGAAAAATGCAGGCACGCAATTTGATCCTGTATTAGTGGAAGTATTTATCGAAAATGTAGTTAGAAATTCAAAATAAATTTTCATTAAGATGCTGGAAAAAACTTTGATAATTTTAAAACAAGAGGAATATTATAATTTTTAAAAGGACTTAATTTAGATTAAGTCCTTTTAATTTGGATTTATTAATAAAAGTGGTAAAGTTGAAACAGTATAAATTCAAAGATTAAACAATATTAGAAGAATGGTTCTTTGTAAAATTTTATGTTAGAAATAACATATGAAAAACAAATGTATAGTTTCATCCTACTTTGAATATCGAATTAAGTGCAAAATAAGATATATTATGTTACATGAAATATACAATGAAAACATAAAAGAGTACAATTATACTTGTGAAAAATGCAACAATCAAAAGTGATTTATTCATAATATTGTTATAAAAATAACATTATGAATAAAATATTAACAAATTCTCTTAAGTAAAACATTAACAAATCAGCCTAATGTCACACTTTTAGCTTTATTGAGTAATATATATTAAGATACATTCATATAATCTTAATATAAAATTGAATGAGGAGGCATTAAAATATGCATGATAGAGGTTTGTTGGATTTGAACGATATAAAAGTTGATATTGAAGTTTCAAGATGTTTTGAGTTTACTCATCCAAAAGAAAGTACACTGATGCTACACAAATTATTGAAATGGATTCAAAAGAATCTTGAAAATTTAAGTGTTTATAATATTAATAAAGCTGCATTGGATAATTTCATTGAAAAGTATGAGCTGAACATGAATTATATAATTGAAAGAGACTTTTATCTTAAAGAAGCCAATGATAGATATAAAAATCATAAAGGTTTTTCAGAGAGTGCTGTTGCAAATGTTGGAATTCCAAGAAGTCCTTTTAAAGTAACCCTTGAAGAGTTAAAGAATTTTTATAAGTGTATTAATATATTAGAGGAAGAGTATGATTTAGTTAGAGGGAAAAATATAGTTCTTAGTGATTCTGTATATTATTTCAGAAGTATGGAAGCTATTAAAGCTATGCTAGAAAAGAGAATGACCTATGCAATAATTCATAGTTAAAATCTAATGGAAACACAAACTGCTCATATAAAAAATGTGAGCAGTTTGTGTTTTTTTATGAAACTAATTTGATAATAACTAATTCAGTGGGGGATGTTCAACTTTCTAAATAGTCTACTGATAATTTGCAAGGGCTAATCCTCTTAAAACCCTTCGATTAAAATATATTGAAATTTATTTAATAAATTTATACTTTGATAAGTTCAAGTGAAGTGCTGCAACTATTGATCCCAAGGTATTTAAAATCATATCTAGGTTTGTATCAAATACATCACCTTGAGCTGGTGGGGAAGGTTTAATAGTAAGGTCAATTGCAAATTCTAAGAATTCGAATAATTGGCCTAAAGCCATACCTAAGGCAATAATAAAAATAAAGTTATAAGCTTTTTTACTACCATTACTTGTAACCATCTGATTAATAATTGCATAAGAAAACAGTGTAAAAGAATAAGTACCAAAACCATGAAGTGCTTTATCAAAAATAAAGGATTTACTATAAAAATCTAAATAATCCCCTATAAATACATGGGCTAGTAATGTAGCCATGATTAGAAATCTTATGTAGTTACTCATATATAAATTACTTTTAATTTCCCAAAAGGTATAAGCTAGAAATAAAACTGAAATAGCAATTATTTCATAGAGGTAATTTATCTGTCCGCTTTTATATAATCCATAACCAATAAATAGTTGGATCACTAAAAAGATTATGGTCAAAAGGTTAATAACTTTTACTCTTTTATTCATAGGTACTCCTCCATAATTGTATTATTTTTAGAATAACCAACTGATGTAGTTTTATGTATTGAAAAGGTGGGTGTAGACACCTAAAACAATAGGGAATGAAAGTGATTAAAGAGTAAGAGGTAAAAGGCATTGTGAAGTGCTTGGTTTTTACCAATAAATTTTCAATTTGCATTTTTAATATGAGAGATACAATTAAAAAGTAGAGTAATTGTTAAAATTAGGAAGATGTGATATTATGGTAAAAAAAGGTAAAGCGAGTGAGTGGAGTTATTATATATAAATTAAGGTTATTCAAGTAGATTGAAACTATAGTTGATTCATAAGATAAAAGTAAGTTTAAAATTTCAAGAGAGGCGGATAACATTATGATTAAGAGAATGATTTCAGTGGTAATGGTTATAAGTACCTTATTTAGCGTTGGGTGTAGTAAACAAGCTTCTGCAACAAAGGAACTTAGTGCAAAAGAGTTCACAATAAGCGCTGCAGCGAGTCTAAAGGAGCCATTAGAAGAGATAATTCAGCAGTATAAGGGACAAGCAGATGTAAGAATAAATGTGAATTTTGGAGGATCCGGAACATTGCAAAAGCAGATTGAAGAGGGTGCACCTGTAGATTTATTTATTTCTGCAGGAAAGAATCAAGTAAGTACTTTAATTGATAAAGGACTAGGGGATAAAAGTACTTACAAAGAATTACTCACTAACTCTTTAGTGCTTATAGTATCCAATAATTATGATAAAAATATAAAATCTCTTGAAGATCTAGAAAATAAGGATGTAAAACTTGCCTTAGGAGAAATAAACACAGTACCCGTAGGACAATATTCTAAGGAGGCTCTAGAAAATACAAAACTCTGGGAGAAATTTAAGAGTAAAATAGTTTATGCAAGGGATGTGAAATCAGTATTAAACTATGTAGAAAATGGAGAAGCAGAAGCTGGAATAGTGTATTATAGCGATGCTGTAAATCTTAAAAATAGTTACATAGCTATAAAGATTCCAGAAGATATTCATGAATCCATTGTGTATCCAATGGTGTTAATAGCTGAGAGTGAAAATAAAGCTTCAGTAATTAAGTTTATGGAATTTATGAGCACTTCACAAGCAAAAGAGATATTTTTGAAATATAATTTTAGCGTAAAGGAAAACTGATATGATATTTGATGCTTTGATGATATCTTTAAAGATGAGTCTAACTTCAATTGCAGCCAGTAGCGTAGTTGGGGTGCTTTTAGCTAATACTTTATATAGAAACCAAACAAGATTAAAAGGGATAATTGAGGGATTCATATTAATGCCAATGTTTCTTCCACCCTCTATTATAGGTTATGGACTCTTGCTTTTAATTGGAAAGAGTGGCCCCGTAGGAAATTTTCTTTATTCTGCATTTGACATAAGGCTTGTGTTCACTTGGTGGGCAGGAGCAATTGCTACTTTTATTATTTCGTTGCCTCTTATCTATCAAAATAGCAAGGCAGGTTTTCTCAATATTAATAAGGAATGCGAGGATGCGGGGAAAATTGATGGAGCGAGTACTTTTCAAATATTTTATATGATAAAGATCCCTATGGCACTAAGATCAATTCTTTGTGGTATAGTTCTTGGTTTTGCAAGAGCTTTTGGAGAGTTTGGAGCTACCTTGATGGTAGCAGGGAATATACCTTCAAAAACTCAAAATATACCTACAGCTGTATATTATGCAGTTGAGGCTGGGGATATGGTAACAGCAAATAAACTCTTTATTATTGTGTTATTTGTAGGTATCACTCTAATTACAGTGTTTAATTACCTAATCTCTAAAAGCGATTATTGATTGATATTAAATATAAAAAAATCAACTTGTTCATTCTTTAATATTTAATAATCTATAGATTCACTAGAAAAATATTTGTGGCAAATAATGAGGCTTGCGTAAATGCAAGTAATGAGTGTATAAAATTCAAATTGACTTTTGTGGAGTTTTGGGTTAGTTATAAAATCAACCCTTACATACACAAGCTTGTAAGCGTTTACCAGGTTAAGTTGTTTGCTGGGTGATTGTTTAATAGGAAAGTGAAAATATGAAAAATTACATTATTTGAAATTTCATAAAAAATATATTGCATAAACGTGTTGACTGGAAGACTTCGTGGTGATATACTATTCATCAACAGCACAATAAAAATTGTGAGGTGTTTATAAGAATATAAAGACTATGATGAAGAGTGAACTATTTAAAAATCTACTACAGAGAGCCGGGATTGCTGAGAACTGGCATTGATTTAATGGGGAACAATCACTTCGGAGTTGTATGGCTGAATTTAGTAAGTCATAACGTAGGGCCCCGTTATAAGGCCAGGGTTTAAGATAGAATTTTAACATAAGTTTTAGTGTTAAAACCTATAGAACCTGATGAGTTAATTATCGCGAGATAATTATATAGTAGAGTGGTATCGCATTATAATGCCTCTACATGTATTTTCATACATGTAGAGGCTTTTTTTTCGACATTTTGGAAGGGTAAAGCTCTCACCTTCACCATGTGAGAGTTCTCTTAACAGAGTATACTTTGGTGGAAGTTAAGTCATCTTTCAGTGTCGCTTAACAAAATTAACTTGTTCATTATTTAGATAATTATAAAAGGGGGTGGTTTTCTTGGGGATAAGTGTAGATCAGGATGAAGATGGTATTATATGCAAGAAATTGGTACTTAGAAAAATAATATTATTAGGGGTGTTTTGTATGAAAGAAAAGTTATCAGTATTAATATCATCAGTTCTTATGGCAAGTGTTTTTGTAGGTTGTTCAGAGGCAGCATTAAATAAAACAGGTAATGCAGATAAAATAAAAGTAGGCTTAAATTATGAACTCTCAGGAAATGTAGCCACCTATGGTCAAAGTATTAGTAGCGGTATAGAACTTGCCTTTGAAGAGTTAAATAAAAATGGTGGAGTTCTTGGAAAACAAATAGAACCAGTGAAGGTAGATAATAAATCAGATAATACAGAAGCAGCAAATGTTGCTACTAGACTAGCAACAAGAGATAAGGTGGTGGCTCTTCTAGGACCAGCTACTTCGGGAAACACAAAGGCTGCATCACCAGCAGCTACTCAAAATAAAATTCCACTAATTTCTGCTTCAGCCACTGCAGATGATGTCACCATAGATAGTAATGGGAAAGTAAGAGAATTTGTATTTAAAACTTGTTTCAGCGATTCTTTTCAAGGGGTTATGATGTCAAACTTTGCTTATAATGATTTAGCTTTAAAAAATGCTGCAGTGCTTGTGGATACAACTAGCGATTATAGTAAGGGTTTAACAGAAAGTTTTAAAGAAACCTATGTGAAACTTGGGGGTAGTGTTGTAACTGAGGAAGCTTACCAAGGTAAGGATACAGATTTTAAAGCTGTTTTAACAAAAATAAAGGGTGTAAATCCTGAAGTGTTATTCATTCCAGGATATTATGAGGAAGTAGGATTAATTATTAGACAAGCTAGAGAACTTGGGTTAGATGTGCCTGTGCTTGGAGGAGATGGTTATGAATCACCAAAACTTAGTGAAATAGCAGGTAGCGATGCTTTAAATAAGGTTTATTATACAAGTCACTATTCTTCAAAGGATACTGCTCCAGAGGTAGTTAAATTTAGAGAAGATTTTAATAAAAAATACGGTAAAGATCCAGATGCTTTTAGTGCCCTAGGTTATGATATGGCTTATTATTTTGCAGATGCTTTAAAAAGAGCTGGAGAAGTAGATTCTTCAAAGTTAAAGGATGCTCTTTCTGATACTAAAGATTTTAAAGGGGTTACAGGAAGCTTTTCAATTGATGAAAGCCACAATCCAGTAAAGTCAGTAACAGTTATAGAGATGAAAAATGGAGAACCAACCTTCTTAAAAAAATTAAATCCATAGTTTAAAAGCATTTTGGAAGGATACTACTCTCATCCTCATCAGTGCTCAAGTGAGTTTAAGGTGGGAGTCAAATATCCTTTCAAAGTCTATTGCAAAAATGAACTTGTTCATTATTTAAACTAAGAAGTAGATTATATAAACAATTTTAATAAATTGTTGTCCATTTAAATTTTAAAAATTAGTTTTCATGGGAGTGTCTCAAAATGATTTTCAAAAAATTATCCTAATAGAACTTTTCATATAGAATACGATACTGATGACAAGATTAATCTTAATAAAATTGCTGGAATACTATTGGTTTTCGTGAAAATTAATAGATGGTTCAAACCTAATACTATGATGAAGGTAATATAACATTAATCTTTGAAAATTATAAGAGAAGTTTTTTTATGAATATGTATTTTAACATAGCCCATGAAAACCAATAGAAAGTGAGTGATTGATATGGAAGAGTTATTGCAGCAATTGATAAATGGGATATCCCTTGGAAGTATTTATGCACTGATTGCACTTGGTTATACTATGGTTTATGGGATTATAAACTTAATCAACTTTGCTCACGGTGATATCTATATGGTGGGAGCATATGTGGGATTTGCCTTAACCACCTTTTTAAATTTAGGGTTTTTACCATCACTCCTTGTAGCAATGTTAGTATGTAGCATTCTTGGAATGATCATAGAAAAGGTTGCCTACAAACCCATACGTAATTCAACAAGAATAGCAGCCCTTATCACAGCTATAAGTGTGTCTTTGTTCTTAGAATATGTAATGATGTATTTTGTAAAGCCTGATACTAGAACTTTTCCAAATGTTTTAGCTAACAAAAAGCTTCTTTTTTTCAATGGGAATGTGGTGATAGACGTAAAGAATATTTATATTGTTGTGGTTACCCTTATTTTAATGGTTGCTCTTCAATATATAATCCATAAGACGAAAACTGGTAAAGCAATGAGAGCAGTTTCACTAGATAAAGCTGCAGCAGAACTTATGGGGGTAAATGTAAATAAGACTATATCCTATACCTTTGCGTTAGGATCAGCATTAGCAGGCGCAGCTGGGGTCCTTGTAGGAGTATATTATAATTCTATCAATCCTCTTATGGGAGTTATCCCAGGATTAAAAGCCTTTATTGCAGCGGTTATAGGAGGAATTGGTATAATTCCTGGTGCTGTATTTGGTGGGATATTCCTTGGGATGACAGAAACCATGGTTAGTGCATATGGAGGGTCAATATTTAAAGATGCAGTTGCCTTTTCCATATTGATAGTGGTTCTTCTTGTAAAACCAAATGGACTTTTAGGTAAAAGCGTGAAGGAAAAGGTGTAGAAGATAAGAAGCAACAGCAGTTATATTTCAAAAGCAAAAAAGGGGTGGTAAAGGATGAAGCAGTTTCGCAAAAGTAATGTTCTAAATCTTATTGTTCTAATTTTGACTTATGCAGAGATTCAAGTTTCAATAAATCTAGGGGTTATTGATTCATATATATTATTAAATATTGTACTCATTGGGATTAACATCATCCTGGCAGTGAGTTTAAATCTTATTACGGGGTTTACAGGTCAGTTTTCACTAGGACATGCAGCTTTTATGTCCATTGGAGCCTATGCTTCAGCAATTCTAACAGCAAAACTTAATCAACCTTTTATTGTTGGGTTGATATTTGCTGGGATAGTTGCAGCTTTGGCAGGGGTTGTTATTGGTATTCCAACCCTAAGATTAAAGGGAGATTATTTAGCCATTGCAACATTAGGGTTTGGGGAGATAATAAGAATTTTAGGATTAAACACAGAGTACATTGGTGGAGCTACAGGACTAAATGATATTCCCCAATACACAAATTGGACATGGATTTTCCTCATGGGAGTACTCACTGTGGTGATAATAAGACACTTCATAAAATCCTATCATGGAAGAGCTTGCATTTCTATAAGGGAAGATGAAATCGCAGCAGAAGCCATGGGGGTAAATACAACCTTTTATAAAGTGTTAGCTTTCGCCATTGGTGCATTTTTCTCAGGAATTGCAGGAGCTTTATATGCAAATTATTTCTATTTTATTAAGCCAGATTCATTCGGGTTTATGAAATCCATTGATATTTTAGTTATTGTAGTTTTTGGTGGAATTGGAAGCCTAAAGGGTTCAGTAGTTGGAGCAGTTGCATTATCTTTTATTTCACTTTTTCTTCAAAATATACCTGAACTTAGAATGGTGGTTTATTCTCTAATTCTTTTTGTAATAATGGTTTATAAACCCACAGGACTTATGGGAAATAGCGAATTTAAATTATTTAGAAAGGGGGTGAAGTTAAATGTCAGTACTGAAAGTAAGTAATTTAGTAAAGGATTTTGGTGGCATAAAAGCAGTTTCAAATGTAAGTTTAAACATAGAAAAAGGAGAAATTATTGGATTAATTGGCCCCAATGGAGCTGGGAAAACTACTTTCTTTAATTTACTCACAGGGATTTATACTCCCACTTCAGGAGAAATTACTTATGATTTAAATAAAAAAGTTACTACAAAACAATTAAAGCCTTACAAAATAACTCACTACGGAATTTCTAGAACCTTTCAAAATATAAGGCTTTTTAAAAATATGTCGGTAGTAGATAATGTACTGATTGGGTTTCACCATGGCTTAAAGTATGGCGTGGCCTCAGCAGTATTTAGGTTACCTTCTTTTTATATAAGTGAAGATAAAACTAAGGATGAGGCCATAAAGCTCCTTGAAAAATTTAATCTTTTAGATAAAAAGGATGAGATTTCGAAGAATCTCTCCTATGGGGATCAGAGAAGGCTTGAAATTGCAAGGGCTTTAGCTGCAAAACCGAGGCTTCTTCTTTTAGATGAACCTGCTGCAGGAATGAACCCACAAGAAACTAAGGAACTCAAAAACCTTATTACTTGGATTAGAGAAACTTTTGATCTGACTATTATTCTTATTGAGCACGATATGTCCTTAGTTATGGAAGTCTGTGAAAGATTATTTGTTTTTGATTATGGTACTTTAATTGCTAGTGGATCTCCACAAGATATACAAAAGGATGAAAAAGTCATCAAGGCATACTTAGGTGGGGAGGTAGAATAATGTTAGAACTTAAAAGGCTAGATGTATTTTATGGGGCAATTAATGCTTTGAAAAATGTAAATATTAATATTGAAGAAGGAGAAATAGTTACGCTTATAGGAGCAAATGGGGCGGGGAAGAGCACTGCTTTAAAAGCCATCTCTGGTCTAGAAAAGCCAAGAAGTGGAGAAATAATGTTTAATAAAAAAGAAATAACTTCTTTGAATGCACCAGACATTGTGAGACTAGGTATTTCTCATGTTCCAGAAGGTAGAAGGATTTTCTCAAAAATGAGTGTGATGGAAAATCTTGAAATGGGAGCATATATAAGAAATGATAAAGTGGAAATAAAGAAAGATTTTGAAAAGATATTTTCGCTATTTCCAAGGCTTAAAGAGAGAATACAGCAAATGGCGGGAACTTTATCAGGAGGAGAACAGCAAATGCTTGCTATGGGTCGTGCACTTATGGCAAGACCTAAACTTTTATTGTTAGATGAGCCTTCCATGGGACTTGCTCCAATTATAGTAAAGGAGATTTTCTCCATTATAAAAGATATAAATAGTGCAGGTACCACAGTTTTACTAGTTGAACAAAATGCACATATGGCGCTTAATGTTGCTCATAGGGCCTATATCATAAGAAATGGGGAAATTGAAATCCAAGGGAATGCAAAGGAATTACTTAAAGATGAAAATGTGAAAAGTGCTTATCTTGGGGGCTAAGCATACTATAGAAAAGAAATAACTATTGAAATGTTATTACATTTCTTGGAATTACAAACTTCTAACTATGGATTAAGATTCATTGTTGGAAGTCTTTTTTATAAAAATAAATAAGCTGGAGTTGCTGCTTAAGCCTAGATACGTAAAACTAAAATAAAATTGTTAATCACTTTTTGAAGGATAAGCTTTCTAGAATCTTTAATGTTTAAACAAGTTTAAGTGCTTAAATAAGTTAAGGTGGTGATCCTCGGCATTATTGAAAACTTTGGTGGGGGATCTTAACAAGGAGTAATAAAGTTGTCAGTATTTGAGAAATATGATATTATGTAAAAAAAAGGGAGATGGAGGGGTTGAAATGGAACTTACGCACTTAGATGAAAAGGGTGCTGCTCGTATGGTGGATGTTGGGGGAAAAGAAACTACTGATAGGGAAGCTGTAGCTCAGGCTGTTGTTACTATGAAAGCAGAGACCTTGACGCTGATTACCACTGGGGCAATGCCTAAGGGAGATGTTTTTTCCTGCGCAAGAATAGCTGGAATTATGGCTGCGAAAAAGACTCACGAACTAATACCTATGTGTCATCCTGTACCAATAGAAGGTATTGATATAGATATTACTATAGAAAATCCTAACAAAGTAAGGGTTTTAGCAAAAGTGAAATGTAGCTATGTAACAGGTATCGAAATGGAAGCTCTTACTGCAGCATCTATAGTAGCACTAACCATATATGATATGTGTAAAGCGGTGGACAAGGGCATGGAAATTGGTGATATTGTGCTTTTGAAAAAATCAGGTGGAAAATCAGGAAGCTTTGTGAGAAGCTAATAAACATAGAATGAAAAGGTTTGAAAAATTCAAATTAAATTCATTTCCCTCATTTAAATATAGAAATCTGTGAAGTTAAAGGAAGGCTCTGTGGAGTAGTTATGGAAATCCTACCTAAAGACTTTTTAAAGATGGTGTTAGTTTTTTTAACAGCATCTTTTTTTGCGTACTTTTACTTATGAAAAATATTTGAAAAAACTACATTTCGTTTTATTAGGAAGTAAAGAAAATTAGAAATTAATAAATTAATACAATAATGTATTACACAAAATACATTATTGTATCATAACATAAAGTGAAATTCACCGTTAATTCTAAATATCTTATTTTTTAATACCATTATGTATTAACACTTCTAATTTTAGTGAGAAATCCAGCTTAAATTATAACTTCTTGGTAACTAATTAGTTATAGGTTATTAAAATTGAAAAAATAAAACAAAGGATTTTAAGCTGTTATACCACTTTTATAGATAATTAATAGATGCCTTTAGAAAGTTGGCACGCAAGTTGCTTTTTAATAAAGTGTAGCCATTGTGATGGAAAATGCAAGGCGATTTTTTAACTAGAAAGATGGAAGTCTTGAACTAAAGTTTTCTTAAAAAGAGTTCTATTAAGTCTTGTTATTGATACTTATCAGTAGATATCTAAACATGAGAAAATTTTAGAAACAATCTCAAAGTAATTAAATTTTTGTTTTATGAAAGGATGGTGTCAGATATGAAAAAGGTTGAATTTAAGGATGTTAAGCCTTATACGGCTCCAAAACACTTTGATTGTGCAACTTTAAAACTTCAAGGAATCGAAGAAACAGGAGCTTCTAAGTTCTGGATGGGACTAACTCACTTTTTACCAGGTGGCGGCGCTGAATATGCGTATGAGGACTCACCAACTGAAAAAGTTTATGTTGTGTTAGAGGGAGAGGTTGAAGTCAAATCAAAAACTGAAACATTTGTACTTAAAAAAAATGATTCTTTATTTATTGGACCAAATGAAGGCAGAGAAATTATTAATGAAACTAACATGCCAGCTACTATGTTGGTTGTAGTTAATTACTAAAATCAATAATGAATTTATCTATTCTAAAGTTGTTGCAATTTTAGGAGTTTCTAGGATTAATAATTCTATTTAGAAAACTAAATAGTTTAAGGAGAGAAGAGTATGCTAGATAAGCAGTTTGTAAACAATTTGTTTGATGTTAGTGGAAAAGTTGCACTTATTACTGGAGCTACAGGTGCTTTAGGAAAAGCAATTGCGTTTGGCTATGGATTTGCTGGTATGAAGGTTTTTGTAACAGGCCGTAGCGATGAAAAATGCGCGGCTCTTTGCAATGAATTAGAAGCACAAGGAATTCAGTGTGACTATTCAATAGGAGACCCTGCGGTTGAAGATGATGTAATCAGAGTTGTTAATGATGCAGTTGTAAAATTTGGAGAAATTAATGTATTAGTTACAGCAGCTGGATACAATCATGCACAACCAATCGTAGAACAAGACTTAACTGAATGGAAAAAAATCATGGATTCTGATGTTCAGGGTACATGGTTGTACTGTAAATATGTTGGAAAACAAATGATTCAACAGGAAAAAGGTGGGAAAGCTATATTAGTATCTTCTGCTCGTTCAAAAATGGGCATGGCAGGTTATACAGGTTACGCTACAGCAAAAGCAGGTATAGATCTTATGGCTCAGTCCCTTGCTTGTGAATGGACAGAAAAATATAAAATTAATGTTAATACAATTAATCCAACAGTATTTCGTTCAGACTTAACAGAATGGATGTTTGATCCAGAAAGTGCTGTTTATAAGAATTTCTTAAAACGTCTTCCAATAGGCCGACTTGGAGAACCAGAGGATTTTGTAGGACCATGTATCTTCTTAGCTTCAAGTGCAAGTGATTTTATGACAGGGGCTAATGTAGCGGTTGAAGGTGGATATTGGGCTTGCTAATTTTTAGCACATTCTGTAAGTGACTTCACTTGAGAAGTTCTATTATACCATTGAGGATACCTATTAGGTACAGTGATATGAAATAAGAGTCGCAGTAAACTGATTAGACCTAACAACACAGGATGATAAGCTATACTGCCATCAAATTAATTGTGCTTAGCTGAGCAACTGATGCTTATAGAAGCTCAGAGATTTGAAGTTTCTATAATGTCGGTAAAAATAATATTGTTTATAGACAATAAAAGTGTACAACCTCAAAGTGTTTCTAATGAAAGAACAAATGTTTATAGAGGTTATAAAGTTACACATAAGTAATAGTATAATGATAAAAAAATTTTTAACTCTCTTGGAAGGAAATACTCTCTCATTGGATTTAATTTGCGGAATAGCCTCCTCTTAAATTAAATAATGAGAGCTTCATCCTTTCAAAATAATCATAAAAACCACGGTGTAATAGTTACCCTCGGGAAATGTGAAGTAAACATCCGCCAATGTTTACTTAAAAAAGAGATGTGCTAATCCTAAAGGTGCAATAAAAGTACTAATAGGATAATGTGAGTTCTAACCCGTAATAAAATTTACAAGTATAGAACTCATTACAGTTGAGTGTAGTCATAGGATTTAAGATTTAAGCTTAAGTTGGGACACATTAATGCCCTATGTGGGAGTAATGTAGACGTATTTATACTTAAGCCTTTAAGTTAAATCCCTATAATTTAATAATAGGAATTTTAGAAAGCTATTGAGAATATGCATTAGTTTCAATTTAATATATCTATAGGTGACTCAAGGGAAGTAATAAATCATTTTGTATATCAAAGATTTTAGGTTGCTTACCTATGTTTTACACTAGCATATAGATTCAATGGTATTAATATCTGTTAGTAGTAGTTAAAAAATTAACATAATAGAGGTGCGAATCATGGAAAAAACAATTATAACAGTAGCTACCACAGGCGCTTGGCCAAGTAAAAAAGATAACCCTAGTATACCTCTTACTCCTGAAGAAATTGCAAATGACGTATATGAGTGTTGGAAAGCAGGAGCAGCTATTGCACATCTTCACATGAGAGATGATGAAGGAAAAGGTAGTATGGACAAAGATAAGTTTGCAGAGACTGTGAAGCTTATAAGAGAAAAATGTAATATAGTAATTAACTTAACTACCTCTGGGGATTTGAATGCCACAGATGAAACAAGACAAGAACATTTAAGGCTAATAAAGCCTGAACTTGCATCATATGATTGTGGATCTATGAATTGGATGAATAATAGTCTATTTATCAATCACCCAAAGTTCTTAGAAGAACTAGGACATACCATGCAGGAAAATGGAGTTAAGCCTGAGATTGAGATTTTTGATGCAGGAATGGTATATAACTCCTTATACTACCTAAAGAAGGGAGTATTAAAAGGTCCTTTACATTACCAATTTGTATTAGGAGCAGCGGGTGGAAGTGCAGCTACAGTTGAAAATCTAGTTTATCTTAAGAGTCTTATTCCACAGGATGCCACTTGGTCTGCACTAGGAATAGGTAAGGGACATTTACCTATTTTATATACAGCTATTGCATTAGGTGGACATGTAAGAGTAGGAATGGAGGATAATGTATTTTATTCTAAGGATACATTAGCAGTTTCAAATGCCGAACTAGTAGCAAGAGCAGCTAGAATAATAAGAGAAGCTAATAAAGAAGTGGCATCTCCAGATGATGCTAGAAAAATATTAAAGTTAGTGTAAGGTGAAGGTTATATGAGTAATAATACTATAAAAAATATAACATTATTTGGACCTGGTATGATGGGCAGCGGTATTGCACAGGTGTTTGCTGCTTGTGAAGAGTTAAAAGTAACAATTTTCATACGAGAAAAGTTTGAATATGAATGTATGGATAAAATAAACTCCAATCTTAATTTTCTAAAAGAAAAAAAAGCCATTACAGAGGACGAAGCAGCAGGAATTCTCAGCAGAATATCCTTAACAGAAGATATGATAATTGCAACTAAGGATGCAGATTTCGTTGTTGAATGTATACCAGAAAATATGGAGTTGAAACAAAGCTTATTTATGAATTTAGAAAAACTATGCAAAGAAGATACTATTTTTGCAACAAACACTTCTGTAATGAGCATCACCGAGATATCAGAGAAAACTATAAACAAAGCTAGAGTTATTGGAACTCACTTCTGGAATCCACCTTATTTAATTCCATTGGTGGAGGTAATAAAATCAAATTATACTTCTGAGGAAGTAATGGATAAAACCATGGAGCTACTACAAAATGCAAAGAAACATCCTATCAGAGTTAATAAGGATGTTCCAGGTTTTGTGGCAAATAGATTACAACATGCCTTGTGGAGAGAAGCAATTTCTATTGTAGAAAATAACATAGCTGATGCAGCGACTGTGGATGAAGCAATAAAATATAGTTTTGGACTAAGGCTACCAATACTTGGACCAATGGAAAACTCAGATATGGTGGGAACAGATTTAACCTTATCAATTCACAGTTACCTCTTAAAATATCTAGAAAACTCTACTGAGCCTTCTTCACTACTAAAAGAAAAGGTAGCAGTGGGAGATTTAGGCTTCAAATCAGGCAGAGGATTTCAATCATGGTCTAAAGAAGAGTCAGCTAGAGCTAATGATAGGCTTCGGGAGTACTTAGTAGATACACTATATGGCAACAAATAGTTAGAATCTCAATAGGTTAACAAGCTTTTAAGTTATAAAAAGTATTATAATATGGGAGTTCCTATGTCATTTTAAATTAGGGCTCTCATGTTATAAAGTTGATAGTTTTGTACTTTTAATTATAAGTAGATTGTTGTTATAAATTTTAAAGTTTTTCGTATATTATTTTTTAAAAATACCTTTGTAAATGGATATGTAAAAGAATATTGTAAATCTAAGTTTAAAAAAGTTTCTATCATTAGAATTTTGATTTTTGATTAGTTTTTTACTTATGAGGATGAAGGTTTATTTATGAAATATTTATGTTAGAAATGTAATTTTACCACGATTTTAATAACTTCTCTTATAATTAATATTTTATTGAATAATCTTTGAGGGTATTTTGTCAAAGGACATACTTTATTTTAATAAATCTGATAAAATAAAGATGAAACTCGATTAGTAAAGAAGATTAGGAGATAGATATGTTAAAGAAAATATACAATATTAACTCTTCCATTTTAGAAAAAAAAGGCAATCTCAAAGACTTTGACAATATAGAAGTCGAGGATGAAATTTATGATATTCTTAAAAACTTTGAGAATTTAATTATAGAGCAAAATAAAGTTATTTGTGAACTTAAAGAATATGAAGAAAGTCAAATTACTGCTTTTGTCATTGGGGATATCATATCAGATGGTGTTTGCCTCATAGACTCAAAGGGGATAATTAAAAGAGTAAATAAAGGTTATCTAGAAATAACAGGTTTAAAAAGTAAACATCTTATTAATGAGTCTCTAGAGTATCTCATTGAAAAAAGAATTATTACTGATCCTGTATCTGGACAAGTTTTAATCGAAGAGAAGAAAAAGACTTCTTTAGCAGTAGTTAATAATAAAAAAGTAGTAATTACAGCAAATCCTTTCTTTAATAAGGATGGTAAATTAGTTGAAGTATTAACAGTAATGAGGGACTTAACAGAAATTCTAAAATTAAAAGGACAACTAGAGGAAATTGAAAAAGAAAAAGAAGAGTACTTAAATGAATTAAATTATCTTAAGAGTAAATATGGAAAAAACGACTTTTTAGTTGCTAAAAATAAAAAAATGAATGAAATAAAAGAACTAATTAAATATGTGGCTAAAACCGATGTTACAATTTTAGTCACAGGTGAAACAGGTTGTGGTAAGGAGTTAGTTTCTAAAGAAATACACGATAGAAGCAAAAGAAAAGATAAGCCATATATAAAGGTAAATTGTGCAGCTATACCTGAAACTTTGATTGAATCAGAATTATTTGGTTATGAAAAGGGAGCCTTTACTGGGGCACAAAATAAAGAAAAGCTTGGAATGTTTGAATTAGCAGAGGGCGGTACTATTCTTTTAGATGAAATAGGAGAAATGCCTTTAAGTGCCCAAAGTAAACTTTTAAGAGTGCTTCAGGAAAGAGAAATAATGAGGCTTGGAGGAAGTAAAAGTATAAAAATAGATGTAAGGGTTTTGGCTGCTACAAATCAAAGGATAGAAGAACTTATTGAGCAAGGTAAATTTAGAGAAGATTTGTACTATAGGCTCAATGTGGTTCCCATAAGAATCCCACCATTAAGAGAAAGAGTTGAAGATATTGCAATTTTATCTCAAAGTTTCCTAGAAAAGTTTAATAAAAAATATGAAAAAGAAAAGAGCTTTCATAGAGATGCAATTCTATTGTTAGAAAGTTATTCTTGGCCAGGAAATGTTAGGGAGTTACAAAATGTAATTGAGAGATTAGTAGTTCTAGATGATGATAAGCATATAACAGGTCAGCATATTACTAATGTAATTTCAGTTACAGAAAAACCTACCTATATCAATAAAACTAACTGCACATTAAAAGAGGCTGTAGATAGGGTAGAAAGAGAAATCATAGAAAATGCGCTGAATACCTATGGAAGCACTTATAAAGCAGCTGAGGTGCTAGGTGTTACACAACCTACTGTATTTAGAAAGGCAAAAGCCTTAGGTATATCTCTAAAAAAAGAGAGTAAATAAAATTACAACTAAATTATTTAAGCTATAAGGAGGATAAAGAAAATGGAGATGTTTAATACTTTTGATTTATCCCTTTGGCAATGGGTATTGCTAGTACTAGCAGGCTTTTTGGTAGGAGCTTCGAAGACTGGACTCAGCGGGCTTTTAATGCCTGTTATTCCTATTATGGCTAATATATTTGGAGGAAAGGAATCCACTGGCATTATTTTGCCAATGCTCATTGTGGGAGATGTCTTTGCCTTATATTATTATAAACAGCACGCAGATTGGGGTAAGATAAAGAAACTAGTTCTTTGGACTTTTTCAGGGTTAATACTAGGAGTGATTATAGGTAACTACATAAATGATAAACAGTTTAAAATTTTTATTGGAATTTCAGTTTTGCTATGTTTAATTGTGTTAATTTATACGGAAAGAAAAGGTGAGGAGTTTCAAGTGCCAAACAGTCCATGGATTCATGGCTTAGCGGGAATTCTTAGTGGATTAACTTCCATGATAGGAAATGCAGCAGGTCCCATCTTCAGTGTATATTTACTGGCTATGGGATTTAAGAAAAATGATTTCATGGGAACCACTGCTTGGTTTTTCTTTATAATTAATCTCTCAAAAGTTCCGTTGCAAATACTATTTTGGCAGAACATTTCCTTTAAAACACTTGGACTCACTGTAATAGGTGTACCTATTATTGCATTAGGTGCTGTATTTGGAGCTTTTATATTAAAAAAGATTAATGAAAAGGTTTTTCGCACACTGATTTTAGTTATGACAGCACTTGCAGCAATAAGGCTATTTATATAAATAAAGAGTAAGAAAAACTAATCTTAGTAATTTTACCTTA
Source organism: Clostridium sp. (assembly GCF_036642255.1). GTDB lineage: Bacteria > Bacillota > Clostridia > Clostridiales > Clostridiaceae > Clostridium_J. The sequence goes on along the minus strand of NZ_JAVWDJ010000012.1, from coordinate 24,848 downwards.
TAAACTATTAAGATGGGTTTCTAGGTAAGAATGGATTCTAATCTCTATGATTTTATTTTAAAGGTTATGATGTGTTTTTGCATTAATAAAATGCGTTATTGCATTGAATTATGAAGGGTTAACTCCCCATTTTAAATTAAAACTATCTTTTTAATTCATTTTTGTATTAAAAGGATAGTTTTTAGGTTTTAATCCTTGATAAAATGTAATGAAGAATTAGAAATCAAAGCTTTAAAATAATAGTAATCCCAACACTTTGGCAAGTTCATATAGCTATATTAAAGGGTTATTTAGGAGTTTGGCACGAAAATTGCTTAATAAATACTTGAGAAACAAAGAGTATTAGGTTTTAAAATTCATCTAAACTGACTTTTCATAGATGATAATTTAAAGCAATTGAAGCTTAAGGAGGCTTATTAAATGGAAATGAAAGTAACTCAAGATATAATGGGAACCCATCTTGATTGGAAACATGAGGGCGTTACTCCTGTAATGATTGATTGGTTTTGGAGCAACATGGAGAAGGGGTTTATCTTATGGCATCCATCTCAACATGAACCTTTAGAATGGGCTATAGCACCAAAGCATGACAATCCTATTGGGTCAGTGCATATTGCACCACAAACCTGGAATGATGGAACTCGCCAAAATCTATATATAAGATTTGAAGATTTGAAAACAGTTCCGCCTGAAGTAAAAGAGTATATTATTTATGAACACTGCGTTGTTGTTGCAGGGCTTGGTTTTGGACCGGAAAGTTTAGAAACAAAGGAAGTTATGGGATACCGCATTCATCAATGGGAAAAAACTGATTACGGAGTAGTGGGTAAATCCTCAGCTATTGGAATGAAAAAGAAAGAGACTCCAGAGCAAGGCATTATATGGTCAGAGCATTGCGGTGAAGAAATTGGAAACTGGGGTGTTTTCCTGCCACAATTATATAACTTATACAAGGTTGTTACAAATACTAACTATAATCTATATGCAGATCTTTCTGTGGAAGGCAAAGGTAAAGACTTAAAGTATAAATATATTAAATAAGAGTTTATTGTATTATTAGGTGAACTGACTTGCGTTCTTGTGGACTTATTTTGTGCACGAAAACAATCCTAGAAATAAGGCACTTAAACATTTAGTGAAGTCATTTCACAATTCATAGGCATTTGACTAAAGGCTGATATCTTATCAGTCTTTTATCAATTACAGGAAAAGTTTTCTATGATATAATTATTCTAAAAATAAAATTATTGACCTGAGAAAATTAAAGAAGGTTGTGATAATTGTGGTGGATACTAAAAATGACATTATACAAGATTCTGAACCTATAAATTGCGAAACTTATAAAAAAAGACAAGCAGATGCTTTAGCTATAGCAAACTCCATTTCTGACGGGATTTATATAATGGATAGTTTTGGACGGGTTACCGCTATCAACAAGGCGTTTGTAGAGATTACTGGAATTAAGGATATTGATATAGTTGGAAAATACATGCAGGATGTTTGGAACAATATGGTGATTGCCACTGAAACTCCTTTTATAGAAATAGAACCAGAAGATAAAGTACATGCCCTAGATATACTCAGTGCTGGAAGAAAAAAAGTTTTAAAGACTAGAAAACCCTATGCCATAGCATTGACAGTTCTACAAGAAAAGAAACCTATATCCATTTTAACTACAGTGGATAGAACCAACAAAAGAATTTTAGTCACAGGTACTCCCTTTTACGATGGTGAAGGTAATATTACTCAAGTAATTACAATTATAAAAGATTTAACAGAATTATTTGATTTAAGAGAAAAGCTTGAAGAGGCAGAAAAAGATAAGAGAAAGTACATTAGTGAATTAAAGAACCTTAAGAAAGATATTAAGGAAAATCAAATATATAAGGATTTAGTATCTCAAAGTGGCTCCATGGATAGAGTGATAGAGCTTATTGAATACATATCAAAAACAGATGTAACTGTGCTCATTACAGGAGAAACTGGGGTTGGAAAAGAGGTGGTAGCAAGAACCATCTTTAAAAACAGTAAGAGAGCAAAGGGGCCCTACATAAAGGTAAACTGTGCTGCAATTCCAGAGACTTTATTAGAATCCGAACTCTTTGGATATGAGAAGGGTGCTTTTACGGGAGCTCAACAAAAAGAAAAGTTGGGATTATTTGAACTTGCTAATAATGGCACTATTTTATTAGATGAAATTGGAGAAATTCCATTGAAGCTCCAATCAAAACTACTTCGAGTTCTTCAGGAAAAGGAAATTAAAAGAATTGGCGGGGTAAGCACCATTAACATTGATGTAAGAGTCATTGCTGCCACAAACTTAAATTTAGAAGAACAGGTTAAGAAGGGGAACTTTAGAGAAGATTTATATTATAGACTCAATGTAGTTCCTATAGTAATCCCTCCTCTAAGAGACAGAAAAGAAGATGTTTCACTTTTAGCCTATAATTTTCTAGAGAAGTTTAATAAGCTCTATGGGAAAGCTAAAGATTTTGACATTACAGCAATTGAAATGTTAGAGGGATTTAATTGGCCAGGAAATGTGAGAGAACTGGAAAACTCCATTGAGAGGCTGGTTGTTATAGGAGATGAAAAGCTAATAACAAGAAGTAACATAGTAAATATACTAGGGAAAGATAAATTTTCTAGTATAAATACAGAAAATATTCAGGGAACTTTAAAAGATGCAGTTGAACAACTGGAGAGAAACATTATAGAAAAGACCCTAAGAAAATGTGGAAGTACCTATAAGGCAGCTGAGGTTCTTGGAATAACACAGTCTACAGTGGTAAGAAAAGCAAAAGCTTTAGGAATAACTGAATGGTAATGAAAAAATGCATTTTAGTGATGCATTTTTTCATCATTTAAAAGCACAGCAATGTATTAATTACAGAGCTGTGCTTTATTTTGCTTAAAATAGGTAATACAACTCTGTATTAGCATGTTGAAAAAGAATATAACGTTTACAAATAATGTAATCTCAATAACCAAATTAAAAAAGGTGTAAATAAATTATTGTTGATTAAAGCTAGTGTTTTCAATGTTTAAAGTACATTTTATAAATATTTGTACAAATATTTTCATGAGTTTTAAAATGTTGGCATGCAAGTTGCTTTTACTAATTACGGGTAGAAAATATTTTTAACATAATGGGGGAGTAATTATGAAAAGAAGTTATCTTACTATAAATCTTATGGATTTAAATGACTTACCTTATATGAATCGTTGGCTTTTTAAAGACCATGCTGCAGATACAGTAAGCCAAAATGGTCCAATCCTAGAGAGATATGTAACCTATCGTGCTTTACCACTTCCTGAAGGTGCAAAAGAATATGGTGCATATAACTGGCGTATGACTGAGCACTGGTGGAGAGAAGATCCATGGGGAGATATTGATCATTCAGAGAACCATGGTAGTGCATTAACTGAGATATGGCCCAAAAACTACAATAAAATTATTGGCCAATCTTATGCTGATGGAGCTAGATCAGGAGCTTGGGGAGGATCTGCAGAGGGTGAGCATCCACCTGTGTTTACCTTTGTTCCATATAGATCTAATAATAGCTTTAAAGGTGATGGTATTACCTTAGCACAGGGGCCATTTTACAGGTTTGTGGTGCATTTTAGATATCCAGAAGGAGTTTCTTTTGAAGAAGGAGAGGAATGGTTTTTGAATACCTTTGCTCCAGAGGTTTGTAAACAGCCAGAACTACTAAGATTCTTTGCTTTCAAAGCAATTAAGCCTTTTACAGGTCCTTTTGTAAGGGTTATGGAGCTTTGGTATAAGGATTCAAAGGCTTGGAAATCTGCTTGGGTAGATAAAGTTCCTGAAATAACAAAACCATCCTGGGCTCAGTATGATAAAGCTCCTTACCTTGAGCCATACAAGCACTGGGTAAGTATATTCTTAGAAGAAAGCCCAGAACGTGATTTCCTAAATGGGTTCACACCATACTTTACAACTGCTTAAAATTGAAATAGCACAATTAATTAGATGAATACACTTGTTTATTAATCAAAGAAATAGGGGGAATTTATATGAAAATATTAGGAATTAGCTGCGGTAGAAAAATGGGCAACTCTGAAATCCTTGTAAAAGAAGCGTTAATGGGTGCAGAAGAAATGGGAGCAGAAGTAGAACTTGTACGTCTCCATGACCTTAATTTAAAGCCATGCACAGGTTGCAATGCTTGTGTTATTAGTCTTTTTGAAAAGGGTGGCCCTGGGGAATGTATTATAAAAGATGATGATCTAAAATTCATTGATGAAAAAATCATGGAATGTGATGGGATAATTATTAGTTCACCTATATACGAGAAGAGTCCAAGTGGACAGTTAAAAGTATTAAACGATAGAATGGGACCTTCTCATGATGTAGCAATGAGAATGATTGCAACAAAAATACGTGCAGAAAAGAACATAACAACAGGAAAAGCACCAGATGCAAGATCTTTCAAAAGAAGAGTAGCCTCTTTAATAGCTGTGGGGGGAAGTGAATGGGACAACTTAGCACTTCCAATGATGCATCTTTTCACCTTATCAATGCAAATGGAAGTTGTTGATAAACATCTTGTAAATTGGGTAGCTCTTCCGGGAGTTGTAGCATTAAAGGATGAGGAACTTAAAAGAGCAAGAATTTCAGGAAGACATGTGGCAGAAACATTGATGAAGCCAGTTGAGGATTCTAAGTATATTGGGGATGAAGGACTATGTCCAATGTGTCACTCTAAGCTTATAGAAGTTAGAAATGGAGAGGACAATTATCCTGCAATATGTGGTATATGCGGAGTTAAAGGAACTTTAAACGTAGTTAATGGAAAAGTAAAATTTGATGTTAAAGAAGAAGATAAGGTTCACTCTCATGTGTTATTATCCGGCAAGTTTGAGCATTGCGATGAGTTAAATAAAATCTCTTTAAGACCAGAAGCAAATATGAATGAACTGCCAGTAACACTAGAAAAGTATAGAAATTATTTAACCTATTCAAAACCAGAAGCTAAATAAAATAATTTATAAATAATTAATGGGGGCATATATATGAGATTTAAAATTTCTTTTACTAACGGAATAATTGGGGGAGTCATTGGGGGAGCAATATCATTTTTGATTAATTACTTTTTAATCCCTGTACCTGAAACTGTTATGCAAAATGCAATTGGAAATTTAATAAGTGGACTTATAAGTGGCTTTTTAGCAGCATTTATTGGTTTCATGATTTATTTATCTAAGGAAAACAAAGTAGAATCTGAAACTTTATCAAAATAAACCACTTTTTATGGTGATGAAAAATATCTGAATTTAAAACTGTGAATTAAAAAATACAGGTTTTTCACCTGTATTTTTTTCGCAGAAGAATTCATTAAAGTTACATTAACCATATTTTCAAAGATAAATTTCCAATTCGATATATTTAGGAAATTGGCCCTTTCCCATAGTTATAAAATTAAATATATTTATTCACTATCTAAGAAATGCGAGGAGAAGTATATATGGAATTTAGAAATTTCCAGGAACTTATTGCAAAAGTTCAAAAACTTGAAACAAAGAGAAAAGTTGTCGTTGTAGCTGCCCAGGATGAACATACCTTAGAAGCAGTATTCATGGCAAAAAAGCATAATATCATTAACCCCATTTTAATAGGGGATAAAGAGAAAATAGTGCAGTTAATTAAGGGGATGAAGGAAACCTTGGAACAAAGCTCTATTATTCATGCTGAGGATGATAATGTAGCGGCAATAAAAGCTGTGGAGCTGATAAATGAAGGTGGCGCAGATTTTATTATGAAGGGAAAAATTCAAACAGCAGATTTGCTAAGAGCTGTTGTGAATAAGGAAAAGGGCTTAAGAACAGGAAATGTTATGTCCCATGTGGTTATTCATGAAATTCCTAGCTATCATAAGCTTCTTGCTGTAACAGATGGGGGAATGGTGATGTACCCAACATTGGAGGAAAAAAAGCAGATAATTGAAAATGCAGTAAATACTTTTGTAGCCTTGGGTTATGAAAATCCAATGGTAGCGGTACTAGCTGCAGTAGAAACTGTAAATCCAAAAATGCCTGAAGCAGTAGATGCAGACTTACTTAAAAAAATGAACCAACAGGGTGAAATTAAGAATTGCGTAGTTGAGGGACCAATTTCCTATGATTTAACAATGAGCAAGGAATCTGCAGAAATAAAGGGTTTTAATAGTCCCGTAACTGGCAACCCAGATATTTTAATAGTTCCCAATATAACTGCTGGAAATATACTTGGTAAATCCTTAGTTTATTCTGCAGGAGCTAAGATGGCAGGGTTTATAGTTGGAGCAAAGGTACCAATTGTATTAACCTCTAGAGGCTCAACCTCAGAAGAGAAATACTTATCCCTGGTATTATCGGCATCAGCAGTAAAATAAAGTAAATGAACATAACACTAAAATATTACTTTAATCCAAAAGTAGTTGAAATAGTTTATTCATTATTATAAGAAAAGAGGAAGTTGTATGAAAAAATTACTTACAGGAAATGAAGCAATCGCCCGTGGTGCATGGGAAGCAGGAGTAAAATATGCTTCAGCTTACCCAGGGACCCCAAGTACAGAGATCCTTGAGAATACAGCATTGTATAAAGAGGATATTTTAGCAGAATGGGCACCAAATGAAAAAGTTGCAATTGAGGCAGTTATAGGTGCATCTTTTGCAGGTGCAAGAACTTTTGCCGCAATGAAACATGTTGGAGTAAATGTTGCTGCAGACCCACTATTTACTTTTGCATATACTGGGGTGAATGGTGGGATGGTGCTAATTTCAGCTGATGAGCCTGGATATCATTCATCGCAAAATGAACAGGATAATAGAAATTATGCTAAGTTTGCAAAAATACCAATGTTTGAACCATCCGATAGTCAAGAAGCGAAGGATATGATGAAGTATGGATTTCAAATAAGTGAAGAATATAATACTCCAGTTTTAATTAGAACTACAACTAGAATCTGTCATTCTAAGAGCATAGTTCAATGTAGTGACAGGGAAGAAGTAGGAATAAAAGAATATTCCAAGGACTTAAAAAGGTACCCAGTACCATCTAATGTAGGAGGTATGAGAGTTAGAGTAGAAGAAAGGATAAATCAACTTAGAGAGTTTTCTAATAGCACAGATTTAAATTACTTTGAATGGAATGATATAGAAATTGGAGTAATTGCTTCAGGAGCATGCTTCCGATATGCAAAAGAAGTATTCGGAGATACGGTATCCTATTTAAAACTTGGGTTTACAAACCCTCTTCCTAATGAGAAGATTAAAGAATTTTGTAGTAAAGTTCATAAGGTTTATGTAATAGAAGAAAATGATCCATATATTGAAGACCAAGTAAGAATATTAGGGTTTAATTGCTTTGGGAAAAATCTATTCCCTTATACAGGAGAAATGACCCCTGATGTAATAAGAAAAACAATTTATGGACAATCCTGTGGAATTATAGAATTTGATAATAGTAAAGTTGTGCCAAGACCACCTACCCTTTGTGCTGGATGCCCCCACAGAGGCTTCTTCCTTGAACTAAAAAAGAGAAAAAATCTAGTGGTATCTGGGGATATTGGTTGCTATGGTTTAGGTCATGCAGAGCCTTACAATGTAGGTGATTGGTGTATTTGTATGGGTGCAAGCTTAAGCATGGGACACGGAGCACAGCAGGTGTTCAACATGAAAGAAAACTCAAATACTAGAGTGGTATCAATGCTTGGAGACTCAACCTTTTTCCATACAGGAATAAATTCACTTTTGGATGTGGTTTACAACAGGAGTAACACAGTTAATGTGATATTAGACAATAGAATAACAGGAATGACTGGGCACCAAGAGAATCCTGGTACAGGCTATACCCTTCAAGGAAAAGAGACAACTGAAGTGAATATTGAAGCCTTGGTTAGAGCCTGCGGAATAGAAAATGTTGTGGTAATTGATCCAAATAATCTAATGGCGGTTAAAAATGCTCTTGATTGGGCTCTTAGACTTCAGGAGCCTTCAGTAATAATAACAAGATGGCCATGTGTTTTAAAGAAATTATCAGAGGAAGATAAAGAAGAATTTAAGGGTGTGTTCAGAAGAAAATGTACAGTAAACATTGAGAAATGTATAGGCTGTAGAGCTTGCATAAGAACAGGTTGTCCGGCTATTTCATTTGATAAATTAAACAAGAAATCCAGCATTAACCCAGACTCTTGCGTAGGCTGTGAAGTATGCTTGCAAGTTTGTCTAGTAAAAGCAATTAGAAAGGTGGAGGCATAAATGACAAAAAGTATTCTTTTAGTAGGTGTAGGAGGACAAGGAACCATACTAGCTAGTAAGCTTCTTACCACAGGACTTATGGAGGCAGGGTATGATGTAAAAATGAGTGAAATCCATGGTATGTCCCAAAGAGGAGGTTCTGTATCCTCTCAAGTTAGGTATGGAAAAAAAGTTGAGTCTCCTGTTATTGAAATGGGTGGGGCAGATATATTAGTTTCCTTTGAGAAGATGGAGGCTATGAGATGGCTGAAATATTTAAAACCAAATGGTAGAGTTATAGTAAATGATTTTGAGATTAATTCTATGCCTATCCTTTCAGGGAAAGCTGATTATCCATTAGAAATCATTGAAGAATTAAAAAGTAAAGTACCCACAGTGGTTATTGATGCAGCTAATCAGGCTGAGATTCTCGGCAACTCTAAAGTTATGAACGTAATATTACTAGGTGCTACTATTAAATCCATGGGACTTGAGAATATTAATTGGGAAAATATTATAAGGGAAAATGTAAAGGAAAAGTTTGTTGATTTAAATTTAAAAGCCCTAGAAGCTGGGTGCAATTTAGTTTAGCTTAAAAAAGTTCAAGAAGTATTAAAGTTAAGTACTGCAAAAAAAATGAAGTGGAATTTCTTCAGTTTATATTTCGTTTGCAGCCTAATTTTAAGGAATGTATTAAATTGAAAAAGGTGATTTTTTTTAGGAGGAATAACTAATGAGTTATAAAATATTGGCCATAAATCCAGGTTCCACTTCAACAAAGATAGCTTTATATGAAAATGAGGAAGAGGTGCTTTGCAAGACTTTGGATCATCAATCAGAGGAAATTGAGAAGTATGCCAGGGTTCAGGATCAATTTGAAATGAGAAAGGAAGTAGTGATTAGGTTTTTAAAGGAAAATCATTATTCCATAGAAGAAATATCTGCCGTAGTTGGAAGAGGTGGCATGCTTCCTCCAGTAAAATCAGGAGCCTATAGAGTTAATACAATGATGGTGGACAGGCTAAAAAATAATCCCATCACTGAGCATGCATCAAACTTAGGGGCATTAATTGCCTATGAGATAGCAAATTCTATAGGAGTAACTGCATACATCTATGATTCTGTAAGGGTAGATGAATTAAAGGATATAGCTAAAATTTCAGGTATGTCTGATATACCAAGATCTAGTACAAGTCATGTTTTAAATTCAAGAGCGATGGCAATGAAAGTTGCAAAAAAATATGGAAAGAAATATGATGAATTGAACTTTATCGTTACTCATTTAGGCGGAGGAATATCTTTAAGTGTCCATGAAAAGGGAAAAATGGTGGACATTATCGCCGATGATGAAGGACCATTTTCACCAGAAAGAGCTGGAAGAATTCCTTGTAAGGAATTAATAGACTTATGCTACTCAGGAAAGTATGACAAGAAAACAATGCATAAAAAGCTAAGAGGAGATGGTGGACTAAAGGATTATCTGGGCACTGTAGATGTTAGGGAAGTAGTAAAAGCCATTGAACATGGGGATAAAAATGCAGAGCTTATTCTTGAAGCTATGGCCTATCAGGTTTCAAAGGGAATAGGGGAGCTGGCAACGGTGGTAGAAGGGAAAGTAGATGCTATTGTAATTACAGGAGGAATTGCATACTCCAAGCTGATTACTGACTGGATTAAAAACCGTGTTCAGTTTATTGCACCTGTTGAAATAATGCCAGGTGAAAATGAAATGGAATCATTATCGCTAGGAACACTAAGAGTATTGAGAGGTGAAGAAGAAGCTAAGGAATATTATGAGATTATATAATTATAAATAAATGTGAAATTACAGGTTAAGATTAAAAGACTAATTGACACATCCACTTTATTCATAATACTTTAAGACGCCAATTGGGAAAAATCATGTGAGGAAATATAAAAAAGTAATGAATTTTAAGTAAAAACTCTTGAAATCGGAAGGAAATTAACAAAGGAAAGTTGAATAAGCGGTATAGATAAGTGCTAGATAAAAATATTGCTAAATGATTCATTAGATAGTGAAAATTATATAGCACAGACTTTAAAGGGGGATATAAAATTGAAAAAAGGTGATTTATTATGGTTACTAGCATTATTACCATGGATAGTGATTTTACTAATTCCAACTTCTCGTGAGGTGTTTATTTCTACCACAGATGCACATCCTTACATAGGAGGATTCGTTAAATTTGCAATATTAGCTACCATGGGAGATATGTTAGGAGCAAGGATTCGAAAAGGTAAGTGGGCTATACCAACAGGAGTAATGTACAAGGCAGCTATTTGGGGAATTATTGGTATGATGGTTACTCTTGTTTTCGCTGTATTTTCCACTGGCGTGGAAGCGGCACAAGGTGCTGGGAAACTTCCGTTTAAAGGAGTAACCTTAGCTCATGCGTTCTTCGTAAGTACAATGATGAACGTAACTTTTGGACCTATGATGATGGTATTTCATAGATTTACTGATATGTATATAGATACTAAGTATGAAAAAAAAGGTGGAAAGGTAGCCTTAAAAGAACTAATCGCAAAAATGGATTGGAATTCACTAGTTGAATTCACTTGGCTTAAAACATGCCCATTTTTCTGGATTCCTGCACATACAATAGTATTTTTACTACCAGGAGAATTTAGAGTTCTAGTTTCTGCATTCTTATCTATAGCTTTAGGTTTATTATTGGCCTTTGCTAAAAAAGAAAAATCAGTAAAAATAGAAGCTACGGCTTAAATATAAAAAATAATGGGTGACATAACTTTTGTTGTGGCACCCTTAACTTAGGAAAAAATAACGAAACTTTGTTTAAAATCTTGATAAATACTAAGTAACTAATGATGAACTTCCTGTAAAACTATAAAGGTTGCATTTACAAAACAGTTGAATTGGGTGATAATAAAGGTAAATTAAGTTAATTTAGGAGGATACAATGAAGGATAAGGATTTACAAACACAAGAAAAAAATGAAAATTTAAATGAAGAAGTAGTTTCTGAAACATCTGCATTAGATGTTGTAGAAGAAGTAGTAGAAAATAATGATGAAAATCTAAGTGCCCACGAGGTAACAACAAGTAGCTTAGAAGAAGAACATTCAAATACTAAAAAGGGCTCGTTTTTCCATTACTTAACAATCAACATAGTTGATGCAATAATATCTGGTGTACTTACTGTTATATTATCAGCAATACTTATTTTTGCAATGAGAGCAATTGGATATGCTGTTGTTAGTGAATCATTTATGGCATTTAATCTAATTATATTTATTATTGTATTTATTCTATATAAATCCTTTGGAGCAGCATCTAAAGCTGGTTATACATTTGGAGAAAAGATGATAAAATAAAAACTACAATCATATAAATAACTTTTAAAAGCATAACTCAGCAAGGAGTTATGCTTTTTCTGCTTCCTTTTGTTGGGATTTCTCCACGATAATATTTAAGCACATTTTAGAAAGATAATTTTTCAACTTTTATAAGTGATTAAACAAGTTTAAAGTAGAAGTGTTGCGCTAAAAATTAAACTTTGGTGTAACAAAGTTCTTTTCTTTACAAAGGCCACTTTGTTTGGCGAACCCACCCTTCCAAAGCCACTCACCAAAATGAACTTATTCATTATTTAAAGTATAAAAGTAAAGGTGCTTCCCACTAAACATTTATTACTGTAAATGATTTAGGGTGGCACCTATAATTCACTAAGATTTACCTTTAAACTCAGTATTACATTTTTTGCAGGTAATAGTAACTTTCCCTTTTTTTCTAGGAACTCTAAGCTTTTGAGAACAGTTTGGACACTTAAATATTTTATAGCTTCTAAAATCTGAAATAGATCGTTTGATTTTATAGTATTTTTGTCTTATTAGAAGAAGAAAGTTTTCGAAGACTACTAGTTCTTGATGTCTTTTATACTTATTTTTTGAAATGCTTCTCCATGCTCCATAAATAACTAGTGTGTAACCAAATATAGATGTATATCTCCCTGCAGTAAGTATAATTCCTAAAAGAATAACATATTTAGAAAACCTATCTAGGCCATAGGAATCTCTGAAATAATAAGTAATTTTGTTTAAATAATTTTTAAAGTTCAAGTAAATATTCCTCCAATTCAGTTAAACTGAAATAATTTATTTCTAATTATACTCTTTATATGTGGGTTAGGAAATAGGTTACGGTGCTACAATGCAAATAATTTTAGTTTTCCTTCATAATAAAAAAAGTATTTCAATTAGTTTTTGATAAATCTAAAGTTAGAGTTAGAAGGTAAACTTAAATAAAAAAACTTCTGGCAATATGGCTATCTTGACATTACCTGAAGTCTCTTCTATATAATATTATGTTTAATAGCTAACCTACATGCCATCTACCGCCAATTCCTTTATCCAAAGGAGTTTTCTAAGAAATATATGCAACTCATTATTTTTAATTTCTGTGTTTTTATTTATAAATACGCTTATAGCATCAACCATATACATATTATAATTATCTGTTTTCGTAGGTCTACCCAACTGAACTGTTGCCGTGGGAGCTGAACATCAGCCAGAACCTAAAGATTTTATTAAAAGTGTTACTGAACTATCTTTAGAGCGTTTTCTAATAAAATTAGTAGCATCTTTTTCAATAATAATATTCATATACCTACCTCCTAAGTTTACATCACTCATTGTTACACTTTTATAATAGCACTTTATTTTCTACATCATAACATAATTTTAGCCAAGTATAACGTCTTTCTTTTATGATAACAACCTCAAAAACAGAAAAAGAGTAGATGCTTTGGGGTGCATCTACTCAAAACCATGAAGGGGACAATGTTATTTAAGCATTTATCACTTTGGGGTATCTTGTAATTACTATTATACAATAATGATTATTAATTGCAAGCAAAAATAAGAAAATAATTTAAAATTTAGAATTTATTCATAAAATCTTAATTCCATAATCTTCATCTTATCAATTTTAGTACTTCGTTATAATATTCATCTTTATTAGTGTATCGCTGATCTGTTGATAATTTCAGAATATGTCCTTCTCCTCTTTTTAGGTTATTTATAGCTTTATTGGGGTCCTTTTTTATGATTACATGTGGAGTTATCACTATTTTGCGAAGAACGGTTATTGGAAGATTAGAATTTGGGAGAAGTGTTGAAGTGATTACTTTTTTCATTTAATTCATATCTATCATTACGGTACCCTAGGTGAATCTTCTAAAAAGGTGAGATATTTTAGTGAAGAATTCTACATCTGACGAAGTTTTAGAAATAGAAGTAACTATATTTTTTCTTTCGTTAAGAAGGTTTTGTCCAGTATCGGTTTTTGTTTCTTCAAAGTAGAGATACGTATTTTCTAAAAAATACATTAAATACTCTACATCTCTTTTCTTTTCATCATAAGAAAGTCCTTCCTTGGGTGAATACTTATTATCTTGAGAAGTGTATATACCTAAAAGTAGCAGCACTAATAGAAGTCCAGTACCCAAAATAACTTTTAATTTCTTGTTATTCATTAACTAAAACACCTTACTCTCTTAATAAAATGCTTAGATTTAAAAACATATACAAAACATTGTATATGTTTTTAATTTTGTAAATAGAACTGTTCTACAAGAAGAAATGCCAAATTTCGTAGATAGTTAATTGCATAGTGAATCCTCAAGATCTCTTTCCTATCCTGAGGGAGATTAGTTAATGCATTCACCAAAAGAAACACTATTAATAATCAAATAATTAACGTTAGTAAAACCCCTATACTGAAATTAACTATATAAAAAAGTTACAAAAAGTTTCAGAAAGTTAAACACGAAAATTAGTACATAATTCACATGGTGTTTAAGCAAGCGCAAGGTTTCACAGTTGCGCCTAATAACATCAAAACAATTCAGATAAATGAAATATATAGTAAAGTAAAATTCATAAAGGGGCTACGTTAATTTGTTTGAGAATATGAATAAAAGGTAAATTGTTAATAAAATAACAATGAAAACCCTTGTAAAGCTTAGCAATGGTAAGGTGTGTAGTTCAATAAATTTTCATAAAAACTCTAATATAATCATATATTTAAATAAAAATTGAAAAAAAAGAATTTGATTAAGAAATAAATTGCAAAAATGTATTGAATAATGTCAAATAATAATGTAATATGTAAATATAGAATTCAAGTTAACAAAATATTAAGAAAACATTTACAACTAAGGGGGAAAAACAATGGATATATTAAAACTGTCAAGTAGTTTGGACGGCTTCTTTTGGGGACCAATAATGATTTATCTATGTCTTGGTGCTGGTATTTATTTTTCAATTAGAATGAAATTTCCACAAGTAAGATTAATAAAAGACATGGTTCAACAGTTATTTGGGGGTAAGAGCTCAGAAACTGGAGTATCTTCTTTCCAAGGTTTCGCAATGGCATTAGGTGGACGTGTTGGTACTGGTAATATCACTGGTGTTGCAAGTGCAATTTTCTTTGGTGGTCCTGGTGCAGTATTTTGGATGTGGGCAATCGCTTTCTTAGGTGCAGGTTCAGCTTTCATCGAGTCATCCTTAGCTCAGGTTTGGAAGGAAGAGGTTCATGGTGAATATCGTGGAGGTCCTGCATATTATATAGAAAGAGGTTTAAAGAGCAAATTCTTCGGTAAGGCATTTGCTATAATCGCACTTCTTTCCTGTGGAGTATTGCTTCCAGGGATACAATCTAACTCCTTCGTTGTAGCTGCTAGTTCGGTTTTCCCTGTATCAAAACTAGTTTGGGGTATAATTTATACAGTATTAACTGTAGCAGTAATTTTTGGTGGCGGTAAGAGAATTGCAAAAGCTGCTGAATTTATAGTTCCATTTATGGCAATAGCGTACATTCTGTTAGCACTAGTAATTCTTGGTGTGAATTTTACAAGAATCGATGATGTATTTGGTATGATATTTAGTTCAGCATTCGGTGCAAATGCAATGTTCGGTGGTATTTTTGGTAGTGCAGTAGCATGGGGAGTTAAAAGAGGAATATTCTCAAATGAAGCTGGACAAGGTACTGGAGCTCAAGCTGCAGGTGCTGCTGAAGTTTCTCACCCAGCTAAACAAGGTCTTGTACAAGCTTTCTCAGTATATGTTGACACATTGTTCGTATGTACTGCAACAGCAATAATGATTTTAGCAACAGGTTCTTACAACGTTGTAGCTGCTAATGGTGGGTTTATAACTGAATTAATCCCTGGAATAGACAAAGGTAACTTTACACAAACAGCTGTAAGTTCATTTATTCCTGGTTTCGGTGGAACTTTCGTTGCAATAGCATTATTCTTCTTCACAATTACAACTGTTTTTGCATATGCCTTCTACACAGACTCTAACATAGGATATTTATTTAAGGACAGCAAAAATACTAAGGCTTATAAATTAACTCTTAACCTCTTCAGAGCAATACTAGCAGCTGGTGTATTTGTAGGCTGTATAGCACAAGCAGACGTAATGTGGAACTTTGGTTCAGCAGGAGTTGGAGCAATGGCTTGGTTCAATGTAATTGCAATCCTATTACTTGCAAAACCAGGTATAGCTACACTTAAAGATTATGAAGCACAAAAGAAACTTGGCCTTGATCCTATATTTATACCATCAAAATTAGGTATTAAGGGAGCAGAATTATGGGATAAGATAATTCCAAAGACTTATGGAAAACAACTTGAGGCTTATAATAAAGTAATGAAAAATGGCAAAAAAGATAAAGTTTCCTAGTATTAGTAATTGAATATGAAATAAAACATTGAAAGCTTTGTAAACTGAACCACATTAAGTAGAATTATTTAATAAGTGTTTTTCTAAGCCGCACACCTAAATTAAAATGGTGTGCGGCTATTTAATTTTTCTTAAGATTATTAATTGTTATAAAGAATATCAAGGGATATTGAGAAAGTAAAGCATCTCTAAATCCATGAATTAATTAGCAAAATTAGATTTTTTGTATAGAAATAAGTTAATTTAATAAACACTGATATAGAAATGATAAAACTATAGAAAGTGCAAAGTTTAAGCATATTTACGTAATATTTCTAGTATAATATTTTATGAATTACTTAGGAGTGATAAGTGTGATATGGATTCAATCTACTGAGGGAGGCTTGTTTTACGCAGGAAGAATACTAAAAACAAAACAAATTGTTCAAGGGAAAGAAACTGGTAAAATTGAAATAGTAAACTATGTTTTAACCCCAAGAAGTGAAATAGGAATAGAAGAATATGGTATTTTAGGAGTATATAATCCTGAAAGAGCAGATATGATTTTGAATGATATTAAAGTTGCCATGGAAGAAGGTAAGGTTATATTTGAAATGCCGCAGGAATAGGGAATAGCCTTATGATTAGTTGATTTATTAAACGTTCTAGGGCGCTTTAATGATTTTATATAATAGTAAAGCAAAATATAGTAGAGGTGATAGAAATGATGACTCCAGAATCAAGAAGATTACTGAGGATAAATTTTCTAATAGAAATCTATAATTACTACTTTGAAAATAATGAGCAAGGATATTATTTTGTTAAAGATAAAGATAAAGATGAAGATAGAATAGATAGAGATAAAACATTAAATGAAAAAAACATGGCAATTTCTTATTTGAAAGATAAGAATTATATTGTTGTTGAAGAAGTTGAGCAAGGTTATAAGTTAACTATAACCCCAGAAGGAATTGATATTGTAGAAAGTTTCAATAAACATTTTTATTAGGAGTATCTTAATAGGTACTCTTTTTTTATTGTAGTTTTTCTACTGTATAAAAAATTACTGCATTCAAAATAATTTTCAAAAATCTATTATAAAAATGGAAATAGTGGTATATAATATACAAGAACACATGTTCTTGTGGCGAAATTTTATGATTTGAAAGAGGATGATGGTAAATGAGTACATTGATTTTTCATATAGATGTAAATAATGCATACCTATCCTGGGAGGCAACTTATAGGCTTCAACAAGGTGAAGAATTAGATCTTAGAATAATTCCCTGTGTTGTTGGGGGAAACGAAGAAAGTAGACATGGTATAGTCTTAGCTAAATCAACACCAGCTAAGGCATTTAATATTAAAACTGGTGAAACTTTGCATAATGCTAGGATGAAATGTCCTGAACTAAAATCAGTGCCACCGAGATATTGGCTTTATGTGAAATCTAGCGCATTAATGCATGAAATATTACAAGAATACACTCCGCGAATTCAAAGATTTTCAGTAGATGAAAGCTTTCTAGACTTTTCAAATATGGAAAACTTATATCCTGACTACATGGAGCTCGCTGAAACTATAAGAGAAAGAATTAAGGGTGAATTAGGTTTCACTGTGAATATAGGAATATCAAATAATAAACTTTTAGCTAAAGTGGCCTCAGATTTTAAGAAGCCTGATAGAATTCACACCTTATTTCCACATGAGATAAAAGAAAAGATGTGGCCCTTGCCAGTAGAAGATTTATTTATGGTAGGCAGAGCTACAGCGCCTAAACTACATAAGTTAAACATTAATACTATAGGTGACCTTGCAAACTATGATTTAGAAGTTTTAAGAAATAAACTAAAAAGTCAGGGTCAATTAATTTGGAACTATGCTAATGGCATAGATAATTCGGAGGTTAGAAAGAGCAATCATATTGATATGAAAGGTATTGGAAACAGCACTACCATAGCTTTTGATGTAGAGGATAAAGAAACTGCGCATAAGGTGTTACTATCTTTATGCGAAACAGTTGGAATGAGATTAAGAGATTCAGGTAACTGTTGCACTGTGGTTGCTATATCAATAAGAGGTTCGGACCTAATTTCCTATTCTCGGCAAAAAAAACTAAGCACAGCTACAGACTCCACAAGAAAAATATATGAAGTAGCCTGCTATTTATTTGATAACCTTTGGAAAGGTAATTCAATAAGGCATCTTGGGATTCGTATAACGGATTTTTGTAATAATGATTTTCATCAATACACTATGCTAGACACTTTTAATTATGATAAAGATACAAAACTAAACAAAGCAGTAGACGAAATAAGGTTAAAGTATGGAAACACTGCTGTTTTTAAATCATGCTTTTTGCAATCAGGGCTACATTCTATGTGTGGTGGCATAGGGGAAGAAGATTATCCACTTATGAGTTCAATGCTTTAACACAAGATTTATATTATAAGAGTTTAGTATTTTCAAAAGAAGGAATGCTATTAGGATCATTTATCATAGATTCTAATATTATAAGTATCTGCACACTTTTCTGTCTTTTGCTAGGATAATATAAAGGACTGTCCATAAAATGCCTCCTTTAATATTACAAATACTCTATGTTTACCCAATTTAGTAAATAGTATATAACTAAAGGGTTAGAAATTATTAAGGAGAATCATTTCTAACCTTTTCATCCACAAGTAAGTTGGTAAAGGGCTTCATTTAGAAATTTTTTTCGAATAAGATTAAAATTATCACGAAAGGTAAATTTATAATTTGGTCTTGGACTATGGCCTGAGATTGAAGGAGTTGCGATCTAATTTTTATTTTTCTTATCGTCATCTTTTTTATCACAACAATTTGGAACATCATCAAAGTTAGGTATTAAAATAGCGCCATAACTATAAGATAATGCAATTGTAGCGGCTTTTTTTAGTCTAGGTTCAACTTCATCTATGCCCCTAGCCCTTATAAAAATAATAAATACATCCTGATTATCTGTAGTTCTTACAGTTATAAAGCCCCTATCATTTAAATAGTATAAAGCTGCAATTATTGCACATTTATCTTCGGGACAAATTCTATATTCCTGTCTTTCTATTTGCCTATAGTCGCAAATCTGAAAGAAATATTCATATAGTTCCAAAAGTATCTGAAGTCTGATTAGTTCATTTTTTATAGGAAACATAAGTTGTACCGCCTATTTTTGATTTAGCCATTGATTAAAAGTTAGTTTTGACCATTCACCAATTGGTTCAGGAGCATCTCCTGGAGCTAAATACACGTCAAAAACTAAAGGAGGAAGTGGGGGAAGTGGACGTCGGATATCTAAAGGAGCTTCAATGAAATCTAAGCCACCTATCACAGGGCCATTAGTACTCCAGGCAACAATTCGCCCATCTCTGTCTAGTAAATTTGTACCTTTTAGCTCTCCAATCCAAACTTGCGTCTTAACTGCCCAAATATAATCATTAAAAATATAAGCAACCCATCTTAAATTTTTATCAAAAACATTACTTCTATCAACAAGCCATCCTACAAAATTACCATTCTTATCAAATAAAGGATCTAATATTTCTGCCACTTTTATTCCTCCCTTTAAATTTGCATTTTATATATTAATAAAGAATTTTATTTACACTTAAAATGTATTAAATAAATTAGAAATGCATTTTTAAGTTGACTCAATGTTAGAAGGATTAATAACTGGTATTAGTAAATCACCCAAAAGAGTTGATACTACTAGTTGTCCTGACTGGACTATATAATCTTCAGCTTCATCAATTCCTTGAACTGTGATATAGGAAGATACTGTACCATCTTTTTCAATATTAAAGAAAATCCATCTTCTACCAAGGAGATAATAAAGGGCTGCAATTACCTCAATTCTTAAGTCGTCAGGAACTATATAGTCAATGTTTATACAAATCTCATAGCCATAGGTGAAAAAATCTCTGTATAACTGAAATAGTAAAGAGTATCTGAGTATTCTACGTTTTTCAACAGCAATTAAATCCATGTTAACCTCTATCAATATAATGTTTGTATATTATATGATTTAATATTATTTTTTTAGAAGCAATATTAAAGATAAACTTCCAGTTTCGTTTTTATATAGGGTTCCATGATGAAACTTTAACTTATATTGAATAATTACAACTCTTCTCCAAAAATTAAATGTACGGAGAAAGGAGTTTTAATTATGGGAAGAAAGTCGTTTGAGATAACATCATTGCACGGATATTCAATTAAGGAGTTAGTTTATTTTAAAAATACTACTAACTCTAACTATTCTAGAGTAGTTCTAACTGTTGTTACTATGAGATATCAAGGTCATTGCAACAATGATATCATTGAAGCCACAAATTTGAGTAAACCTCCTATCGTTAGACATATTAAAGAGTGGAAAGCTCTCGGTATGAATGTCGCAGTAGACAACCGTGGCGGTTCCGAAAGGAAACTTGAGCCTGAAATGATTGATCATCTTGTCTATACAGCTACAAATAAATCACAAATAGAGTGTGGGTTTACTCGCCACACTTGGACTTGTGGGTTACTATCTCTATATATTGAAATGACGTATGGAATAAAAATTTCTGTTGAAACCGTTAGAGTATTGCTAAATTCTAATGGTTTATCCTATAAAAGAGCTCAATTAAGACCCACAAAAGCTGATAAAATGGAGTAAGAAACTTTTAAAAAAATGTTAGAAACACTCCATACTTTAGAATCTTCATCTGCTACAACAGTTTATGCACTAGATGAAACAGGAATTAGTGTTGAGTCTAGCAATTATTTATCTTGGAGCCCTATTCTTGAGAATGGTAGGGTAGAGGCCTGTGGAGATATACAGGATATTTTTCTTAAATAGCCTCCAACTTTAGAAAATTTGATTGGTAAGAAAACTATTCCTGAAAGTAGTGATGAAGTCACTATAAGAATAGTGTTTGTAAGCAAAGAAAAACAACAGACTATTCTTACTAGGATGGCAAGAGAACTTGA
Source organism: Clostridium sp. (assembly GCF_036642255.1). GTDB lineage: Bacteria > Bacillota > Clostridia > Clostridiales > Clostridiaceae > Clostridium_J. The sequence goes on along the minus strand of NZ_JAVWDJ010000012.1, from coordinate 3,910 downwards.
TATCGATTTTTCCATCATCGATGGTGAAATGAACATATACAAAAGTGGTATTATGGGGACCATTCATATTATGGAAATCTATTGATGAATTCCCAAATGGAGCAGTTATTGGCGTTTCAAACGACAAAAGTAATCTGGGAATTGCTTTGAAAATGCTTCAGAAAGTAGGGTTTATTACTCTAGGTGAAAAGACAGGTAATTTCTATACTGAGGTTGATATAGTGAAAAATCCAAAGAATATTAAGCTTGTAATGTCAGAAACAATAAATGTTGCAAAGAGTATTGACGATGCTGATGCAGTTATATCTTTCGCATTCTATGCAGTTCGTGCGGGAGGCGTAGATGCAGGTGATTTCTTGGCAGAAAATGATACAGATAAAGAAGAATGTCCTGTAGGTATAGTAGTTAGAGAGGAAGATAAAGATACTGAATGGGCAAAATACATAGCAGAGAATCTTGTTAAAGATAAATGGACTCAAAAGGTGGATGAGTCTTATCCACCAGGCTGCTATCCATACTACAAATAAGCAAAATGAAAAAGGAAACAAGTATGCAGAACTTCCCAAAAAACTTGTGGATGCCTTAGAAATTAAAAGGAATATAGTAGGTGTAAAATTTTTACCTGATAAACAAACATTTGATGCAGCTTATGGTAAACATCCATACAATCAAATGCCATATTGCGTAATAGTAAAAGTGGCCATGGCGAAAGTTGCCCTTAAAGTTACAATTGATAATCTTTCCTGCAGAGGTGCAAGAAATGTATTGGGGCTATATCATAATGCATAAAAATGCAATGTGAGGAGTCCCTTGTCTATTTTATCATAAAATTTTATTTCAAATAATAAAAGAAGGATAGTCAATGATGATTATGAAAAAAATAGATAACTTACGCGATATTAAAAGAATGGTTAAACAAAGAATTGTAGACTTAATAAATATAGATGAGTTTAATTAAACCTAAAGGATGTGCAAAGGTGTACATCTTTTTATTATGGAGAAAAGAAATATGAGCAACAAAAATAAAAATCGTAGTGTTTAAGAGCAAATGTGTAGGCCTCAATGATAAAAACGTAACTTACTCATTTCCAAAAGTCCTAAAGTAACCAAAGTGGTTAATGTATAATAGCTGTCTTAAATTGGGTTTCCTATATTGCAAGCTATGCATTAAAACAAACCATATTAGACAAGTTTTTGAGCTGCATCACAAGGCTTTCTCAAATTTTAGTAATCTGCAGCAGAACAGCTTGTTTAAAATTTCATTTTTCAGAATATGAAAGTATTTTTAGTGTTGCCTGAAATGAAGTGAAACGAAATGAAAGTGTATATATACTTTCATTTGACATGAATGTATTGGTTTTAAGGAGCTTCTTATAAATAAAGTTTTAAAGAATAATATGATTCAAATTTGTTTGTAATTAATTATTATAAGGATTAAGTTTTCTATTATTCAGTTAATTTATGGTAAGATGTAATTAAGAGGAAATAAATACTTGTAAATTAATACGTAGCAAAGATAATCTATTTTTGTATGGAGGAGATTTCACGATGACTGATTATGACAAGAATAATGAGAATGAAAATAAAACTGTAAATAAATCATCAAGAAAGGGTGCTTACATCGGTGTTGGTATCGCTTTAGGTGCTGCAATGGGATCAGTATTTAACAATTTAGCTATTGGCGTTGCTTTAGGGATTGCTATTGGGGCAGCAATAGGCGGGACTAATGCGAGCAAAAATAAGAAAGAACAGTAAAATAATGAGTAAAACCTGTTCTATAGTTACTTTACAATCATCTAAAAAGTGTCATTTATCCCAAATCCATGATGAATGGTAATCATTATAAAATACGTCCTAAATAATTACCTGTACAAATAAAAATCATGAAGAATTAAGCCTTGCTGATTTTAAAAATTGGACAAGGCTTAAATTATACTTTATTACTGTAAAAGAATAGCCTAGTAATTTTATTTGTTTTAAAGAAATTGATACATTTTATAAATGTGGGAACTTAAAGTTCAAGAAATAAGGAATTACAAAAAAGGTAGTGTGGTTTTTTATGAAGCTGTTTTAGAAGATGCTGGTGGGTTGACATTAATAAATGAAAAACTGAAATAAAGTATATACTTCAAAGACTGTTTGTTATTGTTTCTAATAATAAGTACCTAAACAGTATTCATACAAAGGAGCATTATTGATATATTATATAATTTAAAATCAACTAATCTGTAGGCAATTTCTAGCTAAAACTTTCACTGCGTTCAAGTATTAGCTAGAAGTTGTCTTTTAAATTTCTTATTGCTAATAATTCTGAGTTTAAGTTATAAATTTGTCGGAAATACATGGTAAAATATAATTAATAGAATAGTATGTGAAATTCAATGAAAGTCATAGTAGTAAAATATGGGGAACTAAATAAGAGGAAATATTAAAATAATTTTATATATAATCAGTATTAGTAAAATAAAATTAAAGGGGAAATAAAATGGGTGATAAAAAAATAGTTATTCTATTTCCAGAAGCAAATTATAGTACAGATTGTCCATTATTATATTATTCAGGTTTTAAATTTGAAGTTAGGGGATATGAAAAAATAGCTATTAGCTATGAAAATTTACTCAAGCAAGACAAGTCATTGGAAGATTGCATAAAAGATATAAAGAATTTGGCATTAACACAACTACAAAACTTTGATTTATCAAAATATGATGATATAGTGTTTATTTCTAAAAGTTTAGGAATAATAGTTGCTGGGTGGGTTGAGGAAAAATTGCGTATTAAAGCAAGACATATATATTTAACACCTATAAGGGAAACATTACCTTATATTCAACATGAAAAAAATATTATAACTGTAGTTGCAGGTACAAAAGATAAACAATTGAGTGCAGATATTCTTAAAGAGCATTGTATAAAAGAAAGTATCTATTTAAGACAAATATGGAGTAGGGCACAGATTAGAATTATGGGGAGATATGGATAAAAATATACAAATATTAAAGGAAGTATTAGATATATATTAAAATATTTTAAAGGTGTGTATAAACAATAGTTAGATGCCTAATATAGCCTTGTAAAATAGTGCAAATTAAAGGGGTGAGTTTAATGAGGTATATTTCATCATTAAATAATGAATTAAAGATAAAAATATTAGATTTTCTCTATGAAGATGAATTGTTTAATGTGTTTCTAATTCATTTTATAGAGAATCAAGCTGAAGATATAGGTGAATTATATCTTGAAGAGTCAAACGGTAGTATTAATAATATTCTTCATATAAAGTTTGATGGTAATTCTTATTTTACGAATTTCTATACTAAAAGTGAAACTGATTATAGTGATATTGCAGAACAACTTAAAATATTAAACTATAAAAGAGTTCTATTGGCAGGTAAAAAGAAAGATATATCTAAAATATTATCCTGTGTTGGTAAAGAAGTGACATCTGCTTCAGATATATATTATAAATTCGATGTAAATAAAGACTTTAAACAAATCATACATCCAGATATTACATTTAGAATAACTAATTGTGGACAAAATGATATGAGTAAAATTAGCGAATTTATGATTGGTTTTTTTGAACCTACAAATGAACAAGAGGTTGCAGATATAACTGATAAAAATAAGTTGCTTGAAGACATAAAAACAGGAATCTATTTTATTGAGTACAAAGGACAACCAATTGGTATGGCCCGATATAGTGGAAAAACTAAAAATTATATTGATATCACAACTGTGTATATTGATCCCAATTATAGAGGAAGAGGCTTTGGTAAAAAGTTAATGTATTGTATGGTAGAGAATATTATTTCCGATAATAAGATACCCATAACACAAACTTCATCACTAAATCTTATTGCAAGAAAGGCTTACGAGTCCATGGGATTTGTCAAGCAAGATGACTATT
>NZ_JAVWDJ010000011.1:0-128050 GCF_036642255.1 Clostridium sp. | reverse complement strand
AAGATTCTGTGATTAAAGAATTAAATGGTAAAGATATTTTAAAAATAGGAGTTTTCGAAAGACATAAAAATACAGGGAAGTATGCATTAGGATTTGTAGAAGGTTTGGGATTGGAAAATTGTTCTATTGCTCAAAGCATAGCACACGATTCGCATAATATCATAGTTGTTGGTGATTGTGATAAAGATATGGAAGTTGCAGTAAATTTCTTGATAACAAATGGTGGAGGAATAGTTATTGTATCAGAAGAAAAAGTTATAGGACAATTAAGTCTTCCTATAGGTGGGATAATGACTTTTCAGGACCCTACTATAGTTTGCGAGGGGGTAAAACGATTAAATAGGATTGCAAGATCTTTTGGAATGAAGTCTGACATTGATCCATTTATAACATTATCCTTCTTAGCATTACCAGTGATTCCTGAAATCAAGCTTACTGCAAGAGGACTATTTGATTATAATAAATTTGGATTTATTTCTTTAGTTGAAAGTTAATTAAAAGCAAATTTTCAAGAGTTAATTTAATGATTCTTGAAGATAAAAATAATCCTATGCAAATTGGTTATGTGAGCAATATTTTACTAAGGCACTGTGTAAAAGGATTTCTAAATTCATAATTAAGTAAAAATCGCTATGATAAGCTTGGTATCATAGCGATTTTTGTACTTAGTTCTGGAAACTTTTTATTCTAATATTTTTCGAAATAATAATTGAATCAAAAGTTAATTATAATCAAAATTTTACTAAATAAAATAACATCATAAATTTTAAAACGTAGGGAATTATGTATTAAAATTTGTTTTTAAAACGTTCATAAACAGATGAAAAGCTATTTTAAAAGATTTTTCTTGATGATATAATAAAAGTTGATAATAATTATTAAGTATAATTTAAATTTCTAAATATTTGAAACGTTTGAGGTGAAATATTTAAGTGAAAAAAAGATTAGGAGATTTATTAGTAGAAGCAGAAAAAATAACAGCAGATCAGCTTAAAGAAGCACTGGCACTTCAAAAGGATTCAGGTAAAAAAGTTGGACAACTTCTCATTGAAATAGGTTTTATCACTGAAGAGGAAATACTAGAAGTACTTGAGTTACAACTTGGAATTCCTAGAGTTGACTTAAATTCAATTAATATTCAAGAGAGTGTAGTACAAAAAGTACCAGAAAATTTATGTAAAAAGCACAACTTAGTTGCTTTTGATTTTAAAAATAATAAGCTATCCATTGCTATGTCTGATCCCTTAAACATATATGCCATTGATGATGTGAAAATTATTTGTGGCTTTGGAGTGGATATTTATATATCTAATTCTGAGGATATTAACAATGTCATCGATAGATTTTATTCTAGCCAATATGTGAAAAGGGCTGCAGAGGATTTATCTAAAATCCAGGTGGATACTAGTAGAGAAATAAATAAGGTCCAAATGGATGAGATAAAAGCATCTCCTGCAGTAAGATTAGTAGATTCTATTATAGATAACGCTCAAAAAATGAAGGCTAGCGATATTCATATTGAACCCTTTGAAGATAAAATAAAAATAAGGAATAGGGTTGATGGTGTGCTCCAAGAATCCTTTTCTCATGATAAAGGAATTTATAGCTCCCTTATTTCTCGTATTAAAATTTTAAGTGGGATGAATATAGCTGAAAAAAGAATTCCTCAAGACGGTAGGATATTAACTACAATTAATGGTAGAGAATTAGAACTTAGAGTGTCTTCATTACCTACAGTACATGGGGAAAAAGTAGTTATGAGGGTTATTGATAAAGAAGGATTTATGATTGATAAAAATAATTTAGGTATACCACAGGACGAACTAGAAAAGATTGAAAGAATCATTAGAAGTCCCTATGGTATTGTATTGGTTACTGGGCCAACAGGCAGTGGCAAGAGTACAACGCTGTACTCCATGCTTAAAAGTGTGAATGAAGTAGGGAAAAACATAATTACAGTGGAAGACCCAGTAGAATATGTAATTGAAGGAATTAATCAAGTTAATATAAATACAAAAGCAGGGTTAACCTTTGCATCTGGTTTGCGTTCAATTTTAAGACAGGACCCTGATATAATAATGATTGGTGAAATCAGAGATAATGACACGGCGGACATTGCCATCAGAGCAGCTATAACTGGACATTTGGTTTTAAGTACAATTCATACTAATGATGCCTCTTCTGCAGTTATAAGACTTTTAGATATGGACATACAACCATTTTTGGTTGCTAATGCAATTACAGGGATAATAGCTCAAAGACTTGTGAGAAAAACTTGCATCTATTGTAGTACAAGCTATTTGGCAACTGACTATGAAAAAGACATCTTAGGAGTGAATAAAGACAAACCTCTGACCCTATACAAAGGTAAGGGCTGTGCTAGATGTATCAACAGTGGCTACAGTGGCAGAACAGGAATTTATGAAGTTATTGAAATGTCTAAGGAGCATAGAGGGTACATAGCCGAAAAAAGAACTATAGACGAGTTTAGAAATTTAAGTATCAGTAAAGGGATGAAAACCCTTAAACAAAGGGCAACAGAATTAGTTTTAAATGGTATAACCACCATGGAGGAATTAGTTAAAGTAGCCTTCTTAAAAGAATAATATTAATGATATTTTGGAAGGATGAAGCTGTTGTTCACTACAGAAAAGAGTTCTCGGCATTAAATTAAACTTCTATGGAAGTTTGATTTCTTCCAAAATCATTGAAGAAAATGAACTTGTTCATTATTTGAAGAGGTGCAAATATGCCTAATTATAAATATACAGTTATAAATGATGAAGGAAAAAAAGTTAAGGGGTTCTTTCATGCGGATAACATAGATGATGTTTATGTGATGATAGAAGAAAAGAATTATCTAGTAATAGACGTTGTAGAGTTTGAAGATAAAAAAGATATTGATGTACTAGAAGTACTAAGGAAGATAAAGCACAAAGATATCTATGTGTTTTGCAGGCAATTTCATACAATGATAGATGCAGGAGCAAACATTGCTGCAGCCCTAGATGTTTTAAGAAAGCAAACAGAAAACTTAAAGCTAAGAAAAGCTATTGATAATGTATTTGAAGAAGTACAAAAGGGATCAACTCTTTCGGAAGCTATGTCAAAATATAATAGAATATTTCCAAGTCTTTTAGTTAGTATGATAGAAACTGGAGAAGTAAGTGGAAATTTAGACATTATCTTAGAAAGAATGGCTTCTCATTATGAAAATGAAAATAAAGTTAACAACAAAGTAAAGTCAGCCATGATGTATCCAATAATATTAACAATGCTATCTGTGGCAGTAGTTACTTTTCTAATGATATTTATAATGCCAATCTTCGTTGGTATTTTTGAATCTTCAGGAGCAGAACTTCCAGCTTTGACAAAGGGATTTATGGCACTTAGTAAGTTTTTAACTAGCTTTTGGTATTTAGTTTTAATTCTGTTATTTTTCTTGGGATATGGTATAAAGTCAGTGCTTTGCACACCTAAGGGTAAATATACTATGGATAAGATTAAACTAAAAACTCCAATATATAAAAAATTACTAGAGAAAATAATAGTTGCTAGGTTCACAAGAACCTTAGCTACCATTCTTTCCAGTGGAATTTCCTTAATTCAAGCACTAGAGTCGGTGGAAAAAGTGGTGGGAAACACTGTGGTAGAGGAAAAGCTAAAAAAGTCTAGAGAACAAGTAATTAGAGGAGTTACTCTTTCTACATCGTTAGAAGATGCAAAAGTGTTTCCACCTATGCTTAACTCCATGATTAAAATTGGAGAAGAATCGGGAAAGTTAGATGAGATTCTAGATAAAACAGCAAACTTCTATGACGAAGAACTTGACACATCCATTAAACAATTTACCTCATTAATTGAACCATTGATGATGATTATAATGGGGTTAGTTATTGGTGTAATTGTATTGGCCATGATGATGCCTATGTTCGATATGTATTCTAATATCTAACATAGTTGTTATATAAAAAATTTTTGGGGAGGAAAATTTATGAAAAAGAGTTTATTAAACAAGAAGAAAAAAGGATTTACGCTGATTGAACTTATTGTTGTTATTGCGATTCTAGGTATCTTGGCTGCTATTGCTATACCAAGATTTTCAGATGTATCTGATAAGGCTAAAACAAGAGCTGATAATGCTTCGGCTAAAAGTATGCAAAGTGCCGTACGTGTTTTTGAGGCAGATGATTCAACTATGCCAACTGTAACCGACAAGGCTTCATTTCAAACAGGGTTTGCATCTGTTCTTCCAGATGGGGTTCCAACAGTTCAGCAGACAGGGTTTGAATTCTACTATAATACAACAGACCACAGAATCGTATATGCAGCCACTACGCCAGGAACTGGTTGGGTAGACATTACCAAGTAATATTGTGATAGTAGAATTACTTTTCCCTTTCACAAATAGTAGTAGATTTTTTATCGAAGATTGAGCTTAATATATACGACATATTGATGCTTAATATTCACTTGAAAAAATTAGCTTTTTAAATTTTGAAAAATGATAAGATATTGCACTTTTGTGTAATATCTTATTATCAAATTAATCAAGTACCAAAAAGGAGTGAGAAAATGTCCAACATATTTAATACAAAACTTATTTCAGTAGACATAGGATCTAAGTACATCAAACTAGTCTACGGAAATGTTAAAAAAAATAAAGTACATATTGAAAAGGCTGCATTTATCGAAACTCCTATGGCTAGTTTTAGAGATGGGTCAATAACTACATATAAAACCATAAGAAAAGCAATAGCGAGCTTAATGGAAAATAATAAGATAAAGAGTAAGGATATAATTTTTGTGTCTAACTCTACTGAAATTATTACAAGGGATTTAGATCTTCCGCATACCAGTGAAAAAGATTTAAACTCAGTTATAAAGTATCAAATGGAAAGATACCTACCAATAAAGTTTGAAGATTACATAATGCAATACTCAACAGTTGATGAGTATAAGGATAATGGAATAAATAAAGTTATAATAAATGTGGTGGTGTATCCAAAGCATATGGCTGAGGAGTATAAATCACTTTCGGAACTTTTAGTATTAAAACCTATAGCCTTAGATTTTAGTGCTAATGCAGTGAATAAGTTATTTTTAAATGATGTAGCTATTAATAATGAAGATTACAACAAGGATGAAATTGTTGCTTTGATAGATTTAGGACATGCTTTCACCAATATTTCTATTCTTAAAGGTGGAAAACTTCAATTTACTAGAATCATGGATAGGGGACTTGTAAACATTGATGAGGACCTATCAATAGAAATGTTTAAATCCATAGATGAATGTGAAGCTTTAAGAAAAAGTCATGGTGATTTAACCATAGAAGAAAGTTTAATGGATTTATCTACTGAAGAGGGAAAGGTAAAACTTGGTTGTCGTAGAGGGACGATAGCCACAGTAGAAGATATTACAAGGATATTTCAATATTATAGAAATAAGTCAAATGGTAAGATAGTTCAGAGGGTTTATTTATATGGAGGCGGATCCAACATGAAAGGCATTGAGGAGTTTTTTCAAAAATATCTTCAAATTCCTGTGACTAAAATAAACTGGATGAATAATATAAAGCTTGATTCTACCCACGATTTATCTATGTATTTAAACGCAATAGGAGCACTAATTAGACTTTAAGGTGGTGTAGGCATGAAGGATTTTAATTTTTTTGAATATAGTGATGAGAAAATTATTAAGAAGAAGAGAGAAAAAATACTTTTAGGTTTAGCAGCAGCAATTATCTTTTTAATAATATTACCTACTTCATTATATTTTTACTTTTTAAACAACGTTAATAGGGACATTAATAGTTTAAAAGCTGAAATTAATTTGAAAGAAAATATCGAAGTTATGAAGCAATATGATACTACTGTTACTTCTGAAGAAATTCTAACGAAATACAGAGATGTTACTAAAAAACTCCGTGAAACCCTTGAAAGAAAGAGCAAAATTAGTACGGAACTTTTTGATATTATACTTGTGAATACTCCAAAGGAAGTGGAATTTAAAAGCTTAGTGATTAATGAAGATAATATTGATATTCAAGGGTCAGCTACAAATAGAACTACTATTGCTGAATTTACTCATTATCTGGAGAATATTGAGGCTATTGAGAATATAAAAATAGCTTCGATATCAGGCGTAGACCTAGAATCTAACGGTAATTTAAATTTTACAATTATTTGTAAATTAAAGGATGTTGTTAATTATGAAACTAAGTAAAAGAGAGAAAGTTTTAATTGGAATTCTTGTGGTGGCAAGTCTCTTTTATGGAGTGAATAAATATGTAATTTCAGCTGCCTATGGAAAAATTACTACTTTAAAAACAGAAAAAGATAATCTAACTGCAACTCTACAAAAAATAAACCAGGTTAAAGAAACAAGAGCTTCACAAAATGAGGAATTTCAAAAACTAGTGGATGAAATTAATAGTGATTCAAAATCTCTTTTCCCAGAATTGAAATACGATAAAATCACTATAATTTTAGATGAAATGCTTGAAGAAAGTAATTTGATTTGTGATAGTATAACTTTTTCTGATATTGTCATGGAGTCAGTGCAGGTTCCTGTAAAGGAAGAAAAAATTGAAGATAGTGAAATTAATAAGTTAGTTAAACAATATTTAGCATTGTTAGAAAAAACAAATGACGGAAATGTAGATGGAGAAGTAGTAGTACCAAAAGAGAATCAAAGCTCAAGTAACAGTAGTAGAACTTCAGTGGATTCTCAGGCAAAGCCTAGTAGGCTCATTGTTACTATAAATTATCGTGGTAAATATAAAGATTTAAATAGGTTTATACAGGAACTAGAAAAATATGAAAAACTTATATTAGTGGATAAAATAAATATTGCAAAGGTAGATGGAGATCAAATTGGAGGAACAATAGAGCTTAGTATGTACTCTGTAGATAAACCTTTTATTGATGATTATTTTAAGTATAATTTTCCAAAACCTGAAGGGGTAGGAGATCCATTTTCTGGAGAAGGAGCACCGCCAGATATTGAAGGAAACTCTAAATCGGAAAAACATATATACATACTTGCAAAACCTACTAGTGCTGATGTTTCACCTTTATCAATTTCCAAGTATGGGGATGATAAGTCAGCTATAATTAGCACTAAGAGCATTGAAGATTTAGAGATAGTTTTCACTGAAGAAAATGGCAAAATATATTATAAATATAAGACATCATCTTCAAGTTATCCAACCAATTACAGCAAGGTTGGAGATGTTTTGAAGGTAGAGGGAAAGGATATAATTGTTGAAGCGATTTCAACTTTGAGGAATTCTGTACAGGATTTATCTCAAGTTAACGTAACCATAATAAATAATACAAGTAAAACTGTGAGGCTAAAAGTTACTAGTGATGATAAATCAAGGCCAAGAATTGTCCTTGCAAGCAAGAAAGGAAATGTTTTAGAAGAAAGAAAATAAGAGGAGTAAAAGAATGAGGATCAAAGGCTCAAGGAAAAAGGGATTAACGTTAGTTGAGGTTCTAATAAGCCTTGCTATTTTAGGAATAATTGTTGCCCCTTTCTTCTCGTTAATTATTACTTCCACTAAAATTACCTTAAAAAGCAGCTTTAAGATTAAGGCTGTTACTTTGGCTCAAACTGTAGCTGAGTATATAAGAAATACAGAGTTTGATGATATAGACTTAAGCGAAATAATGTTACTAGAAAGTGATGCTGATAAAGCTGTTTTTCTAAAGGCGGGAGATGACCCAAATAAGGTCCTTTTATATAATGTTCACGACGAAGAATATAAAGATATGGTAGTTAAGATAAAATATAAATGGGTTTTAGAAGATATTAGTAAGAATTCAAATGGAATGTCTCTTTATTTAAATAAGTCCAATGCAGATTTGTTTTATAACAATAGTAAAATTCAATCAGCTAATTATGCAAATGAAGAAACCTTGGATGTTTCAATAAATGTGTTAAAGGAAGTTCTTAATAATAAACTGGAAATAGTTTGTACACAAGGTGGTAAAGCTGTTTTCAGTAAAATTATTGATAATTTTAATGGGAACATAAATTTGAATTTCCCAGTGGATATTGACCCAATGGGCACTAAAATCACAGCTATTAACACTACAGAGAGCAAAATAAACTTAAACATTTATAAAAACTATAATAGTAATATTAATTATAGTTTGACAACAGGAGAAAATTTTACAATTAACAATTTTGCATCATATAATAATTCTATTATAATTAAAAAAGGCGATGACATTGAAATTGAAATCTATAGGTTTTCAAATAATAAGGCTGACCTACTTCAAAAACTAAAAATAACTAAGGTTAGATAGGAGTGGTTGTGTATGAAAAGAGTAAATAAAGGTTCTACCCTTGTGTTAGTTCTTTTTATAATGTCTATTGTATTTATTTCTGGTACAGCACTGCTATCTCTAAGTTATCATAGTTTTAGGTATCGAACCGTTGAAGAAAATGAAAAAACAAATCTTTATTTTGCTGAATCTGGACTTGATAAAGCTCATGAAATTCTGCAGCAACTAGTTCTAGAAGCGTTAGAGAAAGCAGATTCTCATGCAACTAAAGCAGTGGAAAACAAAGAAGAAACAAGAAGTAAAGAGGAAATTTTTCAAGATGCCTACAATGCTTATATAGATGACAAGATTGAAAATGTAGCAATACCCAATATAAATAATATTTCTGAAGGTAGTTATAAAGTTAATGTTGATAAAAAAACAGGAACTATGGGAGGGGATAATGAGATTACCTTGGAATTAAGATCTCAATCCCAAGAGCCTTCATTTAAAAGAACTATAACAGCAGAATATGTTATCAAGGAAGCATCACTTTCAGATAACTCTAGTGTGATAACAGTTCCTAAAAATGTGGTGTGGTCCAAGGCATTGGCTGTTGAAGGGAATATGTATCTAAAAAATAGTAATGTTAATGTGAAAAATGGAGATGTTTTCGTTAAAGGAAATCCATCTAATACCATTCCTATTGTAAAAGAAGGAAAAGGTATAATTATTGAAGACATTAACAACGTGTTTAAAACTATAAACTCAGATATAGTAACACCTACGGATATTTCAGTTTACGATAATAATAGTGAACTTCATTTCAACGGAAGGGTTTATGCTAGAAATCTTTTACTAAATAAATTATCAAATAATCCAGAAGTTAATATCAATAAAGATCTATACCTAATGGATGACCTAGAAATGAATGGGGCTTTAATGACTGTAGATATTGATGGAAGCTATTATGGAGTTTCGGATGGAAGCCAAGCACCAAATAATGAACCTGACAAATCTAGCTCAATTAATATTAATGGTGATGATTTAGGTAACGGAAGTACATTGTCAATAGATGAAAATGTCATTATTGCAGGAGTTGCATACATTGATGTTTTAGGTGAAAACTCACCAATAACTAAATATAAAACTGGAGAATCCATCTCTATTAAAGGAAATTATAGGGCTTACTCAAAACCAATAACAGGGTTGTCAGAGGCACATATATTTGATTATTTTGACCCTTTAGTTCTTGTAAGTAAGAAACTTACTAACAGTGATATTAATGGTGTGGATTTAACCATAGAAGATAAGGAAAAGTACTTTAAAAATTATGATAAGCTAGAAGAATTAAACCTTGGAGATGGAATACAAATTAATGATGAAGGCATACGAGTTTACACGGGGATAGGGTTTGTGGATAAAGAAAATCCTCAGGAGAGTAAATTAGTAATGCGTAATGGAGTTCCAAGAACACCCAATGAAGAAAATTTAATAACAGAAAATAGAGAAGTGCTAAAGGATGAAATTTATTACATGGGTGTAGCTAGTGATTATATAGACCCTAATACCGTAGACAATAGCACAAGTTCTCAAGTATCTGTTTTCACAAATGTTGATTTTAACAAGCTATCATCAACAAATATTGGAGAAGATACCCTAGAAATCTTTAATAAAGATGAAGGAACAACTATTCACATTAAAGGTCCAAGCTCAAAGGGAGCTAATAACATTCTTGAGTACAGCACCAGTAAATTAGAATATGATTTAAGCAATTATTCAAATAAAAACTATAGGGGCTTAATAATCTCAAAAGGTGATATAGTTATATCAGGAAAATTTGATTTTACTGGTACAATAATTTGTGGTGGTAATCTATATTTTTCTGATACTGAAGAGAAAAATTTAACTTATGATGAAGATTATTTAAATAATTATATGTTGGAGAACTATGATTTCGCTAAGAAGGTATTTAAAAACCATTATCCTAAGATTGAAAATGGATATTTAAAAGGAACTATTTATAAAGATGGTGAAATTAAAAACTTAGATTCATTAGTAGTAAGACAAAAGTGGAAACTTGTTAAATAAAATATTAAGGGGGAGGAACATGAAAACTAAGAAGCATAGAGGAATAACCTTAATCGAGTTAATCGTTACTCTAGCTATAGTTTTAATTGTGACTTCTGCAGCCTTCAATTTCTTCATACCTTCCACTAAAGCCTTGAATAATGTTGAAGTAAATAATAACCTTCAAAATGAAGGAGAGAATGCTATAAATAAAATCTCTGAATATTCAATGGGGGCTTCTTCAATTAAAGGCATAAACTCATCTGTTTTTAAAGAAGAAACTTTCATTAGTGCTACCGAAATTTATAATATAACATTCAATTTATTTGAATCTGAGGAACATGAATATAAAATAGAGGCTAATAAACTTACTTTTAGAAAATCTGGTGAGGTGGATGGAAAAAATATTTGTAACTATGTTGATAAATTAATCATTGAACCTATAAAAAATAATGAAGGCAAAACCTATGGAATAAAAATAAATTTAATCTTAAAATTAAACAATACCTCAAAGAATTTTCAAAACAGAATATATTTTAGGAACTAGAAACAAATATAACTCTATGAATCAACATAGAGTTTTTCTTTAAGGAGAAGGAGTATGGAACTGTTTATTCAAAGTTATATTTTTTTAATTGGAGCTCTAATTGGAAGTTTTTTAAATGTTTGCATCTACAGGATACCAAGAGGTGAAAGTATTGCGTTTCCACCCTCTCATTGCACTAACTGTAATACTAAAATTAAACACTATGATTTAATTCCAATACTAAGCTATATATTTTTAAGAGGCAAGTGCAGAAACTGTAAATCGAAGGTCTCAGCAATATATCCATTGATAGAATTATTTACTGCAATTATATTTTTATTATTATATAAAAAATATGGACTTACCATTGATTTTTTTAGCTTTGCAATATTCACTTGTTTTTTAATAGTGATAGGTATGATAGATTATTTTACTCAAGATGTTTATACCATAACAACTTATAGTGGAATAGGAATAGGAGTAATATTTGTATTGATAAAGTATTTCAGAGGTGAAAATGTATTAAGTTATATTTATGGGGCAGCTTTTGGTGGAGTTTTTCTTTTAATAACTATTATTCTTGGAAAGTTTATCATGAAGAGAGAAGCTATGGGTTTTGGTGATTTTGATATTTGTATTTTAACTGGAGTATATCTTGGATTTTATCCCAATATATTTATGCTAATTCTGGCCTCATCCTTTGGAAGTCTAATAATAATAAGCCTTATAGCTCTTAAGCTTCGAAATAGAAATGATCCTTTTGCCTTTGGACCTTTCTTGTCTGTAGCTTCAATTGTTGTAATGTTATACGGGAATTCATTATTTGAGATTTACATGAAAATATTTTTTAATAATTAAGTTAGGAGTAGGTCTATGAGATTAGATAAATTTAAAAATAAATTTGAGATTAAAGTTGTAATCATGGTGCTTTTTATAATAGCCCTAATTGGAATAATCAACTTTGCTGTAAGTGCAGTTCCACAAAACAATACTTCTAGATTACCTGTAAATCTTATGGACCCAGCAAATATTAAATTTGATATTCAGCGAGTACCATCTACGGATCTGGAGGTTAATGAATCATTAAATATCAATTATGAAATAACTCCAAAGCCATTGCATTCTGGAGCTGAAATAGTTTTTGTTGTTGATGTAGCATGTCCAAGTTACCATAGTGATTATAAAAATAAGTTTTTAAATGGATTGACTGAGTTAGGAAAGTTAATAAAACAATATACATTACAAGATAAAACTAGAATAGCTCTTGTGGTGTACTACAATGACATTGCTACAGTAGTAAATCCTGAGGATTTGAAAAAAAAATTTGTAAATAATGATGGTTCTCAGCTTTTCAATGAATGGAATAATGGAAGTCATATAAATGATTGGAGACATGATTTAGGAAAAGGATTAAATTTAGCGTACAATTATTTAATAAATGATTCAAATAGAATTTTTGATACGTATAAAAATGATAAATTCCCTGCTAAGCATATTATTGCTACCACCGCTTTTGAAGCAAAGGGTGAGCAAGAAGGTAAGCCAAATCAATATGGAATTAATAGTCATGAAGGCATGGAATATGTAGATTTTATGTTAAAAAGTATGTATAAAGATTTTTCTCAAAATATTTACACCCATATATTAACTTCTGAGAAAGACTTTGGTAATCATGGTAGTATAATTGCTAACTTGTATGATGCAATCACAAGTAAGTATATGGATAAGAATGAAACAATAAAAGTTCAGGATTCTGTAAGCGTTGATACAGCTCCTTTATGGATTGATGCAATAAAATCTATAATAAAATTAAATACAGGTGATAGTTTTAGTATTAAAAATGTTAAGTTTTCCGAAAACTATGGTGAAAGCTTTACTGCAAATTCAAGTAACTTAAATTCCGTTGTAATTGAAGGAAATAAAGTAGAGGGATATCTTAGTGATATTAACTTTATAATAAATTCTGAGGGAGTTTATACTGGCGAGGAACAAAATTTCATCATAGCATTAACACCGAAAACTCAAGGTGTTTTATCAATACCAAGTAAGTTAATTTCATCAAGTTTAACATTTAAAAATATAGATGGTAGTAAAGAGTTTAAGAAATATTTGACACCTACTTCCTTCAGTGTTGATAACATTAATTTCATAGCCTCAAGGACTTTGAGTGGTACCGGTGCTTTGATAAATAACGAATTTACAGTGAATTATTCTTTCAAACCATATGTCAATAAGGTAGATAACTTAAATTCATTAATAACTGAAGGTAATGACATTGTATTTGTGGTTGATAATGGTATCACTATTCCTCCAGATCAGTACTCTTACGTTAAAGAGTTAATAAATTTCATTTCAAAATCAACCAATAACAGAGTGAGAATTATAACAGCGAGCAGTATTAATAATTCTTCAGATGATACAATTTTATATAATAGTGTAGATGAATTCATGCTAAAGTCTTATAGAAATGTAGGGAAATACTTTAAGATTGTCAATGGCTTAAATAAAGCTGTTGATGTTTTGGAAAACTCAGCAAATGACAAGTATAAAAATAAAAGTATATTTGTTTTAACAAGTATGGAGTCTGAAGCTACTTCGGTACCAAATGCTGATGTATATGGTGGATTATCAAATGCTATAAAAAGAATGGATCCAAATTACTTTTTAAATTTCCTAGTTTCAGATTCGCAAGAAAAATGGCCGAATCAAAGTTGGACTGATAATGTATATAAACTACTGCTTAAAGATGTCTACAATCCAACACATCCTGGGGCGGATGTAGCTTTAATGCAAGTAAATACTATTACTGATTTGGAAGATAAGTTTTTCGGCTACTTTAAACAAAGTACGGTTTACTTTAACGCAGTAAATAATAGCAACGTTACATTACCTGGAAACACGTTAACATTAAAGAATATTAATTTTAATGAAATTCTACCTAGTGATGTAAGCTTTGTAAAAAGTAGTGGCATTCAAATTTCTCCAAGTAGTGATGGCTTAAAAATCAGTGGGGCATTACCTAATATTAATTTAAGTGTTAATACTGAAAATGTATATGAAGGTAATGAGATTAAGTTTTCTGTATCCTTTATTAGTAATAGTGAGGCAAATAAAGAAGTAAACTTCCCTTATGGCAATAGCTTAGTCACAGTTGCTGATTTGCTTAGTGGGACTTCAAGTATCAGCCTTAACAAACCTGCGTATTTCAATGAACTTGATGTAATATTTCAAGAGAATCAGTATAACAAGATAAGGATGGATTTAAGGAAAGATACAACTATTCCTATAAGTGAAATTAAAGTTAATACAGACTTTAACATGAAATATACTATTAGTCCAAGAGATATTCATCCTAGTTTGATTTTTCCAGATTACTTATATGATTCAAATGTAATATTTGTTGTTCAAAATACAGATTCTTATCTTTCTACAACAAATAGAGATAAGTTTGTAAATAATGTAATACATGCTTTTGATTTAGTAGCAAATAGCGGATTGCTAAATAATATTAAGGTAATAACAGCTGGTGCAACAACAACTACAATTAGCGATGCCATGGATTATGCTAATTTTAGAACTAAAGCTTTAAGTGGATACTTTAATAATAGTACCTCAAGTAATCCTTACTTAGCAGGAGATGCAGCTAAAAAAGCTTATGAATTATTAAAAGCAGATACCTCTGATAAAAGAAAGTTTGTAATTGTGGTTGGAAAGGACCAAGGACTAAAAAAATCTGATAGTCAGATTAATAAGCTAGGAGAAGTAGCAGCTTCAATCAACAGCACTGATATGATTTTTCAGTTAATCGACTTGGATAGCAATAACGGTACAACAAAGTACTTTCAAAGTGCATTAAATAAAGTTCCTAACTATGATAAATCAAGGTTAATAGTTAGTAGCCTTAAAGGGGATAAGCATAATTTTCAAAATTTATATACTAAACTTAACCTTTCAATTAACTTACCTTCTTACATGGAAGTTAATCTGAAAAATTTCATATTTCAGGGTGAGCAACCTTCTGATGTAGCAATAACTAATACAAATGTAAAATTGGATGGAAACGTAGTTCCTTATAACAATAACAAAATACCTTTACCATCGTTAAAGTGTACTTTAAATAATGGAATGTATAAAGTGACACCAATGATAGTAACAGTACCTATGAAATTAACAAAAGAAGTTAAATATATCTTTAAAGATGCGGGAATTAAGATAGATCAGGATCCTATGATGCTTTTCCCTGAACTTATAATTGATTTACAAAAAAAATCTGAGCTTAAAAAAGCGGGTTTATATCTTCATAATAATCCTAAAATACTCCATGGTAATACTAGTGGTAATAATATGTATGAGGTAACCATAGCTAAAAATATTGGGTATGAGATAGGGGCACTTTTTAAGACGAGTGGTAGTCTGGCCGTAAACTTTATCTCAAATAGTTTTAATGTGAAAATTAATGGTGGTGCTGAAGTGGTTAATTTAAGTAATGTTGATGCTAATGTGTTAGTTAAACAAAAAATTCTTTCTACTCAAGCAGGAGAGTACACCATAGATATTAAAGTGAGTGATTCCATAGTGGGAACCCTTAAGATTATAGTTAAGGATATGCCTAATGTACAATAAGTATTAATTAAGAAGAACTTTATTTGGTAAATTATTTAATGATAAAATCATATGTTTCTAAAGCAATTAAATATAATCCTTAAGAAAAGTTTAGGCTATATTACGAAGATAAATTAAATCTTTGTAATATAGCCTTAATTTTTATTTTGTAAGCTTTTCCATTCCAATCTTAATTCTCTTTAATGTTTCTTCTTTTCCAAGAATCTCAGCTATTTCAAAAGCGCCGCCTGGGGTTGCAGCTTTTCCAGAGATAGCAGTTCTTATTGGCCAAAGCATTTGACCATTTTTAATTCCCATGTCTGCAACTAGCTTCATCATTTCTTCATGAATAGTCTCAGTAGTCCAATCACTAATGTTTTCAAGGATTGGTAATGCTGCCTTCAAGCTTTCTAGTGAGTTTTCTTCAGTTGTTTTCATTTTTTTATGAACATAAAGTTCATTACTATATTCAGGAAGTTCATCTATAAAGTCTATTCTTTCAGGAATATCTGTTAAAACTTCCGCTCTGCTTTGAACTAAGTTACTAATTTTAAATAAATCAATGTTTGGATTTTTAACTACAGTTTTGATGTATGGCTGTGCCATGTTGAAAAACTCTTCTGGAGATTGCTTTTTAATATATTCACTGTTCATCCATTTTAGTTTTTGCATATCGAACACTGCTGGAGACTTATTGATTTTTCTATAGTCAAAAATTTTAACTAACTCATCTAGTTTAAACATTTCCTCATTAGTACCAGGATTCCAGCCTAAAAGAGATACAAAGTTTATAATAGTATCTATTAAATATCCTTGCTCGTATAAATCTTCAAAGGAGGAATGGCCACTTCTTTTACTTAGCTTTTGGTGCTCTTCATTAGTGATTAATGGACAGTGAACGTATACTGGCACTTCCCAGCCAAAAGCTTCATATAATCTATTATATTTTGGAGAAGAGGATAGATATTCATTACCTCTAACTACATGGGTTATTCCCATTAGATGATCATCTACAACATTTGCAAAGTTATAAGTTGGTAGTCCATCAGATTTTATAAGTACCATGTCATCTAATTCATTATTTGGTACTGAAATTACACCATAGATTTCATCTTCAAAGGTAGTGAAGCCTTCTGTAGGGTTATTTTGTCTTATTACATAAGGATGGCCTTCAGCAAGGTTCTTTTCTAACTCTTCCTTTGATAGATGAGCGCAGTGCTTATCATATCTAAAAGTTTCGCCTTTTGCTTCAGTTTCACTTCTTAAAGTGTCTAATCTTTCTTTTGTACAGAAACAGTAGTAAGCTTCTCCTTTATTTACGAGCTCTTTAGCATATTCAATATAAAGAGGTTTTCTTTCACTTTGAACATAAGGACCAACCGGTCCTCCTACATCTGGACCTTCATCATGGTTTAGTCCAGTAAGTTTTAAAGTATTGTAAATTATATCTACAGCACCTTCAACAAATCTCTCTTGATCTGTGTCTTCAATTCTTAGAATAAAGTCACCATCTTCATGTTTTGCAATTAGGTATGCATATAGAGCAGTTCTAAGATTTCCAACGTGCATTTTCCCTGTAGGGCTTGGTGCATATCTTGTTCTAATTCTTTTCATTTAATTCACTCCCGTTATTTCCTATTTATTTCTTTCTCTTAAATATACATATTTAGGTAAGCCATTCTCATATTGAATTTTTGGTTCACCTATTATAAGAGGAAGAGTATAGTTGTAAGCTTCTTTAGTAACGTTATTTCCCTCTGCATTTATCCATTCTTTAGGGAAGTATTTTATTGAGTTTGCAACTTTTGAAGTATGAACTGCAAAAGGTTCAGATTTATAAGGAGAATTTTGCACTCTCTTTATCCCAATCATATTTCCGCTTTCACCATTAAGGGAGTACTCTAGTGCAAAAGCACCACTATTGTAAGCTTCATCTATATCAGTTTGAGAAGCGAAATGCATTGCACTACGTTGAATTGTAGAAAGCTCTACAGATCTTACTTTATTACAAACTCCACTTTCAATAATTAGACTTTTTAAATTATTACAAACGCCACCTAATTGAGCATGACCGAATTTGTCATAACCAGCCTTAACTTTTGCTTCTCCAAGGAATACACCTTCAGCTGTTCTCACACCTTCAGAAACTACAATAATTACCCTGTTTTTTTCTTTTAATTTGATTTCTACATCTTTTAAGAACTTATTTTCATCAAAAGGAATTTCAGGTAAATAAATTAAGTCCACCACAGGCTCTCCATTTAAGGTTGCAACACAAGAACTTGCTGCAAGCCATCCCGTATCTCTTCCCATAGCCTCAAGAATAAATACGTTTTTAGCCTCATATACACTGGCATCTAAGCTGTTTTCTAAAGCTAATGTTGCAATAACCTTTGCAGCACTACCAAAGCCAGGAGTGTGATCCATTACTGGTAAATCGTTATCTATAGTTTTTGGTACCCCTATGAATTTCATATCTATATCGTGTTCTTTTGCATAGTTGCTTAACTTATGCACTGTATCCATAGAATCATTTCCACCAATATAGAAAAATGCTTTAATTTCATTTTTTTCTAGAATTTCAAATAGCTTTATGTACTCTTCCTTGCTTTGTTCATAAGACTTTAACTTATATCTGCAAGATCCTAAACCTGAAGAAGGAGTATATTTAAGTCCTCTTACAGAATCTTGATCTATTTCACAAAGGTTAATTATATTTTCCTTTAAGATGCCCTCTATACCATTTAAACCAGCGTAAACTTTATCATAATATTTAAGTTCTTCATTCTTTTCAAATATTCCTATAGCACTAGCATTTATTACTGAAGTAGGACCTCCAGATTGAGCTACTATACAATTTCTCATGTTATTTGCACTCCTTTATAAAATCTTTAGACTTTTTTATTATAATATAAATTGCGATATGTAACAATTGCAACTATAAATATTATTATCCATTATTGGTTAAAAATATATTATCCTATATTACATTATAATAAAATATAAAATTAAGAAAGATAAATTTTGTAAAATTATAGTATAATATATAATAAAAACTTTTAAAGTTGTTTTACTTAAAAGTAGGAGTCGAATTAGTATTTCCATTTAAAGCTTAAACTAATATGCTTTATTAAATAGTTATTTAGTGAATATATTCTTGATAAGTGTAGTAATAAAAGGTATCTAAGGTATCTATGGAATATGATTTGGATTTACTAAAAGGCAATTTAATTTTACATTACAGGAGGAATAAAATGAAGGTTAATTTATATCCTATAGAGAAAGATGATAAATACGGCTATGTTAATATAATGGGGGAAGTTGTAATTCCCTTTGAATTTGACTTTGCTGATGTATTTGAAAATAATATGGCTTTTGTTGAGGTGGATAATTTATGTGGTTTCATAAATATAAAGGGTGAATTTCTAATTCAACCGAAATATGATGATATAAATTATTTTAATGAACACATGGCTGTGGTGGAAATAGATCATAAATATGGGTATATAGACATTAATGGAAATGAAGTTATTAATATAAAATATGAAGACGCTAAAGGCTTCAATCAAGGCCTAGCTGCTGTGAAAATTTTAGGAAAGTATGGATACATAAACTCAAAAGGTGAAATGGTGATTAAGCCGCAATTTGATGAAGCCAATGAATTTGAAGAGAATGGGTTAGCTCTTGTGAAAAAAGGAGAAAAGTTTGGATATATAAATACCGCAGGATTAGTGGTAATAGAGTTTACATTTGACTTTGCAAATGATTTTTCTGAAGGGTTAGCAGCAGTTGCTATCGGCCAAGATTATTTCTACATCGATGAAACAGGAAATAAGATTATAGAAAGTAACTTTGATTTTATTGGAAACTTCAATGAGGGTTTAGCACCAATTTCTATAGAAGATGCCTGGGGATTCATTAATAGAGAGGGAAAAATAGTTATTGAACCTAAGTTCCAATGGGTAGATAATTTTAGCGGTGAATACGGGGTTGTCAGTGCTGATGATAAATATGGCTTTATAAATAAAAATGGTGAAATAGTAATAGAACCGATATATGATAATGTATTTGATTATAATGAAGGATTATTTTCTGTAGAAGTTAATGAGTTATGGGGTTATGTAGATATAAACGGGAATACTGTAATAGAACCTAAATATGATGAAGCTGAAAACTTTATAAATGGATTTGCCAAGGTGAAATTTAAAGGGAAAGAAACATATATTAGTAAAGAGGGGAATTTTTTGTACTGTTAATGTACGAGAAGTTGAAAAATTCCAGGGGATTACCTGCAGTCATAAAGTAAATTAGGGGGGCTACTAATGAGAGTAATAGATTTGCATTGCGACACAGTGATGAAACTTATGTATCATAAAGATAAGGTTAGTTTAAGAAAAAACGATTTTTCAGTAGATATTGAAAAACTTAGAAAATCAAATTCCATGGCACAGTTTTTCGCACTTTTTCTAGAAAAAGATTATGTGGATGATCTCTTTGAGTTTTGTATGGATATGGCTGACAGAATTCATGTGGAGCTTAAAGATAATGATGAATTTATAAAACTTGCCACTAACTATGAAGAACTATTGAAAAATAATGATGAGGGTAAGATTTCAGCCTTCTTAACTATCGAAGAAGGAGGAGCCCTTAAGGGAAAATTATCGAATCTAAGGAACTTTCATAGACTTGGAGTAAGGCTCATTACTTTAACTTGGAATTATGAAAACGAAATAGGTTATCCTAATTGTGTGCCTGAGTATGTGAACAAAGGATTAAAGGATTTTGGGATAGAACTTGTACATGAGATGAATGATTTAGGGATGGTAATTGATGTATCCCATCTTTCAGATGGTGGATTTTATGATGTAGTTAAATATTCAAAGAATCCATTTGTAGCATCTCACTCTAATGCAAGAGCTATTTGTGATCATAAAAGAAACTTAACTGATGAAATGATTAAGATTTTAAGTGAAAAGGGTGGAATAACTGGTATAAATTTTGAAAGAAGTTTTTTAAACACAAATGGGAAAAGTACTGTTGAAGATATGATTAGACATATAAAACACATATATAACATTGGTGGTATTGACGTAATTTCACTAGGCACAGATTTTGATGGTATAAATTCAAAGGGAACTGAAATAGATAATATCGGCGATATTCATAAGTTATCCTTTGAACTTTCCAAAATTGGCTTTAGTGAGGATTATATTGAGAAAATATTTTATAAAAATGCCATGAGAGTTATAAAAGATGTTATGAAATAAGTATATCTAGTAAATTAAATCAGTATAATAATAAAAAAGCAAAGAAATTGAAACTTTGCTTTTTTATTAATTTTCTTAAAAGTTTCAATATTTTGTAACTATTACAGTGTGTTTTCTGTTAAAATATAAGTACAGATAATATTTTCTGTTATTAAAGAAGGGGAGATAATATGAAGTATCCAAAAATCGTATATAAACCATCACAAAATGCAATTGAATTAAAAAAGGTTGATATTGAAGGAAATGTATGTGGTGAGTTTGTTGAATTTACAATTAATCATGTTTACGAAAATAAAGGAAAAGGTGATGTAGAAGCAGTATATAATTTCCCAATTCCGGAAACTGCAGTGTTATCAGGATTTGAAGCTAATATTGGTGGTAGAACCATCAAAGGTAAAGTAGAAGGAAAAGATGAAATCGAGAAGATTTTAAACAATGTAGTAGAACAAGGTAATAGCAATTTTCTTTTAGAAGAATTCAATGAAAATAACTTTAGAATATCCATTGCAAAGATTTTATCTGGAGAAACTATAAATATTAAAATATCTTATATTGAAGAATTAATTTATGATAATAATAAGCTTAAGTTGAC
The DNA here is from genome assembly GCF_036642255.1 of Clostridium sp. Taxonomy (GTDB): domain Bacteria; phylum Bacillota; class Clostridia; order Clostridiales; family Clostridiaceae; genus Clostridium_J. The sequence goes on along the minus strand of NZ_JAVWDJ010000011.1, from coordinate 106,717 downwards.
CATACCAAAAGTTGTTCCGCCAATTAAAGCTTACTCAAACAGTAAGAAGCCTTTAACTGCAATAAAAAGTAATCACAACTATAAGTTAAACTTGAACTTATTAGTAGAATCCTTTGAGGAAATTAAGATTACATGCCCATCTCACCACATCGAAGTTGAAGGTGGGGAAAACAATGTATACAAAGTAACTGTTGCTGACGTTGAACAAAAGTTAAATGAGGATATGTTGATATATTTAGAAGAAAAAGTTCTTCAAGAAACTACAGGAATGGTATATGAAAATTATAAAGATAAAAATGGTATTTTATATTTGAGATTTATTCCTGACATTCAAGGAATTACAAATAAAAAGTACGGTGATTATATTTACTTAATAGATATCTCAGAATCAATGAAGGGAGATAAGTTTAAAGCTGCAAAAAGAGCTCTTCAATTATGTTTGAGAAATCTAACAGAATTTGACACTTTCAATATTGTTGCAATGGGAGATAAACTTCATTATTTTTCTGTGGAAAGAAAAGTAAGATTCAATGAAGAAAGTCTAAGAAATGCTTCCACTTGGATTGATAACTTGCAATCTGAGGAAGATGCAGTTATTTTTGATGGTATAAAATATGCCTTTGAAAATGAAGCTGAAGGCGAAGAAAATACTATTTTATTGTTTACAGATGATATTGTAGATGATGAAAAGGAAATTTTAGATTATGTAGATGAAGTTTGCAGGGAAAGTAGAATTTTTCCTTTTGGTATAGATGCATCAGTTAATACTTATTTTATAAATAAACTTGCAAGAATAACTTATGGTAAAGCAGAATTCATTAATGGAAAACGAAGAATTGAGGACTCTGTGTTAAAGCAATTTAATAGAATCAGAGGACTTCAAGTTACTGATATTGAGCTGGATTGGGGAAATATGAAAGTTGAGAAAACCTATCCAAGAACTATAGAATATATGTATGATGAAGAACCTTTCTCAATTTTTGCAAAGGTAGAAGGCCAACTTGAAGGTGTAGTAACTTTAAGAGGTAAAGTAGGGAATAGACGAATTCAAAGAAGAATAAGTTTAACTAACTTAGATTTAGAAGTTAATGCAAATTTAATAGATAAGGTATGGCACAAAAAGAGATTAGAATCCATAGAAAATAGAATTGTATATGAGCGTGGGGAAGTTTATAATTCTATGAAAAATAAAATAGTTGAGCTATCAACAAAAGTAGGAATAATTAGTACTGAGACTTCCTTTATATTGTTAGAAGAGTTATATGAACCAGTTTTAGGTATAGCTATGAGAAAGTTCTTACCTATAAAAGTAAATGATGTAGAAGAAGATGATGCTGAAGCAACTCCAAGCTTCTATTATAATCACTCATCAAATGGAGTGTCTTTCACAGAAGAAATTCTAAGCTTAGAAAAAAGGGAAGAACTCTTAAGAATCTTAGCAACTCAACAGCTTGCTAATGGTGCTTTTGCTAATTCTTATGAAGAAGAGAAATACACAAAGTTTATTTCTACAATAAAGGGTATTCTTGCCTTCACATTAGGTAAAGAGGACATAAACATATACAAAAACCTCTTAGGTAAGGCTTTAGGTTATATTATGGAAAATGCACAGGAAGAAATAAATAATGACGATGCTATTATTCCATTCTTATATCTGACTTTAAAAACTGCATTAAATAAAGGCATAATTAAGTCGGAAAATCGTGAAGTTTTCATTAATAAATCTAAAGAATTACAAGAATTATTAAATAATAAAGACATAGATAGTGAGAAAATTGAGGAAGAGTTTATTTACTTTATTGAAAGTAATATGGAAGGTCAGGACACTTTAAACACTTTAATTGATAAAACTATTTTAAAAACTAAATAATATTCAATTGGGGCTGTCTCAAAATGTATAAATACGTATTTTGAGTAGCTCCATTTGTTTTATTTAGAATAAATTTATATTTTACAAAGTAAGCCTATTAATACAACTATAAAACTTAAATAAATTAAGAGTTTTTTCAAAACATTTTGTATAAAAAATTAGTTTTGAAATACCACTTTTTTTCTTGAAGTAATCTATGATTAATTGTTATCATAGAGATATACTTTAAGAAAGAAACCAAATGAGAAATCCAGTGTTACTTTATTCTTCTTATAAAAGTTTAAATAAGGGATTAATATTGGTAAATAGAAAGGATCTTAATGATTAACTTTAAGAGCAATAGAAATGATGAAATTGGAAATAAGAGAAGAATTATTAAAGAAGAATTTTCAAAAATATGTGTTAAATCCATGGGAGTGGATACTGAAGTTGTAACCCTACAAAGTATGGATGTGGAAAAATTATTTTATCTCTATGATAAGTATTTTTTTTATGGACAACTTCGATTGTGCTTAGATAAAACTATAAAGTTTTCTGTGTCTACAAGAATGACTTCTGCAGGTGGAAAAACAATTTATAAAAAGACTTCTACAGGAAAAGAATATGAAATTAGAATAAGCTTGGTAGTTTTAAATAACTTTTATCTAAATTCTAATGAAAAAAAAGTTTCTGGTCTTGTAGTTTCTAGTGATATAGAAGCGTTACAAATTATACTTGAACATGAGATATGCCATGTTTTGGAGTTTCATAACTATGGAATTTCAAGTTGCAAGGGGTTGCGGTTTAAAAAGATGAGTTCAGAAATATTTGGACATAAAAGTATTTATCATGAAATACCTAGCAGAAGTACTCTAAAATATAAAGATAAAAAGCCTAGCATTAGCATTGGAGATAAAGTGATTTTTGAGCACAAAAACAAAGAGTATAAAGGTTTAGTAACTAATATCACAAAGCGTGCAACAGTAATGGTTTTAGATATAAGAGGAAGATATCAAGATAAGGATGGGAAAAGGTATACAAAGTGGTATGTACCTATAATTAATTTATGTAAGGATGGGAGAAGTTAATAAATGATTAAAGGAATATTATTTGATTTAGATGGAACCTTAATTAATACTAATAATTTAATTATTAAGTCTTTTAAGTATGTATTTAAGGAGCATTTGAATTTAGAAGTAGAGAATAGTGAAATAATCCAATATTTTGGCGAACCTCTCAGTTATACTATGGCTAAATATACTAATAATGAAGTTGAGATTTTAGTAAATAAGTATATAGAGTACTCTTTAGCTATTCATGATGAATTTACAGAGGGGTTTAAGGGAGTTGAAGAAGGACTAATTAAGCTAAAGAAATGTGGATATAAGTTGGCAGTAGTAACCTCAAAAAGAAGAAATACGGCATTGAGGGGATTAAGACTCTTTAATTTAGAAAAGTATTTTGATGTACTAATCTCACCAGAGGATACATTAAAACATAAACCTCATGGGGAACCAGTACTAAAAGCCTGTGAACTTCTTGAACTTAATCCAGAAGAAGTTATCATGGTAGGAGATAGCCATAATGATATCTTATGCGGTATAAATGCAGGATCAAAAACTTGTTTAGTAAAATATACTGCAATACCTATAGAGAATCTCTTAATTCATAATCCGGATTTTATGGTGGATAGCATTGAAGAAATCATAAATATTATACAAGATATTAGGTAAACAGTGGATTAATATATAGGTGAACTTTAAAAAGGAAAAATTATAATAGAACTTTTATAAAATAAAAATAAAAGACAGGCAATACATGCCTGCCTTTACCCTAGGGGTTTGTTGAGAATTAAAAGTAGTTTAATACAATAGTAAATACATAGTATATGTGAGCATTAAACCTAGCTAAGCAACTCTATGAAGTGATGTTTTAAACTTCAAGTGAGTAAAGCTTAATCCTTTTAAAATCTCATCCTAGTAAATAGGATTACCACTTTTAAAATACATATTATGAATTTTCTGTAAAACATTGAATAATGAAAATATCACTTAGCCCATATATGCAAAAAGAAACAATAGAATTTCTTAAAGCATTTAATAATATTTATGATTCATAAATTTATTAAATTACTTCTCATTGATTAGAGATTTTAATAAATCCACTGCAAAATGGATATCTTCTTCTGTAATCCAATAATGAGTAACAAACCTCATTACACCATCTTCTTCACCACTAATTTTAATTCCATTTTCTAAGAACTTTCCCACCATATAATCACTGGAAATACCAGTTTCTGTCATGTCAAAGAACACCATATTCAAATGAATATCATCAAGATTAACTTTTATTCCAGGAATTTTTAATAACTCTTTAGCTAGTAATATTGCCTTTTCGTGATCTTTTTTTAAATTCTCTCTCATATCCTTTAATGCTACAAGACCAGCAGCAGCTAAAAAACCAGCTTGTCTTAAGCCACCACCCATTAGTTTTCTGTTCTTTTTAGCCTTAGCAATAAAATCTTTTCTTCCAGCTAGTATGGAACCAACTGGAGCGCATAGGCCCTTGGATAAACAAAACATAACAGATTCCACACGAGAAGTAATTTCTTTAACATCTACGTCTAGGTATGTAGCTGCGTTAAATAGTCTTGCACCATCAAGATGAATAGGAAGATTATACTCACTTGCAACCTTATGAATTTCATCCATAACTTCTAAGGATACTACTCTACCACTTGAATGAGCATTTTCAAGACAAATCAATGAAGTTTTAGGGTAATGAATATCTTCTTCTTTTCTTATTCTTTTTTTTATTTCATTTGGATTTAAAGTTCCATGATCACTTTGAACAGTTCTCAATTGCACTCCGGCTATTACTGATGCAGCTCCAACTTCGTGAGCTACAATATGACAGTCATCTCCGAGTATAACTTCATCTCCACGATTGCAATATGTTAATAAAGCTAATTGGTTTCCAAAGGTCCCACTTGGAATAAATAACGCTGCTTCCTTTCCAACTAATTCTGCAGCATATTTTTCAAGTTCTTTAATGGTAGGGTCATCATCATAAACGTCGTCTCCTACCATAGCATTAAACATTGCTTCTCTCATCTTATCCGTTGGTTGAGTTACAGTATCACTTCTTAAATCTATAAATTTATTCATATGCTAATCCTCCAATTTAATGTTATATAGGTATATTATAGATTATTTAATCCAACATGAAAATATATTCAGGTAATTTATGCTATAATGAACAATATAAATAAATTAATTTAGTGTTAAGTAATTGATATTAGTTACTTGTTTGACTTAAACCCTAATGATATTATTAAGTAATTAACAAATTGATTTTTTATAAAAACGATTGGCAAAAAAGAGGACTTAAGATGAAAAGAGCTTTGTTTGTAACAGAAAAGCCTTCAGTGGCAATGGATTATGTTAATTTATTAAAACTGAAGGGTGTAAAAAAAGATGGGTATATTGAGTGTGAAAAAGCTATATTTACTTGGTGTGTAGGTCATATGGTTACTATGAGTTATCCTGAGGCATATGATGAGACACTAAAGCAATGGACTTTAGCAACCTTACCCTTTTTACCTAATGAGTATAAATATGAAGTTATACCTCCAGTAAAAAAGCAATTTAATACAGTTAGAGATTTACTTCTTCGAGAAGATGTTGATACCATATATGTTTGTACTGACTCTGGAAGAGAAGGGGAGTATATTTATAGATTAGTTGACAAGATGGTAGGGGTTAATAATAAAAGTAAAAAGAGAATTTGGATAGACTCTCAAACTGAAGAGGAAATTAAAAGAGGAATTAAGGAAGCTAAGGATTTATCATTCTATGATTCCCTTGCGGATTCAGCATATCTTAGGGCTAAGGAAGATTATCTGCAAGGTATAAATTTCTCAAGACTTTTAACATTAATTTATGGAAGAAGTCTATCGAAACTTTTGAAGGAAAAACAAGTTGTAGTAGCTGTGGGCAGGGTAATGTCTTGCGTCCTAGCAATGATAGTAGATAGAGAAAGGGAAATTAAAAATTTTCAAAAAACTACTTTTTATAAGGTGCAAGGTAAATTTAGCACTCCTGATGGTTTCTTTACTGGAGAGTGGAAGGTTCAAGAAAAATCTAGTTATTATAATAATGCAAAATTGTATAGTGATAATGGATTTTCTAAAAGTGAGTACGCAGAAGAGCTATTAAAGTTTTTAGAAGCAAATAAAAACACTGCAGAAATTATAAATATTAATAAAACCAAAGAAAAGAAAAATGCTCCTTTGCTTTTTAACTTGGCGGAATTACAAAATGAATGTTCAAAAAGATTTAAAATAAATCCAGATGAAACATTAACCATAGTTCAAGGTCTCTATGAAAAGAAAATTTTAACTTATCCGAGAACTGATGCAAGAGTATTATCTTCAGCAGTAGCAAAAGAAATAGATAAAACTCTTAATAAACTGTTAAAATTTAAAGAAAATGAAGAGCTTTATGGATATGTAAAAGAAATCATAGATACAAAAACCTACAGTAATATTTCAAAATCTAAGTATGTAGATGATAGTAAGATAACAGATCACTATGCTATAATTCCAACTGGAGAAGGAATTGATGGTTTAAACAAGTTAAAATCTCTAGAAAAATCAGTGTTTGATATTATACTTAGAAGATTTTTGGCAATTTTTTATCCACCTGCGGAATATAGCAAAATATCTATAGAAATTAGCGTTAAGGATGAATATTTTTATGCTAATGAAAAGGTTTGTGTGAAGAAGGGGTATTTACAAGTTCTTAATGAAAAAGAAGAAAAGCAAACTCAAGAGGAGAGTAACTTGAGCAAAATAAAAAAATCTTCTTCTGTTGAGGTAGATGAGTTTAACCTTAAGGAAGGAGAAACTAGTCCGCCTAAATATTACACTTCAGGATCTATAATATTAGCTATGGAGAATGCAGGGAAACTCATTGAAGATGAGGAATTAAGAGAACATATAAAAGGTGCTGGCATTGGAACAAGTGCTACAAGAGCAGAGATTCTTAAAAAACTAGAAAGAATCGAATATATAAGCACAAATAAAAAGAGCCAAGTGCTTCATCCCACAGTAAAAGGTGAACTTATATATGAAACCATAAAAAACTCAATCCCCTCATTGTTAAACCCCAAGCTTACCGCAAGCTGGGAAAAGGGTCTTAAGATGGTTACTGACAAAGAAATAAATCAAGATGAATTTATGGATAAATTGGAGAATTATATTAAAGATAATGTAAAGAGGGTTTTGAAAAATAATACGGTTATTGACTTTAGTAATTTGATAGACAGTTTAAGTACAAATGGAGATAGTACACTTGATAGATCAAACTTAGATGAAGTTCTAGGTATATGTCCTATTTGCCATGTTGGTCATATTGTTAAAAATCCAAAAGGTTATGGATGTACAAATTGGAAAAGCGGGTGTAAATTTTTTTTAGGAGAGATATGCGGAGTTGAAATATCTCCAAATTACATTAGACAGCTTATTAATACTGGAAAAACGAGCATGGTTCAGGGTTTTATATCCAAAAAAGGAAATAGATTTAATGCTTGTTTGAAAATTGAAAATGACAATATTGTTATAGATTTTAACTAGTGGTTTTGGAGGAAGTTATGTTTAGTTTTAAGAAATTAACTATTGAAGATAAGGACATTATTAAGTCGTTTATAACTCCATATAAATTTAGCACCTGTGAATTTTCATTTTCTACATTATTAATTTGGAGAAAAGCATGTGATGTTGAATATACAATACATGAAAATGTACTTATCATCAAGAAAAAAGATTATCATGGTAAAACCCACTTTGTTCAATTGTTGGGATACAAAGATGAATCTTTAGAACAAGTGGTGGAAGCATTAAAAGAAGAAAAGAAAAAGAGCAATATTAGTTATCTATTTAAGGAAGTGGAATGGGATTTTGTAGAGGATTTAATTAATCTTTATGGGGATAATGTTATCTATGAAGAAGATAGAGATAACTTTGATTATATTTATGATAGCAATAGCCTTATAACCATGAAGGGTAAGATATTACATAAAAAAAGAAATCATTACAACAAGTTTGAAAAAAATAATAACTATAGCTTAAAGGAAATAGATGACAAAGAGACAAAAGAGGACTGTAAAATAGTAGCTAAAATTTGGCACGAGAGCTATGGGGAATACGATAAGTTAACAGATTTTGAATTAGAAGCCATACTAGAAGTGTTGGATAACATAGAAAAGCTGGAACTGAAAGGCTTAGCTGTTTATGTGGATAATAATATAGCAGGATTCAGCATAGGTGAAATTGTTAATAATAATATGGCAATTATACATTTTGAGAAAGGTGATAAGACTTATCCAGGTATATTTGCATTTATAAATCAAAAATCTACAGAACTTCTTTACAGTGAAATTCCATACATTAACAGAGAAGATGATATGGGACTTTCGGGATTACGAATAGCAAAAATGTCCTATGGGCCAGTTAAATTAGAGAAAAAATATACTATCTTAGATATTTTATAAGTGAGGTAATTATGAGTATAATGAATTTATTTAAAGGTAACCAAGTAAAATTAACAACTTTAAGAGATGAAGATATTCCTGCAATTGAAAAGTGGTATAATGATATGAATTTTTTAAGACATTTTGATAAGTTGATAGCAGTTCCAAGAGATTGTGCATATATAGGGAATTTAATAAAGGAAATGAATAATGCAAATGATGAATATATATTTGCAATAAGAAGTTTAGATGATGATAAACTTATTGGGGTTACAGGCTTTGAAAATATTCAATGGAATAATAGAGTTGCCACCATATTTATAGGAATAGGTGAAAATGGGTACAGAGGAAAGGGCATAGGAAAAGAAGCAATGTCACTTACAATAGATTATGCCTTTAACGAATTAAATTTACATAAACTTCAACTAACGGTACTTCAGTATAATACTGCTGCCATTGGTCTCTATGAAAGCTTGGGGTTTGTAAAGGAAGGTGTCTTTAGAGAGTTTATACTTAGAGACAAAACAAGATATGATTTAATCAATTATGGAATAATTGACTATGAATGGATTAACAAAAGCCTATAAAGATTAAACTTTATAGGCTTTTTTACTATTTAAAAAGAGATCTTCTTCTTCTTTTCTTTCTTTTTAATTTCAATCTTATAATAACTAAAGATGATATAGCTATAATTAATACTAAAAGAGCTAATACATAATATATTATATTATCTTTAACAATTTGCCATTTCGATACATTTGGGAAAAGTTCATAAGTATCTGTAAAGTCTCTAACCTTTACCTCAACTTTTCCAACAGGTTTATTAACATTAAGACTCCATGGATTTACATCATCAACAGTGTAATTAAGTTCAGGTTCTAATCCATTATTATATAAAGTTATATCTTTATGTAAGGTCACTGGAACTTTCATTGTTCTAGAAGGTCCAATGAAAGGTATAGCCTTATATTTTAAGGTTATAGATTTAACTTCCTTATTTTTTTCTAAAAATACTTCTTTTTCTGCAGCAAAACTGTAATCTGCAAGTTTTTCCATATCAGCAAATACTTTTGTATCTGCAGGATAATCGTATTCTGAGTTTAAAACCACTGTAGCAATAGCACGCCCATTTCTCTCGTAAATCGAAAATAAACAGCGGCCAGATTTATCGGTATATCCAGTTTTTCCACCTATATTACCGTTGATACCTAATAGCTTATTTCTATTCTCTACAATTGCTACAGGACCATTAGAGGAATTAACTTCAGAAGTCTTTTTAGCAATAGTGTCTTTTACCCATTGATTATTATAAATAGCTCCACCTAATAAGGTTAAATCATAAGCTGAAGTATAATGATCATTTGTATTGTCATCGAGACCATTAGGGGTAACAAAGTTAGTATTGGTCATATTTAACTCTTTAGCTTTGTCATTCATTAGTTTACTAAAGTTTGCTACACTTCCACTAACACTTTCAGAAATCATATAGGCTATATCATTTCCAGAATATAAAAGGAGAATATCCATAGCATCTGAGCCGGTGAAAGTTTCTCCAACTTGCACTGGATGAACATTTAAACCATAAGAATAATCAGGTTGCGTTTTAGCGCCCTGTGGATAAACTATATTATCATCAGGTTTTTTGTTTTCTGCAAAAATTAATGCAGTCATAAGCTTAGTTATGCTTGCTGGCTGTCTTTTTTCATCAATATTTTTAGCATAGATAATTTCTTTAGTCTTCAAATCCACGGCAATGGCAGAAGTTCCTAATAAATCAGGAGCTGGTGCAGCTAATGCAGTAGAAGAGAACAATAGGCTAAAAGCCAAAGCTAAAGATACTACTTTTTTCTTAATCACTTCACATCTCTCCATTTGCTTTATTGTTTAGACATAAAAATAGTATACCATTATGAATAATTTAGAACAAGAGGACAAATCTAACAATATTTGGTATAATTATAGCATATAGTGTTATAAAACTTGCAAAAACTTTGGTATACTATGATTACGTACTAGTTTGGAAAGGATGAATAACATGATTAATAAAATAGAAAAAATTTTTACATCTAGAACAGCCAAACCAATTGGTGATTATAGAAATAGTGCAGTAATTATATTATTGCAGGAGATAAATGATGAATATCATGTAGTTTTTGAGGTGAGATCCAACAAATTAACTCATCAACCTGGAGATGTTTGTTTACCAGGTGGAATGATTGAAGAAGGTGAAACCCCAAAGGAAACTGCTGTAAGAGAGGCAATGGAAGAATTAAATTTACAAGAGGATGAGATTCAATATATTGGAGAGATGGATTACTTTATAAGTCCCTATGGAATGTTTATGTACCCATTTATTGCCAAAACAAAAAAAGAAGTGATAAACCCCAGTGAATATGAAGTTGATCATATTTTTACTGTGCCTTTAGAATTCTTTGTAAATCATGACCCACTATTATTTAAAATGGAAATTGGACCAACTAACCAAGAAGGGTTTCCATTTCACTTAGTTAACGGTGGGAAAAACTATAAATTTAGAAGAGGAATATTAAGAGAATATTTTTATGAATACGGGGAATATGTTATTTGGGGATTTACAGCACAAGTTATTAAATCCTTTGTGGACATTCTTAACAAGGAAAATAATTAAGACTATGTTCTTTACTTCATTAAGAATTTAAATTTTATAAAAGGGAAATAGGTTTACATATTTTTTCATATAATTTATTAAGTATTTTATTTAATATGCGGGGTGGTTTTGTGGAGAATACAGGAAAGTGGCATAGGGAAGTATTAGCTCAGAGGGTTGTTAAGGCACTTGGAAATAATGGATTTCATTCTATTTATGTAGAATCCAGAGAAGAAGCGGTTAATTTTGTAATGTATCATGTGAACACTGGGACTCAAGTTGGTATTGGAGGATCTGTAACAATAAAAGATTTGAATATACATCATAATATTGTTGAAAAAGGTGCCACTATTTTAGATCATAGCGAAGTGAAAAATGAGGAAGAACAATATGAAATTATGAGAAAAGCACTATCAAGTGATGTTTATCTGTGTAGTACTAATGCTATTACCTTGGAAGGCCATCTTATAAATGTTGATGGCGCAGGTAATAGAATTGCAGCTATGACCTTTGGGCCTAAAAAGATAATAATTATCGCTGGGGTAAATAAAATTGTTAAAGATGAGAGTGCAGCTCTTGAACGATTGAAATTTATTGCTTCACCTGAAAATAATAAAAGATTAAATTTAAAAAATCCATGTACTAAAACTGGAACCTGTATGGATTGTAAAGGTGATAAAAGAATTTGTAGGATATACTCAATAATTAAACAAAAACCTATGAGAAGTGACATAAGTATTGTTATTGTAGGAGAGGACTTGGGTTTTTAGTTAGATTTATAGAATATTGAATAATTGATATGTCGTTATTTATCAAAATTTCATGAATTTTACTTTCTTTTTCCAAAATATCATTCCAATTTATAATGTAATTTAAGTTTGTGAAATTAATTACAATAAACTATAGAAAACATATAGAATTTTCAAAAAAGTCCTTCATTTTATTGGAGTTATATTCTATAATTGTAGTAATAGTTTATGAGTGGGATTGGGGTGTTACAATGGCAAAGTGTCCTTTTTTGACTACATATGAAGAGGAAATAGAGTGCTTTAAAGAGTGTTCACTATATAAGTGGAACGAAAACGAAAATAAATGTCCATTTGTAGAACTTAAAAATTTCAAGTCTGTAGTGAAAAAGAATATTTACGATTACGATTTGTTTAGAGATGATAAATCATCGCCAATAAGTATTTTATATAGTGAAAATTATGTTTAAAGTTATTTGACTTTTAATAATCTTAAAATCATAATTCTTATTTTTATTATGAATGGTAATTAGCTTAAAATAAAACCACAATAAAAGCACAACCTTAGGTTGTGCTTTTATTGTGGTTACAATGGCCACTACATGATTTAGAACAATTTTTACAATTACTACTGCTACCATTATCATTAACCTTAGATTTGATTAAATAAGAGCCATTTTCTAAAATAACTATGACTTCTTCAATCTTATCCAGGATTTCATCATCATAGGATATTACTAAATCTTCAATCTTTTCTTGGTTATCCTTTGGATTTAATTTGTCTAAAATTAGTTGAACTTTTGAGGATTTGCAACACCCATCATCATATTTTAGTTTTACACAATTATATTCATCATGGAACTTTAATAAATTTATTAGATCGGTATATGCGTTATTTGAGATTTTAATTTTAATTTTATGCATAATTATCTACTTTCATTTTTATTTAATTTTCTTCAAATACTGAAGAGTACTCATGAAGAAGAACTTCTTTTAATTCCCAAAGTTTATGGGATAGGTCTACATAATAGTTGTGTGGATTTTGTAGTCTCAAAACCTCTGGCCATAATTTACTTCTTTCATTTAAGCTATAGGCCCTTATTTCCATAACTGATGGACTCGTGTACACCACATTACCTTTATCAAATAATTTCACCATGAGTTCCTTCAAATAATAATCTTTTATTTTCTTTCTTTTCCAAGTGTAATCTGGATGGAAAAGCTCTAAAGGCATGTTTTCATCAATGACTTCATCATGTAAAGCTATTAAATCTGCAATTGCTTTATTTGAGTTTCTATCATAGATTCTATAAAGTTTTTTAAATGCAGGATTAGTTATTTTTTCTACATTTTCACTAATTTTTATTTTGGGGATAATCTTATCATTCTTTTCAATAGCTACTAATTTATATACACCGCCAAAAACAGGTTCGCTTCTCGCAGTTATCAATCTTTCGCCTACTCCAAAGCTATCTATTTTTGCACCATTTTCGAGTACTCCTTTTATTATGAATTCATCAAGGGAGTTTGATACTGTTATTTTTACATCTTCATAACCAGCTTTGTCAAGCATAACTCTTACTTCTTTAGATAAATAAGTAATGTCGCCGCTATCGATCCTTATAGCTTTAGGTCTTTTACCTAATGGTTTTAAAACTTCATCAAAAGCTTTAATGGCATTTGGTATTCCTGATTTAAGTACATTGTAAGTATCAACTAATAATACTGTATTATCTGGATAGGTTTCAGCCCAAGACTTAAAGGCCTCATATTCGTTATCAAATAGTTGAACCCAAGAATGAGCCATTGTACCTATAGCAGGAATGTTAAACATCTCGTCTGCAATAGTACATGCGGTAGAGTTACAACCACCAATAACTGAAGCTCTTGCACCATAAATAGCACCGTCATAACCTTGAGCTCTTCTTGAACCAAACTCCATAACTGCGCGGCCATTTGCTGCTTCACAAATTCTAGCAGCTTTTGTTGCAATTAAGGTTTGGTGATTTATTGTTAATAAAATCATTGTTTCAATAAATTGCGCCTCCATAATCGGACCCCTAACAGTTACTAAAGGCTCATTTGGAAACACAGGTGACCCTTCTGGAATAGCCCAAACATCACAAGTGAATTTGAAATTAAGTAAATATTGTAAGAATTCTTCTCTAAATAAGTTTTTTCCTCTTAGATATTCTATATCTTTTTCTGTGAACTTTAGATTTGAAAGATACTCAATTAGCTGTTCAACTCCAGCCATTATACAATATCCTCCACCATCTGGTATCCTTCTGAAAAACATATCAAAATATGCAATAGTATCTTGTACATTTTTATTTAAATAGCCGTTAGCCATCGTTAGCTCATAAAAGTCTACTAGCATGGTTAGATTTCTTTGGTTCTTCAGATCAAATTCAGTAATTTTACCCATAGTTCGTCCCCTTACTTTCAAATAATTGTTGATAAATTTTACCGTTTTATCCACTATATATTATCATATTGGTACTTTGTTTACTATAGTATAATAATAATTATTATGGTAATATTATTTGATTAGAATCAAAATTTAGGAATCAGAAATAATTTAGTAAGTTAAGGATATAATGAATATTTTGAGACACACAATAAAATAATTGGTCCTATAAATAGACGTTGTTAACATACGTAAATACGTAGAACAGCTTAACAAATTAATTTTTTTAAGATACCTTAATTTAAGAAAAGGGATATAAATGATATATAAAGATTTTAAGAATTTAAGTGAAGAACAAAAAAATGCGGTGCTTTGTGATGATGATAATATTTTAGTTACTGCAGGGCCAGGCAGTGGTAAAACTGTGGTAATTATTAATCGAGTTTATCATCTTATAAATAATAAAAGAATTAATCCTAAAAATATTATTGTTATTACTTTTACTAAAGCTGCAGCTAATAACATGAAGGTTAGATATATAGCAATGAGTAATAACACATTGGTTCCTTTTTTTGGTACCTTTCATGGTCTTTTTTATAAAATACTAACTTCATACTATGGCAAAATACAAATTATAGAAAGTAATGAAACCTTTAAATTAGTAAAAAGTTTCTTAATAACATATATGGAGGAAGTAAGTGAAGACAGAATAAAAGAATTTATTAATGGAATTTCTGTTTTTAAATCCTCGAGTTTATCTCTGGAAGAGTTTAAAACAGATTTAGATAAGGATATCTTTAAAAACTGTTACGAAATTTATGAAAGATATAAAAAAGAAAGAAATCTTGTAGACTTTGAAGATCTCCAAATAATGTGCAAAAATCTCTTTATTAAAAATACTAGATTATTAGAATCTTACAGAAATCTATTTAGGCATATATTAGTAGATGAATTTCAGGACTGTGATGCTTTGCAACTTGATATTTTAAAGCTTTTAAAAGGAGATAATAATGTTTTTGCTGTAGGGGATGAGGATCAATGTATTTACAGTTTTAGAGGTTCTAGACCTGATTTTATGGTAAACTTTAATAATATTTTTAATAATGGAAAAAAGTTGTATCTCACAACTAATTATAGATCCGTAGTAAATATAGTAGACCTTTCAATGAGTTCCATAAAGAATAATAAATTAAGAAGTGAAAAAATTATAGTTGCAAACAAAAAATCTCAAGGTAATATTGCACTATCTAAGTGTCAAACAGAAAATTTGCAAGGCGATTTTATTGCTAATGATATTGATAAGATGGTTGGAAGCACGGATAAGAACTATAAGGCCTTTGCTATTTTATATAGAACGAATATAGAAAGTAGAAGTATAATTGATGGACTAATTAGAAAAAAGATTCCATTTAAACTTTTAGATAAAGAATTTAATTTCTACGATCATTTTATTTGCAAAGATCTTTTAGCTTACTTAAAATTAAGCATAGATAATTGGGATATAGATAGTTTTACAAGAATTATAAATAAACCTTATAGGTATATAAGTAAAATAAACTTGGAAGCAATTAAGAAGAATTTAGAATGTATAGATTGTTTTGAGAAGCTAAAAGCAATTGATTCAATTCCAATATTTCAACTGAAAGTTTTAGATAAACTAAAAAAGGATATACAGAATCTAAATAAGATGTCTTTGCATGGTGCCATAAGTTTTATAATACAAGATTTAGGGTATCATGATTATTTAGTTGAATACTGCAATAAATACAAGATTCACATTTCTGACTTAGAAAATATTATTGAAGAATTTAAAGATTCTCTTCAAGAGTATAAAACAATTATTAATTTTTTAGCTCATGTTGAAGTAGTTAATGAAGAGCTTATAAAAAGTAAAAATAAGTCTAAGGATGAAGATGTAGTTTTATTAAGCACTATTCATGGAGTAAAAGGCATGGAGTTTAGTGATGTTTATATAATAAATCTAGTGGAGGGAATTATTCCCCATGAACACAATTTAGATATAAACCTAGAAGAAGAAAGAAGACTTTTTTATGTAGCGGTAACAAGAGCTATAAATAATCTTAATCTTATGCTTCCCAGTGTGGTTCAAGGAAAGACAAGAAAACCATCTCGGTTTTTAAATGAGTGTAATTTTCTGCAAGAGAATATAAATAATACTGATATAGTAAAAGGTTCTAACATAATACATAAAAGCTATGGAACAGGGATCGTGAAGGACATTGAAGAGGGTACTATTGCTATTACTTTTAAAAATGGATTAGAAAGAAGATTTGATTTTAAAGTTCTCGTAGATAATAATCTCATGGAAAAAATTGATTAGGAAATTCTAATCTAGAAATAACTTTGTTGAACAATGCTTAAATATGGTATATAATTAGAATAATATTTTTGTGTTCATAATAATAAGAACATCGAAATAAGACTATAATAGACATATAGATGTCTATTATTTTTTTATGGGGGTATAATATGAATTTTTTAGTGAAAGCACAAGAAATAAAAGGTGAACTTATTGGATTAAGAAGAGATTTTCATAGAAATCCAGAATTAGGGTTTGAACTCACTAGAACTTCTCAAAAGGTTAAGGAATTCTTGGAAAGAGAAGGAATTGAATATAGGATTGTTGCTGAAACTGGAATTGTGGCAATTATAAGAGGTGAAATGTTTTCTTCTAATACAAAAACCATAGCTATAAGAGGAGATATGGACGCTTTGCCACTTCTTGACAAAAAAAACACATTATACAGTTCAAAAAGTATTGGAAAAATGCATGCTTGTGGTCATGATGCCCATACTACCATGATTTTAGGGGCTGCTAAAATACTTAACGCTGCTAAAAGTCAGCTTAAAGGAAATGTAAAACTTTTCTTTGAACCTGCAGAGGAGACTGTGGGTGGAGCAAGACTAATGATAGAACAGGGAGTGCTTGAAGAACCGACAGTTGATGCAATAATTGGATGCCATGTAGATGAAGGATTACCCGTAGGTACCATTGGCATAAAGCCTGGTGTGGCCTATGCAGCTTCTAATCCCTTTACAATAAAAATATATGGTAAGGGAGCTCACGGGGCTAGTCCGCACAAAGCTATAGATCCAATAGTAATTGGGAGTAATGTGATAATGGCATTACAAACATTAGTAAGTAGAGAGGTAAACCCTACTTCTCCAGCGGTAATCACAATTGGTACCTTTAATGGAGGTACTGCTCAAAACATAATTCCAGAAGAGGTTTCTATAAGTGGAATTATTCGTACAATGAAATTAGAGGATAGAGAATACTTTAAAAATAGATTGAGGGAAATAGTGCAAGGTATAGTTACAACCTTTAGAGGAAGTTGTGAGATACAAATTGATGAAAGTTATCCTTGTCTTTATAACGATGATGAAATGTATAAGTTTTTTGAGAAAGTGGCAATTTCTACATTAGGACAAGAAAAAGTAACTTTAGTTAAGGAACCCACAATGGGGGTTGAAAGTTTTGCGTATTTTTCTTTGAAGAAGCCATCTATGTTTTATTGGCTAGGTTGTGGGAATAAGGAAAAAGGAATTGTTCATCCAGCTCACAGTAGTATGTTTGATATTGATGAAGATTGTATTCCAATTGGAGTAGCTCTACATTGCGCTACAGCTTTTGATTTTTTAAATAAAGACTAAATAGATATAACAAATTGGAGGAAAAGATGAGAATAGATATAGGAATAAACGAAGCAGGTCAAAGATGTGACAAATTTGTTAGAAAGCTTTTAAAAGATGTGCCGTTAAGTGCTATTTATAAGACTTTCAGAAAAGGTGATGTAAAGGTAAATGGAAAGAAAGTTAAAGAAAAGTATTCCCTTGTAGAGGGAGATGTAGTGGAAATTAGACAAATCGAGAGTAGCACTAAGAAGAAAACTTTCGAAAGAATCGAAAATAAGCTGAAGATTACTTTTGAAGATGAAAATATATTAATGGTAGAAAAATGGCCAGGCGTATTAGTACATAGTGACACAAAAGACGGTGAAAGCACCCTAACAGATTATGTGCTATCATATTTGTATGATAAGGGAGATTATGAGCCAGAAAAAGAAACTACATTTACTCCAGCTCCTTGTAATAGACTAGATAGAAATACTTCAGGTGTAGTGATATATGGAAAAAATTTCTCTTCTCTAAGATTGTTAAATGAAATGATAAGAGAACGAAGAATTAAAAAATACTATATGTCCCTTGTAAAAGGACGTATAAAAGATGGAATTTATGAAGGTTACATTTTGAAAAATGAAGATAGTAATATATCTAAAGTTTATGACCATGAAGTTAGTGGAACGAAAAAAATAGCTATGGAAGTAAGCACAATCCAAAGTTGCGGCACATTTTCATTAATTCAAATAGACTTAATAACTGGAAGAAGTCATCAGTTAAGAGCTCATCTAGCTCACTTAGGAAATCCCATTGTAGGAGATCCTAAATATGGGGATAAGAGTATTAATAACTTCTTTATAAATAAATATAGTTTAGACTATCAGTATCTATATGCCTTTAAACTTGTGTTTAAAGATACTCCAGAAGAGTTAGCTTATATGGAAAATAAAACTATAGCTGAATCATTACCTCCAGTATTGAAGAAGATTAAGAATGATGTTTTTAAGTTTTAACCACGTATTAATATGTTAATTACCCCATTATGTTTACATAGAAGATAAACTTCTTTTTAAAAGTGGTTGATATTAATCAATTTGTTAATTGTTAATTATTAATGGAGGATTTTTATGGGCGATGATTCAAAATTAAAACAGCAATCTGTTGTGAAGGGGTTCGCTGTACTTACAGTTTCTATGGTTTTGGTGAAGGTTTTATCACTTTTATATGTACCAGTATTAAGGAAAATCTTGGGGGAGGTTGGATTAGGTGTATATTACTCTGCCTATTCAATCTTCGCCTATGTTTATATTCTCGCAAATGCTGGAATACCCGTTGCTATTTCTAAAATGGTAGCTGAGTTTGTGGCCGTAGAAAACTATAAGGATGCAGTTAAAACTTTTAAAATTGCAAGAACCATGCTAATTGGGTTCGGAGCAGTTATTTCTATCTTTATGTATGTGTTTGCCACTCCTTTATCTAAAATGTTAGAAAGTACTGAATCAGTATTAGCTATTAAGGCTTTATCTCCAACAATATTTATAACTACAATTCTATGTGCGTATAAAGGATATTTTCAAGGCAGAAGTAATATGACTCCAACAGCGGTTTCTCAAGTGTTGGAGCAAATATTTAATATAATATTTAGTTTATTATTTGCATTGCTGCTAATATCTTTTGGTGATAGATATGGAGCTGCTGGTGGAACTATAGGTACATCATTAGGTGCCTTGGTTGCTGCAGTATATTTAATATTTATATATAAAAAAGGCAAAACTATCGATTTTCCTAAGACTAGCAATGAGACAGTAGTAAAAAGAGTACCAACAAAGGTAATTGCAAATATGATTCTTGCCTATGCAATACCAATGACAATAGGAGTTGCTCTTCAAAATGCAGGAATGATTGTGGATTTAAAAATAGTAAAGGAGAGATTACTATTTTCCGGATTAGATACTAATGCAGTAGATACACTATGGGGAATATTGAGCCAATATAATACCTTGGTATCTGTACCAATGGCTCTTATTGGATCTTTATCAATTTCCATTTTACCTATAATATCTAGACATAACGCAGTGGCAGATAAGAAATCGTTAAAGGTAAGTGTGAATTCTACCTATAGAGTTACTTATATTATAGCAGCACCATGCGCTTTTGGCTTAGCAGCTCTCAGTAGCCAAATACTAACTCTTATTGGGTATGATGTAGAAGCTGCAAGACTATTAGTTTATGGAGCTTTTGTACTTATCCTCACTGCAATTTCCCTGGTTCAAACCTCAATTTTACAAGGATTAGGCAAGGTAAATATGGTTACCGTTTACTCATTATTAGGATTACTAGGTAAGATACTGGTAAATTATATTTTTGTAGCTATTCCTACTATAAACATACTTGGAGCAGTTTTAGGAAATGGAGTTGCATTCTTAATAATGACGCTTTTAAGTCAAACACTAATAAATAAAACACTAAAACTTAAAATTAGGTTAGTTAGACCGTGTATTAAGCCAGTATTTGCAAGTATTATAATGGCTATGGTTACAATGTTAACCTATACTATATCTAGTTTTCTGTTTTCTATAGTTCTAAGCGGATATATTTTAAACGCTCTTTCCACACTTTTCGCAATACCTGTAGCAGTAGTTATTTATATTGTAACACTAATAACTATTGGGGGCATAAGAAAAGCTGATTTAGATTCTCTTCCAAGGAAAATCGTTAGATTTATTCCGGGAAATTTAATATTAAAATTAAAGTAAATGACTTTTTAAATATGAACTGAGCCCAATAACTATACATTTTAAAGAGCGCTGTTATTTGCTAGACCGCACACCTAAATTCAATTGGTGTGCGGTGATTTATTTTTTTATAGAATTTTAAAGGTGATATACTAACTAACTGATTATGAAGACTTTCTTACTAAAAAAGTGGATATTATAAATAAAGAGAAACCTACTGAAATTATTATAATGTTCTTTAGAAGGAAGATGTTATTAGGAATGAATACATTTAATACACTTATTGATATTCCAATTAATGCTGTGAGAAGAGACATTATTAAAAATTCTCCTAAGGGAAATCTTAAAGAAACCACTTTGGAGATTTCATATAAGTTCATAACGAGTCCAATAAGGCCAGATACGGCCATAGATATACCATAACCCATTATGTTGATACTAGGGATACCAATCAAAACAAATATCAATGCTAGCTGGATAAGAGATATAACTATTGAATTTATAAGTATAACCTTTTGTTTTCCAAGCCCATTTAATATTCCATAGGTACATGAGGTAGCATATAAAAAAGGTGCACATATAGCAGCAATTTTGATATATTCTCCTAAATCTGTACGATTAAAGAATAATTCTCCTAGAGAATTCGGAATAATATAACAAATAAGCAATGTAGAAACACCTAATAGAAAACACATCTTTATTACTTCACTTACTCTAATTTCAACATTTTTATAATCCTTTTGAGTTATACTTTTTGATATATCAGGTATTAACACAGTGGACATTGAAGCTACTACAACAATTGGAAAGAAAATAATCGCTAAGGCCATCCCATTAAACTTCCCTATAAGTTCTAAGGCGGTAGCATGATCAAAACCAGCTGCTACTAATCTCACTGGAACTAATAAGGTTGACACACTATAAATTGCAGTAGAAAGCAATCCATTAACCGCCAAAGGCAATGCCATAATAAGTACATTAAATAGTAATTGAGGGTTATTCTCGCACTTTTCTCCAGAGGGTTTAAACTTCCTTTTGCTTCTTTTGTAAAAAATATATAGAAACGTAAAACTAATAATTTCTCCTATAGTAAAAGAGAAGTATGTAGCAGCCACAGTAGATTTAATATCCTTAAATGCAAAATAATTAATTACTCCAACCATTATAAACATCCTTACAGCTTTTTCTACGATGTCAATTACAGATGGTGTGATCACCTCTGAAACTCCATAAAAATATCCCTTATAAACAGAAGAAAGTGCAATAAATATTAGTGCAGGACATATTATCCATAGAGAATAAAGTGAGCGATTATCTCTAATTATATAATTACTAACTAATGGTGAAATTAAAAATATAATAATAGTAATTAATACAGACCATATAAGGGTAAACATAAATGTTGCATGAACACTTTTATTCAAGTTTCCATAGTGGTTTGTCCCATAATAAGATGAAGTTTCCTTTGATAAAGCTGCTACAAGTCCGCCGCAAACGAGACAAGTGAATAAATCAAAAATAGGCATGATTAAGCCATATAACCCCACACCTTCAGGTCCAAGTTGCCTAGATAAAATAATAGAAAACATAAAACGTAAAATACCCATTGCTAAATTAGATATGGTCAGCACTAAGGTATCTCTATAAAAAGTATCTTTACCCATAAAAACCCCCACAAAAGTAATATATTAATACTTATGTGAGGGTTTTAACTATTATTCTACTATTTTAAGTTTTCAGGGTTTAGGCATTTTAGCTCGTCAATAACGAATAATCCATCTTTTCTTATTAATACATCATCGAAGTAAATTTCTCCGCCACCGTATTCAGGTCTTTGAATGTATACTAAGTCCCAGTGTACAGCAGATTTGTTGCCATTAAAAGCATCATCATAAGAACTACCTGGAGTAAAGTGAATAGAGCCTGCGATTTTTTCATCAAATAATGTGTCTTTCATTGGAGTTAAGATATATGGGTTTACTCCGATTGCAAATTCACCAACATATCTTGCACCGTCATCGGTGTTAAATATGCTATTAATCTTTTCTGTATTATTTGCTGTTGCATTGATGATTTTACCTGATTCAAATTCAAGTCTTATGTTTTCATAAGTATAACCTTGGTATACAGCTGGTGCATTATAACTAATATGACCATTTACAGAATCTTTAACAGGAGCAGTATATACTTCACCATCAGGAATATTTAGCTCACCTGCACATTTTATAGCATTTATACCTTTAATAGAAAAAGTTAAGTCTGTACCTTCTCCCTTAATCTGTACCTTATCTGTTCTTTCCATTAGATTAACTAAGCTATCCATAGCTTTTGACATTTTGCTATAGTCTAAATTACATACATTAAAATAAAAATCTTCAAAACCTTCAGTACTCATATTTGCAGACTGAGCCATAGCGTAGTTAGGATATCTTAAAACAACCCATCTTGTTTTTGGTACTCTAATACCACCGTGTACTGGAGCCCAAAGATATTTAGAATATGTAGACATGTTTTCTGAAGGAACATCTGCATGTTCAGTTATGTTGTTACCAGCTCTGATACCAATATAAGCATCCATATCAGACATTCTTGCTGCTTCATATTTTGCCATCATTTCCATTTGTTCTTGAGTACAGCCCATAAGAAGCGCTCTATCAACTTCTTTGTCCTTAATAGTAACAAAAGGAATTGCACCTACTTCATAAGCTTGTTTCACCAGTTCAGTAACTAAAGGGGTTTCAAGACCTATCGCTTCAATGAGAACCTTTTCACCTTTCTTTAAGCTGCAGGAATAATTAATTAAATTTTTTGCTAATGTTATGATTCTTGGATCTTTCAAAATAATTCCTCCTTCAATATTAATGTTAATTTTAAATAATATATGTAACATGTAAAATTTACAAAGCTATATAGAACATGTTAAGCTCTATAGCAGTAAACTAAACTTTTACAATACTCTTGCAGATTATGAAATCTGCATAGAAGTTATTATAAGTTATGAAACTACTATTAGTATATGTATCCTTGAGAATATAATATCAGGTTATTTCATTTTGGTAAATAATATTAAAATAAGTTTAGAAATTTTTAATTATTTTAACAATATTTTACTTTATTTAACTATTATTTTAACTAATAATAACTTTCTTATATAGAATAACATCCCTAGAAGTTTTGTTTTAAAGAGAATAAATTAAAGTAGTAATTCTATATTTTATTTGTTTTAAATATATATAAAATAAGAAAAATATAAATGGAGGAAGTTATGAAAAGAGCGATTGGATGGATAATATTAATATTTTTTTCAATATCTATAATTTTTTTTACAAATAAAAATAATAAACAATACAGTATCACTTGCAATGATAAAGATGTAAAAGTTGAATTAAAGTATAAAGGTTTAGAAAGTGCTGTTGATTTTATAAAAGATGAAAAAAACAATTATTATATTGCCTTTAAGGACAAAATAGTTGTTATTGAAGAGAATGGAAAAAGTTATGTATTGCTTCAAGATAATGATTTTAATATTGGAAGTTTAGAGTACTTTAATAATAATTTATATATTGCAACTAAGGATAAGATAATTGCTTATAATATAAATAGTAAAGAACAAATAGAATGTATGAGTGGTATTCCAAATTATGGGGATTACACCAAAACTCTTATTAGGGCTAGAGGGGAATATCTCTTTATTACCGTGGGGGCAGCTACAAATTCAGGCATAGTTGGAGAAGATAATACTTGGTTAAAAGATTATCCTAACCACCATGATGTTACACCTAAGAAGATTACCTTACAGGGTATAAATTTCGGTCCAAGCAATACTGGAGCTTTTGTACCTAACAATACTTCAAATATTAAAGGTCAAACAATTGAAGGAAATAAAATAGGAACCTCAAGTGTTATTATATATAATCTAAACACAAAGGCTTATGAAACCTTCGCATGGGGAATTAGGAACATTAATGGACTAGATTTTTCTAGCGAGGGAAAACTTTATGCTACAGTTGGTGGAATAGAAAATAGAGGATTTAGACCAGTATTAAATGATAGTGACTATATATACGATATAAAAAAAGAAGTTTGGCATGGATTTCCAGACTTTTCTGGTGGGGACCCAGTAACTTCGCCACGGTTTGCTGATGCAAAAAACGATACTAATTCTTTTTTGCTAGAGAAACATCCTACGAATAATCCGCCAGCACCAGTTTATCAACATGATGATGTTTCAACATTGGGACCGTTATGTATAGATTCTAAAGGAATATTAGGAAATAAGGATAAGATATATTTTTATGATAAAAATAATAATAAGATTTTAAGTTATACAATAAAAGAAACCTCAAAGGATTTTATCGACTTAGGAGAGAAAAGTAATATTGCATCCATGAAAATGGTAAATGATCAATTAATTATATTAGAGAATAATGAAGGTATATTATATAGTGCAAGTTTCAAAGATGGAGATACTTCAAGCTATATGAGAAACAATCTATATATTAGTTTGTTGGTTTTGACAATCACGTTTATAATTTCTATAATATTGCTACTTTTAAAGAAACAGAGTAAATAATTGAATAGTTAGTAGTTATTTCTACAAATTGTTCAATAATCTTGAATGGAAGTTAAATTAATGATAAATATTAATTGCAGCCTACAATATATTCAAAAAATAAGTAGCTTAAAATTGTAGAAATATACTGAAGAATATAACGTAACAAAAATAAAATAAAAAAACGAAGGTGAAATTATGAGAAATAGAATAGAGCATACTTATAGTAATACAATGAAGGTATTTTTGTACATGGTTAACCCTATCAAGAAGAAAGTTAAAAGAACGGATTGTTTAGTTCATAAATTTATTAACTTAGAAGCGTTAGATATACTCAAAAATGATGGTTATTATAAAGAATATGAATTTTTTAAAAAATACGCTGAATCATTAAATAAAGGTGTAGTATGGGCAGATTCTGATTTTAAAAGCACAAATCATTTTTATCATCATGAAGAAGGAGATGGCCTTTACGGATTTTCTAATGCTTCTGCAGAATGTGTAAAATATTATAAAACAGCTATATGCTACGCAAAAAATCAAGAATATGAAAAGTCTCTATTTTTTTTAGGAGCATCCTGCCATCTTATTCAAGATGCCACTGTACCAGCTCACGCAAAAAGAAAGCTGAGAAATCATAAAGGATTTGAAAGTTATGTTATTAGTGAAGTTACATCTGGTTATAAACATAAGATAAAGCATGGGATAATAGAGTTTGATAAACCAGAGGATTTTATTCTAGAAAATACAAAGTATGCGGTTACTACTGAAAAAAAATTTCAAAACTTAAAAAATAAAGAAGAACGGTTTGCTAGAATAACTGAAAAAATACTTTTAAGAGCTAACCAAACCACGGCCGGGTATCTTCTAATGTTTTATAAAAAAATTCAAAATTTATATAATTAGGAAGGAATTTCCATCTCTTTGTAGAAATAATTGGTAATATATTCCAAGAGGTGAGAAGATGAATAATGTTTTTATAAGTTTAGAGAAAGAAATTTTCAGAGGAAATGTGTTAGATGTAGGATTGGATAATAGTGGGATAATTTATAATGTTTATAAATATTATGACGAAGATTTAGATGTTGACTATTTAGAAGGAAAAGAAGATAATGAAATCTTGAAGAGTGAGTACTACGATGCTTGTGTATTGTTTTTTTCACTGCATAATATTTTTAATTTAAACAAAAAGAAAAAGTTACTAAAGAATATTAATCAGTGTTTAAGAGAAAATGGGTACATGTATATATGGGATGTTGATAAGAAACCTTTAAAATCCCTGAAAACAAACGTAAAAGTATCATTACCAGATAAGTCTCTAAAGAATTTAAAAATAAATTGTAGTAATCCATTTACAAATAATTCAAAAGAAAAAATAATGAATATATTAAAAGATTCCTTTGAAGTTTTAGATGCGAAGCATTCAGATGATATTTTTAGTATAGTTTGCAAAAAGAGAGGAAGTTAAAATATGAAAGTAGTTTTAGTAGGGATAAATTCTAAATTTGTTCATAGTAATTTGCCTATAAGATATTTGAAGGCTTTTACGAAAGATTTAGATTACCTATGTCACCTTATGGAATTCTCAATTAATGATAGGCCAGAAAGAGTGGTTGATGATATTATAGCTGAAAAACCTAGTATACTAGGTTTTTCATGTTATATATGGAATATTGAATTTATTAAAAGAGTTAGTACCTTGATTAAATTAATTGATCCAGATATTGAAATATTATATGGAGGACCAGAATCTAGCTTTGACGCACCAGAATTTCTAAAAAATAATTTAGGTGAATACGTTATAGAAGGTGAAGGAGAGGAAACCTATAGGGAATTTATCCAAGGAAAAATAAAAGAAACTGTACATAACGAGGATGTAAGTTATGGATTAATAAAAGGACTGTACTCAAAAGATGAGAATCATATAATTTATGGTGGAAAAAGACCATTAATGAATATGAATGATATTGTATTTCCTTATACTGATGATGATGATTTGAATAATAAAATTGTGTATTATGAGGCATCTAGGGGGTGCCCTTTTAACTGTAAATATTGCTTGTCTTCAACAACTAATGGGGTAAGATTTTTGAATCCAACCAGAGTTAAAGAAGAAATTTCATTCCTAGTGAAAAAAGGTGTAAATCTTGTAAAATTCGTAGATAGAACCTTTAATTGTAATAGAGATTTTGCTAATGATATATGGAGTTATTTAGTTGAACAAGGTGGGGATAGTAGCTTTCACTTCGAAATTTCAGCAGATTTACTTACTAGAGAAGCTTTTGATATCCTGTCAAAGGCTAAACCGAATAGCATACAGTTCGAAATTGGAGTGCAAAGCACAAATAAAGAAGTACTTAAAAGCATTAATAGAGTAATAGGATTTTCAGACATTAAGAAGAATGTAGAGGAATTAAATAGAATTAAAACTGTGAAACAACACCTAGATTTAATTGCAGGGCTTCCAGGTGAAAACTTTGAGTCTTTTAAACGTTCTTTCAATGAAGTCTATGAAATAAACCCAGATGAACTTCAATTAGGGTTTTTAAAGATTATAAAGGGAACTACTATGAAGGAAGAAGCAGCGTTGTGGGGAATGATTTGTTCACCCTATCCACCATATGAAATTATAAAGACTAAGGATATATCTTATGATGAACTGACTATTTTGAGAAAAATTGAACATATGGTAGATAAATATTTAAATAGTGGAAAGTTTAATAATATACTTGAGTATTTTCTAACTAAAGATTGTTTTGAGACACCATTTGACTTTTATCTTCAATTATCAAAGCTGTATGAAGAAAAGGGATATTTTAAAAGAAATATTTCTTTTGTAGATTATTATGAGATTTTTATAGAGTTTGCAGAGAAAAATAACTTTGATGATTTATTACTATTAAAAGATATTATTAAATTTGACTATTTGAGATTTAATAAGAAAAAAGGACTTCCTTTATTTCTTCATAATGAAATAGATAAAAAGGAAGAAAGAATGATTAAAGAAGAGATGTTAGGAAAGAATTTAATTGGAAATACAAGTGATATAACAATTCATAAATTTAATTTTAAAATTAAAGAATTAATCTGTGAAGGGATGATTCGAGAGGAAAATAATTACATTGGTTTCTTTAATAAAGAGGATAAATATATATTTGTATAGAATTAGTAAAAGATCTATTATGTTCCTTTGGTAACATAGGTTACCGTAATGAAATAATGTTTATTTTAAAAGATTCTTACTCTATAGTGAAATTTATCTATAAGTGAGTTTATGCTTTTAATGAGATTTTAAACAGATAAAGTTCTGTTTCTTTATGTGATGTAATTATTTATGTAGAATATCCTACAGAAAGTTGAACACGTCTGAAAAACTATGAATTACATAGACATTTTCAATAAACGAAAAAAGAAATGTAAAAATTAAAATAGTTAAATTTTTACGTATCTACATTATGAAATTCAACATAGATGAACATAGTGTTAACAATGAAAACGGATTATTAACGCAAGGTGGAAAAATTAACAGTATTGCATTAATTTAAAACTTTGATATAATAGATGTAATACAACAATTTAAGGAGTTAATTATTTTACATTAAGTGGTACTATACACCACTTAATGTAAGTATATTACAAACACAAAATGAAGGTGGTGATACTTTGGCATCAGAAGCAATCAATAAAATCAAAGAAACAGAAAAAAAAGCTAATGAGATTATTGAAAAAGCTATTACAAATAGCAAAGAAATTATTAAACAAGCTGAAATTCAGGCAGAAGATCAGTATAAGGAAATTTTACAACAGACCACAGTAAAAATTAAGGAAATTAAAGAAAGAGCTTTAATTGAAGGGAAGACTAAAGCTGAACCTATTTTGAATATGGGCAAGGAAGTTGTTGAAAAAATAATCAATATACCTGAAGAAAAAATAGATTTGGCTGTAAATTTAGTAATTGAGAGGATAGTGAACTTCAATGGCAATAGTTAAAATGAATAAGTTTACACTTTTAGCCTTTGAATCTCAAAAACATTCTTTGCTTAAAAAATTACAAGCCTTTGCAAACGTTGAATTTTCAGACCTTTCAGAAGATAATGAAAAAGAATTCAATGAACTTAAAAGGGACAATGAAAGCAATGAAATAACAGAAATCGAAGGTGAAATTACAAAAGTTAAATTTGCAATAGAGCTTTTAAGTAACTATAGTGACAAAATAGGCATGTTAAAGAGTTTAAAACAAGGAAAAAAATCATTGAATTACGAAACCATCGAAGGTATTAATGAGCAGTGGAATTGGAAAGAAATTTATGGGAGACTGAAAGATAAGGATAATGAAATTGCAAAATTGAAAAATGCAATATCAAAACTTTCCAGTAATATTGAAGAATTAACTCCTTGGAGTAATTTAGATATTTCAATTTCTGAGGCTAACAACTTAAAAAGCACTGTAAATCTTTTAGGGGTTTTACCACAGGTATTTATGGATTCCTTAAAAGTAGAATTACAAAATAATTTTAAAGGTTACTATTTTGAGGTTATTAGTGATACATCGAGAGAAGCAAATGTTTTCATGGTTTTTCATAAAGATGATGAAGACGAGGCTAACCAACTATTAAAAAAGTATTCCTTTAGTAAAATAAATCTAAATTATGAGGAAATTCCAAGAAAAGTTATAAGTGAATATACTGATGAGATATCTAGATTAAAAGGAACCATTGAGAGTATTCTTAATGAAATGAAGAGTTATGTTGTTTACCTAGATCAATTCAAAATTACCTATGAACATTATGTAAATAAACTAAATCGGATAAGTACTATACAAAATTTTCTGAAAAGTGAAAATGTTGTTGCAATGAGTGGGTTCTATCCTTCAGAAAATCATGAAGGACTAATGGAAGTTTTAAAAGAAAGCTTAGGTAATGAATATTATATTGAGTTCTCAGAAGCTGATGGAGACGGTGTTCCAACATTACTTAAAAATAATACATTTGTATCTTCCTTTGAGCCTATAACAGCAATGTATAGCACACCTAGATACAAAGAGATTGATCCAACTCCATTATTTGTACCATTTTATCTTGTGTTCTTCGGAATGATGTTATCAGATGCAGGGTATGGACTACTTATTTTATTAGCTACAGGCATTGCATTAAAAGCTTTCAATTTAGATGATGAAATGAGAAAAACTGTAAGAATGTTCTTTTACTTGAGCATATCCACAGTAATATGGGGAGTACTCTTTGGAAGTTACTTTGGTATGGTACTAATACCACCACTTTGGATGACCCCTGATAGTGATGTAAGTTTGCTTATGTTAGTGTCTATTGCAATGGGCTTAATACAAATCTTCGTGGGCCTAGGAATAAAGGGTTATATTTTAATAAGAGATGGGGAACCACTTTCAGCATTATGGGATGTAGGACTTTGGTATATTACTTTAACTGGCTCAATTCTTTGGGCTGTAGATGCTCTTGGAGCTGGAGAAGCTATTGGACTTAGCCCTGTAATCGTTAAAGTAGCAGGAATAGCAACTATCATTGGTATGGTGTTCATTGTGCTTACTCATGGCAGAGGTGAAAAGACAATTGGTGCAAAACTTGGTACTGGAATCTACTCATTATATGGAATAACTGGCTATGTAGGTGATTTAGTATCCTATACAAGGCTTGCTGCTTTAGGGCTTGCAACTGGGTTTATTGGGGCAGCTTTTAATATAATGGTAGAAATGTTAGGAAAATCAGTGTTTACTATAGTTTTTGCTGGTGTAGTATTTGCTTTTGGACATATATTTAATTTACTTATTAATGCCTTAGGTGCTTATGTTCATACATGCAGATTACAATACCTTGAATACTTTGGAAAGTTTTATGAAGGTGGAGGAAAAGCTTTCAATCCACTTAAATTTAATTCACAATACTATAAAATATTAAAAACAGGAAATAGGGAGGAATAAATTATGATGGAATTTTTAAATCAAAATGGTGGTATTATTTTTGGAGCACTAGGGGCAGCTCTAGCTGCAGCCTTACCAGGTATTGGATCGGCAAAAGGTGTTGGTATGGTAGGAGAAGCGGCATCAGGATTATTGACTGAGGAACCAGAAAAGTTTGGAAAAGCGTTAATTCTTCAATTACTACCTGGTACTCAAGGTCTTTACGGTTTCGTTATTGCATTATTAATTTCACTTCAGTTAACTGCTGACATATCACTTGCTAATGGTTTATATTTATTAGCAGCTTGCTTACCTGTAACAATTGCATGCTGGAGATCAGCTATTTCTCAGGCTAGAACCGCATCATCAGCAGTACAAATCCTTGCAAAAAGACCAGAGCATAATACAAAAGGTATTATATTAACAGTAATGGTAGAAACTTATGCACTTTTAGGGTTCGTTATGTCCCTACTACTAGTAACAGGTGCTAACTTTTAATTAAGGATGTGAGATACATGTCTAACATAGAAAACTTAACTTCTAAAATTATAAAAGATGCAGAAGTAAAAGCTGAAAATATAATAAATGAAGCCAAAATCAAAGAAACTGAAATAATAAATAAAAAGATTGAAGTTGCTAATAAAATGGCTTCAAATATGGTTGAAAACGCCATAGTTGAAACAAAGGTCATTATAGATCGTATGCTCTCTAAGGCTGAATTAGAAGTTAGAAATGAAAAACTTTCAGCAAAGCAAGAAATAATAGAAAAAGTTTTTGATAAGGCCCAAGAAAAACTTTCAAAAATGAATTTAGATACTTTCCAAAAATTTGTTAGAAACTCTATTTTAAATCTTGATATTGAAGGTGATGAAGAAATTATAATGTCTATTGATGACAAAGCTAAATTACCAAAGGATTTTCTTACTGACTTAAATAACCAACTTATCACTTTAGGAAAGAAAGGAAACATAAGTTTTAGTAACGAACTTAGAAATATCAATGGTGGGTATATTTTAACCAAAGGTGGAATTGAAATAAATAACTCCTTTAAATCTATGATTTCCTCACTAAAAGATGAACTTGAGTATGGGGTTAATAACGTATTATTTAATGAGAACTAAGGAGGTTAACGCGAATGGACAGAATGGATTTTACCCATGCTGTAGCTCGATTAAGAGTTATTGAAAAAAGACTCCTTGATAAAGTTAAGATTGAAAGACTATTAGAATGCGAAACCCCAGAGGAAGTTCTTAAAGTTTTACAAGAAACTCAATATGGGGAAAAAATTAGTAATGTAAAAGATATTCATATCTATGAGAATATGCTAAGACAAGAATTAAAAGACTTGTATGAAACCATGTATAAACTTACCCCTGAAAAATCAGTAATTGATATTATGAGTTTAAAATATGATTACCATAATATCAAAGTGCTTGAAAAGGGGAAGAGTGGGGACAAAGACTTATCTAATCTTCTTATACCTATTGGCACTATTCCTGAAGATACTTTAAAAACAATTATACTTTCAGGGGAATTCAAAGCTTTGAATCCCCTTATGAGAGAAGCTGTGACTAAAGTTGAATCGATTTTTTCGATGGATAGAGATCCTCAAAATATTGATATCATATTAGATAAATATATGTATAAAGATATGCTTCAGAGGGCTTTAGCCACAGAAATAGAATTTATTATTGAGTATGTGAAGATATCTATTGATATTACAAATATTAAAACTATGTTAAGAGTTAAGAAGCAAAATAAAGATGCTAGATTCCTTGAAGATATCTTAATAGAAGGCGGAACTATAAATAATAATACATTTATTTATGGACTTAATGAATCTTTAGAAAGCTTTATAAATAGTGTATCTAAATCATCGTATACTAAAGCATTGACATCTATATTAGAAGACTATAACAGAACGGGAAACTTTTCCCCTATAGAAGTTATTTTTGACAATTATATTATAGATAAGGCAAAGAGTGCTAAAAGAGTAAATTTTGGACCGGAGCCACTTATTGCATTTATAATTGCAAAAGAAAATGAAATTAAAATCGTTAGAATTATTTTAGTTGGAAAAATAAATAAAGTTCCAACAGAAATAATTAAAGGAAGGTTGCGTGAAATATATGCATAAAATAGGTGTAGTTGGCGACAAGGACTCCATTTTGGCCTTTAAAGCGCTAGGCATAGATGTTTATCCTGTGGTTGATGTTGAGGAATCAAGAAAAACAATAGATAAAATGGCCTTTGAAAATTATGCAGTTATATTTGTAACAGAACAACTAGCTCAGCATTTAGAAGAAACAATACAAAGATATAATACAAAGATGATTCCAGCCATTATTTTAATACCAAGCAATCAAGGAAGCTTAAATATTGGAAAACAAAGAATTAGTGATAATGTTGAAAAGGCTGTAGGAGTTAATATCTTATAGAAAGGCAGGTAAGAAGCTTGAAGATTGGTAAAATAGTAAAAGTTTCGGGTCCTTTAGTTGTAGCTAAGGACATGGATGAAGCTAATATATATGACGTAGTTAAAGTTGGAGATAAAGGTCTTATTGGTGAAATAATTGAAATGAGGGGAGATAGAGCCTCAATTCAAGTTTATGAAGAAACCACAGGACTGGGACCTGGAGATCCAGTAGTAACTACTGGAGAACCATTAAGTGTTGAACTTGGACCAGGATTAATGGAAGCTATGTTTGATGGGATTCAGAGACCATTGAATGCCATTAAAGATAAGGCAGGCAACTTCTTAACTAAAGGTGTAAGTGTATTTCCTTTAGATAGAGAAAAAATATGGAGTTTTGTACCTACAGTAGCTATTGGAGATAAGGTATCAACTGGTTACACAATAGGAACTGTTAAGGAAACTTCAATTATCACCCAGAAGATAATGGTTCCTTTTGGTGTAGAAGGAACAGTAAAAGAAATTAAATCTGGAGACTTTACAGTTGATTCTGTAGTTTGTGAAATTGAAACGTCTAACGGAGTAAAAGAGTTAACCTTAATGCAGAAATGGCCAGTTAGAAAAGGAAGACCTTATAAACAAAAGTTAAATCCAGCAGAACCACTTACTACTGGGCAAAGAGTAATTGATACATTTTTCCCTGTAACAAAGGGTGGAACAGCATGTGTACCTGGTCCATTTGGAAGTG
The DNA here is from genome assembly GCF_036642255.1 of Clostridium sp. Classification (GTDB taxonomy): domain Bacteria; phylum Bacillota; class Clostridia; order Clostridiales; family Clostridiaceae; genus Clostridium_J. The sequence continues at coordinate 72,533 of NZ_JAVWDJ010000011.1, read as the reverse complement.
GTAAGACAGTAGTTCAGCACCAGCTAGCTAAATGGGGAGATGCTGAAATAGTTGTTTATGTTGGCTGTGGCGAACGTGGCAATGAAATGACAGATGTACTTAATGAGTTTCCAGAACTGAAAGACCCTAAAACTGGAGAGTCTCTTATGAAGAGAACTGTACTTATTGCTAATACATCCAATATGCCTGTTGCAGCAAGAGAGGCGTCTATTTATACTGGGATAACCATAGCTGAGTTTTTTAGAGATATGGGATACTCTATAGCAATAATGGCTGACTCAACCTCAAGATGGGCGGAAGCTTTAAGAGAAATGTCAGGAAGACTTGAAGAAATGCCTGGTGATGAAGGATATCCTGCATACCTAGGATCAAGAGCTGCGGACTTCTATGAAAGAGCCGGAAAAGTAGTATGTTTAGGAGAAGATGAAAGAGAGGGTGCACTTACAGTTATTGGAGCAGTTTCTCCACCAGGAGGAGACCTTTCTGAGCCAGTTACTCAAGCTACACAAAAAGTAACCAAGGTGTTTTGGGGATTGGATGCAAATTTAGCATATAGAAGACACTTTCCAGCAATTAATTGGTTAAATTCATATTCATTATATTTAGATAAGATAGGTTCGTGGATGAATGAAAATGTTGCTGAGGATTGGAATGACTTAAGAATTGAAGCGATGACACTGTTGCAAGAAGAATCAAGCCTTGAAGAAATAGTTCGTCTAGTTGGTATTGATGCACTTTCAGAAGGAGATAGACTTAAATTGGAAGCCGCAAAATCTATTAGAGAAGATTACCTTCAGCAGAATGCTTTCCACGAAATAGATACTTATGCATCTCTTCAAAAGCAATATAAAATGCTTAAGGTAGTAGTGAATTTCTACAAGTTAGGTGCAAAGGCATTAGATAGTGGTGTTTATTTTGATAAACTATTAAAACTTCCTCTAAGAGATAAAATTGCTAGAACAAAATATATTTCAGAAGATGAAATCAATAAAATAGATGAAATAAATAAAGAATTAGAAAATGAAATTCAAAAATTAATTCTAGAGGGAGGTGTAGCAAATGTTTAAAGAGTACAGAACTGTTTCTGAGGTTGTAGGACCATTAATGGTGGTTGAAAAAGTAAAGGATGTAAAATATGATGAACTTGTTGAAATAGAACTTCAAACAGGAGAAAAAAGAAGAGGCAGAGTTCTTGAAATAACTGAAGACAAGGCTATGGTTCAGCTCTTTGAAGGTTCATCTGGAATAAACTTAAAGGGAACAAAAGCTACATTCCTTGGAAGACCTCTTGAATTGGGCGTTTCTGAAGATATGTTAGGAAGAGTTTTTGATGGACTTGGAAGGCCAAAGGATGGAGGCCCTAAGATAATACCAGAAAAAAGAATGGATATTAATGGGGAACCAATAAATCCTGTTGCTAGAAACTATCCATCTGAGTTTATTCAAACAGGAATCTCAGCTATAGATGGTCTAAATACTCTAGTTAGAGGTCAAAAGCTTCCTGTGTTTTCAGGTGCAGGACTTCCACACGCTGAACTAGCTGCTCAAATAGCAAGACAATCGAGAGTATTAAACTCTGATTCAAAATTTGCTGTTGTTTTTGCTGCTATTGGTATTACTTTTGAAGAAGCACAATTCTTCGTTGATGACTTTACTAAAACTGGAGCTATAGACAGAACCGTTCTATTTATGAACTTAGCTAACGATCCAGCTATTGAAAGAATTGCAACTCCAAGGATGGCACTAACCACTGCAGAGTATCTAGCTTATGAAAAAGGTATGCATGTACTTGTTATCATGACAGATATAACAAATTATTGTGAAGCTCTTCGTGAGGTTTCTGCTGCGAGAAAAGAAGTGCCAGGAAGAAGAGGTTATCCAGGATACTTATATACTGACCTAGCTAACTTATATGAAAGAGCTGGTAGAATTAAAGACATTGAAGGCTCTATTACACAAATTCCAATTTTAACTATGCCTGAGGATGATAAAACTCACCCAATTCCAGACTTAACTGGATATATTACAGAAGGACAAATCATCTTAAGCAGAGAATTGTATAAAAAAGGTATAATGCCTCCAATAGATGTATTACCTTCTCTTTCCAGATTAAAAGACAAAGGTATTGGAAAGAACAAAACAAGAGAAGACCATGCAGATACAATGAATCAATTATTCGCTGGTTATGCACAAGGTAAGCAGGCTAAGGAGTTAGCAGTAATATTAGGTGAATCAGCACTTTCAGATGCAGATAAACAATATGCAAAATTTGCAGAAGCATTTGAGAAAAAATATGTAGCTCAAGGTTTTAATGCAAATAGATCTATTGAAGAGACTTTAAATCTAGGATGGGAGCTATTAACTATACTGCCTAAGTCAGAGCTTAAGAGAATTAGAGATGAGTATTTAGATAAATATCTACCTCAAAGAGGGGATGAATAGTAATGGCTAGGCTTAATGTTAATCCTACTAGAATGGAGCTTACAAAGCTCAAAAAGAGGTTGGTAACTGCAGCAAGAGGCCATAAACTATTAAAAGATAAACAAGATGAGCTTATGAGAAGATTTATAGATCTTATCAAACATAACAATAAACTTAGAAATGATGTAGAAGATAAACTTCAATTAGCATTTAAGGAATTTGTTATGGCTTCTGCTGCCATGTCACCTGAATTTCTTGAAGAAGCAATTGCTTATCCTAAAGAAAGTATTTTTGTTAAGGTTGATACAAAGAACGTCATGAGTGTTAATGTTCCAGTAATGAAGTTTATAAGAAAATTAGAGAGTGATCCAGGTAGCATTTACCCTTATGGTTTTGCTACCACCTCTTCTGAGTTAGATGATTCTATTAATTATCTGTACTCTATACTACCTAAGCTTCTAGAACTTGCAGAAGTTGAAAAGTCTTGCCAATTAATGGCTGATGAGATTGAGAAGACAAGAAGAAGAGTTAATGCACTTGAATATATGACAATTCCACAGCTAAACGAAACTATTAAATATATTAGAATGAAGCTTGACGAAAATGAAAGAAGTGCGTTAACAAGACTAATGAAAGTAAAAGATATGATGGAAAAACAAAATGTGAGAGCTGAGTAAATATACTCAGTTCTTTTTTTGACTTCTAGAATACTATATTTAAACAATCTACAAGTTTTTAGAAGAGTTTGAATAAAATGAACTTATCAATAACACAATAAATTAGTTTTATTTCTACAAAAAATATAATATAATTTATTTTATAAGGTTTAATTTTGTTGAATCATACTTTTACAAAATTAATAGACTATATTAAATATAATAGGGGGAGTTACAATGGCAGTAAAAGAAATACTACAATATGGTGATAGCAAATTAAATGCAGTCTGTGAATCTATAAAAGAAATTAACCAAGAGGTTTTTGATATAATAAAAGACTTAAAGGATACATTATATGATGGAACAGGAATAGGTCTAGCAGCACCACAAATTGGAATATTAAAGAGGGTAATATTAATTGACTTAAGAGTAGGTGGAGATGCAATAATACTTATAAATCCTGAGATTGTTGAGACTAGTGGTAGTGAGTGCGATTACGAGGGATGTTTAAGTTACATAGGTTATGAAGGTGAAGTAGTTAGACCTACAAGAGTTGTAGTTGAAGGTCTAAATGAAGAAGGTAAAATGGTGACCTATAATGCTAAGGGACTATTAGCAAGAGCTTTTTGTCATGAAATTGACCATTTAGATGGAGTTCTATATATGTCTAAAGCTGAAACTATGTATGAAGTTCTTGAAGAGGATGATGAGGATTAGAAATAACAAGTTTTCTTAGGTTTATATAATTTTAGAGTAAGGACAGTTACTGTAGTAGCCTTACTCTTTTTTTATTCAGTGAAAATTATATTTTTTTCGTTTAGTTCTAGATTTAGTTGATATTAAATCTAGAACTAAATAGAGCATATGATGATGTCAAAAAGAAATAAGGTCTGATTGTAGATAATCATAGATTTTTATTTAGATAAATTCCATGAAAACAGAGCTTGTTTCCCAAAATAGAGCTTTTATTATTTAATCTAATTACTGCATTGTTGTCAATCCTTAAAGCCTTATTTACATAAATAACTATATTTTCATATTCATATAAATGATAATTTCCATCATTAGTAAAGGCTGATTTTACCTCAATCCATGGGGTTTTACTCGGATTAATTCCTCAACACAAATTTGTATTTACCACGTTTAAGACTACTACATAGTTATTTTTTCGTAGATAATTCAGTGCGTCACTTTCAATATTTATCATATTAACTCCTTAAAATTACTAATATACTAACTTTAACTAAATATTCACTTAGTACTTATTCTACACCAAAATGTGTAGTTAGAAATATTATACCAAATTAAAATACGTATTATAGCAATAAAGTTACATTTTTTTTCTTTTGAAATGGCAATAAATATTAAATTGTTTATTTTTTATAGACTTTATTGTTATAATATATTATTATAATATTCTTGCAATAAAACACAATTACTAAAATTGGAATGAGGTGAATTTATATGTCTATTGAACAGAGTGATACAATTAAAGAGCATACTAAGTTTTCTGAGACTAAAGACTGGATAAAGAAAGAATTAAATAAAACTGAAAGCAAAGTTTTAGATTACGAAAAAAAAGTAGCGGATTTTAAAAAAGCTTCAGGAGGCACTTACAATCAGGATTTGATTTTAACTGAGAAAATTTTTGATTTTGCAAGTAAAAGTCTTCATAAATATGAAGAAGCTAAAAATCAACCTTATTTTGCAAGAATTGATTTCAGAGAAAGACGTAGGGATTTGGATAGTTTTTATATAGGAAAGTTTGGTTTAAATGATGAAGAGAAAAATGAAGAAGTAGTCATTGATTGGAGAGCACCCATTGCTAACTTATATTATGGAGGGACTTTCGGACAAGCTTATTATACCTCACCTATAGGAATTATAGAAGGAGAGCTCGCACTTAAGAGAAAATTTCTAATTAAAGATGGTACCCTTGTAGATATATTTGATGAGGGTGTTAATGAATTAATAGTTAAAACCTCTGCAGAAGGAAATGAACTTGTTGATGAGTTTTTAAAAGTAACATTAGAGGAAAATATAAGTAAAAAACTTAAAGATGTAGTTGCTACTATTCAGAAAGAGCAAAATGAAATAATAAGAGCATACAAAAACAAACCAATAATAATACAAGGTTCCGCCGGTTCAGGGAAAACAACTGTAGCGCTACATAGATTAGCATATCTCATTTATACCTATGGCAATGAAGCTGAAAATCAGAACATATTGGTAGTTGCACCAAATAAATTATTTTTAGATTATATTTCTGATGTATTACCCAACTTAGGGGTTTACAGTGTGAAGCAAAATACCTATGAAGAACTTTGTCTAGAAATCCTAAAAATGAAAAATAAGGTTATCACAAAGGATGAAAAACTAGGCACAATAATGGAGCATTCAGCACATGAAAAAACGAAGTATATTACTGCTACAAGTAAGATAAAAGGTTCATTGCTTTTTAAATCGATATTAGACAGATATATTAAGTATATAGAAGCAAAAGATACTGAATTAACAGATATAATGATTGAAAATTATTCTCTTTTTACAGCAAGGGAAATAAAAAGACTTTATATAAGAGATTTAGCACATCTTCCTATAAAAAAGAGAAAAGAAGAAATAAAAAAATATTTTAAGCAAAAACTAAAGGATAAGTTATTAGAGATAGAAGGATTAATTGATAGAGATTATAATTTTAAAATAATGGACATTAAAGTTCAGAAGGATATAGATGAACAAGAGAAAAGAGCACAAATTATTAAAACCTATGATGAAAGAGACGAAAAGAAAAAGTCATTAAAAAGCACAAGTAATAAAGTATTAAAGGAATTTTTTGATAAGTGGGAAACAATAGATTTATATACCTGCTATATTGAGTTATTTAACAATAAAGAAACTTTTAGAGTTATTACAAATGGTATGATACCTGAGAATCTTGCCAATTATATTAAGGAAGATTTGAATAATAATTTACAAAGAAAGATAATAGATAGCGATGATTTAACTGCACTAGCTTATTTAAAACTTAGATTTGAAGGAATGAATGTTGAAAATTATATGCATATCGTAATCGATGAAGCTCAAGATTATAGTTATTTTCAACTTTATTTATTGGGTGAAATTTCTAAGAATAAATCTATGACTATAGTTGGTGATTTAGGTCAAGGTATATATAATTATAAAGGCATTGAATCTTGGGATAAGCTAATCAAAAAAGTTTTTAATGAGGATGCTACATACATTGCACTTTCACAAAGCTATAGGTCTACAGTGGAAATTATAGAGTTTGCAAATAAAGTTTTAGATAAACAAAATTTAAATTTAATTCCTGCAGTGCCTGTATTGAGACATGGTAAGGTTCCAGAAGTAATAAATATTACTTCAAAAAGCAGCGATGCAGAAATTATTGATAAAATAGTAGATGAAGTTCATATGCACAATAAACATTCTGTGGCTATAATCTGCAAAACTTACTCGAAGTGCCAGGAATTACACAAGCAATTAAGAAAGAGTTCTTCATTTAATTGGGTTTTAATTAGTGAAAATGAAAATAATATAAGTATGGAAAAGCTTATTATTCCAAGTTATATGACAAAAGGACTTGAATTTGATGCTACAATTATTTATGACTGCAACGAAGAAAATTATAAGGATAATGATTTAGATAAAAAGCTATTATATGTATCTTTAACAAGAGCCTTGCATCTTCAGTATGTAACTTACAAAAATTCTATAAGCAAATTATTAGAATAGTAAGTAATTAATAATTATTATTCCTTTGTTGTAAAATATATTATATAATATTAATGTAAATGTTAAGAAACTTGGAAAAATATTTCTCAATTGGAGGTTATATAAATGAAATCAGTAGAATTAAAAAATAATATTTATTGGATTGGAGTAGAGGATCCTGAGTTAAGAGTTTTCGATATAATAATGGAAACAAAAAGAGGTACAACATATAATTCATATTTAATTGATGACGAAAAAGTAGCTATTATTGATACAGTAAAAGATGGTTTTTTTGATACATATCTAGAGAATATTAAAGGTATTATTGGTGATAGGAAAGTAGATTACATTGTAGTTCAACATACAGAACTTGATCATAGTGGATCTCTAAGTAAGCTATTGGAAGTTTATCCTGAGGCAAAGGTCATTGGTTCTAGGGCAGCGATTAAATACCTAGGGGCAATTTTAAACATGAGTTTTCATAATATACTAGCTGAAGGTGAAATAAACTTAGGAAGCAAAAGTTTAGAATTTATATCAGCTCCAAATCTTCATTGGCCAGACACAATGTTTACTTATGTAAAACAAGACAATGTTTTATTTACTTGTGATGTTATGGGATGTCACTATTGTCCAACTAATTGCATAACAGATTCTTGTTCTGGTGATTATGAAGCTGAGATGAAATACTACTTTGAAGTAATTATGGGACCATTCAAAAAATTTGTTAACGCTGGGTTAAACAAAATTGAAAACTTACAAAAAGATATTATAGCGCCAAGCCATGGTCCGATTCATGTAAATGATTTAGAGTACTATTTTAATCTTTATAGACAATGGGCTAAAGAAGAGTTACCAAGTGATAAAAATATTCAAATATTTTATATTTCAGCTTATGGAAACACAGAAGCCATGGCTAAGTATTTAGCAAATACAATCAAGGAAAAGGGAATTAGAGCTGAAGCACATGAAATAACTTCAATGTCTATGGAAACTATGATTAATCTTATTGAAAAATCAACTGGGATATTAATTGGTTCACCAACGATAAACCAAGATGCAGTAGAACCAGCATGGAATTTATTAGCTCATGTTAGCCCAATTACAAATAGAGGAAAAATAGCAGGTTCATTTGGATCTTATGGATGGAGTGGGGAAGGTCCTACTATGTTAAATTCTAGATTAAAAGACCTAAAATTTAAAGTGTTGGATGATGGGTTAAAGTTTAACTTTGTTCCAAGTGATAATGACTTCACAGCAGCTGAATCCTTTGTAGAAAACTTACTTCAGATGCATAAATAACCACTGTTAATATGTATTTATAAATAATATCATAATTTAGTTAATTCAAAAAAATTAGACAAAAAAGAAAAATTCTATTATAATATACTTTATAATAGAATTTTTTTATGAAATAATAGATAAATTGGTTAAGTTTAATCACTAGAGATGATAATAATATCTCATCATAGTTTATAATAACAAATTACTGATAAGTATATTTATGCATTGAAATGCAGTTTTAATAATTTAAAGATACTTTGCAATATAATCGATTAATTCCATACAAACATTTATAGTACTTGTACCTTCTTCAAGTTCAGTATTTAACTCAACAAAATCCATGGATTTAACTAATCTAGTTCCAAATAGGATTTTAAACATATATTTGCATTCTTCAACTGTTAATCCATCTGCTACAGGGGTACCTGTACCTGGGACTAATTCAGAATCAAGAGAATCAATATCATAACTTAAGTGTATAGCTTCAATTTTATTTTTTGCTAAGGTCTTTTGAACCCTATTCATTACTTCTTCCAAACCTAAGTTACGGATATCTTCTGTGGTAAATAAATTTAATTTCAAATCATCAATTAATTTTAATTCGCCTTCATCTAAATCTCTAGCACCCAATATAAAAACATTTTCAGGTTTTACTTTTTGTCCGTGAAAATAAATATCAGTTAATGAGTTATGACCAACACCCATAGCTGCGGCTAGAGGCATACCATGCACGTTACCACTAGGTGAAGTATCATGGGTATTTATATCTCCATGAGCATCTATCCAAACCACTGCTAGATTATCATGATATTTACTAGCACCAGAGATAGAACCTAATCCTAAAGAATGATCTCCTCCAATTATTAAAGGGAAAGATTTTGATTCTAAGCTGCTATAAACTTGATGAGCAAGATTAGTATTAACTTTAGTTATAGAATTTAAATACTTCATTTTATTATGGTGAGCAAATTTATCAGATTCTAAAATTTCAGGAACATGTAAGTTTCCTAAATCATAAACGGTATGATTATTTTTTTCAAGGAGTTCTATTACACCTTTGTGTCGCAAATCGTTAGGGCCTAAATTTGCCCCTTTTTTGTCACAACCATAGAAAAGTGGCACTCCTATAAAGTTTATTTTCATTTAGCAATCCTCCTTTGTAATTATGTGATAAGCAATTATATAACATAATTGTAAATTTTATAAGTAGTTTTTGAATATACAGTAAATTAAAAATATTCAAAAAATGATAACGATTGTGTTAATATTATGATACGAGGAAATAATAGTTTCTATGTAGTATAATAAAAATTATAATTTAGCATTGGAGGAATAAAGTTGAATAAATCAGAAATATTTAATGAATTAGAGAATAATGGAATGTATGATTTAGAAGAAGTAAAACAAAATAAGGATCTTCTAATAGTAAAATTTAAATATGACTTCGAGGATTTAGAGTTAGAGGGTGCAGAAAGTTATGCTAATGAAGAGTATGAAGGGGAAAAAAAAGATGATACTTGGTATGAAAAATATTATTTACCTTATTTAAAGGATATGGCCAGTGATGAGGTAGAGGATATTATGGAAGAAATTTCTGAAGAACGAAATTTACAGCATAAGTTTGATTCTTATAAATTAAGAAAAGAAAATTATGAGTTCACTCAATTTATTGCAGCATTTTATAAAGGTGAAATGAATTTTAATTTAAATGATATAATTTTAGATAATTAGAACTGAGATAACTATAACTCCTATGGAACTCTCTTAGAGAGTTCCATAAATAATAAAAGTATTTAAGCTTCTGGTTACAAATTTTTAATTATGCCCCTATTTTATCTTTTTTATGTAGCTTTTGATACTGAACAATGTATTGGTCCAAATGTTGTGAACAAAGTACAACTATCCTATCAGTAGGCTTTTTAAAAGATAATAAAAAATGAAGTAGTGTTTTAAAGGAATTAATCTTATGTTTTAATATACGAATTTTTAAGATCATAATTTTTCCTCACTAAACTTATATTTATAATATAAGTTTAACAAATAACAAAATAAAAGTTAAATATTTTCTTTAGTCAAAATATTGTATTATTTTACAAATTATATATAAATTCGAAGAAATCTTTAATGCATTTACAATAATTACCAATTAATTTTACGGTGAATAACTGATGTTTCAACATATGGAATAATATGGTAATGGGGAAAGATGTCGTACAGTTGATTTTTTCCACAAATTATTGTATATAGTTATATATGTTTACAAATTTTATTAATAATAATAAATTGAAGTATTAAAATAACTGAATTAAGAAAGGTGATAACATGAATTTAGATGAAATGATTGAAAGAATTAATTTTCTATATAAAAAAAGTCAAGCTGAAGGCCTTACAGAAGAAGAAAAAAGTGAGCAGGAAGAGCTTAGAAGAAGATATATAGATAATGTAAAGAGAAATTTTAGGGAACAGTTAAAAGGAATAAAAAGAGTCCCACCAAAAAAAATACATTAATGAAGGTGAGCTAATTGACAGTGTATGTTAAGGATTTAATAAAATATTTTGATTTAGAAGTTTTAGTTGAAGGAAATTTGAATGTAGATATTTCCGTAAGTGATATAAATAGACCAGGATTACAATTTGCAGGATTTTATGATTATTATGATAATAAGAGAGTTCAAATTGTTGGAAAAACAGAATGGAGCTATCTTCAATCATTGGCTGTTGACACTAAAGTTCAGCGGTTAGATAAGTTTTTTTCTTACGAAAATCCATGTGTGATTATTACACGTGATTTAATACCACCACTTGAGTTTATTGAAGCTGCGAAAAAATATAATGCCAATATTTTAAGAAGCAATATAAAATCAACACGATTTGTAAGCAGAATAACTAATTATTTAGATAGTGAATTAGCACCTGAAATTAGGATGCATGGAGTTCTTGTTGATGTTTATGGCATTGGTATACTTATTACTGGTGAAAGTGGTATTGGTAAAAGTGAGGCTGCTTTGGAGCTCATTAAACGAGGGCATAGATTAATTGCAGATGATGCAGTAGATATTAAAGAAATTGATGGGTTTATATACGGAACTTGTCCATACATAACTAGAGGAATGTTAGAAGTTAGAGGAATGGGTATTATTGATGTTTCAGCAATCTATGGAAGTAGTTCAATTATAATTAATAAAAAAATAAGTTTAGTTATATCTTTAGTTAATTGGGATGATGAGCAGGATTTTGATAGACTTGGCATAGATAAAAAATACGAAGATATATTAGGTTTAAATATAGAAAAGATGCTTTTACCGATTAGACCTGGTAGAAATATTGCAGTTATTATTGAAGCCGCAGCAGCAAATTATCGATATCATGCTACTTCACATATAACTCCTGTAGATACAATTGAAAAAAGAATAAATGAAATGAATTTTTAGAACATATAATAAACTTTGTCAATTCACGAAAATTTAATTGTAATTAAACCTATTATTTAGTAAAATTGAATATATAAAGTTCAATTTAGGAGGATTCAAAATGGAAGATTTAAATAAGCTTGTAAAAAAATATGAGTTAGCTTGGGACAAGTATAATAAAGAAGATTTAGAAAAAGTATTTAACTTATCAGACAGATATATAGATTTTATGTCTAAATGTAAAACTGAGAGAGAATGTGTAAACGAATTCATCATTCTTGCTGAAAAAGAAGGTTATAAAGATATAAACTCCTATATCAATGAAGGGAAAAAACTTCAACAAGGCGATAAAGTATATGCTAATTGTATGGGAAAAACTCTTGCATTATTCTTAATAGGCTCTCAGCCAATAGAAAAAGGATTTAAAATATTAGGAGCTCATGTTGACTCTCCAAGATTAGACCTTAAACAAAACCCACTATATGAGGATTCTGATTTTGCTCTGTTAAAAACTCACTACTATGGCGGAGTAAAAAAATATCAATGGGTTACCATTCCACTAGCAATTCATGGAGTAGTTATAAGAAAAGATGGAACTGCTGTAAATGTGGTTATAGGTGAAGATGATAAAGAGCCAGTAGTTGGTATTTCCGATTTACTAATTCATCTTGCAGCTGACCAAATGCAAAAAACATTAGCAAAAGGAATAGAAGGCGAAAGCTTAAATGTTTGCATTGGAAGTATGCCAATAGAAGATAAAGAAGCAAAAAATAGAGTAAAACTAAATGTTTTAAGATTATTAAATGAAAAATATGGTATAGATGAAGAAGATTTCGTCTCAGCTGAATTAGAGGTTGTTCCAGCAGGAAGAGCAAGAAGTTATGGATTAGATAGTTCAATGGTTATGGCTTATGGACATGATGATAGAATTTGCGCATATACTTCTTTTGAAGCTATGATGAAGCTTAAAGAAACAGACAAGACTTGTATTACACTTTTAGTTGATAAAGAAGAAGTAGGTAGTATTGGTGCAACAGGTATGCAATCAAGATTCTTTGAAAATACTGTTGCAGAAATTGTTAATTTAATGGGAGATTATAGCGACTTAAAAGTTAGAAGAGCATTAGCTAATTCAAAAATGTTATCTTCTGACGTAAGTGCAGCTTTTGATCCAAATTATCCATCTGTAAGTGAAAAACAAAACAATGCTTTCTTTGGTAAGGGTGTTGTATTCAATAAGTACACTGGAGCTAGAGGAAAAGGCGGATGTAACGATGCAAATCCAGAATTTATAGCTGAGTTAAGAAGAATTATGGAGAAGCATAATGTTTCTTGGCAAACATCAGAGCTTGGAAAAGTTGACCAAGGCGGCGGCGGAACTATAGCTTACATCTTAGCAGAATATGGAATGGAAGTTATTGACTCAGGAGTTGCTCTTCACAACATGCATGCACCATGGGAAATAGCAAGTAAAGCAGATATATATGAAGCATGCAGAGCATATGAAGCTTTCTTATTAGAAATTTAATATTTAATGTTATAAATTAAAAAGCTTTTAAATAAAACCAATTATAAAATAAATAGGTTGTTTAACATTAATATATTTTCAAGTTAAAAGGATAGACATTTAGTCTATCCTTTTAATTTTAGTGATAAGAATGAAGTATTAACATCTACAAATTTTATTGTAGTTAAAAAAATTCATATTTATATTACTTTAGTATTAAAATTCCTGTATAAATTTTAATTAAAGATATCATTTCTATTGTTAATAAGGGTTTTACTAAGCAATAAATCAAATTAAATTTCACTAATCTGGAAGATAATATTTACAAACTCCATATATATTATAATTAATTGGAATCTTACTCATATCTATAAAATCCATATCATACTTTCCATCCCAAGGATAGATTGAAACGTAGGTTTCATTATATACATTTAATACATATTTAATTTTTTCGAATTCAATATATATTTTATATAAGGGTATTTCAGGTAAAGTTGAAGGTTTACTTATGAAATATTCGCTTTTCAATGATTTTAAAAAATTATCAACATCAACATAGTTGTTCTTATCTAAAGTTTTTTCTTTATATAAATCAGAGTAGAAAAAAGTAATTAGCTTTGGTCTTTCAGTGTTATAAGAATCTAAAAGTCCATTGGTATAAAAGTAATTAGTAGGTTTTTCACTATGTAAAGCCTTATTAACTAAGCTACACCCAGTAAAATTAAGTGTAAATATTATTAAAATAAATACAATTAGAAATTTTTTATTCAAAATATCATCCCCTTTTCCCATACTAACCTATGAAAAATAAGGAGGTTTTATTACTAGTTTTTAAGAATTTAATTTAATATAATATGGTAAATCATTGAGAAAGCAATTTATAATATTTTTAAGTGGAATTTTATAAGATTGATTCATTATTTCTTGAAGAAAAAAGGAATTTTGAAGATAACTTAGTATATTTGAAATCTGCCCTAAAAACATAAAAAAGATGAACTTATGTAGTATCCAAGTTTATTGTAGTATAGAAACTAATTCAATAAAAAACACACTTTCAAATGAAAGTGTGTTTTTTATTGGTGCTGATGGAGGGATTCGAACCCTCACGATTTTAAGGTCGGTGGATTTTGAGTCCACTGCGTCTGCCATTCCGCCACATCAGCAAGCAAATATATAATAACATATATTTAAACTACTTTCAATAGTTATATGAAAATTTTAGAAAAAACTATTTGGTTAGGACTTAATAAAGTTGAAATATCAATATTATATGTATATAATATTTTTGTAATTATAATGTATATAGTAGATTGGAGAGTATCATAATGAAAAAAATTCTTGAAAATATCATTGAAAAAAATAGGGAATGGTCAAAGCGAGGGGAAGTTGCTTCATATATTCCAGAGCTTGCAAAAGCAAATCCGAATGCTCTGGGAATTTGTGTAACTACTTTGGATGGGGAAGAGTACTACGCTGGTGATTATGATACCAAGTTCACAATACAAAGTATTTCAAAGGTTATTATTTTAATGCTAGCTGTACTTGATAATGGAACAGAATATGTATTTTCTAAAATTGGTATGGAACCAACTGAGTCTGCTTTCAACTCTATTATTAACTTAGAAAGTAATAAGCAAAAGAAACCATTAAATCCAATGATAAATGCAGGGGCAATCGCAACAGTATCTTTAATCAATGGGGAATCTGCTGAAGAAAAGTTTAATAGGGTGCTTAAATTTACCAGGAAGATAACTAGTAATGATAGCATTGAAGTAAATCATAATGTTTATTTGAGCGAAAAGGATACAGGGGATAGAAATAGGGCTTTAGCATACTTTATGAAAGGTAATGGTATAATACAGGGGGATGTAGAAGACGTTTTAGATGTTTATTTTAGAGCTTGTTCTATGGAAGTTACTTGCAAGGATATTTCAAGAATCGGAGCAATGCTTGCAAATGAGGGAGTTTTATTTAATAACGAAAGAGTTATATCAAGAGAAGCATGCAGAATTATTAAAACTATAATGGTTACATGTGGAATGTATGATGCTTCCGGTAAATTTGCAGTACATATTGGAATACCAGCAAAAAGTGGAGTAGGTGGAGGTATAATGGCTGCAGTTCCAAGAAGAATGGGCATAGGAGTTCTTGGTCCAGCTTTGGATCATAAAGGAAATAGTATTGCTGGAATAAAAATACTTGAGGGTTTATCTCAGGAATTTGATCTTAGCATTTTTTAAGCAGTTTTATTCATCGTGAAAAATATACCTTCATACTTAATATGAGGTATATTTTTTTGTTGTTTATTGTAATGAAAATACAGCTGTTGGAAATACTAAAATTTATATATTTAAAGTATGATGTTAATGAAACTCTGAAAAGGAGACTACTAGATGAAGTGTAGACAATATTTATTAGATTCTAACATTGTAATAATAATTTGGAGAAAATATCCTAACTTGTTCAATGATATTGAGAAAAATAATTATGTTGACTTCATAATATCCAAAGACATAGCAAGGGAATTATCTCAAAAAGAGTTTAAGACTTATAATGGAATTCAAATACTTTCTGATAAATTCTTGAATATATTAGGGCATGTTTTAGAAGAAGAAGTAAATGTTCTTGAAGATAAACTTAATGTAAATATAAAGAGGAATGAGAGAGCTGGGGTTTTTATTATAAATGATAATAAGATATCAACAAGTGATTTTAATCTTCTTTGCATTTGCAACAGACACGAGGAATTTATACTAGTTACAGAGGATAAAAAATTAATTAGCAGTGCTACACTAATTTTTGATTCTACCAGAGTTTTGAATTTCGTAGAGTTTATAGATGATATAAAGGAATACTTATATTTTTGAAACTATTCTATAATGTAAAACTAGAAATTCGAAAATTAGATTAAATTTTTTATAGATTTTTAATAAAAAGAATACTTGGAAATTAGTGAGGAGATAAATGGCTAATTTTAATGGAGTGATAATAGATAAAGCTTTGAAATTAGATACAAAATTATACAGATACATGTCTTTAAGTCAATTCATTAGTTTTATTGAACAAAGAAAAACATATCTGACAAAGCTGTTATTTTGGGAGGATACATGGGAAGTTCCAACAAGAAAGCTCTTTGATGATGGAGAACAATGTTTATATAATAATACTTATAATTTAAATGATTTATATGGGCAATGTTGGAGCTTGGAAGGTGTATCTGATGCACTATGGAGAATATATTCAAGGGAAAGCGAAGGAATACTGATTCAAACAACTGTAGAAAAATTTCAATTAATTGAAGAAGTTAAATTCGGGGTTTTATCACCAGTGATATATTATGAGAATCTAGTGGAAGTATTACAAGGTTTAGCCCTAAATAAAGTGGTAAATAATGATCTAATTCAAGGTTTATTTAAAAGAAAAGCCTTTGAGCATGAAAAGGAAGTCAGACTAATTGCGCTTAGAAAGGATATAGGTACTATCAATGAATATGATGAGCTCTCACACATTGAAATAAGCCTAGATCCAATAGAATTTATCGAGGATATTGTTATAGATCCACGTGCACAGGATTGGTATGTAAACACTATTAAGGAGTATTGTAAGAGAGCAGGTTTTAAAATACTTCCTAAGAAGTCAGATTTGTATTGTTCAGAGAAATCGGTATAACATTTTTAAAGTTTAAGCATTTATATTTTAGCAATTGTGTGTATTTGAAAAATATTATCTAGAATAATCTAAAATAAGAAAGCAACTAAGAGTTAAGCCTACTAGTTGTTTTCTTATTTTTTTATTATTACTTCAAAGAATAATACGATTTAACCTTATAATCTAAATAGTTTTTTAAATGCAATGTAGTTGCTTTTAAAATATATATGGTTGAAGCCTCACTCTATGAAACCAAAGTTTCTTGATATCACAATAAACACAATGGCCTAATAACATTGTCAAGATATTTTGAAGCTTGGAGTATTATTATTTCATAAACTGGCGACGTACATAAGTATTAAACCAACTATTTTTTCCTCTAGTATATCTTAACTTTCAGCAAGGTAACATTAATAGAAGACACACATTTGTCTGGTTATTTATGTATTTCTAATTTTATATATTTTATTATTTTATAAAATTCTAATTGTGTAATTTAAAATACCAGTAGATTCATTAAAGATGTTTAGAATATATTATAGTTTAAAAGCAAATTATAATAATTAAGTTATCATGTTAGTATTTTATGTTTTTTTATAATATTAATTTATATTTTGAGGTGATTATATGAGTATACAAGGTTTTTATTTAATGCCCCATCCCCCTATTGTTATTCCAGAGATTGGAAGAGGTGAAGAAACTAAAATTGCAAATACAGCAAATGCTTTAGACAATATTGCAAATGATATAAAAGGAAAAAATCCACAAACAATAATAATTGTTACTCCTCACGGAACAATGTTTAGAGATGCCATAGCACTTAGCCATAGTGATAAAATTACAGGAAATATGAGTAATTTTGGGGTTAGTGGTATGACAATGGAATTAGACATTGATAAAAAACTTACTAGTAAAATTTATGAGCTTGCCATTGAAGAAAATATACCAGCTGTTATGTGCACAAATGAGTTACTTAGAAATTATGATTCGAAGGTCACTTTAGATCATGGAGCTTTTGTACCGTTATATTTTATAAATAAGGTATTTAATAATTATAAACTTGTACATATTACATATGCACCTCTTAGTGATATGGAGATTTATAAGTTTGGTATGTGTATAAATAAAGCTGTTGAAGAGCTTGGCATTGATATAGTTTTTATTGCAAGCGGGGATTTGTCTCATAGACTCAAAGATGAGGGGTCATATGATTATAGTCCCTTGGGAAAAATTTATGATAGAGAGTTTCTAAAGCAAACACAACTTGGTAATCCAATAGGAGCAATTAGCATTGATAAAAAGCTTGTAGCAAGTGCTGGTGAATGTGGTAGAAGATCAGTAATTATGTTGCTTGGTTCCTTAGATAAAACTAGATTTAGAGGTGAATTACTTAGTTATGAAGATACATTTGGTGTGGGATATGGAGTAATGAATTTAATACCCCTTGGAAAAGATGAGTCTAAAATATTTGATCTTGAAGAAATAAAACAATCTTTAGTCGAGAAAAAAAATCATCAAAAGAATCCATATGTAAGACTAGCGAGAGAAAGTCTCACATACTACTTAACTATGGGAGAAGAGCTGGAAAACATTCCAGAATTTGTGCCTGAAGAAATGAAAAATATAAAAAGAGGTGTATTTGTTTCACTGAAAAAGCATGGTGAGTTAAGAGGTTGTATAGGTACAATATTTCCAGTGACAAATAGCTTAGCGCAAGAGGTAATAAGAAATGCAATAGAAGCAGGTATAGATGACTCTAGGTTTGATAGAGTGGAGGAAAATGAATTAATTGAGATAGATTTTTCTGTGGACGTGCTAACAGAGCCCGAAAAGGTAAAGAAAGAGGAACTAAATCCCAAAATATATGGAGTTATAGTAAGGAGTAACGGAAAAACAGGGCTGCTTCTTCCAGACTTAGAAGGTGTTGATACCGTTGAGGAACAACTGTCTATTGCACTTAGAAAAGCAAATATAAATACACAGGATTACTCAATTGAGAGGTTTGAAATTATAAGGCATATCGAGGAGTAAACTTAAGAAGGTGGAATTCCTATGAAAAGAGATGCAATGTTTTATGAAAAATTAGAAAATAAAATCCATTGTTTTTTATGCCCCCATAATTGTATTATTGAGAAGGGCAAGGTAGGGAAGTGCAAGGTTAGAATAAATGAAGGCGGTAATTTGTATACAGTGAATTATGGTGAAGTCACGTCCATTGCCCTTGATCCTATCGAAAAAAAGCCACTTCATTACTTTCAGCCTTCAACAAAAATATTATCCGTTGGATCCTTTGGATGTAATTTTACTTGTGGATTTTGTCAAAATCATAGAATTTCTCAAGAAAAGGCAACAAGTGAATATATGCCTAAGGAAAAGTTAGTGGAATTAATAATGACCTTAGAAAACAATATTGGAGTAGCATTTACATACAATGAACCTTCAATTTGGTATGAATATGTGTATGATGCCGTCAAATTACTTAAAGAAACAAACGAAAAGGCTCCAACTGTACTTGTAACCAATGGCTTTATAAGTGAAGAACCACTTAGAGAACTTTTGCCTTATGTAGATGCTATGAATATTGATCTTAAAAGTTATAGTAACAAGTATTATAATAAAGTCTGCGGAGGAAGTTTAAAGCCTGTGCTTAAGACGATCGAAATAGCTTCAGAGAGCTGTCATGTGGAAATTACAACGCTACTAGTAAGTAATGAAAATGATTCTATGGATGAAGTAGAAGAGATAGCTAAATTTTTAAGCAGTATTGATAAAAATATTCCTTTACATCTATCTAGATACTTTCCTATGTATAAAATGGATAATCCAGCAACATCTATTGAGACAATGTATAGAGCTGAAGAGATAGCTGAAAAATATCTAAATTATGTATCACTGGGAAATATATAAGAATAAGTAGACCTTTTAAGAATATAAATATATTAGGTATATTCTTGATGGGAGGTCTAAGATGGGTGAGTTTATAGCAATCACTTTTATTATTTTAGCAATGATCTTTTGCGGACTTAAGGAAGATACTAAAAAGTGAACTTATGGATGGTGGAGCTAAAGGTAAATATTTTTATTAATTATCTACATGAGTAATTTTAGCATATACTTTTACAAATAAATCTTGTAAAAGTATATTGCTATGTTTGTTTGTGAAGTATATAATGCAATAAAGAAACTGCATAAATATTTAGTTTTGTTTTGAATTTTCTTTAATATAAGTTGTTTATGGTGATTTTATAGTGTGAAATGATTCCGCACTTGTATATTAAAATTTTAAATGTTTAAATTGTGAACTTACTGTTAAGAATAACATAATTATTATAAAGGTTATTTAAGTATGTTAAAATAAAATAGGTGAGTAATTATAATATATAAAATTATTTTAAAATTTAATATAGGGGGAGACAAAATGTTACCTAATTATGAAGCCTTATACTTATATCAAATTTGTGATGTAAATTTATCGTCTAGAATTAACCAACTATGTTTAGAGCCTATGAAAACCTATCCATTAGTTGATAACGATTGTATAGATGAGAGGCAGTGTAAAATTGTTAAAACAAAATCTTTTAAAGCAGAGGCAAAAGATAATGAAGAGTTTTATAGAGCTTTTAAAGGCGACATCATTCTTTGTCTTAAACAAAACTTTATAAAAGGAGATTTAACAGCAGCAATTGTACATGAAGATGAAATATTTGTTCCTAAGAATTTTGCAATTTTAACTCCGAAAAAATATAAGCACTCGGATTTAATCATGTGGGCATTTCATCAGGATTATGTACTTTCCCAAATTAAACCCCTAAATATCGGAAGAAGTTTCTTTCAAGTGACAGTTGAAGAATTAAGTAAAGTACTTGTTCCCATTGAAATGTATCAAGAATTTAATATGCACAAAGATATTATTTAGTTAATAGTAAAATATATAAAATAAAATTGAGATGTTTATAATAAAGTTGTAAATAAATGTTATTTACAACTTTATTTTTATAAAATGGTAAACTAAATGAGCCTATAATTTAATTATAAGCATTTTGATTTTGGTAT
Organism: Clostridium sp.; assembly: GCF_036642255.1. Taxonomy (GTDB): domain Bacteria; phylum Bacillota; class Clostridia; order Clostridiales; family Clostridiaceae; genus Clostridium_J. The sequence continues at coordinate 51,819 of NZ_JAVWDJ010000011.1, read as the reverse complement.
AATTTGTATTAGTTTACCTGGTTTTGAGAAAAGTTGATTTAAATTCATTTATATTGATTTTGTTAACAACACCTTTAGTCAGGTTAATTCTTGTAAGGATGATTTTGTTGACAAACTTCATAGTATATCAGGAAACGGCTGCTACCTACTACTGAAGAAGTTAGCGTATCCACTGAGGAACAATCTGCTGGATTACATGAAATCGTTAATTCTGCAGATAATTTAGAACAATTAGCAGGAAGTTTAAAAACTTCTATAAAAAAGTTTGAAATTGAATATTAATAATAAAAATTAATAAATTATGAAGCTATGTTTTTGAGCTATGTTTATAACAATCATTCTCATTAAACATAGCTTTTTATGATTAAAATTTTATCATTATCCATAATATAATGGATAAGAGGTGAAAATCTATGCGTAAATATTTTATTTCCATTTTTGTAGCTACTACGTTAATATTTCTCCTAATAGACAACTATGGAGATGTAAGAGATTTTCTTTGGACTCAGAAAAAGGATAATATAATATATAATTTCAGAGTTGATAATAAATACTTTTCTATATATAAGTTTGGAAATTGGTATAAAACTTTTATTACAGGGGTGAACATAGGTGCTGCAAAACCTGGGTACTTTCCTGGAGAACATGGTATTAGCAAAGAAGACTATTTGAGATGGTTTGATTGCATTGAAAAGCTTAATGTAAACTCCATAAGAGTATATACGCTACTTAAACCAGAGTTTTATGAAGCATTATATGAACATAATAAAAAGTCTTTAAAACCACTATATATTTTTCACGGTGTCTGGATTGATGAAGAGCAAATTTCTAAGTTAGAAAACGCCTATGCACCAGAGATAAAAGATGAATTTTCAAAGGATATAAAACAAATAATTGATGTTATCCATGGAAATGCGGAAGTTTCTTTTGAAAAGGGCCACGCCAGTGGAACCTATACCTACGATATATCTAATTATGTAGTAGGCTGGATATTGGGGATAGAATGGGATCCTTCTTTTGTTATTGGCAGTAATGAAAAAAATAAGGAAAAGGTTAATTATGATGGTATATTTCTATATTCTGAAAATGCTAGTCCCTTTGAAGTTTTCTTAAGTGAAATAGGTGATACAACAATTGCCTTTGAAACAGAAAAATATGGCTCGCAGAGACCGTTAAGTTTTACAAATTGGGTTACTACTGATATGCTTGAACATCCTAATGAACCTTTAGAAAAAGAAGATTTAGTTGCTGTAAATATTGAACACATTAAAGCAAAGGAGAGTTTTAAACCAGGACTCTTTGCATCCTATCATATATATCCCTATTATCCAGATTTTATGAATTATGAAGAAAAGTATAAAACTTTCAAAGATCAAGATGGAAGAATTAATACATATAAAGCATACTTGAGGGAGTTGAAGAGGGAACATAATATGCCAGTGTTAGTTGCAGAATATGGTATTCCAGCATCAAGAGGAATGGCTCACAGGAATATTAATATGAACTATAATCAAGGTAATCATACAGAAGAAGAACAAGGTCTGATAAATAATTCTTTATTAAAGGACATACTTGAGGAGGATTATGCTGGTGGCTTAGTTTTTACTTGGCAGGATGAATGGTTTAAAAGGACTTGGAACACAATGGATTATGATATTCCTGAAAGAAGGCCTTATTGGAGTAACGTGCAAACAAATGAGCAAATGTTTGGGATTTTAGACTTTGAACCAGGGAAAGAAAAATCTATATGCTATGTAGATGGAGATATGTCTGAGTGGCTTAGCAATGATAATTCTCATATAGAAGAAAATAAAGTGCATATTAAGCATGATGAAAGATATGTGTATTTTTTAGTTAAATCACAATTATTAAGAGAAGATAACATTGTATATATACCACTAGATACAATACCAAATCAAGGAAACAGTACAAGTAACATTGAAGGCATAAGATTTAAGTCTTCGGTGGACTTTTTAATAAAAATAGATAGTAAAAAAGAGGCAAGAATTTTTATTGATTCCTATTATGATTCCTTTGCTTATCAATATGGTAAAGTTTTAAATTTAATAGAGAATAATAGTGAGTTTAGCAACATTAATTCGGGAGAGTTTAGTCCAATTTATCTTGCGTTAAATAGAAGTCTTTATTTGCCAGTTGATAAAATAAATTTGCCCTTTGAAAAATATGAGGCAGGAATTTTAGTGAAAGGTGTAGGGAATCCAGACAGTAGTGATTTTAGCTCTCTTACTGACTATTCGGTTAAGGACGACGTTCTAGAATTAAGAATTCCATGGGCCTTACTAAATTTTATGGATCCTTCTACAAAGATAATAATGGATGATCTGCAAAAGCATGGCATAAAACCACGACAAATAGAGGGTTTTAATAGTAACTTAATTATAAAACGGAATTTAAACAAGATTATTGATACGGATATGGTGTTTTATACATGGCAAAACTGGGAAGAACCATTTTATCATGAAAGATTAAAAAAATCCTATTTTATTATGCAAGAATATTTTAAGACAATACAGAAAACATTTGAATATAAATTAGGTGAAAAAAATGACTAAGCTTATTATCTACATAATATCAATTTTTTTTACTGGTGTAATGTTTTTTTATATAGCAATTCTATGGAATAAAGGTGTTTCCTATATTCACAGAATGGAAGCAAAGAAGCTTCAACCTGAAATTAATGCGTTTGTTAATAGATATATTGAGTGTGGTGCATTAAATAAAACTCATAACAAAAACAAGCATCATGAGTTACAAGAAATAACTAATGATACTTTGCAAGAAGAAAAGATTATCATACAACAAATAAAATCTTTTATTAAGAAACCTTCTAGAAGAAACTTAGTTGAAAATTCCTTGTTTAGTTATGAAAATAGCAATGATAAAGTAACAAAGGAAGCTATAATCAATCTAGCTGAAGAAACTGGATTAGTGAAAGGCTACGTTAGGGATCTTCATTTAAAGGATCATCATAAAGTTGCAGAAGCAGTTGAAAAGCTTGGAAGGATAGGTAGCAAAAGTGCTAATAAATATTTAATTAAGGTTTTAAAAAGAGGAAATACCTTTGAAAGTTACAATACACTTTTGGCTTTAGCAAAAACTGGTGATGAGGAGTATTTTATTGAAGCCTTCAACTATCTTGAGGGAATAGAATATCTTACTGATAGAAGTATCATCCATATCATTGATAGCTTTCAAGGTGATTTATCTAGTATTTATTGTAAGATGATTAACCACTCCAACAGCGATATAGTTTCATTATTTATAAAATCTGCAAGTAACGCACTACATGTGAGTAATAAAAAGTTAAATGACGGTACCGTTAATTATATTAAGAATAATATCGTACATTATTTGAAAAGCGACAATATAGAACTAAAGATCGCAACGATTAAATTTTTGGGAGAATTAAAAGATCAAAGCTTTATTGATTTAATAGGATCAAATTTAAATGACGGAGAATGGGTGGTAAGAGCAATAACAGCTAAAGTTCTTGGTAACTTCCGTGATGGTGCCCAAGGTTATTTACTAAAGTCATTAAAGGATAGTGTATGGACAGTTCGGTATAACAGTGCCATTTCATTAATGAATTCAAAGGACTATATAAAATATGTAGATAATATTTTAAGTGGGAACGATAAATTCGCTAAAGATATAATTATTGCAATATTAGACAATGCTAAAAAAATTGATAAGATAGATAATAGTAGTATTAAAAGGAAAATAGCGCATCATATTGAAAGTAAAAAGGGAAATGATTAAATGATGACTTATTTGTTTATCCAATTAGCCTTACTTTTTAATTATTTTGTAATTGTATATCTAATTTTTAATAATAGTTTACACTTTCTTCAAATTGTAATGGGAGTTTCTATTATAGACTTTAATTATAAAAGATCTAATTATCTCGATTACGAGAAGTACAAAAATTCTGAGAGTATGATTCCTATATCTTTACTTGTACCTGCTTATAATGAAGAGGTAACTATAGTGGATAGTATTAATTCTTTTTTGAGTCTAGATTATAAACTATACGAAATTATAGTGATAAATGATGGGTCAAGTGATGCAACACTAGAAAAATTAATACATAACTTTGATCTTGTGGAAATGAAGGAACCGGTGAGAAGAATAATTGCTACTAAAAGCGTAAGAGGAGTGTATAGAAACGTTAATATTCCTAATTTGATAATTATTGATAAAGAGAATGGGGGCAAGGCAGATGCATTGAATTGTGGTATAAATGTATCTAGATATCCCTTATTTGTTTCTGTAGATGCAGATTGCATATTAGACAAAGAATCTTTGACTAGAATTAGCTTTCCATTTATTATTGATAAAACTATTGTTGCAGCTGGTGGCGTTGTAAGAATAGCAAATGAATCAGAAATAGAACATGGTAATATTAAAAAAATAAAACTTCCACAAAAATATCTCTCTATGTTTCAACTTATAGAATACTTGAGAGCCTTTTTTCTAGGAAGGGCTGCATTTGATTACTTTCATTCTTTACTTATAATATCTGGCGCTTTTGGCGCATTTAAAAAGGAAACAATAGTAAAGTTAGGAGGATACACGCCAAACACTATAGGTGAAGACATGGAATTAATCCTGAAGATTCATAAATATTTAACTATGGAGAAAGAAGAGTACAAGATTTTGTTTTTGCCGGATCCCATTTGTTGGACACAAGTTCCTGAAAGGTTAAAGGATTTAAAAAGTCAAAGAGAAAGATGGCAAATAGGCCTTATGGATTGTCTAATTAAGCATAAGGATATGTTCTTCAATTCTAGATATGGGCTCATAGGACTTATTGCAATACCCTATTACTGGATATTTGAATTTCTTGGTCCATTGATAGACTTAGGGATTTTTATAGTTATTCCTATATTAATGTATTTTGATATAATTAGATTAGCACCGGCTTGGATTTTGATTTTTATCACACTATTAATAGGAATGATACAATCCTTATCTGCAATACTAACAGAGCAATTTACTTTTAATAAGTATTCTAGCATAAAACAATTGATAAAATTATCAGGTTTTAGTATCCTCGAAAATTTTGGGTATAGGCAATTGATAGTTTTTTTTAGAATAAGTGGGATGGTGAAATATAGAAAGAACAAAAACAAGTGGGGGAAGATTGAGAGAAAAAGCTTTACCGAGGAATGATTTATTAGGGGGATACACATATGGATGAAAATTTAAGAAAGTTATATGAATTTCAGGGACTGAAAAGTATAGAGTGTGGTGCTAAGATAGAGAGTGAAATTAGAAAAATACCCTATGTAAAAAGTGTAATTATAAATTCTGTAACTTCCCGAGGGAGAATTGAACTTGAAAGGCATGTTAATAATGATGAATTATTAACATGTTTAAGTGATATCGTAAATAATGTAGAAAAACAAGTAGTTCTTAAAGAAATACAGGGAGTTGAAGCGTCAAATAATTTGTTTCCTAAGAATTATAAAGATGAATTTAAGAGGAATGAGGATATGGAAGACTATGATACGCAAGTTTTCTATAATGAATTTACTGACATTAAAATAGCACCTGTAATTCTAGGTATCAGCATAGCAGCAATTGCAGTGCTAATGAATAACAAATTTAGTGTTATATTTTCAGCAATTTCTTACTTAATAATTGGTGTAGAAGTATTACAAAGAGCAATCAAAAGCACTTTAAAAGGAAGAATACTTGAGGAGAACTTTATCATAACCTTAGTAACTATGGTAGCTTTTCTTATAGGTGAATATTATGAAGCATTAGGAGTAATGTTACTTTATAAGTTAGGTAAATATCTTCAAATTTTCATTGGAAAAAAGGTTAAAAGTTACCTTGACACTAGCTTTAGCATTAAGTCATATTATAAAAAATTTGGAAGTAATGGAGAGAAAGTGGAAATGATATCACCTGAAGCAATAAGAGTTAATGACATAATTCAAGTAAAACCAGGGGATATAATTCCTGTTGATGGTATTATAGTAAATGGCTCTTCACAAGTAGATATGTCACCGCTTATAGGGGGATTCTCAACAATAAAAATTAAAGAACGGGATGAGGTATTATCTGGAACAATTAATGAAACTAAATTGTTAGAAATCAAAGTAACAAAATCCTATAAAAATTCTATAGCATCTAGAATACAAAGTCTAGTGAAAGATGTCACAAGTAAAAAAACATCAGTTGGAAAGTTAATGACGAAATTTACAACATATTACACTGGAATTTTATGTGTTATAGCATTAGGAGTAGCACTTGTGATACCAATTTTTATTTCTGATAACTTTGATTATTGGATATACAAGGGACTGGTATTTTTCCTTATATCTTGTTCATATGTATTAGTTTCTTCTATTCAACTAAGTTTTTCTTGTGGCATAGTTAGTGCTGCTAAAAATGGAATAATTATTAAAAATGGTAACACTATGGGGAAGTTATCTAAAGTAGAAACTGTAGTTTTTGAAAAGACAGGTATTCTTACAGAGGGAGTTTTTACAGTTACAAAGATTGTTCCTATTGGATTTATAACTGATGATTTGCTTATTGAATATGCAGCCTATGCCGAAATATATTCAACACATCCTATTGCTAAATCTATAATAAATGCATTTAAGAAAAACAGTTCAAATCCAATTATTGATAAAGGTAGAATAAAATCATATAAAGAGATTCCTGGCAAGGGTGTGAAAATTTATTATGGAGATCGATATATATATGCAGGTAATAGCAAACTTATGGATGAGTATGATATTCAGTATGAAAAGATAAATGAGATTGGTACAATTGTCTATGTGGCAATTAATCAAAATTACATAGGCTATATAGTTATGGCTGATAAAATAAAGGCCACTTCTCCCAAAGCCATTAATGATCTAAAAGCAATAGGAGTAAAGAAAGTGATCATGATTACCAGCGATAATAAAATTAATTCGGATTATGTAGGTAAAGTATTATCTATAGATGAAGTTTATTCGGATATGGAAGTGAATGAAAAGATGCTAAAGATAGAAGAATTAAAATCTATAAAGGGAAGAAATAGCAGAATATTATTTGTTGGTGATGAAAATAATGATGAATTGTGTGATAAATCCTATTTGGGGTTAACTATGGGCAACCTAAAATCATTTTCTAATAAAAAAGATGATTTTATTGATATAATTACAGACGACCCTACCTATATTGCAAAAGCAATCAAATTTGGGAAAAACACGCAAAAATTGATAATTGCAAATATATTAATTACATTTATTTTAAAGGCTATAATAATATATTTAAATATACTAGGATTTGCAACAATGTGGTGTGCTGCATTTATTGATGTGATAATAACTTTAATTTCATTACTAAATATTGTTCATTTTATAAAGAGTAATAAGTTAGGAGCTTTTATTAAATAGTCAAAAGGTAACTTTGTTAAATATAATATATAAAAACATATGGTTGAACCTTTTGAAAATAATAAATAAATAAATAAATAAATAAATAAATAAATAAATAAAGTTGGTACTATTAATATTTAACTTATTAATAGTACCTTTATTATTATCAAAATAAAGTTCCGATATTATTTGGAATGTTAGAAGGAGATTTAATCATAATTTGATAGAATGAAGAGAATATTTACTTAGAATCAGTGTTGTTATGTTTTAATTATTGATGAGTATAGTTTTAATAGAGGCGAAAACTTCTCTTACATAAAAGTTAGGTGCACTCAGCATATTACAGGGTGAAGGATATCTTAAGACCTTAAAACCCATATTTTCACCAATATATTTTGATCTAAACATATGAAAATTATTAGTTATCACGGTAATAAGATAATCACTTTTTTTACTCTGCTTATCTATGATAGCTTTTGAGAACTTAAAATTTTCGTAAGTATTAGTGGACTTATCCTCTAAAATTATTAAATTTTCAGCAATTCCGTTTGACACTAAAAAATTCTTCATGGCTAATGCTTCTGATAATGCTTCGTCTTTCCCTTGACCCCCACTAACAATAATTTTTACATCAGGATATTTATTGTTGAATTCTAATGCGGTCACCAGTCTGTACCTTAGGGAAGCTGAGAGTTTATCATGATTTAATCCTGCACCAAGTACTAAAAGGTATTCTGGTTTTTCAGTGTTTTTTATACTTCCATTATAAATTATTAAACCTTCTAAAATAAAAAATATGCTTATGCCAATAAAAAATATAGTAAAAATAAATCGCTTTAAATTAGGATTTACAGTATTAAATGAAATTAATCCGTTACCTAATAATATAGAAAAAAGTAGTAGTACTATTCCGAGAAGTAGCCAAAACTCAGCAAAAGCCATCTTCCAAAGTGTGAATTTTAACATTGCAAAATAAATTATTGATAAAATCCCAATAAATAAAAGTAGTTTGTCAATTTTAAATAAATCCAATATAATATCACCAACCTTGTTAAATTATTTATATTATATAAAATTAAAAATTAACAGATAGTAATATAACACCTGCATTCAAAGGTTAGAATTTCACAAGTATTTAATAAAAAACACTAATTGTGTATGATATGATTTTAATAATGAAACACTCTTTATCAAAACTTCATTATCGAAATAGCTGTTAATTTTTTATTAAAATAAATTAGATTTTGTTGTAAAAAACTTTAGTATGAGAACACATATTTATAGTATATCAATAACTAACACATTTTTCCATGGGCTTTAATTTTAAAAAAATTATGTTACAATAAAAACAGGTTGCTAAATTTATCTTTTATATTTCATGATGAGAGGTGAATTTATTGAGTACAAAGGATTTAATAAATTGTGAGTTGTGTAGAAGAGATGGAGTAGAACTTACAGAGCATCATCTTACTCCCAGAGAAGTAGGGGGTAGGTATTTAGATATCGCATTACTTTGTACCACGTGTCATAAGCAAATACATGCATTGTTTACAAATAAAGAATTAGGTGTAAAATTAAACACTTTAAATAAATTACTTGAAGATGAAAAAATTAAGAGATATTTAAGATGGGTTGAAAAGCAACCATCAACTGCAGAGTTTACAATAAAAAAGTCAAGACATGTAAGGAAAAGACACCGTAAATAGAAATGTAATTACCGATGAATTATTCATCGGTATTTTTTTATTAACTAATGTGTAAATATTTTCGTTCTGTTTGGCGAAGGAATGCATTAAGCTTCTGTCAATCTAGGGTTTCAAAATTCAACTTTAAATCTGTAAGTAGTAGAAAGCGTTTTTCACAGTGATTTAGTGAGTAATTTTTATTAATTTGGATAGATTAAGAATCAAAGATATAATATTAAGAAGTAAATAGAAGAAGTGAATAATAAACACTTTTAATGTTTATTTGTCAGTTTAATAATAAAATTTGCTATTTTATACTTAAGTTAACTAATTTTGTGATATAATGTTCCTCTGTGAGGTGATATAATGGAAGTTTATTTTGATAATAGCGCAACTACTAAACCTTATGAAGAAGTTATAGAAGAAGTAGCTAGTACAATGAGACATTTTTATGCTAATCCATCCTCTGCTCATACACTGGGATTTAAAGCAGAACAAAAGCTTAGGAAGTGCAGAGAGTCTATAAGTAAAACTATAAATGCTACCCCTGACGAAATAATATTTACTTCAGGTGGAACTGAAAGTAATAACTTTCTTATTAAGGGATTTTGCAAACCAGGAAATCATGTGATTACTTCAAACATAGAGCATTCAAGTGTAAGAAATACTTTTAAGTTTTTAGAAAGTCAAGGTATAAGGGTTACATATATAAGCTTAAACACTGATGGAAAAATAAATTTAGATGAATTAGTAAATGCAATTGAAAAAGATACTGTTTTAGTTAGTATTATGCACGTAAATAACGAAGTTGGAATAATCCAGGATATTGAAAAGATTGGGAAGCTTTTAAAAGAAAAGTCTTCTAGAATTAAATATCATGTAGATGCAGTACAAAGTTATGGGAAAATTCATTTAGATGTGGTTAAATGTAAAATAGATTTAATGAGTACTAGTGCTCATAAACTTCATGGACCACGAGGAGTTGGCTTTGCATATATAAAAAGGGGTCTTGTCCCAATTACATTAATGATTGGTGGAGGACAAGAAAGAAACTTCAGATCAGGTACTGAAAATCTACCAGCTATAGCCGGATTTTGCAATGCTGTAGAGATTATGAATAAAAATTTAAATGATAACTATAAAAAGGTTTTTGAAATTAAAAAATACTTTATTGAAAAACTAAAGGATTTTACATATATAAAAGTAAATAGTAATTTAGAAGAACATTTTATTCCTCATATACTAAATGTAAGTTTTATAGGAGTAAAAGGAGAGGTTTTACTTCATGCCTTGGAAGAACATAATATATATGTATCTACAGGATCAGCATGTTCAGCAAAAGCTGCGAAAACCTCTGAAGTATTGAATGCCTTTGGACTCACATTAGTTGAACAACAAGGCGCTATAAGATTTAGTTTTTGTGAGAGTAATACAAAAGCAGAAGTGGATTATGTAATCGAAAAGCTTAAAGTAGTTTTAATGTTTTTAAGGAGGACTAAAAGATGAATGAGTTATTACTAATAAAATATGCCCCTGAGATATTTTTAAAGGGACTTAATAGGGGGAAATTTGAAAAAAAACTTAAGGATAACATTAAGTTTGTTATAAAGGATATGAATTATGATTTTGTTGAAGATAGTGGAAGATGGTTTATAAAATCCGATAATCTTGAAGAAGTTATTGAAAGAGTTACAAAGATTTTTGGAATCATGGAAGTTTGTATTGTACGCCAAATAGAAAATTCCATGGAAGCAATTGGTGAAGAAGCTTTAAAGGTATTGCAAGAAACAGGAGCGAAAACATTTAAAGTAGAAACAAATAGAGCTAACAAGCAATTTCCTCTAAATTCAATGGAAGTTTCAAGAGAAATAGGTGCTACTATTTTGAACAACCTTGAAGGAGTAACGGTGAACGTAAAGACACCAGAATATATAGTTAACATTGAAATTAGAAATTCAAGTTATGTAATTGCAAAAAAAATAAAAGGTGCTGGTGGACTACCATATGGAATGAATGGTTCCACAATGCTAATGCTATCTGGAGGAATAGATTCACCAGTGGCTGGATATTTAATGGCTAGAAGGGGAGTGGAGCTAAATGCTGTATATTATCATTCACCTCCATATACTAGTGAGAGAGCAAAAGAGAAAGTTAAAATGCTGGCAGATATATTAAAAAGATATACTGGTAATTATAATTTATATATAGTTTCTTTTACGGATATACAATTACAAATTATTGAAAAATGCAGGGAAGACGAGTTAACTATTATTATGAGAAGATTTATGATGAGAATAGCTTGTAAACTTGCTGAAAAGTACAACATACATTCAGTTACCACTGGAGAGAGTATAGGTCAAGTAGCATCGCAAACTATGGAGGCATTAGTAGTTAGTGACGATTGTAGTGATAGACCTGTATTTAGACCTTTAGTTGCTATGGATAAAGTAGATATAATGGATGTCTCAAGAAAAATAGATACTTATGAAACTTCTATTTTACCATTTGAAGATTGTTGTACAATATTTGTCCCAAAACATCCTAAAACTAAGCCTAGACTTGAAGAAATAATTAAGTCTGAAGCAGCACTAGACATCGAAAAGTTAGTAGATGATGCAATCGAAAGCTTAGAAATATACAGATAATTAATTTTGTAATGGAATAAATAGATGTTATAGAAACGAAAAACATTTGTGTTAAATCATACATAAAAATATTTAAGCATAGATAATATCGTCCTAAGATGATATTATCTATGCTTTTCTTTTGGTATATATTTAGCCTGCTTTTTCTATCTCATTAACAATCTTTTTCTTTTTTAAAAAATCTAATTTAGTTTCAGTAGTTATAATTGCTACAAATATTAAACCACATCCTAAAACCATCATTATGTTGAAAATTTCTTTGAAGAATATTATTGAGAATATTGCTCCAAAAAAAGATTCCAAAGAAAGAATAATTGCTGCGTGAGTAGAACTTGTATATTTTTGTGCAATATTTTGAATTAAGAATGCTAAAGTAGTACTGAATACTGCTAGATAGATTATAGAACCAACAGCTCTTAAAGTCATGTTAACTGGCAGTGGTTCGAAAAATATTGCTACAATGAAAGATAATATAGCTGCTACACCCAGTTGAACTATGGTAAGAATTAGTGGATCATCAGCTTCAACATATTTTCCAATTGCAATTATTTGCCCTGCAAAGGCAAAGGCACATATTAAGGTTAATGTATCCCCGTATCCAATGGAAAATCCACCTTGGAGTGTCAAAAACGAAATACCGAGTAAACATATGATTGCTCCAACCAAAGAATAGTTATCAGGTTTCTTTTTTAATAATAACCATTGTAAAAATGGGACAAGGACAACATAAACTGCAGTTAGGAAGGCACTTTTACCTGCTGAGGTGTAATTAATACCCACAGTTTGAAATGCAAAGCCTAAAAATAAAAACACTCCAATTATTGTTCCATTTTTAAGTTGAGTTTTATTTATTTTTTTTACCCTACTGTAAAAAACAATATACATGAGAACAGTGGATAGACCAAATCTAATTGCCATTTGATAAAAAGGAGTAATTACATTTAATGAATCCTTAACGGCAATAAATCCACCTCCCCAGATTACAGCTACTAGAAGTAAGCCGATATCAGCAAATATACTATTTTTTTTGAAAAGTTTTTCCAACACAATCCCTCCCACGTTAATAAATATTATTAATTATTCACTATAATAACTAGTATAATAAAATTCTATATTTATGTAAATTCATAATCATGGACTTATAAAAACTAAAACACCATAAATTTAGCTTTTATGGTGTTTGTAATCATATGATAAAGTTTTTCAGCTTTATTGAATTTTCACAAGGAAAGTAGTAGCGGTTTTTTCATTTTAATAATATAATTTTATTAATTTGCAATTTGAGCAAGCTCTTCAAGTTCTTGGATTTTTGAGTAATTTTCATTAAAAATCTTATTATAACAATAAGAAATAATATCACTACGTTTTATTATACCAATAAAGGTATTTGAATCATCTACCACAGGTACGAAGTTTTGCGATTTAGCTGCTAAAATTAGACTTTCGATGTCAGAGTTTATAGAGACGGCCTTATTACATACGTGTCTGGGTATTTCTTTAATAAGAACTTTCTCTGAGTCTTTAAGATTAAAATCAGGAGTATTTTTGAGTTTCCAAAGAATATCACCTTCAGTTAAAGTTCCAACATATCTTCCACGGTCGTCCAACAAAGGTATAGAAGTATATCTATGATATTCCATCCTTTCCATAGCTCTTCTCATTGTTGAGCTTATCTTTTCAAAGATAACTTCGCTCTTAGGAGTAAGAAAAAAGGCAATATTCATATATAATCATCCTCCGATTAATTTTTATGTTTTCACAATAGAATACGTTTATTTTCATAATTAGTTTCGTTAGAGTAAAACTAATAATTCTATTATACCATTTTTTCTCCTAATTTTAAAAACATTGTTTTAACAAAATGATAAATTTTAAAGAATGTTACAGTGTACACTAATTATATGAAGTTTTATTAATTCTATATTTTATTAAAGATATAAATATAGATGATATAAAGTATTTTGGCGAAGTAATTGCCAATGACCGTCTAATGTTTATAGTATTCTCATCATTAATTAATAAATCATAGTTTATAACAGATATATTTATAATCTTATTGTTTGTATTAATCTTTAGTATATTTCCTGAACTTAAATCATGAGAAAGTGTTGTTTTAAGTATTAAATCTAAAAGTTCCTCATAATGATAGATTTTACATCTTTCAATATTCAGCACTTCAGCCGTAATTTCAAGCGCGGTTAAGATTGTAGTGTTCCCATCAGGTATTTTCTGTGTATATTTACTTATTTCTGCAATAACTCTACTTAGAATTAGGTTCTTTTTACTATATGCTTTGTAATTAATTGATTTCAATATAAGATTTAATTCTTCATCATTTAATGGCAATAAAAGTGAGTTATCTTTTATTTTTTCATCATGAAAATAATAATAATTACCAATAATTCTTTTGAATTTTTTTAGAGTATCAAAATACCCAATATCAATATTTCGAATTAGTTTATCTTTTTCAAAGTGGAAAAGGGGGCCAAGATCCTCAGAACACTCGACTTCAATTATGTTCTTTTTTTCTTTTGGAAACTTTTTTACTTTTCCGGGACCGTGAATATTCACAGTAATTATAGCTGATATATTTTTTTCTAAAAGCATTTCAGCAGGTATATTATTGTAAACTCCACCATCAACAAACTTTTCACCTTGAATTTCACTTTGCTTAAACCCAGGAAAACAAGAACTAGCCATTAGATAATCTATAAGTTGTCCTTGAGGAATAGATTCTATAAAGATTTCTAAAGGTCTGAAATTACTTAGTGAATAGGTAACAATTCCAAAATCAATATTTGAATTTCTAATTTTTTCTTCATCTAAATAGTCTTGCAGTAAGTTTTTAAAAGGAGTAATGTCAATACCTTTATTCTGAAAAGCACTTTTAATTAAGTTTGGGATATCTTTAATAACAAGCTTATCTCTATGAGTCAAAGTTTTTTCACTTGCTATAAAACATCTATAAAAATCTAAATTTAACCAAAGTTCATTTGCTAGATTGAAGCCTCCTTGAATAAAAAGAGCCCCATTAATTGAACCAATTGATGAGCCCGCAATCGCCGAAACTTCGATGTTGAGTTCATTTAATGCTTTCCAAACACCTAGCTCATAAGAACCTCTAGAACCACCCCCGCCTAAAACTAGTCCATACGTCATTATGGTATCCTCCTTAATATAAGTAGTCTTATTATTATTTTACTCAAAAGAAATAATAAATGATAACAAAAAATTCAAATTTAGTACTCAATAGTTATTCTAATTTATTTGTAACCATAATGTAGGTAATTTTATGCTCAAAGTTTGTTGACTATAGTAAAATTTAACTATATACTTTAGAGATAATATTAAATAGGAGGTATAACTATGGAATTTAAAGCTGAAGCTTCATTAATACAAGCAATTGCTTCGGAAAACATAAAAGAAGTGAGAGAAGTTTTATGTGAGTATATTAGAAGAGAACCTGGAAATATAGAAGAAATAATGAGAGCAGTAAATTATTCTAAAGAGTTATTAGAGGGGATATTTGATTCACATAATAATAAGGAATTTAAAGATACTGAACATTGGAATAAAGAATATTTCTTAAATATTTTGAAGGATTTAAAAGAAAATTTTTCCGAAGTTAGATTTCAACATGCTTGCTTAGTAGGAGCGCACATTTACCCAAGAGAAAACTATAATGATACAGTAATAATTAATAATACTAAGCCAGTTACAGATATGGAACTACAAGTTGAAAAACTTAAAACAACTGTAGCTTTGGGAATAGGGTTGATTATTGGTTTTGCTTTAGGCAAAAAGTGGAATAAATAAATCTGAAAATTCTTACATAGAGATCCGAATGATATATAAAATATGGAGTATTACTTATCAAAAGTCCCTTTACTATTTTAATAGGGGATTTTTGATAATTACATTGTCAAAACTAAAATCGACTTAATGAATATGGTTCATATATAATGCTTTAAATAATAATGCAAAAATTCAGCGTTCATGGTTACAAATTAAGCAAAGAAAAAAATATTTTTATGATATTTTTTAAACTCTTATGCTCAATATTAGTTCTAATAAGAATACCTCATTAAAGTGTACATATGTTTTTGATAGGTCTTAAGAATTAAGGTTACCATTCTATAACTATCATGATCCAAATTTGGATTTTCCTGTATCAATCTATTACCCATCATGATACCTTCGTTTGCTAAATTATATGCCTCAGTTAATATATTGTCATTATAACTTAATCCTAAATTACTCATTTCCGGACTGAAATTTGTTGGGTTTTCCATATAAAAATTTATACTATTTGACCAGGTTCCTCCAAGTTTATTAACTTGGGAACTTAAAGTCATCAATTGAGCTTTAAAATCCTTTTCCATCTCTGATATACTGTAATTTAACAGTTCATTAGAGGATTTTTTTTTATAATCATCAAAGAAATATAGATCCGTTTGAATCTTTCTTAAAAACTCTTCTAGTTGACTAATTACCAATTTATTTTCCATGGTTTCCTCTCCTTATATAAAGTAAACTTTTGAAAAAAGAAAGTTTATTTTAAATTAGTATTGTCGAAAAGAAAAAAAATATGCGCGTAAATAGCGAATCCGAGAAGATGTGAACCTAAAGTAATTAGTCTAAGCAAATGTCTTATAAGTAGAAACAAAGCTATATTATTTAATAGAGCATAAAAAAAGAAGATCAAAATAATATAATTTTGATCTCCTTTTTTACATTAAAATTTATATCTTAAATATATTAAATTCAACTATGCTTCAGCAGCAATTTTTTCAGCTGGCTTAACCTTTTCCATAGTGATTCCAGTGTATCCTAAGATTACTGAAACTACTGGGTTGATTAGATTTAAGAAACAGTATGGTAAGTACCCTAAAGTAGCAACCCCTAAAGTTGTGCTCATAAAGGCACCACATGTATTCCATGGAACAAGAGGAGAAGTTAAAGTACCTGCATCTTCAAGACATCTTGAAAGGTTTTTAGCTGCAAGACCTCTTTTTGAAAACTCATTTTTATACATTCTTCCTGGAATAACAATTGATAGATATTGATCTCCAGCAAGAATATTACATACAATACAAGATACTATAGTTACTAATACTAATGAGCCAGTACTTACAGCAAATCTTAATAACTTTTCTGCCATTAACTCAAGGAATCCGGCTTTTTCCATTACTCCACCGAAAGTCATAGCGCAAATAATTAATGAAACTGTAAACATCATACTTTGTAAACCACCACGGTTAAGCAGTTCATCTACCATTTCAATTCCACTTTCACCAACATAACCATCATTTAAAACTGAAAGTACTCCACCAAAATCAGTTTTTTGTACTAACATTGCTAATATTGCACCAAGAAGTACACCAATAAATAATCCAGGAATAGCAGGGAATTTTTTTACAACTAAAATTATTACAACCACAGGAGGTAATAATAATATTGGACTAATTACAAATGAATCACTTAATCCATCAAAAATAATCTGTAATTGAGATTGATCGATTTCTTTACCAGAAAATCCGAATCCCATTATTCCAAAAATAATTAATGAAATAATTAGGCTTGGACCAGTAGTGTATATCATGTGCTTAACGTGGTCAAATAGCGTTGCGCCAGCCATAGCAGGTGCTAAGTTTGTAGTATCTGATAAAGGTGACATTTTATCACCAAAATAAGCTCCAGAGATTACAGCTCCAGCAACCATTTCTTTTGGAATGTCAAGGCCTATTCCAACACCTAATAGTGCTATACCAACTGTACCAGCGGTTGTCCAAGAACTACCTGTAGCTAATGAAACTATACAACAAATTATGCATGTCGCTACTAGGAATATCCCAGGGGATAAAATTTGAAGACCATAGTAAATCATAGTAGGTACTGTTCCACTTACAATCCATGCTCCAATAACCATACCTATTATCATAAGTATTAGAATTGCTTGCATAGACATTTGTATTGTGTTTATTATGCCGTCTTCTAGATCTGCCCAAGTATAACCAACCTTAAGAGCCATTATAACAGCAATAACTGTTGCAAGAACTAGAGGAATGTGTGGGCTAGCATCATATACCATGATTCCAACTGAAAGAGAAATAATAAGTGCTAATATTGGGATTAAAGCTTCCCACATTTTCGGTTTACGAATTTCTTTCATTAATAAATACGCCTCCTTTAAAGTAAAAAAATGAATAAATTGATAACTTGTTTAAACTTATTTTACAGTATTAATGTAAACATTTCAATAATATTCTGAATAATTTTAAAAATAACAATCTTTAGTTTTCATTGATGCAAAAAAACAGAAAAAAATGGTAGTATAAATGATGTATTTTGATGTTTTATAGAAAAAGTTTATATATTTCATGCAAAACTGCAAAAAGTATTGCGCAAAATTATATAAATACACCTACAATTTTAGACATCTTAATTTGATTGCAGAAATATAATCAATAAATTAACAATCAAATAATACAAAAAATTAAAAATACTTTACAATTATTCTATAATAAGATAAATATTGGTATGTTGATGAATAGTAAAGATTATGTGCTCATAAATAGATTCTTTTTAAATATAGATTTGATTAAATGAATATTTCCATAATTGAAAAATAAGTATATTAACCGTTATTTAGAGTGCAAATAATTATGCATCTCACTATTCAGTTTTTATGAATATACATACATAAAAAATCTATTTTTATATATAGCTAAATTAAACCAATGCTAGTCCTATCAATAAGTTTGCCATGTACGATTAGTATATTAAATATAAACGCAAGTATATTATGCATAAAAATAACCACTTATATATGTATAATGTTTTTTTAAATATAAGTCAATAGGATTTAAAGAATTTATAAGTATGTAGTTTTTGCCAACTATGATCCAAGTTGAAATTTAACTTTAAGTTTTTAGAAAAGAATATATCAATCTGATTTTTCATGCAAACTTAATATTAAACATTAACTTGAATGCTAAAATTGTATTATACTTCTGAGAAATTACTTTTGTTTTCATGCATTGAAGTTTCTTAAAAGAAAGTTAGTAGAATTCTTTAGTTTTTATAAGAATATTATTGAATAATATTGTATTAAAAAGTAAAATTGAGATGAACAAATTTTACACTTCAAAATCATTAATACTAGTGTCATTAATGATAAAAGGGTGTAGGTTCCTAAAAATAAAATAATATTTGGAGGGATTATTATCTGTAAGTTTAAAGGTATAATTACCACACTATTAACAGTACTACTTATTTACTCGACATTAATGATGTCAACTATTTTTATCACCAAGATTAAAACTATATATTATTTTGATATTAACTACTTAAATATTTCTAAAGTATCTGGTATCCAAATCAGTGAAATAAAGAGAAATTATGATTATACGATTAATTATATTTTTGATAATTCTATTGAGGAATTTAAGCCGCCAACTTTGCCATCATCATTGGATGGATCACAACATTTTAAAGAAGTAAGAGATTTATTTAATTTAGGAATTAAATTATTAATAGTAGCAGTATTTGCAGCATTGATACTAATTTATATTTTATGGAAAAACAAAATTAATATTAATTTTCTTAAATATAGTGGACTAACATTATTAACTCTTCCTTTAATATCTCTTTTACTGATTAATGTAGATTTCACAAATGCTTTTACTATTTTTCATAAAATAATGTTTAATAACGATAAGTGGTTATTAAATCCAGTAACTGATCCAATAATAAACATGATGCCGGAAGAGTTTTTCGCTCACTGTGGATTAGCTATTATACTATTATCGGCATTTGTAGGTTTTTTGCTTTATTTTATTTATAGGTACATAAACAAAAAAAATATAAAATCTAATTGGAGATTAAAATGACAAAAACAAGATTAGCAAAAGCTGCTACCGTTATTATGATTATGACATTAATAAATAAGGCAGTTGGTTTTTTAAGAGATTCATTGGTAGCTAGTGCTTTTGGGACAACATATCAAACTGATGCTTATAATATGGCAATGCAAATTTGTGATATTCTCTTTATAATGATTGCCTTAGCTATTACCACTACTTTTATACCAATTCTCAGTGAGGTATTAACTAAAAAAAGCAAAGAAGAAATGTTTAGGTTTGCAAACAACATTATTAATATTCTATTACTGATTTCTATTTTTTTAGTAACATTAGGATTCATTTTCGCACCTCAAATTGTTAGGATAATTGCACCTTTATTTAAGGATGAAACTTATACCCTCGCAGTTCAACTAACAAAGATCAGTATATTTAGTTTAGTTTTTCTCATAATTAACGCAACGTTTACTGCAGTTCTTCAAACTTTGGATGATTTTTTAGGTCCTGCAATTGTAGGTGTGCTTTTAAATCTCCCAATAATTATCTATATAATTTTAGGGGCCAAAGGTGGTGTAGTTGGACTAACAGTTGCTACTGTAATTGGTATGTCTTTAAGAACGTTGGCACAGATTCCATTTTTAATGAAACATGGCTTTAAGTTTATAATTATCTTTGATTTAAAAGATCATAGAGTTAAAAAGATGGTTAAGTTGATTTTACCTGTAATTATAGGAGCAAGTGCAAATCAGATTAATAGACTGGTTAATAATGCTTTAGGTTCAGGATTACCCAAAGGAAGTATCGCAGCATTGGGATTCGGTGACAGAGTATCTGACGTGTTTTACTCCATCTTTGCTGTAGCAATAGTCACAGTGGTTTTTCCAGCACTTTCAAGAGCTATTAATGATAATAATAAAAATGAGTTTAAAAAATATATTACATCATCAGTAAATAATATATTTTTATTTATGATTCCATGCACTGTAGGCATTTTAGTTTTAAGTGTTCCTATTATAACAATATTATTTAAAAGGGGAGTTTTTGACGACAATTCAGTTTATATGACTTCTAATGTATTAACATTCTATGCTATAGGACTTCCATTTTATAGTATAAGAGACATATTTAATAGGGCACTTTATGCAATGCAAGATACTAAAACTTCAACTTATAATGGAATAATTTCGGTATTGATTAATATTGGTTTAAATCTTGTTTTAATTAATTTTATGGGGTTAAGTGCTCTGCCATTTTCTTCTTCTATAGCCGCTGCAATATGTGCTATTTTGTTGTTTAAAAGTTTGGATAACAAAATTGGTAACATTGAGAAGAAATCAATTTTTAAAACAACATTTAAAATTACTTTGTCCTCTGTTATAATGGGGATTGTAATTTGGTTTATATACAAAGTTACTTACCATACAGTGGGTGGAACCCTAGGAATATTATTTGGTTTGGTTATTTCATCAATAATGGGTATCGCTGTGTATTCCTTAGCTTTATTAGTTTTAAAGGTTGACGAATTCAATATAATTTGGAGAGAATTAAGAAAGAAAGTTAAGAGATAAATGGTGGGTTCAGTAATAGTGTTTTATTAAGTTTGAATTGATTTTAGAGGTGATTATATGGGAGATGTATTTGAAGAATTATTCCCTGATAAACGATACGAAAATGAGGGAGAGAGTGTTCTTAGACAGAGCCAGTTTGTTATGTTGAGAATTCTCAAGATAGTAAATTATATTTGTGAAAAACATGATATTAAATATTGGCTAGATGGAGGAACTTTACTTGGGGCTGTAAGGCATGAAGGATTTATACCATGGGATGACGATATTGATATTGGAATGACAAGAGAAGATTATATTAAATTTATAGCTATTGCTCCTAAGGAACTCCCTGCTGATTTATTTATTGAATGTCCTGAGACTGCAAAAAAATCTGTTAGTACTTGGGCACAAATAAAAGACAGAAAATCTTTTATAGACCAAAAGGGAGCTGAAGGATGTCATCCTGGTATGTATGTTGATATATTTCCATTTGACAGTTTTAGTACTAACTTTATGAAAAAAAACTTTTACGAGAAACTGCATAAACATCTTTTTATTAAATCTTTTCTTGTAAATGCACCATTTAAGAAGCCTTACTTTAAAGGAAGCAATCTTCTAAAAAATATTATAAGATTTATTCTAAGACTTACTATAGTATTTTCTATTTTTACACATAAGAAAATATATAAGAGAAGCTTAAAATCAAGGGACAAAAGAATATGTTCAATAATGAAGAATCCTAAAACAAATTATGGATATGGAACAGATATATTAAATTGGAACAAAGAGTTTAGTTCTGAGGAGATTTTTCCATTAAAATACCTAAAATTTGAAGGTAATGAATTTCCAGTACCTAATAAATATAACATTATATTAACTAAATTATATGGTGAAAATTTTATGACTCCACCTCCAGAACATAATAGAATTCCACATAATACTTTAATGAAACCTATAATTTCCGAGGAGGATGCTGAACGAATTAATAAAGGATTTGATTATGTATTAAAGGAAAAAACACTAAATTGATATGTATTAGTTTTAAATATGAAAGTATCAATATATTTTACATAAAGAAATTTAATGTATAAAATGACTTTCCGTAAGTAATTATCTGGCTTTTTTTATTCCTCTAAAATATCAGTAGATAAACTAATAAAAATTAATGAAAGCAGCTATAAAGTTTATAACTTTGCAGCTGCTTTCATTAACTAAAACTTTTAATTATCAAAAGTTTAGTTCGGGAATATGTGATATTTCATAAGATAGTATCAAAGGGACGTTAAATAAATGATATCTCAACAATTTTTCCTAACTCTTTCAATATAGCCTCAAGTTCTTTAACTACTTTCACCTTAAGATTAAAATCTTTGGGAAATAATGGATTTTGATGAGCAGGATTAATAGACTCACCAACCCAAATATGAATGTGGGTGGCATCTTCTAAGAGAAGTTTGCACAATTGAGAGGCACCATCATATCCTTCAATAATTTTAGGGATAATTTTTTTTCTTCTTTCACTTAGATAAGTTAACAAGATTTCTCTAGTCTTATTTAAAGTTAAGAGTCCTTCTGTAACAAGATCTATGCCATCCATATACCCCATAGGTGGAACCTCAGCATCATAATGTTGCAAATCTATATTTATTGGTTTACCTAATGCATTTGAGACTATATTTGCTGTAGTACCACCACAGAGGACTTTTTTACCTTTAGCTGCTTTTATAGCATTTATCATGTAAGTATCGTCCTCTTTATTTTTGGGTGGCCCAGTAAATATATCAATATACTGCGCTTTTTTTAATTTTATTGTAATTACTGTTGTATCGTCACCAGGCTTGTCATCGTATAGATTTTTACATACTTCAAGTAAGTGTCTACAAATATTTTCAGAGGTTTTCTCTTTTCCAACTAGGTTTTTCAAAAAATCATTAATGTGTTCCCATTGCCAACCTAAGTTTAATAGTTGTCCCACCCCAGCATGAACTGCACCATCACTTACAATAGTTAGAGTATCATTTTCACTCATAAAAAACTTGGTTTCAAAGATAATTTTATTATTTATCTTTCTTTCTTCCTTTAGAAGATCACTGGCCCTATTATTTCTAAAGAAAAAAATAGGGGGGTTGTCATATTCCACCATATATACTTCACCATTGTTTTTTATATTAATCACAGTGAAAGTAGAGTAGGCAAGCTTTCGAACTTGGCATTCTGGTAAAGTATTTGTAATTGTTTCTATAGTTTCATCAATAGTAGCTCCTTCCTTAAGCATCGTAACTGCAATTTTAGATGTTAAGGTAGCTAAAATATTAGCTTTTACACCACTACCTAATCCATCTGACATCACTACTATTAATCCATCTTTTGTGTTTGCCACTTCAACGTTATCTCCACAGAGTTCTTCACCAAATTTATTTAAACTAAAATTAGCTACATCTATAAAAAAACTTTTCATACTTCGTTTTCCTCTTGCAAAACTTTCTTAAGCTTCATAAGAGCAACCTTAGTTTCTGCGGTGGTTTCACCAAGAAGGCTTGCAATTTCTTGCGCAACTCTCATTTGCTTATCTATAATGCTTTGTGTTACATCTACTGCATTATGTTTAAGCTTCGAAAGCTCGAATTTGCGCTTTTCCTCAGCGGTTATATCTGTGTAGATCACAAGTAGTGCGGCTTGTTTTTCCATATAAATAATGCTTCTGTATGCGTGATAATTATAGTTACTATAATAGATCTTGTTTTTTATCATACTTTCACAGGATTTAACTACTAACTGAAAATCATTATCAGCAATTAAAGAGTTGATTGGTGTCCCTAGTAATTCATCTTTTGTCATATTAAAAAGTTTTTCACCTATAGGATTAATTTCTTTGATATTTAATGCTTTATCTAAAATTAATATAATATTAGGGGAATGATTAAATATTTCATTAGTAGTACGTTCAGCCATGCTTCTCATATATGGAACGCACATTTCGGTTTGTGACATACCTTGAGATACAGCTATTGCTTTTTCATAGCAAGTGTTATATCCACAAGCTCCACAATTTAACTCATCTTCCTTTTCATATTTACCCATCTTGTTTAAAATTTGAATAATTTCTTCTTCTTGAGGAATATGAAAGCTTATTCTCTTATTTGTAAAGGTTCTATTTAAAGGAAGTTTTAGGGGAGAAATCAAAGTGTGTTTATCACTTTTATCATTAGTTAAGTATTTTTGAAGTCTTTGGATTCTATTATAAATGCTGTCACCTGAGGTAGACCCACCTGGACCTCCAAGGCAGCTTTCATTACATGCACTTAATTCTATACATACATTTTTTAAACTTCCTTTTTTAAGCTCTTCTAAAACTTCTTTACAATTTTCCATGCCGTGTATTCGGATTAAATCTAAGTGCCTGCCCTTAAGGGTAGGAGATATAGCGGTAAGGATTCCTCCAACTACAGGGTATTTATCCCCGCGGCTAGTACCTCCATAAGTAACTTCACTATTCGGTAGAGTATTATAATCAACATCCTCAGATTTTAATAGTTTTATAATTTCATCAAAAGTAAGTACTGAATCTATGATTTCAGCATTATCTTCAGATAAAGCTTCACACTTCTTTGAGATACATGGACCAATAAAAACGACATAAGGGTCTTTGTATCTATTTTTTATGCTCATACCGTGAGCAATCATTGGTGAAACCACTGGAATAATTTTTGAAAGTAATTCGGGATAGTATTTTTCAATAAGCATTACTACTGAAGGACAACAGCTCGTTAAAAATTCTGTTTCATAACTAGATTCAACTATGTTTTCATACTCTGCTGAAACCATTTCAGCTCCGATAGAAACCTCCTCAATGTAAGAAAAACCTAAATTATATAAGGCAGTTACAATTTTAGGAGCATCTTTAAAGAAGCCTCTAAAAGCTGGAGCAATTTGCGCTATAACATTTCTTTTACTCTTAAGAGCAGCTTTCACATTATCAATATCTGATAAGATATTTCTCGCATTTTGCGGACAAACAACTAAACAATGACCACAAGTAACGCATCTTTCCTCAACAATTTGTGCTTGGTCATCCTTTACTTCTATAGCTTTAACACTACAAGTTCTGACACATTTATAACAATTTTTACAGTTGGCTCTCGTAAAATTCATCACTTGCATAAATCTATCTTCTCCTTTATGTAGATATTAAAAAACTCCTCTACATTATCACAATCTACTTCATACACTGCATCGTCATCTATTGAAACAGACACAGCGTTGGTGCAATGGCCTAAGCAAAAGGCAGCTTTAAGTTCAACTTTTTCAATTAATTTATTAGCTTCTATTAAAGTTTTCATTTTACTTATGACCTTATGGGATCCTTTTACATAACAGGCACTTCCTACACAAACTTTCACTACCATATTTTTATGCCTCCTTATTGGATTATAATAACATTATAGAACTTTGTGAAAGTTTGGTCAATCTAACTAATGAATAAAAGAGCGTTTTGCTAGAAAATATATTAAAGAAATAAAATAAACTTTTGTTTTCAAAATTACTTATAAGTAGTAACCTAC
The DNA here is from genome assembly GCF_036642255.1 of Clostridium sp. Classification (GTDB taxonomy): domain Bacteria; phylum Bacillota; class Clostridia; order Clostridiales; family Clostridiaceae; genus Clostridium_J. Next base: position 26,115 of record NZ_JAVWDJ010000011.1, on the reverse strand, counting down.
ATTAAATATTTTAAATAAAAATAAGCACTATTAATAAACTTATTAATAGTGCTTAAATTTAACACAGGACAATTCATAAGATTGACTATAAAAAGTAAAAATAATTTTTAAGCAGAAAAGGTTTTGAAAATAGAATACTTCTAGGCACCTTCATTTAAAAATCTGTATTGAGCCATATAAAGCTTATAGTAAAAACCTTTTTTATTAATTAGCTCTTCATGAGTTCCAGATTCAACAATATCACCTTCGTCAACTACCATAATCTTGTCACAATCTCTAATGGTTGAAAGTCTATGAGCAATAACAAAGGATGTTCTTCCGTATAAGAGTTTGTTAATTCCTTTTTGAACCAAGATTTCAGTAGCAGTATCAATGTTAGAGGTGGCTTCATCTAATATTAATATTCTAGGATTTGCAAGAAGTGCTCTTGCAAAAGAAATAAGTTGACGTTGACCTACAGAAAGTCTTGATCCTCTTTCATTAACTTGTGTATCATATCCATCTTCAAGACTAATTATAAAATCATGGGCACTAACAGCTTTTGCAGCAGCAATAACTTCTTCATCAGTTGCATCTAACTTTCCATATTTTATATTTTCTTTTATAGAAGCTGAAAATAAAAAAGTGTCTTGGAGCATGATTCCCATTTGATTTCTTAAAGAATGTAAGTTGACTTCCTTAACATTTTTTCCATCAATGAGAACCTCACCTCTAGTAGTGTCATAAAATCTGCTTACTAAGCTTGTAATTGTAGTCTTGCCAGCGCCAGTAGGGCCAACAAGTGCAACGGTTTCACCAGGCTTTATTTTAAAATTTACATTATGAAGCACAGGTATATGCTTTTCATAACCAAAAGTTACATTCTTAAACTCTACTGAGCCCTTAATAAAGGGCATCTTTTCGTTTGATTCTAATTCATTAATATCAGGAACTATATCCATAATCTCGAATATTCTTTCGGCTGCTGCAAAGTTCGTAATCAAAGTATTATAGAAAGAAGCTATATTTAAAACTGGTCTCCAGAACATGCCAGAGTAGGAGATAAAAGCAGCTATTGTACCTACAGAAATTGAACCAGATTGTGATAGTACTGTACCATACCAGAATATAATTATATAGCTAAGTCCCCAAGAAAAATCCACTATTGGCCAAAAGAAATCATTATAGAGAACAGCTTTAACAAAAGAACCCATTAAATCATTAACAGAATCTCTAAAATTCTTAGAAGTTTCTATTTCATGAGTGAAGTTTTGAATTATTCTTATTCCGGAAAAAGCTTCGTGGGTAAATCCATTTAAATTTGAACGTTTTTGTCTGTATTTTTGCCACTTTGATCTAATAAATACTTCCAATCCAAATAGAAATACAAATAAGAAGGGCACAACAGTTATTGATAGAAGTGCAAGTTTTATATTGAGATAAAACATAATACCCGTAACGCATAGAATTGTTAGACTTTGAGGTATTAAGGTAGTAACTGAGCTTGAAAAAAGTTCAGACAAAGAGTTTACATCACCAACAACTCTTGCGAGGATTTTGCCTACGGGTCTCTCGTCAAAAAATGAAAATGAAAGCTTTTGTATATGAATATATAATTCTTGTCTTATTGTTAATAGAATTTTATTTGTAATTTTATTCATTTGTAAGATTGATAGTCTACTCGCATACATACTAATAATATTTACTATTAATAAAACTCCGCTAATTAATAACATCCCTTTGATATTTTTTACCTTAATAAAATTATCTATAGCAATTTGTAAAATCATCGGGCTTAATAGTCCAGCTACCATAATAACAATCATTAATGCAATGATTAAAGAAACCTTAGCTTTGAAGGGTTTTAAATAGTTAAATAACCTTCCAAGTATCACCTTATTTTTTAAGGAGACTACTTTTTCATCTTGGTTTACTGTATTTTTCCCCATATTAGCACACCTCCTCTTCTTGAAGTGATAAAAAGTCTTTAAACTGGGTTCTATAGATCTCAAAATATTTACCGCCTTGATTTAGTAAACTATTATGATCTCCCATTTCTACTATTCTTCCGTTCTCCATATAAACAATAATGTCAGCGTTTTTTACTGCTGATATTCTATGAGCAATTATAAAGGTAGTAACCTTCTTATCGTTATGATATAAATTCTTTAATAGCTCATATTCTGTTTCCATATCTAGTGCAGAGGTGGAATCATCTAAGATTAAGATAGAACAATCGCGAATTAATGCTCTAGCAATACATAATCGTTGTTTTTGTCCTCCTGAAAGTCCAAGGCCTCTTTCTCCAATTAAAGTATTATAACCGTCTTCTAATTCATCGATAAATTCTTTTGCACAAGCAAGTCTGCATGCCTTTTGTACTTCTTCTAGAGTTGCATTTGGCTTACCGTATTTAATATTATTTTCAATAGTATCAGAAAATAGAAAGGAATCTTGAGGTACAATTGAAATTGAACTTCTAAGAGTATTCAAATCTATTTCTTTTATATCAACACCATCTATTTTTAAAAAACCTTTAAAAATGTCATAATTTCTATTAATTAGACTGATCAGTGATGATTTTCCAGAACCTGTTGTTCCCATTATAGCTACTGTAGTTCCAGCTTTAATATCTAAATTTATATTTTTAAGTGCAGGCTTTTCTTTATATCGAAAGAAAACATCTTCAAAAGATATGTCACCTTTGATATCACTTAACATTGATAAGTTTCCATTGTTCTCTATGGAAGGATTTACCTTTAGAATATCATCAATCTTCTTTGCTGATGCGCTACTTTGTGATAGTAAGCTAACAAGCCATCCAAGCATTCTCATTGGCCAGATTAATAACCATAAATAATTTATAAAAGCCAAAAGTGTTCCAACCGTCATTTCATCTTGAATAACTAAAATTCCTCCAAAACAAGTTACTAGTACTATAGATAAGTTACCTAAGAATTCCTCTATAGGATAAAATTTTCCCCAAACCTTTGCTCGTTCCATATTTAAATCAAAATTTTTATTGTTATATTTTAAAAATTTTAATATTTCATGTTTTTCTCTTGCGAAGGCTTTAACTAGTTTTACCCCGGCTATATTTTCCTGAGCGGTAGTATTAAGCTGTGCAGTATGATCACTAATTTTTTCAAAGACCTTATCAAGTTTTTTCTCAAGTTTCAATGTGATAACTGCTATAATAGGCATAGTTATAAGCGCTACTATTGTTAAAAGTAAATTAATTCTAATCAAAAGAATAGATGCTAAAATAAAGTACACTATATTTTCAATGAATAATCGTAATCCAAAACCTAAAACCATCCAAATATTATCTACATCTTCTCCAACTCTTGACATTAATTCTCCAGTATTCATTTTGTCAAAATATGAGAAAGATAAGCTTTGAATATGGTTAAAAAGTTTTTGCTTTAATTCTTTTGCAACCTTTGATGCAAGATAATCAAAGAGAAACTCTTTTAAATAACCAAAAACAAATTTAGTTATAGTAATTACTCCGATACCCCAAAGTATAGTGCTTAAAAGATGATACTGACTTTTCATGATAACTTCATCGGTAAGAACTTTTATAAGATAAGGATTTACTAAGTCTGCAACGATGACAATAATCATAGAGATGGTACCAAAAAAAGTGAGAAGGTTATGATTCTTAGTGTAGCTTAGAATTTTTTTCATTTTATCCGCCCCCTTATAGTGCATGTAACTGCTACAATAAAAAAGCTGCATTCGAATAACCCAAAAAAGTTATAGGAATACAGCAATAAATACATTTATACATAAAAAATCCTAGGGAGCTACCCTAGGATTTTATTACAAAAACATGTTTTAAAAACCTATACTTTGAGGTAGGGTACATTTAATTTCAATATTAAATTTAAATAATTTATAAACAGATCTATTATTTAACATTTTCCTACCTCCTTTTAAAATATTTGCTCTATTTAAAGTATAGCCAATTTTAGTAAATATTGTCAATAATATTTTGAAATATTTTTGGTGTTGAATAAGGAATTATATTGATAATAGTTTTTCATTAAAGTATAACAAGTTTAAATTGTATGATTAAGCTTATAAAGATAATTATATCTATAAAATATGAAAAAAATATTTTTATATATCTTGTGCTTGTAACGTTTTGTATTTTTTTATCAAAACTCACGTGTTGTTTGTTTTTAAAAGTATTTGTTTAGTTAATTTTAAATATTAATACATATAATTTTTCAATACTTAAACAGTAGGTAACTTTTATCTCTAGAACTAAAACTGAAATTAAAATTTAATGATTATAAGGATATATATAAAATTCAATTAAAAAATTTTTATTTATATCTTCACAAATTAAAGTTAAGTACTATAATTGTAAATATAAATTAATTTTTTCACACTAAATAATAAAATACTAAATTTTCATAAAAGAGGGAAGAGTGTTATGAAATTATTTTTTATGTCAGATATACATGGTTCCTTAAAATATGCACAAAAGGGACTGGAAGCTTTTAAAAAAGAGAAAGCGGATTATTTAATACTTCTAGGTGATTTATTGTACCATGGTCCAAGAAATTCCTTGCCTGAGGAATATAACCCAAAAGAAGTTGCAAACCTGCTTAACAAGCACAAGGATATAATTGTAAGTGTAAGGGGAAACTGTGATGCTGAAGTTGATGGAATGATTTTAGAATTTCCATGTATGGCAGATTATAGTATAATCTTGCACAGTGGCAAAAGAATTTTTGTTACCCATGGACATTTATATGATGAAAATAGGTTACCAAATTTATCTAAGAATGATATTCTAATTTATGGTCATACACATATACCCATGGCAAAAAGTGTTAATGGTGTATATATATTTAATCCTGGATCTATATCACTTCCTAAAGAAAATCATCCAAGTACCTATGGCATTATGGAGGACAATAATTTTCAAATAAAAACCTTTGATGAAAAATTGTATATGGAAACTAACTTTTAAAAAGATATAATTTAAAAATAGAGTGCCAAACTTAAGGCACTCTATTTTTATCTAGCTTTTTATATTATATGAATGATTTTTATAATGTTAATCTTCATTCAATATACTAAATATATAAGTAAGTCTAGTTGCGTGCTCTTGCTCGTCTGTAATAATTTCAAAAAGCATATCCCTTAATCCTATGGTTGGAAGCATTGATTGGATTCTTCTATACATCTCCACAGCTTCTAATTCTCCATTAATACTAGCTTCTACAGCATCAATTAATTCATCATATTCCTGTACTTCTGGGACAGGTATGTCTATTTCTTTTCCAGTGAATTGATAGAAAATGTATTGGAACATTTTATAGTGTTTACCTTCATCTTCATAAGCAAATACAAGCTGTTCCTTTACTTTATCGTTTTTTGTCATCTCCATCATATTCTTGTACTTAATCCTATCGTACCTCTCATCTTTCATTGCATCTATTAAAAGATCAATGAATTTTTTAGAGGTATTGTTCATTTCAGCATAATTTCTATTTTCATTTTGATACATCAGAGATCCTCCTGAATAAAATATTACGCTATTTAAAGCACTACAATATATTATGTTACTTGAAATTTTTAGTTACTAGAGTAACTGTAGTAATAAAAAATAAATATTAGGAAAACATAGTTATATAAATTTAGTAGATTTCTAAAGTAATAAAAGAATCGCAATCAAACTTTACGCTAATAAAATTCCCACAATAAGTTTTAAACTTAATATTTTTCTGTGTAAATAAGTAAACGTAAAATCATTGAAATTATAATTGGATAGAATAATAATCTTCTATAAATAAACTTATATGTTTAAAATATGTATTTATATATTTTGGTAACAAAAGGTACCGATAATAAACATAACTTATTGTAAAATAAAATTATATTAGTGGTATAAAATTTAAAATATGCTAAGGAGTGATTCTAATGAAAGCAATAGATTTAATGGTTGAAGAACATAGAAATATAAAAAGAGTTCTTAAAGTGATAAGAAAATACTGTGTAAATATTCTAAATGGTGAGGAGATAGATTATAAAGATTTTTATAAAATTATAGATTTTGTAAGAATCTATGCAGATAAACATCATCATGGGAAAGAAGAGGTTTTCTTATTTAACAAAATGATAGATGAAATAAAAGGACCAGCTGAGAAGCTCGTAAAACATGGAATGCTTGTTGAACACGATTTAGGAAGATTATTTATTCAAAACTTGGAAGTTGCCCTAAAATCATATGAAGCAGGTAATATGGATTCCAGAGTTGATATCATTGCAAATTCTGTAGGTTATGCTGACTTATTGGAAAGGCACATAGCAAAAGAAGATGACGTTGTTTATAAATTTGCAGAAAATAAACTTTCAAAAGGAACATTAGATAAACTAGATGAGGAGTGTTCAGATTTCGAATTAAAAGCAGAAGGTGAGAAATTACAAAATAAATATTTAGAATTAATAAATGAATTAGAGAATAAAGTAGCCAGTATTAAATAAAATTAATATTAGATTGTTATAGAGAAGTTCAGATAAAATAAATCGGAACTTCTCTTTTGATTTCAAAATTGGTTTATTTCTTCAAAATAAAATCATCCTAGCTTTACTGGGAAAAAAGGAATAATTTTAATTGCTTTTTTAGAAACATTTCTTCATAAAAATCTTCACTTTGTAGCATACTTTTACTACATGCAATTTAAAACTCAATAATTAAAAAGAAATAATTACAACGAAATCATAGTAAAGTTTATAAATAGAAATGATTAGTAGAAAACTCTGTACAAAATCTTGGATTACAATTTAAAGCCATTTGATGATAATTATAATTTTCAACAATTGATTGGAAAAGGTTTTATATAAAAGGGAGTGTTGATATGAAAGCTATTGAAATTTATAAATTTAAATTATTGAAATCAAGTATTCTTATATTAACAATAACGTTTTTAATAATCCATGTATTTTCAGTAAAAGAAGTATTAGCTGAACCAATACATTCTAAAGAAGAAATCACAAATGCAGTTATACAAATCTTTCAAAATAGAAATAAAGCAATTTTAAATCAAGATGTTGAGATTATAGATTCAATTTATGATACAAAAACAAAATATGGCACTTGGGCTATGGAGCATGAAAAAAGAAAAATGAAATATCTACATAATTGGGAGGAAAAGCAAGGTGTTAAATTTATAGAGATAATCCCAACTGTTGTAATAAGAAGTATTAAAGGGACAGAAGGTAAGTATTCAATAAACTTATTATGTTCAACAGAATATAAATATGTATATGGAGATCAGGGAGACAATGTTAATAGTTCTAGAATTGGTACTTATCATGTTTTAAATCTGTGCAATACAGATGGTATTTGGTTTATTACTAAAGAGTGGTATAAGGACCCTTTTGCAGATTCATTAGATTTAGATAATATAAAAACTGATTCAATTAAAGAATTTATATCAAATCAAACTCCTAGAGATTTTTCAAAGCTTCATGAAAGAAGAATCAAATCAGTAGAATATGCTGAAAAATATTGTGGTGCTGCTAGTGAAGAACAGTTTGGATTCAAATATAATAAACAGTATAGAGACTATAATCCACAGGGTGGAGATTGCGCAAATTTTGCATCTCAAATATTATTTGAGGGTGGAAAATTCAGGAGAAATGGTGGCTGGAATTATGATAAAAGTGGGGCAACAAGAGCCTGGGTAAATGCTGATGGGTTCAAAAATTATATGATTAACAGTGGAAGAGCTTCAGTGATTGCCCATGGAAGTTATGAGAAGGTTTATAAAGCTTCATATAAACTCTTACCAGGAGACTTTGTGGCATATGAAAAAAAAGGTGATATAACCCATATTTCTATGGTTACTGGTGCTGATTCTAAAGGATATTCTTTAGTAACTTGCCACAACAGTGATAGAAACAAGGTTCCTTGGGATCTGGGATGGAGTGATAAAAAGATAAAGTTTTGGCTAGTTCGTGTACATTTCTAAAAAACTGATATGCTGACAAGTTATACAAGTCAATGCTTAATTTATTAAGAGTAAATAAAAAACTAATCTGGACTGAGATATAAAACTCTAAGTCTAGATTAGTTTTTTATTTTTCTGAAGTAAGCATGCATTGAAAATAAGAGAAAAAAATTATAATCCTATTGCTTCTTTAACTCTTGTTTTCCAGTTACCTTGCTTTTTTCATCGGCTTTGAATGTAGACTGCGCTTCTTCATTAGTAAAATATACATTTCCATCTACTGTGGCATCTACTAATTGAAAGTTTTTAGCAGAAACATATACGTCACCTTTGAAGGTTCCACTTTGAATTCTAGCATTAAGACTGTTAATAGTTAGTTTTGGTGCTGTAAGATTGTATCTTGCCGTTACTTTTTTATTTTCATCTTGAGCATATAGGGCTATTTTACGCTGTATAATATCTTTTCCAGCATCGTCTTTTTTGCCATTTTTAAATTCGCCATCTAGTACAAGATCTTTATCGATAGTTAAATCCTTTGTTGTTGCAATAATCCATGTACCTGTATTGCTTATTGCCTTCTCAAAAGCAGCTGCCTCATTTACAATGGAAGCCGTTGTTTTTACGTCAGGAGTTGTTTCTGCTGGAGTTGTTTGTGATGGGGCAGGTTGATTTGGCTCAGTTTGATTATTACCGCAGCCAGTACCAGAAATTAAAAAAGATAATAGAGCTAATGTTACTGCTACTGATTTAGTTTTCATTGAAAGTCCTCCTTGTTAATATTAATTTATCTCAGAAACAGTATTGCCCAATTGGCAAAAAATATGTATCTATTTCATTACAAACCATATGCTCACATATATTTCCCCATGTATTAATATTCTTTTTATAGTCCATAAAAAGAAAAAATCAAGTATTCTTACCTTTTTTTCTGAAATCTTTACTTATTAAACTCAATAATTCAATTTTTGATTAGACGTTAAATATTATTTACAAGCCTATTACATGATATCTTATTAGTTTTGCAAAGATAATAAGTTAAAACCTATGGATGTGAGTTATAATGAGCAGAAAAAAATGGTGTCAAAAGGTTAGTAAATTGTTAAATTAAAAATTGTAAAAATGTAATTAGAAGGCATCAAGTAAAATTTTAAGTGTGTCTTATGTTCATAGCACTACATGTGTTAAAAGATTATTTGCTTTTTTTCAATGTTTTAGTGTTAGGGGAACACTAAAACAAATGAAATGAGAGTGGTAATAGACAGAACAAGAACATATATCAATAGAATGATCCATTGGTGGATTAAAAAATGGAACATTCCATGTTTGGTCACATAGAATGTTCTGTTACTAAGTTATAAAAATAGCTGATTATCATGGTAATAATAATTAGTATAAGATTTATGAATATTTTATTAGAAAGTTTTCTCATGTTATCACCCAATATACCATTAATTTGAATTGTTAGTTCATTTTATGGAATCTATAACATATTGTTCTAGCAAATTTGAAAATTGTTTCTAACAAAAGTAATTAAATTATTAACAATGGTAATGAAGAAATCTAAAGAGATACACTAAATTTAGCAACTAACTTTAACAAAATAAAAAAGAAAGTGCTTTTGTTTAACTATAGTTTATGTAAGTAATATATATTCATATTACTGAATATACTTTTAAAATATTAAGTATTTACTGGTAGTAATTAAAAAAGTTTGATATAATAATATTAGAAATATTTTACAGATTTATACTTTCTGATTAAAATTACAAATTTAAAATTGTGGGGTGATTAATGTGGGATTGAACTGGATTTGGTTTGCGCTGATAATATTTGTCTTAATAGTAGATTTACTAACAAGCAATTTTACTTACTCATGGCTTGCATTAGGATTTATACCTGCATTCTTTCTTGGCTTCTTTTTAAGCTTTGAAATTCAGGTAGTAATTGCACTAGTTATTGGTGTAGTTTCTTTGCTTTATGGTCTTAAATTTTCAAAGAAGTATATTAATACAAATATAATCCAAGAAAAGTTACTACTTGGAAAGTATGAGGGAAGAGAATTTATTGCAAATGAAACTATTGACAAAGAAACAAGAATAAAAATAAACGAAGTGTTCTGGGGCGTAAAAAATATTGGTGAAAAGATAGAAAAAGGTGAATCCTTTAAGGTTTTAGAAATTAGAGATAATAAATTAATAATAAAAAAGGGAGATGAATAATATGGCACCATTTATTGGGTTTTTAGTAGTATTAGCACTTGTATTGATTTTGATTATTGCATCAGTAAAAGTTGTAAATACAGGCTATGTTTATGTTTTAGAAAGATTTGGTCAGTTTTATAAAGTTTTAGAACCAGGTTGGCATCTAACAATTCCTTTTGCAGATTTTGTTAGAAGAAAAGTATCGATGAAACAACAAATACTCGATATTCCGCCACAAAATGTTATTACAAAAGATAATGTAAATATTTCGGTAGATAATGTTATTTTTTATCAAGTGTTAAGTTCAAAGGATGCAGTTTATAATATAGAAAACTATGTTTCCGGTATTATGTATTCTACTGTTACTAATATGAGAAATATCCTTGGAGATATGACTCTAGATGGAATTCTAGCAGGAAGAGATTTTATTAATTCAAAGCTACTTGAAATTGTTGATAATGTAACTGATGCTTACGGAATAAAAATATTATCTGTAGAAATCAAAAATATAGTCCCACCAGCAGAAATTCAAGACGCTATGGAAAAACAAATGAAGGCTGAAAGAAGTAAAAGAGCTGCGATTCTAAATGCAGAAGGTGAAAGACAAAGCGCAATTGAAAGAGCCGAAGGGGAAAAACAATCAAAAATTCTCCAAGCTGAAGCTGAAAAACAAGCTAATATTAGAAGGGCTGAAGGTCTTAGAGAATCCCAACTACTTGAGGCAGAAGGTAAAGCTAAAGCTATTGATATAATTGCACAAGCAGAAGCTATTGCAATTGATAAAGTTAACAGGGCTATAATTGAGTCAGGAACTGACTCAACTGTAATTGCCTTAAAACAAATTGAGGCATTAACTGAACTTTCTAAGAATCCTGCTAATAAGCTAATACTTCCAGTTGATATGTTATCCTCTTTAGGAAGTATTTCTGCAATAGCTGAAACTTTAAAAATGAATAAATAAACGTGAATAGACGGTGTAAACCGTCTATTTTTTTATTATTAATACAATATTCACTGGCCTAAAATAGAAAGAAACATATATTAATATTATAAAGTTCAAGTGAGGATTTCACCAAAAATAATTAGGAGTGTGGGATAAGTGAATTCAATATTTTGGTTAGATTTTAAATACTTAGAAAGCTTCATGATTGATGTGTTCAAGGGTCTAAATATGTCAGAAGAAGATGCTAAAATCTGTGCCGAGGTACTTATAGAAGCAGATAAACGGGGTATAGATTCTCATGGTATCGGGCGTTTAAAACATATTTATTATGATCGAATAAAGGATGGAATACTAAGTGTTAATACTAAAATTGATATCGTGAAGGAAACCTTTACCACAGCAGTGTTAGATGGGAATAATGGGATGGGACATGTTATTGGAAAAGCGGCTATGGAAATTGCTATAAAAAAGGCTAAAGTGTATGGATTAGGAATGGTGGCGGTTAGAAACTCTTCTCACTACGGAATTGCAGGATACTATGCTAATATGGCTATAAAAGAAAATATGATAGGTGTCACAGGGACTAATGCAAGGCCATCAATTGCACCAACCTTTGGAATTGAAAATATGTTAGGTACAAATCCATTAACCTTTGGAATACCCACAGATGAGGAATTTCCATTTATACTAGATTGCGCTACATCAACCAGTCAAAGAGGTAAGATAGAAGTTTTTCATAGGGAAGGTAAAGAGATTCCCCCAGGTTGGGTAATAGATGATAGGGGAAATACAAGAACTGATACTCATGAAATTTTAAAGGATCTAATAAATGGTACAGCAGCACTTACACCTCTTGGTGGTATAGGGGAAGAGGGGGCAGGGTATAAGGGTTATGGTTATGCCACTGTGGTAGAAATTCTTTCTTCTGCGCTTCAACATGGAGCTTATCTTAAGGGGTTGTTAGGATATGAAAATGGTAAAAAAGTCCCTTATAAGTTGGGACATTTTTTCATAGCTATAAATGTAGAATTCTTTACAGAAATCAGTAAGTTTAAGCAAATCACTGGAGATATATTAAGAACTTTAAGAAACTCAAAGAAGGCTCCAGACAAGCAAAGAATTTACACAGCTGGCGAGAAAGAATATGAGGCCTGGCTCACAAGAAAAGATAAAGGTATCCCTATAAATAAATCATTGCAAGCGGACATACTTTCTATGAAAGAGGAGCTTAAATTATATAACTATCAATTTCCCTTTGAAAATTAAATAATAATCATTTATCCCAAAATTAAATAATAAATTAGCAAAAATGATAATTTTGTATATTCTATTATATAACAGTTATTTTATGTTGTATAATAGAAATATATAAGGGTGAAGTCTATGAGTCATAATGAAATTATTATTAGATTATTAGTTGCTGTATTAATAGGTGGATTAATTGGTTATGAGCGAGAGTATAAACAAAGACCAGCTGGCTTTAGAACTCATGTTTTAGTTTGTGTTGCAGCTGCTGTTGTTTCGATGATACAACTTTCTATAGGGGAATCTGTGATGCAACAAGTGCTAAATAACGAATCATTAAAAGAAGTTCTAAAAATAGATTATGGAAGACTGGGAGCGCAAGTTATTACTGGAGTAGGTTTTTTAGGGGCTGGTACAATTATTCATTTAAAGGGATCAGTTAAAGGATTAACAACAGCTGCCACTATCTGGACGGTAGCCTGTATAGGACTTGCTGTGGGCTTAGGTTACTACTTTTTAGCAACAACTTCTGCTTTAATAATATTTATAACTCTCATAATATTTAAGAAATTTGAAGACAAGTTGATTTATAAAAAAAGGAACTTAAAATTATATATTGAATTCTATGATGGTATTAGTGGAAATAAAGAGCTTTGTAAATACTTTGAAGAATTATCTATTGACATTTTACACGTTACTATGAGTATGGAAAATCATGAGAATAAAATTTTTAAATTTGAGTATGCTATTAGTGTACCTAGTTCATTATCAACCTCTTCTTTAATAAGTAATCTTAGTTTAATAAAAGAAACTAACTATTGTAAAGTATTATGCTAGGGTGAAGGCAAAAATTAATTGAACAGATGTTTAATAAAAATTATCGTATTTTCACTAAATATTTGGGCAAAATATAATGGAGTTTAACAAAGGAGAGAATTTTATGGAGTATGCCAGTTTTGTGGTTTTAATTATAACACTATATAGTATTATAATTCTTTTAAAAAGGTTTGAAGATAAGCACAGAAAAGTTTTAACATTAGAAGAAGTTGAACATCTAATTGTTTGGGAAAATAATCCGTATAGAAAGGTTAATCCACCTGAAAAATTAGAGCGTATTGTTGAAAAAATAAAAATGGGTGAAATAGTAGAGGTAAAAAATAAAAAGGTATACAAAGATATTCTAAGAATAACAAGCAAGAATATACAATTTAATAATTTAATTCTAATAAATAATAAAAAATAATATTATTATAAAGATTTAAAATACTTTGTTTTCTTATTCTGAAGAATTTTAAAATAATAAGTTAAGAAAGTCCTATTATAATAATATAAACATTAATCTAAGAAACAATTAATTTAAATTAAGTGTATTTTTATAATTAACAAAGTCTTTTATACTCTACTAAACTTATAAAAACTTCTTACTTAGTAAGAAGTTTTTTTGGTGAATATATACAAATATTACCATTTATGATATTATTATCATAATAATTGTGTATAATATTAGGGGGTATTTATATGGAACAAGTGAAAGTAGAAGATGCAATTGGCATGATAATTGGGCATGATTTAACAAAAATAGTACCAGGAGAATTTAAAGGAGTTGCATTTAAAAAAGGACATATAATAACTCCAAAAGATATTGAAGACTTAAAGAAAATAGGCAAAAACCATATATATGTAGTAAATTTATCTAATGGGTTCTTACATGAGGATCAATGTGCGTTAAGAATAGGACAAGCGATCACAGGAAGTGGAACTTTTTTCGAAGATCCTAGTGAAGGGAAGGTAAATATAAAAGCAGAAAAAAGAGGTATTCTTAAAATAAACTTAGATGCTTTAGATAAAATAAATGATATTGATAATATCATCTTAAGTACTTTACATAATAATTCCATTGTAGATGAAAATACTATAGTTGCGGGTACTAAAATTATTCCATTAGCATTGGAAGAGAAGTATATAGAAGAAGTTGAAAATATTTGTAAAAATTGTAATAATGTTATCTCTATCATGCCATTAAAACATCAAAAGGTTGGTATAGTGATAACAGGAACAGAAGTATATGAAGGAAAAATTAAAGATAAATTTGCACCTGTAATTGAAGATAAGCTAAATTCATATGATTGTAGTATTATGGGAAAAACTTTTGTTCCAGATAACCTTAATAATATAACATCAGCCATTAAAGATTTTATTAATGACGGAGCAGAAGTGATAATAACTTCTGGAGGAATGTCAGTAGATCCAGATGATGTAACACCTAATGCTATAAGAGAGTGTAGTGAAGAAGTAATATCCTATGGTTCACCTGTTTTACCAGGTGCAATGTTTATGCTTGCTTATTCTAAATCTGCAACAATAATAGGATTGCCAGCTTGTGGAATGTTTAATAAAACTACAGTATTTGATTTAGTACTACCTAGAGTAATGGCTAAAGATAGAATTAGTAAAAGAGAAATTAATAGATTGGCACATGGAGGACTGTGTTTAAAATGCGAAGTGTGCAAATATCCCGTTTGCCCATTCGGAAAATAAACTTTCATTCTTATACCTTAGTTTAGTTAAGGGTTATAGTATAAATGTTAGACAAAACTCAGTTTTATTTAAAAATGTACTAAAAAAATAATAAAGATTAAACTCCTAAAGAAAATGTGCTATCCTTATAATTGGTTTATTGTAATATGTGATACATTTATGATTAACAATAATTGATTCCATATAGTGGTAGTGGTATAATATTTCACATAGATCAAATAAATATAGTAATATTGTATTGGGAATTTGTTAAGTTTAAATAATATATTTAAAGCTATATTTTTAATATATCTTTATGATTAATGTTATTATTAAAGGTTGTAAGGATTTTGCGGAGGTATATTAATGAAAATACTAATAACAAGTGATACATACTCACCAATGGTCAATGGTGTTGTCACTTCTACTATAAATTTGTATAAAGAGTTGAAGAAGCAAGGACATGATGTGAAGGTGCTGACACTTTCAAATACAGGAAAATCTTATGTTGAAAATGATATATATTATCTAAAATCTGTTGCAGTAAGAGTTTATCCTGGAGCTAGAATAGGTGCTACTATTAATGATAAATTACTTAAGAATATAATACAATGGAAGCCAGATATTATTCATTCGCAAACTGAATTTTCAACTTTAGTGTATGCAAGATATATTGTAAAAAAGCTTTCTGTTCCGCATGTGCACACATACCATACTATGTATGAAGATTACTTGAAATATATATTTAAAGGTAAGTTATTGAAAAAAGAAAACTTAAAAAAAATTGTAAGAAGATTATTAAATAAAATGGATTTAATAATTGCACCCACAGTAAAAGTAAAAGAAACATTAATAAATTATGGAGTATACACACATATTTCTGTTATTCCAAGTGGTATTGATTTATCAAAATTTATGATAGATATTTATGATGAGGAAAAACAAATGTTAAGAAGCATGCTTAATATTAAAAGAAATGAAAAGGTTGTTGTTTATGTTGGAAGAATTGGAGAAGAAAAAAACATAGAAGAGGTTATTACTAATTTTTCAGAGTTATATAACATAGATAAGAAAGTGAAATTAATTATAGTAGGTGGAGGACCATATTTAGAAATACTAAAAGGTGTTGCCATTGAAAATAAGATACAAGATCAAATTATTTTTACAGGAATGGTAACTCCAAAAGAAATTTATAAGTACTATAAAATAGGAGATGTCTTTGTTACAGCATCTACAAGTGAAACACAAGGTCTCACCTATGTGGAAGCATTAAGTTGTGGGCTTCCGGTGCTTTGTAAATATGACCAATGTATTGATAATGTAATTGTTAATACATATAATGGATATGCTTATAGGACAAAAGAAGAATTTATTAATGAAGCATTAAAAATTCTAAATGATGCTGCTTATAGAAATAAATTAAGTCAGAATGCTTTGAGTAAAGCAAAAGAGTTTTCAAAAGAAGTATTTGGTGAAAAAGTAAGTGAACAGTATGAATTAGTTAAAGTAATTAAATTTCCTTTAGCTAAATAAACATTTTCATAATAATTATATAAAAAATTTACAAAATATATTAATAATCATAAGGTGAATCATATGAAAAAAGGCTTTGAGAATATTTCATTATTTCAACTAGAGCATCAGAGTATTCCTGTTGTTAATGATGAAGATGCTTTTAATAATTATAAAAATGTACCTTTAGCACAAAGATTGAAACCTTCTACTTTGGAGGATTATATTGGACAGGAACATATATTGGGCAAAGATAAGCTACTTTATAGGGCTATTAAAAGTGATAGATTAACATCTTTAATTCTTCACGGACTTCCTGGTATAGGAAAAACTAGTTTAGCTAAAGTTATTGCAAATACAACAAAATCTAATTTTATTGAATTGAATGCCGTAACTAGCGGGCTTAAAGAACTTAGAGAAGTGGTAGAAGTTGCTTTTAATAATTTAAGAATGAGAAATGAAAAAACAATAGTTTTTATTGATGAAATTCATAGATTTAACAAAAGTCAGCAAGATGCACTACTTCCACATGTAGAGAAGGGCACTATAATTTTAATTGGTGCCACTACGGAAAACCCATATTTCGAAGTAAATAAGGCATTATTGTCAAGATCTATGATTTTTAGCCTTGAACCACTTAATGAATCACATATTAAAAAGATAATTTATAATGCACTTAGTAATAAAGAATTAGGATATGGAAACACCAACATTAATTTAACTGCTGAAGCGCTAAGATTTATTTGCGAAAACTCAAACGGTGATGCAAGAAGAGCATTGAATGCTTTAGAGATAGGCGTTTTAACAACTACTAGAAGCAATGATGGAATTATAAACTTAGACCTAAAAGTCATGGAAGAATGTATGCAGAAAAAACATATTAACTATGATAAAACTGGTGATAATCATAATGATGTAATTTCCGCATTTATAAAAAGTATGAGAGGCAGTAATGCAGATGCTGCTATTCATTACTTGGCTAGAATGATATACGCTGGAGAAGATCCGGAGTTCATTGCTAGAAGGTTAGTTATTGCTGCTTCTGAAGATGTAGGAAATGCAGATCCCTATGCGCTTTTAGTAGCAAATGCTGCTATGAATGCTGTTAAAAATATAGGTATGCCAGAGGCCAGAATACCACTTGCACAAGCTGTTACATATATAAGCTCTGCTCCTAAAAGTAATGCTGCATATAATGCTATAAATAAAGCATTAGAGGATGTAGAAAAAGGGATCATCGGACAAGTTCCTATACATCTGAGAAATAAGAGTTATAGCGTTGCTCATAAAATAGGAAATGGGGAAGAATATAAGTATCCTCATGATTATACTAATCATTATGTTAAGCAGCAATATATGCCAACTGAACTTTTAAATGTAATATATTATGAACCTACCAATGCTGGGTATGAAAAAAGGATCATAGAAAGAATTAATTTTCTTAAAACAAGTAAATAATTTACTTTAATAAAACATAAGTTAAAATAATAATTATAGCATTTTCAATTTTAAAACTAGAATGCACAATATTACAGTTGATCTTTATTAGTTTCATAAACTCAAATGCTCAACTAATATAATAGTATTAATACATAAAAGATTTTTAGGATGATTAGCGTTTAGAGAGTTAGTCATCTTTTTATTTCAGCAATGTTTAGTAATATAATAAAATTATATTATAACTTTAATTTTTAATTTTAGTGAATATACCATAGAAATTATAAAGGGAGGATAAAATATGACTATTAAGTTATTTTATAATAATCCATACATAACTGAGTTTACAACAGAGGTAATTCATACAAAATATATAGATAATAAGTATCATTTAGTTTTAAAGGAGACAGCTTTTTATCCCGAGGGAGGAGGCCAGCCTTGCGACTTAGGAGAAATTGATGGAATAAATGTTGAGTATGTTTATGAAGAAGATAATGCTGTATATCATGTATTAAATGAAAATGTAAGTAGGGAAGGTATATTCTGTACTGTTGACTTTAAAAGACGATTCGATCATATGCAACAGCATAGTGGAGAACACTTATTATCATCCATATTACTTAAGTTATATAATGGTAAGAATGTGGGATTTCATTTAGGAACAGATTATGTCACATTAGATATTTCTATACCAAACTTCTCAAAGGACATGGCTAAGATGGTTGAAGCTAATGCAAACGAAATAATATATAAAAATATACCTATAAAGTGTTATATTATAGAAAGAGACGATCTAAGTAAAATTCCAATAAGAAAAGAGACAGCTATCTCAGAAGATATAAGAATAGTTGAAATAAGTAAAGTAGATTATAGTGCTTGCTGTGGCACTCATGTTAATACAACAGGGGAAATTGGATTAATTAAAATTATTAAAACTGAAAAATATAAAGGAAATACTAGAATATACTTTAAATGTGGTGAGCGAGCTCTAAAGGATTATTCTAATAAACATTATACAATAACAGAATTAATGAAATTACTATCATCTGATGAAAGTAATATTTTAAATAGTGTAGGAAATTTAAATAATGCAGTTAAAGAAAATAGTAAAACAATTAGAGAGCTAAAGGAGAGAATATACAAAATTGAAACAGATAAGTTGATGCAAGAATTTCATGGTGAAATATACAAGAATGTGTTTTCGGATAAAAGTTTTGAGGAAATAGATTGTATAGGTAAATTAATTTCTCATAAAAATTTAAGCGTGTTATTATGTACAACTATGGAAAATAGGATTTTGCTTATAATTCCTAAAACGAGTTTTATTAACTGTGGTGAATTATTTAAGAATTATATTAAGGAATTTAACGGTAAGGGTGGAGGAAGCAATAACCGTGCTCAAGGAAATTTTTCTACAACAGAAGATCTTTTAAGGTTTTATAACTTCGTAGAAAATTATATAAGTAATATTAAAAAAGTATAAATATAAAAAAGGATTTGTGCACATCTTATAAATGTAAAAATAAAATAGGAGGTTATAAGATGAAGCATAATGAAATTTTAACTGTTTACAATGATATGGGTAAAGAGGTCCAATTAGAGCTTATTGATGTTGTAAGTATAGGTTCAAATGAATATGTTATAGCTGGTCCTAGAAATTCTAATGAAGCTTATGCATACAAAGCTATTAGCAAAAATAACAATGAAATTGAATACATGTCTATTGGAGCAGGGGCAGAATTTAATAGGGTTTTAGAAAAGTTTAATTCTCAAGGGCATTAAGTTAATCAATCTAAAGATGGAGGTATAAATCAATGAAAACAAGAAAAGAAGCAAAAGCAGATAATAATAGAGATTTCATAAAAAAAGGAATGAAAAGCCAGGAGCAAATTAGTAATAATCAATTTGTTTCCACCATTGAGGAACCAGAATTAAATAAATCAGTAGAATACACTCGTAAAGACGGTTATAAAATATAATTGTAAAATTCAAGGTTTGTTAATAATTAACAAACCTTGAATTTTTATATAACCGATATATTTAACTTTGTACTTGAAAAAGAGTCAATATGTTTTCATACTTATAAATGCATGCATTTTAAAACTTTGCTATACTGCCTAGTGACGAATATTTCTAATTGTAATAAATCAACTATATTATATATACATATAACTAATTTGTGTTTATAATAAAATTAAAAAATATTATTTTTATGAAAGTAATCATATTAATAAGGTTACTTAATAGTTAAAGTTTGTAAGGTGAATGTTTCATTGTGTAGAAGTTGTAAATTATATATGAATCATAAGGAGTTAAAAACATGGAGTTTTACGAAAGTTGCTTAAGTAAAATTGGACAAGGAGGATGTTGGGATATGATAGTTATTGATGGAGTTGTTGGTGTAGGGAAGAGTACACTTATGAATATTTTAGAAGAAGAAGGGTATATTCCTTTTGAAGAGCCAGTGGTAGATAATCCCATACTGGAGAAATTTTATTACGATAGAGAAAGATACAGTTTTCCCCTTCAAATATTTTTCTTAAATAAAAGATTTAAAAATATTAAAGATGCATCAAAGATTCAAAATGCTGTAATGGATAGAAGTATATATGGAGACATTATATTTGCAAAAATGTTAAATGATTCTGGTGAGATGTCGAATGAAGAATTTGATTTATATATAGAGCTCTTTGAAAATATGATTGAGCATTGCAAGGCACCGAAGCTTTTAGTATATCTTGAAGTTGGTGTAGATGAAGCTATGAGAAGAATTAATAGAAGGGGAAGGGACTATGAAAAAGTAGTTGAAAGAGAATACTGGGAACAGCTTAATAGCAATTATAGAAATTATTTTGAAAAATATAGTATTTCACCTATTTTAAAAATAAATGTAGATAATATGGACTTTGAAAATAATCCACAACATAGATCATATTTATTAAAATTAATACATAACAAGCTAAAAGAAATCCATAATATAGAAGAAGTCACAGCTTAAATAACTAATAAGTTTATTTTTAATGGCCACTAAAATAATTCGAGCTTCACCTATGCGCTTTGAATAGTTTTCTTAATAAAAATTGAGCTAAAGGGATAATTAGTATGATTAATCTAGAAAGAAAAATAAAACTACCACTTAATGTTACAACTATAATAAATAATTTGTATGATAACAACTTTGAAGCTTTCGCTGTGGGTGGTTGTATTCGTGATTCCCTTATGGGAAGAATTCCATCAGATTGGGATATAACCACAAATGCAAACCCTATGAATGTAAAGGTTATATTTGAAAATCAAGGGTTTAAAGTTATAGAAACCGGAGTAAAACATGGAACAGTAACTGTATTAATTCATAAGGAGCCTTATGAAATTACTACATATAGAATTGATGGAGACTATTTGGATAATAGAAGACCCAGTGAAGTTATCTTTACAAATGATTTAAAAGAAGATTTGTTAAGACGGGATTTTACTATTAATGCAATGGCTTATAATGATAAAGTTGGATTAGTGGATTTTTACAGAGGATTAGAACATCTAGAAGCTAAAATACTTTGTACAGTAGGAAATCCAGAAGATAGATTTACAGAGGATGCTCTCAGGATGCTTAGAGCTATTAGGTTTTCCTCAACCTTAAAATTCTCAATACCTAGAGATGTAGAAGAAGCCATTAAAAACAACTATAGTTTACTAAAAAGTATAAGTGCAGAAAGAATAAGAGATGAATTTATTAAGATAGTAGTATCACCTTTACCTTCATATGGCATAGAAAAGCTGTGCAAATTAAAATTAATGAACTATATAATTCCAGAAATTCTAACACTTAGAGAATTTAATCAAAATAATAAAGATGGTAATAATTATATTTATTCTCATTCTATGAATGTATTGGATAATGTAGAAAATTTCTTGGCATTAAGACTTAGTGCACTTCTCTTAAATATAGGTAAACTTGAAACTTTAATTGATGATAAAAGTACTTCTGAGCATTTTCAAGGTTATAATTTAGTGAGTGAGAGAATTTCAAGAGAAGTTTTAATAAAATTAAAGTTTGATAATTTAACAATAAATAGAGTTTCTTTACTAGTAAAAGAATATATGCTTCCACAGAATCTTAACTCTAAAAAAGAAATTAAAAACTTTATAATAAAAATTGGTGAAGAAAATCTAAAGTACTTTTTCAATTTAGTTTTTGCAGATATAAAGTGTACCACTAACAATGATTTTCATTATAAAAATATACGAAAAGTTGAAGATATATGTTATGAAATATTAGAAAATAGGGAACCTTTATATGTAAGAGATTTATTAATTTCAGGTAATGACCTAATTGATTTAGGGTTGCCAAAAAGCAAGCTTATAGGTGAAACACTTAATTACTTGCTATTAGAAGTATTGCAGAATCCTGATTTGAATAAAAAAGAAATATTACTAGAACTTGCAAAGAAACATTGTAAAGTAAAGGAAAATAATTTATAATTAGTTTAGTTTCAAATTATACGCAAAATTGGAAGGAGATACAAAAATGGATGATAGACACATAATTACTTTAACAGACCCAGATACAAATGAAAAACTTGAACTTGAAATTATAGAGGAGTTAACTGTAAATGGCAAAGAATATGCTCTTCTTGCACCACTAGATAATGATGATGAGGCATTTGTTTATAGAGTTGTTGGAGAAGGCGCAGATGCATCTTATGAAATGGTAGAAGACGAAGAAGAATTTGATTCAGTAGTTGGAGAATACGATAGATTATTTGATGAAGAAATGGAAAACTAACCTTGCATTGCAAGGTTTTTTTAATTTAATAAAAATAAGAATTTTTATTAAATTACGTAGTTGCTTTCGTTTAATTTCTATAAAATGTACGCATAATATCTTTGAAGACTTATTAAGGAGAGATATATATGGGACCGAAGAAATTAAATCCTTTAGATTTTCCTAAAGCATTGCCTCCACAGCATCAAGATAAACAACCAGGTATCGAAAAAGTTATGAATCCTAGACCTATTTTCGAAGATACAAACTGTGTCGGATCGAGTAAATTGGTAGATAAAGTTGCAGTAATTACTGGGGGAGACAGTGGTATTGGAAGGGCTGTAGCAGTAGCTTATGCAAAAGAGGGTGCAAATCTAGCAATAATGTACTTAGATGAACATGAGGATGCTAATGAAACTAAAACTATTGTTGAGAACTATGGTGCTAAATGTATTCTAATACCTGGAGACATTGGTGACGAAGAATTCTGCAAAAATGCAATAGAGAAGGTAATATCTGAATTCAAAGACATACACATTTTAATAAACAATGCAGCCGAACAGCATACTCAAGATTCTATTGAACAAATTACAAGTGATCAACTATTAAGAACGTTTAAAACAAACATCTTTGGAACGTTTTACATGACACAGGCTGCTTTAAAATATATGAAAAGTGGGGGCTGTATAATAAACACAACTTCAGTTACTGCATACGAGGGGCATAAGACTTTGATAGATTATTCTTGTACTAAAGGTGCATTAGTAACTTTTACAAGATCCCTTCATATGAACTTAGTAGAAAAAAACATTCGAGTAAATGCTGTAGCACCAGGACCAATTTGGACACCACTAATCCCAGCGAGTTTTTCTGCTGCTGAGGTAGGTCAATTTGGTAGTACAGCACCAATGAAAAGGCCTGGGCAACCAGTAGAATTGGCTGGAGCCTATGTATTTCTTGCCAGTGATGAAGCTTCTTATGTTTCTGGTCAGGTTATCCATGTTAATGGGGGTATAATGGTAAGTAGTTAATTCTATAGCAAAAGCCCCTTATTAAAGAATATGTAATAAACAAGAAAAATAAGTAAGAAGGAAAAATTATAACTTAATTATAATCATAATTAAGTTATTAAACATTATAGAAACACAAAAGAAAAGACCTTCGCCAGAGGCGAAGGTCTTTGATTATTAAGCAGATATTGAATTATTATTAGAAGCTGACTTTTTCTTTAACTTAACTTCTGGTTCTCTTGGAAGACCAAATAAAGGTACTAATCTATCTAAACCAGTTAAAGTTAAAAGTAAGATTGAGATTACAGCAACGTATGCCATAAAGTTGTATTTTATTATATCTAATGCAACGAATTGGTGTAGTGGATAAACAGATGTTGCTATTCCCACATAGAATCCAATATAAACATGCCATGGAATTAATTGAGAACCAAATACTCCAAGAGCATCTGAGAATGTAGCATTTCTTAAACGAAGCTTGTACATTGCCTCTTCGCTACCTTCAACGTTTTCTTCCACAAGTTCTTTTATAATTGGTCCTACAGTAACTATTTGCGCCATTTCATCAGCTAGAGCTGCATTACCAATTAATGATAGGGCTCCATTCCAGAACATTAATTGTCTTACATTTCCAGATATCTTTAATACTAGATTTGATAATGGTCTGAAGGCATTGATTTTTGACATGATTCCACCAAAAGCTCCAACCCACATCATCATTACAATAACCCAAGAACCAGCATCAGAGAATCCAGTTTCCATCATGCTAAGGAAAGCTCCCATTGATTCAACTGTTCCTGCAAAAAATCCTAGTATAATAGAAGATGCAATTCCAAGTCCTAAACAGGCAAGAGTTGACACTCCTTTGATTGCAAATCCAATAACAAGAAGAAGTGGAATAACCATATATACAGGCACTCCGTCTTTAACTTGGTTAAGTAGTAAAACGGCTGAAGGTCTTGCTTCTTCAAGTGGTCCCCAAACTGATTGAGGAATCGCTTCAATAGCTTGTGTAGCTGTAGAAGCTTCTGTTGGAAGCCCCATAACATTACTTACTACATAAAATAAGATAGCTGTAATAACTAAACATAAGATAGACCAAACTCCCTGATGTCTAATTCTGTGGATAACTTCAACTTTTTGAATCCCTGAGCTAACAACAGTCGTGTCAGAAATTAAACCTATATTATCTCCAAAGCATGCACCACCTGCTATTGCAGCAGTTGTTAATAGAATATCTCCTCCAACGATATGGTTTAACCACAAGAAAATTGGAGCACATGCTGCAAAGGTTCCCCAAGAAGTTCCAGTAGCTACTGATAAAGCACATGTTACTAAAAATCCAACTAATGCAACAGTTCTTGCAGTTAGTCCAAGAGAAAGAGACATGTTAACTATAGCGGCACCAACGCCAGTTGCCATGAAGGCTTCCGCCATTGCATATGCAAACATAAGAATAAAGAAAACTAATTGTAAATGTTTTACATTTTCTACTGCAGCATCTACAATATCATTCAATTTTAATTTTTCAGTTAGAGTTGCAATGATTGCTGCATATATAGTAGCTATTGGTGCTGCTACTAATGCATCTACATTGCTCATCATTAGTCCTGCCATTAAAAAGACAGGGGAAATTTTTAATAATGCTATCATTTGTATGATACCCCCCATATGACTTGTCAAAACGTTTTCTTTATTATGATAACATTTCTACAAATCAATTATTTAGTTCATACTTATTATATCTAAATTTTGCATATATTTCAACATATTTTGAAAAATCTGATAAGTATTTTGAATTATTTTATTAAAAATATTAATATAATTCAAATTTTCTAAATATTTCGATATTTTATTTGTTAAAAGAGTATCAAAGAAAGTTTCAAAAATCACTATATCCAGTAAAATATTTAAATTCAATTTAGATACTGATTAAAAAAAGCATCATAAAAAGTTACTAATTATTAAAAAAATTCTATTCAATAAGGAATACGAGAAGTAATTTAATAATCAAAATCTTGTATTGTTTATCTTTTTTTTATTAGAATTGTTTATTAAAAGTGAGAGAGACTTATCAAAGATTAGTAATCTTAAAAAGAGCATAATATAGAAATATATTATGCTCTTATAAGTAAAATATAATATTATTTAAATTTTAATAACCTGAACTAGTGTTATTTAATCCTTCAACTATAGCAATAGAAGAACTAGCGCCGATTCTATTTGCACCAGCTTCAATAACTGCAAGTGCATCTTCTTTTGTTCTAACAGCACCGGAAGCTTTTACACCCATATTAGGACCTACAGTTTCTCTCATAAGTTTTATATCTTCAACAGTAGCTCCACCTGTGCTAAAACCAGTTGAGGTTTTAACAAAATCTGCTCCAGCTTCTTGAGCCAATTGGCAAGCTTTTACTTTCTCTTCTTGGTTCAATAAACAAGTTTCAAGTATAACTTTTACAATTGCCTTTCCTTTAGCAGTTTCTACAACTTCTTTTATATCATTTAAAACTAAATCATAATTTTTATCTTTTAA
>NZ_JAVWDJ010000010.1:0-135221 GCF_036642255.1 Clostridium sp. | reverse complement strand
ACCCACCACCTGTTCCTGAAATTGCAACTGGTATTTGCACCTCAGGGTTCTCTTTATTAAACTCTTCTGCCATTGCTTCTGTTATTGGCCCTACAGTAGAGGATCCATCAGCTTGAATGGTTCCTGATAATTTTTCTGTTTGTGCTGCATTATTACCTGTATTGTTAGTTTCTCCACCATCTTTATTCCCACAACCTACAAAAACTCCTGCCATCATAGTAATCGCTAATGCTGATACCATAAGTTTTAAACTTTTTTTCTTCATTAAAAAATCCCTCCAATTTATATTAACTTAATTTGTTTTCATATTTTCCTTACAATACTATTTTAGTATGATTAATTTAAGCCTTGATTATGTCTTAGTTAAGTTATGAAAAATCCTTGTTAACTATTTTTAACAAATTACAAATAAATTTAATTGTTTATCAGGCTTCCTAACTTTCGTTGTATATGAAAGTATTTTTATTTTTGAAAAATACTCTCATATACAACTTAACGCTATCATAATAACTTTACTTAAATAAAACAACACTATAGCCAATACTAAAATTATCTTTGGCCATAGTGCTTTAAAATTGTTAATATATAGCTTTCACTGCTTTGTTTTTATCCCCATTAAACATATGGAATTTTAATAATGAACTTCGTTCCAATTCCAACTTTGCTTTCAACAGCAATTGTTCCTTTAAAACTTAATACAATATGCTTGACTATAGCTAATCCTAGTCCTGTTCCCCCTTTAGCTCTAGACCTAGCCTTATCAACTCTATAAAATCTTTCAAATAATCTTGGTATGTATTCCTCTGGAATTCCATTGCCAGTATCTTCTATAGTAATTACACAATGCTTTTTTTCAGCTTTCTTAGAAAGAATAACACTATCACCTGGTTCACAGTATTTTACTCCATTATCCACTAGATTTATTAACATTTGCTTAAATCTATCCTTATCTCCAATTAAATGTGGTACATCGTCTCCAACAATAGATAGTGTAATATTTTTTTTATCCGCTGTATTTTTAATTAAATTATAAACATCACATATTGACTTATTTACATCCACTTTTTCTTTTTTATTTTCTCTATGTTGCTCAATATCTGATAACAATAATATATCTGAAATTAACCTAGTAAGTCTTTCTGCTTCATCATTGATAATATTTAAAAACTTATCTCTAGTTTCCACGTCATCTACATATCTTAAGGTTTCTGCAAAACCCTTAATTGAAGTCAGAGGAGTTTTAAGCTCGTGAGTCACATTTGCTACGAATTCAGTTCTCACATTTTCTAATTTCTTAATTTCAGTAATATCCTGAATCACTGCTACAGCCCCAATATGTTGACTTCTATTAATGATATCTGCCGTCCTAACTCTAAGCTCCTTTAAATGTGGTCTAGAGATTCTTATTTCTGTGAATTCTGCATCTATCCCAGAAAAAATACTTGCCAAATCAAAATCTGTTGATACTTTGGATATGTTTTTCCCAACAACATCTTCTTCAATATTAAATATGTTTTTTGCGTAATTGTTAATAATAATTATTTTATTATTATTATCAATAGCAACTACTCCATTCTCCATACTTTGAAGTATAGCTGTTAGTCTATTCTGCTTTTCTTTAACTTCATTTAAAGTATTCTCTAGCTTATCGGCCATATAATTAAAGTTCATTCCAAGTTGCCCCAGTTCGTCCTGAGAGTTCACAATAACCCTTCTATTTAGTTCACCTTTTGCAATCATTGAGGTCATAGTGTCTAAATCCATAATAGGTTTAACAATAATATAAGAAAGTTTAACGGAAAGCCACAATGATATTAATAATATAGATAAAATAGCGATTAAATAATACACAATATAAGGACCACTTAATCTATGTACATCCATTAATGTTTTAGAAGTTCTAATTATAGTTCCATCATCAAGAATACTTGCATAGTAAATTGCATTAGCTTTACTATCTTTGCTATATCTAATGCTGTATCCCTCTCCTTGTTCTTTTGCTATAATTACTTCTTCCCTGTCATTATGATTATCTAAATCTTCGCTAGAAAAAGCTGTATCAAAAGCTACCTCTCCATACTTATCGATTAAAGTAACTCTTATTTCTTCCTCTTTCATCGTTTCAATCAGGTCATAAGTATGTTCTTTATCATTTTTAACGGTATTTTTTAAGAATTCATTGTAAATCCTTAAGTTAGTCTTTGCGTTAACCTCATTTTGATAGCTATTTATTCCATAAAACAATAAGGTTATAAATAAAAATATAAAAATTAATGCTCCTAAAATATAGAGCATTAACTTTCTCTTCATACTAGCCTTAATTCTATTCCTCATGATCATCTCCATTATTAAATTTATATCCAATACCTCTTATAGTTTGGATATAGATAGGATTTTTATCATCACTTTCAATTTTTTGTCTAAGGTGTCTAACATGCACATCAACTGTTCTTGTTTCTCCAACATATTCATAGCCCCAAATTTTATCTAGAAGAAAATCTCTTGTCATCACTCTTCCCTTATTTTTTATTAGTATTTCAAGAAGTTCAAATTCCTTAAGAGTAAGCTCAATCTTTTCTCCATCCTTTTTAATTTCATGCTTACGAAAATCTATAGCTATATCACCAAACTTATAGTCATTCTCCTCATATTTTACAGTGGTTCTTCTAAGAATGGCTTTTACCCTTGCAAGTAATTCCCTCACTGAAAAAGGCTTAGTAATATAATCATCAGCACCTAATTCCAATCCTAAAATTTTATCAAGTTCTTCGCCTCTTGCCGTAATCATAATTATTGGCATATTAGAAATAGCAGTTTCTCTTCTGATTGCTTTACAAACCTCTAATCCATCCATACCAGGAATCATTAAATCTAAAAGAACTAAATCAGGTTGTTGTTCTTTTGCTATTTCAAAGGCATCTTTGCCATTATCAGCAGTAATAACCTCGTAGTTATTTTTTTCTAGATTAAATTTAATTAACTCTTGAATATGCTCCTCATCATCTACTACTAAAATTTTTTTTTCGCTCATTATAATTCCTCCATTGACTCTAAAATAAATAGTAAAAATACCAATACACTTCAAAAATCACTCGGTAAATTTACTCTAATGCTTCTATCATACGATCTTTATCTATATACGCATTATAAACTTATATAGTTGAAAATTATTTTTTCAATATGTGTTATTTCATATATACAAAGGAATACATTCTTCCTTCTTTTTCCTCTTCTCTTCTATAGGAGAAGAAAGTTAAATCCTTGCTACAAAATGTACACTGCCTTGTGAAATTTATATTTTCTTCCTTTACGTTTTCATTTAAAAGTTCTATTTTAATACACTTTTCCAAACTTAACATTCTTCCCTGACTTATTTTTCCTTTGAATAGGGGATTAGTGTTAAATTTATGGATAAGCTCTTCGCTAACTTCATAACAACATTCCCTATTATGAGGCCCTATATATATTTTCATTTCCTCTGGATTACAATTATAAGTTTCCTTCATCATATTAACTGTTTTGCCAACAATATTATCATAAGTACCTCTCCACCCACTGTGCACTGCAGAAATAATTCTTTTTGCTTTATCCACTAAAATTACAGGTACACAATCTGCAGTAAACACTCCAATAGCAGTATTTGTGTTACTAGTTATAATTCCATCACCTTCGCTGTTTATTACTTCTTTATTATTTTCGAAAATATGAACAATGGCACTGTGGATTTGATTTAAATAGACAATCTTTTCTACATTAAACCACTTCTTTATTTTATTTAAATTTTCTTGTCCTTTTTCTGTCCTTCTATTAAAAGTTAATCCATTTTCAGCAGTAAAAAACACAACTTCAATGTCATCTCCACATTCATAACTTATATACTTATAATCTTCAATTGACTTTTTTTTCATACATACCCTCCACTTTTCAATTCAATCATACAATAGAATCCTTTTATAATCCACTCTCTAGTATAGTTTTAACCTTTATTTAACATAAATTTACAAGTCATAGTCTTTAATAATTTACCAATATCACCTATAATTAAATACATTATCCTTTAATAATAACTAATATCCAAGTAGATTTTAATTATAAATATAAAAAAACAAGTAAAATGTATAAACATTTTACTTCTCTTTAATTAATCTTTTTATTTCTTCCATGAAGCTATTGATATCATCAAATTTTCTATACACTGAAGCAAATCTTACATATGCCACTTCATCCACAGCCTTTAATTTTTCTAGAATCATTTCTCCAACCTTTTCCGAACTAACTTCCGTAATCATGTTATTATTAAGAGTTTTTTCAATACTTTCTACTATTTCTTCAATCTTAGCACGAGTTACTGGCCTTTTTTCACAAGCCCTCATAATACCACTTATTACCTTGTCTCTATTAAATAACTCTCGAGTTAAATCTCTTTTAATAATAAAAATGGATATATCCTCTATCTTTTCATAAGTAGTGTATCTTCTATTACAACTAAGACATTCTCTTCTTCTTCTAATAGCAATATTGTCTTCTATAGATCTGGAATCAACTACTTTACTTTCTTCTCCATTACAATATGGACACTTCAACGATGTTCACACCCTTTTTAATTATTTTACTTTAATTATACACATAAATTATAAACTTAGTATATAAATAACTAAAAGTAAAATCAACTACTTGAAAGAAAGAGCACAAATTTAATCTTATTATGATTCTATAATACCTTCACCATCAATTAAGATAACATCTACACCAATCTTTTTAATTTTTTCCCACGGTATTTCCATATCCTCATTTTTTGAAAACCATCCTGTTTTTTCTGTTGGTAATATTATTGCTTCTACCTTATAAGATTCACAATTTATCTTAAAGTCTTTTATATAGCCTAATTTACTTCCTGTATTAATATCGATTATCTCCATAACTCTTAAACTATTAATTGCAAACATTGTGCTTTCCATTTTACCCCTCCACCTTATATTTAATTCATCATAATGTATAATATATTCAACTTATATGACTAAATCAAAGAATTTAGAACTAAAAAAGAGCCCGCAGGCTCTTTAAATAATTAGCAAATTAGTTTAGTTTAATAACTTCAGAAACCCTATGTAGCTTCTTTCATAAAGAATGAAAGATTTCCCCTTTCAATTGTCATTAAACATATTTTCGCATGTGCTTTAAAGCTGTTTTTTCTAATCTAGAAACTTGTGCTTGAGATATTCCAATTTCATCTGCTACTTCCATTTGAGTCCTTCCATCAAAGAACCGTAAGTTTAAAATAAGTTTTTCTCTGTCACTTAATTTTTTCATTGCTTCTTTAATTGATATATTTTCAAGCCAACTATCATCTAAATTTTTATTATCACTTATTTGATCCATTACATAAATTGCATCTCCACCATCATGGTATATAGGTTCAAATAAAGATACTGGATCTTGAATTGCATCTAAAGCAAAAACTACTTCTTCACGAGATATCTGAAGTTCATTAGCAATTTGGGATACTGTAGGTTCTTTATTATCCTTGTTTACTAATCTGTCTCTTACTTGTAGCGCTTTATAAGCAATATCTCTTAAAGATCTACTAACTCTGATGGAGTTATTATCTCTTAAATATCTTCGGATTTCACCTATAATCATTGGTACAGCATAAGTTGAAAACTTAACATTTTGCCCTAAATCAAAGTTATCAATAGCCTTAATAAGTCCAATGCATCCAACTTGAAATAAGTCATCTACATTCTCTCCCCTATTATTGAATCTTTGAATTACGCTCAATACTAACCTAAGGTTGCCCCTTATGAATTGTTCCCTACAGGTATAATCCCCTTCTTTCATTTTAAGTAGCAGCTCTCTCATTTCTTTTTCTTTTAAAACTGGTAGCTTAGATGTGTTTACACCACAGATTTCTACTTTGTTTATCATCATAAGGTCTTCATTCCCTTCAGAGTAATTGCATTTTAATTATCTCCTGATGTAAAAACTTTTATACTAAAGACAACCTTACAACATTTTATTAATTTCTTTCTTCAACCTTTTAATTATTCTTTTTTCTAATCTAGATATATAGGATTGAGATATACCAAGCATGTCAGCTACTTCCTTTTGAGTTTTTTCTTGAAAGCCATTTAACCCAAATCTTAACTGTACAATTTCTTTTTCTCTATCATTTAATCTGCTCATAGCAATTACTAGAAGTTGCTTGTCTACTTCATCCTCAATTAAATTGTAAACCACATCACTATCTGTACCTAAGATATCAGATAATAGCAACTCATTTCCATCCCAATCAATGTTCAATGGTTCATAAAAAGATATCTCCGTCTTTGTTTTACTATTTCTTCTTAGATACATTAAAATTTCATTTTCAATACATCTGGAAGCATAGGTTGCAAGCTTTATTTTCTTTTCAGGATCAAAGGTATTTACTGCCTTTATAAGTCCAATAGTTCCGACAGAAATTAGATCCTCTACATTGACTCCTGTATTTTCAAACTTACGAGCTATATATACAACTAATCTTAGATTTCTCTCAATAAGTGTAGCCCTAATACTTTCATCCCCTAGTACTAAATCCTGAACCAGCTTGTCCTCTTCTTCTTTTGAAAGAGGTGGGGGCAAGGCATCATTTCCACCAATATAATAAATGTTTCCAGCAAAAATTTTAAATTTACTTAAAACCTTACTTATATGACTAGGAATGGCTTTTAATAAATTAATAGCTTTTTCTATGATTTCTCTTATTTTTCTCATAATCATCACAATCCCCCCACTATTCTAATATTCCTCTTGGTAAGAGCCCATTATAATCGTTATACTTACTCAATTTCTTATCACAAAATGCGATTATAGCACTTTCTTCTCTGGTTATATCATTTATAGTAATCTTTACATTATCTGGCTTTATACCTATTAATTTCCCCTGCTGCCCACTAACTACTGAATATGGTATATGATATATAGAATATCCCTCTAAGTTAATCTTATGGAAATATTCCATTTCAACAATTATTACTGGTAAATTTGTTGCTGGTTCCCTTAATTCATTACCAGTATCTAAAAAGGCTTTAAGTGAAGTTTTTACTTCCTTAGTGTAAATTTCAATATCATAAATAAAACTATGAAGCTTTTTTCGATCCCTTGTGTAATTAACCATTCTTTGAATAACTATATAGATTATCATAATACTTATATATGTATTTTTAGATGAGAAACTATATATTGTAGTATTTGGTGTTAAATTTGGACTTTCACTTAATGCACTATAAAAAGCTAATCCTCCTAACAACATAGTGTAAAAAATTAAAATCAAAGTGCTTTTTAACAAAAACATTATATTTTTTTGATTTACAGCTATAAACACCATAACTAGTGCCACAATTAACTTAAAAGGAGTAGTAGCTAAATAAGCATATTTAGGTGATAACATTGGAATTACATAGAGACTACCAACAAGGGCACCTATGGATAACCTAATAATACTTACTCTCTTTTTTATGGTTTGTAGAGTTATGGTTAATAAAAATATGTTTACAATAAAGTTCTGGAATAATAATGCATCTAAATATATAACCATACTTACTCCTCCTTTACTATATTATAACTGTTAAATTTAGTAAAATTTGTAAAATCATATTGTAAAATTCAATTTTATTCATTAAATTTTACGTCATTTTACGATTTATTTCTTAAATATTTTTATGTCCCATAATCTTTTTTCTTAGCAGGAGACAATTTCATTCTACAAAATAAACCTGTATAAAAGTCACTGACAGCACTGTTAAATCAATGCAAATTTTATGGGTTTTAATGGAACAAATTAAATTCTACAAAAAAACAGTTATAAGTTTGAAAACTTATAACTGTTTTTATTTTAATACTCACATTAAAAACTATTTAACTTTGAAAAACTTTATGAATCATATTAGTGCTTTAATTCTATTATACTATCTCATATTTTTTCTAAGCCAAGTTGGAACCGAAAAGTCCTCTTCTTGCTTAACCTGCTCCGGCTCTTTTGTTGCAGCTACCTCATTATGGATTACTTCTCTTCTTGGTAATTCTACTTTCGTAGGTTCTTTAGCAGCCTTATCACACTCAAAGCCTGTAGCAATTACAGTAATTCTAATTTCATCCTTTAAACTTTCATCAATAACTGCTCCAAAAATTATGTTTGCATCTGGATCTGCAGCTTCTTGTACTATTTGAGCAGCATCACTGATTTCTAATAATGAAAGATCGGATCCACCAGTGACGTTTAATAACACTCCAGTAGCTCCAATAATTGAAGTTTCAAGTAATGGACTTGCAATAGCTTGCTTTGCAGCCTCTTGAGCTCTGTTATCACCTTTTCCAGTACCTACACCCATATGCGCAAGTCCTTTGTCTAACATAATTGTGCTAATATCCGCAAAGTCAAGATTAATTAATCCTGGAATAGTAATAAGATCAGAAATACCTTGAACACCTTGTTTTAAAACATCATCTGCTTTTTTAAAGGAGTCTACTAATGTAGTCTTCTTATCCACTATTGATAATAACCTTTCATTTGGTATAGTTACTAAAGTATCTACGGATTCTTTAAGGGCTTTAATACCAGTTTCTGCATGAATCATTCTTTTTCTGCCTTCGAATGGAAAAGGCTTTGTTACAACTCCAACAGTTAATATTCCCATAGATTTAGCTATCTCTGCAACTACTGGAGCAGCTCCAGTACCTGTTCCACCACCCATACCAGCGGTAATAAACACCATATCTGAGCCCTTAAGAGCTTGCACTATTTCTTCCTTGCTCTCTTCAGCCGCTTTTCTTCCAATCTCAGGATTTGCTCCTGCACCTAAACCTCTAGTAAGTTTGTCACCTAATTGGATTTTTAATGCAGCTTTAGAAATAGCTAAAGCCTGTTTATCAGTATTTATACCAATAAACTCAACATTTTTTAATCCTTCTTCAATCATTCTATTTACAGCGTTGTTTCCACCGCCACCACAACCAATAACTTTAATTTTACATAAGTCTTTATCTTGAAAATCAAAATCTATCACAGTACTACCTCCTCATTAGAACAATTCTGCTAAAAACTGTTTTATTTTAGTTGAAAATGTCATTTTATCCTTGTTTCTTTGTGTTTTATTTATCATTGAATTATTAATTTCGGTACTCATTATCTCATTGCTAATTTCATTCATAAGTATAACTTCTTTAATTATCCCAGTTGCAGTAGAGTAAATAGGATTAGCTGCACCCACATAAGACGGGGATCCAACTCTAGTTGGTTTCTCAAAAATTTCTGTTGCAACTACATTAATATCCCTAAATAAGGCTACTCCCCCACCTACAATAACGAAAGAATTTATATCCTTATAGTTACCATCTTCTACTAGTTTTCTTTTTATAATATTTAATAATTCTTTTACTCTCTCACCTATAATTTCAACTAAAGTATCATAGTTAATATCTATTAAGCCGTTACCGACTGTAGAATTAATTTTGATTCTATAGCTTTCCATAGATTTGTCTTTTATTAAATTACTACATTTTATTTTTAGGTTCTCTGCGTCCTCTCTAGGCACCCTTAGGCAAATTGAAATATCATTGGTTATAGTTTCTCCGCCTAAAGCTATAGAAAACACATTTAAAATTCTGTTGTTTTTATAAACAGAAACTTCAACAACCTCAGTTCCTACATCAATAAGGGCTACGCCACTATCTATTTCGTCTTCTTCAAGAATATCCTTATATATACCTAGTGAATTAACTACTATGCCGTTTACTTCAATCCCTGCTTTTTTTACAGCTTTTTTATAACCTTCAATCATAGCCGATGAGGCAATTACCACCTGGGCTTCTACTAACAACTCTTCTCCCTTAATACCTATTGGATTAGTTATGTTGCTCATCCCATCCACGATAAACATCTCAGGTTGTACAGAGACAACTTCTTTGTCGTCTTCTATTTCCATTAATTTTACAGCTTCGTATACATTTCTTACATCTGAAATTTGAATTTCTCCATTTGGTGAAGATACAGAAACAGCTCTTCTATTTTTTGTCAATTCACATAGTGAAATTGGTATAGATATAAAAGCATCTTTAATAGGCATGTCCACTATATTCTCTAAGCTTTTTAAGACTTCTGTTATAGCATAAGAAGTTGAATTCACATCTATTACTATACCACCTTTAACACCATTACACTTAGAAGTAGTAATTCCTAAAATTTGAACTTTATTATCATTATCTACTTTTCCAACAACACCACATACCTTAGATGAGCTAATATCAATCCCAACAACATAATTGCTCATTTAAACTGTTCCTCCTTTGAGAGATGTCTCAAAAGAATATATTCAACAAAAAATTCAAATTTCCTCCAAATTTTCTGATTTTTTAAAGAAATATTTATAAAATCTCGATGAAACTTTTACCAGTTCCTTTTTTGTTTATGTAAAATTAAATAAAAACCTTGAATTCATTTCATTTAGCGACATTTGAAAAGTTAAAACTCTTACCATATGTAATATTAAAGTAATTCTATGTAAAATAACCTTTACCATATTATATTTACCCTCAAAGTTGTTGAAACAAATAATTTTGATACTTATTTTATATAAACAAATAATAAAAATTTCATGTTTGTGAAAATTTTATTATTATATAGAGGAAATTTAAAAATATATTCTTTTTATTTAAGTATAAAACCTTGTTAAAAAAAATGCAATAATAAAAACTTTACTGGGAAATAATTTTTATCATTTCACAGATATTCATGACATATAAACAACCTATTCAGCTTCAAAAAAGCGACAAAGTCGCTTTTACCAATATATAGTGATTTTTATTTAATTAAAACTGAATCATTCTGCTTAAAATTTCTTTATCAACAGAATAAGTGAATGCAGTGTCTTTAGAAATTTCTCCTTTTTTATAGAGGTCTGTTATAGCCATATCCATTGTCTTCATGCCATATTTTCCACCTGTTTGTACTGCTGATTCTATTTGATGTGTTTTTCCCTCTCTTATGAGATTCTGAATAGCAGGAGTTATGGTCATAATTTCTAGTGCTGCTACTCTTCCATCATCATTAACCTTAGGTAGTAACTGCTGAGAAACAATTCCTTGAAGAACTGCTGCCAGCTGTATTTTTATTTGTTGCTGTTGATATGGTGGAAATACATCTACTATTCTATCTATAGTTTTAGCTGCTCCAATAGTATGAAGTGTAGATAAAACTAAATGACCAGTTTCTGCTGCAGTAATGGCAATAGAAATAGTTTCTAAATCTCTCATCTCTCCAACTAGTATAACATCAGGGTCTTCTCTTAATATGGCTCTTAAGGCATTTTGATAACTTTTACTATCCTTGCCTATTTCCCTTTGATTAACGATGGATTTATTATGCTTATGTAAATACTCAATTGGATCCTCTAAAGTAATAACATGTGCACTTCTGTTAGTGTTTATTTCATTAATCATAGCCGCTAAGGTAGTACTCTTTCCACTACCTGTAGGTCCTGTTACGAGTACTAGTCCCCTTTGTTTGTTAGTAATTTCCTTCAGTGAAGCTGGAAAATCTAATTCCTTTAGAGTCGGCACTTTAAGAGCTACTACTCTAAGAGCTATAGCATCTCCACCTCTTTGCTTATATACATTAACTCTAAACCTTCCTAAACCTGAAATTGAATAGGAGGTATCCATTTCTCCAATGGACAGATATTCCTCATAATTCTCCCCTAAAATCTCTTTTGCATATTTTTCAGTGTCTCCAGGTAAAAGTTTATCCATACTTATTGGAGCTAAATGGCCGTTAACCCTCAATGTTGGAGGTGCGCCTACAGTTAAGTGTAAGTCTGATGCATTTTCTTTCATTGTTATTTCTAATAATTCTTGTAATAGCAAAATTGAACCTCCTTTATAATTCCTCTTCAATGTTTTCGTGCCAAATTTTAATAGCTTTATATGCTTGATTAAAAAGCATGTCCTTACCATTAATAATTCTACATCCAAGTTCTTCTCCCCTCTGTAGAAATATGGACCTTTCTGGCACATAATTTAAGTCATAAAATAAAGTATTTTTCTTAGCACTAATTATTCTAATTGGATTATCTTCTATATAATTAGCTCCTCCAATTGGCGTACAATTTATTACTATATCATATTCCTCCAATTGGAAATCTTTCTGAAAGCTCCATGTATTACTAATTAGATCTCTATGTTCCCACATAGTCTCTTTATTCCTAACCACTAAATCTAAGGTTGCGGCTCCACTGTTATGAAGGGCGTAAAGCACAGCTTTAGCAGCTCCTCCCCCCCCAAGAATTAAGGCTCTACTTCCCTTAATATCAAAATTAATATCTTCTAAAGTCTTTAGAAATCCATAATAATCAGTGTTATATCCGATAAGCTTGTTATCTTTTATTGCTATTGTATTTACAGCTCCAATAGATTTCGCAGTAAAATCTAAGTCATCTAAATAGGTGATTATATATTCTTTATAGGGTATCGTAACATTTAGACCTACTATGTTATTCTTTTCAAGACTACAAATAAAACCTTCAATTTGATTTTTCTCTATGTCAAATATCCTATATTCTAGATTCAGGTTATGCTTTTCATAATATTCATTATGAATAAGAGGTGATATAGAGTATTTGATGGATTTTCCAAGTAATCCACTATATCTCATTATATCACCTCCTTCATTTTAAATGTTAAATTATTTGTAGTAATATATTAATTGTAGCGACCTTATAGAGTTTTAGCAAGGTGGGTAGCTAGAATTATTACTTAGCTCCTTGAAAAGTTTTTTCAATGCTCGTTTCTCGATTCTTGACACGTAAGACCTAGATATGCCTAATATCTTTGCAATCTCCCTTTGAGTTTTTGCATTACCATCAATTAAACCATATCTCATTTCAATTATAACCTTTTCCCTGTCTTGAAGCACTGTATTTATTTTACTATAAAGTTTCCTAACCTGAATCTTATTCTCAACTATTTCTACAACAGAATCTCTGTCGCTACTTAAAATATCCATAAGGGATATCTCATTACCCTCTTTGTCTATGCCAATTGGGTCTTGTAAATAAACTTCTCCCTTAGTTTTTTTGTTGTTTCGTATCAACATTAATATTTCATTTTCAATACATCTTGCTGCATACGTCGCAAGCCTAGTTCCCTTGGAACTATCAAAAGAATCGATAGCTTTGAT
This sequence comes from Clostridium sp., assembly GCF_036642255.1. Lineage (GTDB taxonomy): Bacteria > Bacillota > Clostridia > Clostridiales > Clostridiaceae > Clostridium_J. The sequence continues at coordinate 122,011 of NZ_JAVWDJ010000010.1, read as the reverse complement.
TAAGCCTACAGTGCCAATAGAAATCAAATCATCAACTTCTTTACCTGGAAAAGAGTATTTTTTCACTATATGTGCTACTAATCTTAAGTTTCTCTCCACTAAGACATTCTTAGATTTAAGATCTCCTTCCTTAAATTTGCTTAAGTATACTCTTTCTTCTTCCTCTGTTAATGGTTGTGGAAATGAACTATTGCCCGAAACATATCCCGTTAGTAGTGTAAATTGTCCAATCACATTTAACAACCAACTAAAGAAAAACATAGATGTTCCCCCTAAAAGTGCTTATTAATATAATATGATTGGAAATTAAAAAAGTGCATGTACTATAAATTATTTTCCATAAAAATTCTCTTCATAATGTGTCATGAATTTACTTTATAATCATTATATTAACAAATATAAATAAGACACCCTTATCTTTTTTTGAGTTAATAATTCCAGTAATTATTAACTTTCCAATATAATATATTTTAGATTAAATAAATATATTACACTACAAAAATAAAGGTGCCAATTATTTAGTTACTTTAAATACTTATTCTCTATGATCCCTTCTACTATATCTTTAAAAACATAGGCTGCAGTACCTCCACCAGCATCTTTTTCTAAGATCTCTGGGATAAATACCACCATAGAATAATATTTATTGTTATACTTAAAGAAACCAGCAAACCAACCATCAGAGCACTCAATATCTTTATTGTCCTTATCTTTAATCCAGTACTCAGTAGTTCCTGTTTTACCGCCTACTTCTACACCTTCTATTTTTGCTTTTTTCCCTGTACCTAATTCATTATTAACTACCTCTATCATAGCATTTTTCAAAGTTGCTGCTGTACTTTTATAAAGTACTTTTTCACTTTCATTCTCATATTCCTTAATTAAAGTTCCATCTTCCTTTACAATGCTATCCATAATTCTAGGTTTTACATAAGTACCATTATTAACTACTGTGTTTGGGATAGTTAACGCTTCAAGAGGTGTTGCTCTTACTGTTTGCCCTATAGAAGTATTAGTTATTATTTCGCTGCTGTTTTTTGTATCTATTCCTTCAATCTTTCCAGCTTTTTCATCTTGGAGGTTTAAAACTTTAGAAAAAATTCCTTGTGCTTTTGAATATTTAAATATATTTTCTAGTCCAACTCTCCATCCAATTTGCGCAAAAGTATTATTAGAAGAGCTTATAAATGCTTCGTCAATATTATAACTTTGCATTTTTTCTTTACTTTTAGGAAATAATCCATTGATAATTTTAAAGGTTTCTTTAGTATCTACAATATTTTCATCTAAAGCAGCTTCATACACTAGTGTTTTAAAAATAGATCCTACATAAAATCCGGTTTCACTAGGAACTCCGATATTAACGTTATTTCCGTAATCATCCTTAAGAGCCATTGATAGAATTCTGCCACTTTCGGCTTCCATCATCACTATTCCAATTTGTTCACAATCTTTATATTCTTCCTTTCTGAGAACTTTTTCCGAAAGTTCTTGGATTTCCTTATCTATAGTTAACTTAACATTAACATTTTCTTTATTCTTTATAACCTCTTCGTCAATTATATTTCCACTAACATCCTTCTCAAATCTTATTTTTTCATATTTGTTATCTTTTACATATTCATATATTTCTCTTTCTAAAGTTCCTTCATCCTTAAGCTTTGAGCTATCTGAATTTTTTACACCACGGGATAGTATATTTCTTATATTTGAATTAATTGTCTTATCTGCTTCGTCACTTTCATATATAAAAAAGCCCTTAATATTTTTAACTTCTTTTAATTTCTCATAAGTTGTTTGATCTATAGGATAATACTTTTTTTCATTCTGTGAATATCTTATTAGGGTTAAGTCATAGTCTTTATTATAACTGCGAAGAATATAGGTTAATAATTGCATATCTTTTAGATTTTCTTCGTTATTCATTGATATGAAACTATTTACATCTATTACTGCATAATATTTTTTCTCATAATTGTATAAATCTTCACCCTTTCTATCCAAAAGTTTGAAGGGCATATTTTTTATACTTTCTTCGTAATAATATTGTCTGTTAGCCATTGTTTCAAGACTGCTTTTATTATATAACTGAACATACCCAAGTCTTGTTATTAATATAAGAAAAATAACTGTTAAAATCATAGCTACACAATATGTTCTATTAATTATTCCGCGTTTATTGCCTCTCAGATTAAAACCCATAAAAAAACACCTCACTCTAGTGTAATCTTTGACTAAAGTGAGGCATTATATTCCATTATTTTATTCACCTTGAAGTATTTGCTTAATGTTTGCTGTTATGATATCAATAGCAACTTTATTATGTCCACCCTCTGGTATTATTATATCTGCATATCTTTTTGTGTTTTCAGTAAATTGTTCATGCATCGGTTTAACCACCGTAAGGTATTGAGTTATAACTGAATCACTAGTTCTTCCTCTTTCATTCATATCTCTTACTAATCTTCTTATAAATCTTACATCAGCATCAGTATCCACATAGATTTTAATATCTAACATGTCTCTGAGCTCTTTTTCTTGAAGAACTAAAATTCCCTCTACGATAATAATTTCTCTTGGTTCTACTAAAACAGTTTCACTCTTTCTGTTATGAATTTCGAAATCATAAATAGGCTTATATATTGATTTACCTTGAATTAAATGATTTAGCTGTTCTACAAGTAATGAAGTATCAAAAGCATCTGGATGATCATAATTGGTTTTTGTTCTCTCTTCGGGAGATAAATAACTTTGATCCTTGTAATATGAGTCTTGTTCAATCATAGCAATACAGTTTTCACTAAAGTTTCTATATATTTCCCTAGCAATAGTGCTTTTTCCAGAACCAGTCCCACCGGTAATGCCTATTAAAACTGGACGTTTCATTATTTATCCTCCTTGGCCTTAATCAAAATATCATTTTCTCGTAATTCCTCATCAACTGTTACGGTAAATAACATTTGAGCACTTGGTGCAGAAGGAATTTCTTGGCCTTTACTATCCTTCATGTTCTTTAAAGCTACTTCAATATTATCACCTACAGGTCTTAGAACTTCAACTATATCACCATCAAAAACTTTATTTCTTTGTTCTATAGTAGCAGTATTAGTTGAGGTGTCAAAATTCTTAACTACACCCACTATATCATATTTTCTTATATAGGCTGATGATTCCTGAACTTGCTTATTTGCCTCATCAAAATAAAATCCAGTGTAATACTTTCTATGGCTTGGCTTATCTAAGTCTTCTAGCCACTTTTGTTTAAACTTATATTCTGACGGATTTTTCATATACTCATCAATTGATTCTCTATATGCTTTAGCTACAGTAGCTACATAATAAGCACTTTTCATTCTGCCTTCAATTTTAAAAGAAACCACACCCGTATCCATAAGTTCTGGGATATGCTCTATCATGCATAGATCCTTTGAATTCATTATATAAGTACCATTATCATCTTCCATTATTGGATAGTATTCGCCCTCACGCTTTTCCTCAACTAAATGATATTTATATCTGCAAGGTTGAGCACATTCTCCTCTATTAGCATCTCTTCCAGTCATATAATTTGAAAGCAAACAACGACCAGAATAAGACATGCACATGGAACCATGAACAAATACTTCTAGCTCTAATGTATCTGGTACCTTCGCTCTAATTTCTTTTATTTCTTCTAAGGATAATTCTCTGGCTAAAACTATTCTTTTTACTCCCATTTTATGCCAAAATACGCAAGTTCTCCAGTTTACACTGTTTGCTTGAGTACTTAAATGTAATTCCAGATTTGGAGCTACTTCTCTAGCCGTCATAATTATTCCAGGATCAGAAACTATAACAGCATCTGCTCCAATTTCATAGAGTTCTATAAGATACTCTTCTAATCCCTCTAAATCTTCATTATGAGGAAATACATTTAGGGTAACATATACCTTTTTTCCTCTTGAATGAGCAAACTCTATGCCTTCTTTAAGTTCTTCATTAGTAAAGTTATTAGCAAAGGCTCTTAGATTTAATTTATTTCCACCTAAATAAACAGCATCAGCACCAAAGTTTATAGCTGTTTTGAGCTTTTCTAAACTACCTGCTGGTGCTAATAATTCTGGTTTTATCATTCTGGTTCCTCCTCACTGTTAACGCAATACCATCCCCCATAGGTAATATGGTAGTTACTAAGTTTTCATCCTTGGATACTATATCTAAATAATTTTTCATTCTTTTTACTATAGTAATTTTTCTTCTCTTTACTAGTTCTTTTGATGCTACCATTCCTCTAAATAATACGTTATCCGCAACTATAACCCCCTCTGGGCTTAAAAGTCTTAGACAATGTGGTAGAAAATGATTGTAATGTCCCTTACCTGCATCCATAAATATCATATCATAACTTTCTTCTAAGCTTTCTAAAATCTCTAAACAATCGCCTTGAAGAATACTTATGTTGTCTTCAAAATTATATTTTCTTAAGTTTTCTTTTGCAAAACTTATCATATTTTCATCTCTTTCAATGGTAGTAATTTTATTTACTCCACCAGAAGCTAAATTCATTAAAATGGAGGAATATCCTATGGCAGTACCTAACTCCAAAATCTTTTTAGGTTTCTTTAAGGTAACCATAAACTGAAGAAATTTTGCAGTTTCCTTTTGTACAATTGGCACTGCATTTTCAGTTGCAAAATCTTCAAGTTCTTTTAAGACTCCTATGCTATCTGGAATTAAGCTTCTTAAATACTCTTCCATATAATCATGTGTAATTCCACTCATTTATTATCCTCCATTATGAATTCAAAAATTATTTAAGACAAATTAATTTGTGGTTTTTATTGAAAATCAACAAAAACAAAGTAAATTATTTATCTTATTTTTTATATTGTGATTACTGATTTTTGTAATTTAAAAATTCATCATAAGTTTTAAAAAACTCATGATTTGTATTATCTTTTGTTATATAAAAAAGAAATTCTGAGCTTTCAGGAAAAATTGCAGCTTCTATAGAATCTTTACCAGGATTACATATTGCTCCAATAGGCATCCCTTCAACATAGTATGTATTGTATGGTGACTCAATCTCTAAGTCCTCATAAAGTAATACTTCCTTATGCTTTCCTTGAGCATATAGAACTGTTGCATCAATTTGAAGCTTCATTCCTATTTTAATTCTATTATCAATTACTGATGAAACTAAAAATTTTTCTTCTTTTAAGGTAACTTCTCTCTCTATTATAGAAGCCTTAATAGCTATTTCTTCTAGTTTATCTTTCTCAATTTTTATGTTTTTTTCTTTCTCTATGGCACTGATAACTTGTAAAAACCTATTGTGCATAATATCTATAATTTCTTTACCAGCGATACCTTCTTTAAATTTATAAGTATCTGGGAATAAAAATCCTTCTAAATTGTATCTCTTTTGATCTTCATTATCAATATACTCTGGCAATGAATATTCCTCACAAGCTTTTACAAACTCTTCTTTTTTTAATATTCCCTTTTCCTCTAAAGTAGTTCCTATCTGTTCAATAGTATACCCTTCAGGAATAGTTACATTAATACTTTTCTCACTTAAATTAGGATCTCCGAGTATTTGCACAAACTCTTCAATAGTTAGATTGGGAGAAACATTAAATTCTCCAGGTATAATTTTAGGACTTATATTATTTAGTTTTACATAAAGCTTAATTAATGTTGGATTTTTAATAACACCTTTGCTATTAAGTTCCTCTAATACATTGTAAAACGTATATCCTTCTTTAACTTCTACAACTATATCATCTTGTGATTTAAACGGATGAGATGTGGAAGTTTTATAGTAAAGCATGCCCCCCATGCCAATAATTAAAAATAATACTAAAACTATAATTATTGGTTTTTTCATAAAATCACCCCATATTATTTACTAACTAATTAACAAATTGATTTTATCTAACCTTTTTTGTAAGGAATTCTACTTCCATGAAGGTTTACTTTACAGAAGGATACCCCCATCTAACTTACTTTTAATAAACTACTATTGATGGGAGGTTTATCCTAACAAAATATGATTAAATTATTTTGCTTTCTTTATAGAAGCTCTTTTTCTAAGAGTTGGATCTAAAATTTTCTTTCTCATTCTAATATTTTTAGGTGTAACTTCTACAAGCTCATCTGAAGCAACAAATTCTAAACACTGCTCTAATGACATGATATTTACAGGTATTAACTTAAGGGCATCATCTGCACCAGAAGATCTTGTGTTTGAAAGATGTTTCTTCTTACAAACGTTAACTTCTATATCGTCACCTCTAGAACATTCTCCACATATCATTCCTTGATAAACAGGTATTCCAGGTCCTATAAATAAGTTTCCTCTTTCTTGTGCATTAAATAATCCATAAGTTATAGATTCTCCAGTTTCGAAAACAACAAGTGATCCTCTACTTCTCTCTGGAATTTCTCCTCTGAACTTTTCATATCCCTCTAATACATGATTCATTATTCCGTTTCCTCTTGTATCTGTCATGAACTCACTTCTGAATCCAATTAATCCTCTAGAAGGTATTTTAAATTCTAATCTTGTATATCCGTTTATAGCACTAGTCATGTTAACCATTTCTGCTTTTCTAGGTCCTAACTTTTCCATAACTACGCCCATAAACTCTTCTGGAACGTCAATTGTTAGATTTTCAATTGGCTCTAGCAATTGTCCGTCTTTCTCTTTGTATATAACTGTAGGTTTTGAAACTTGGAATTCATAACCTTCTCTTCTCATTGTTTCTATTAATATAGAAAGATGTAACTCTCCTCTTCCACTTACCTTAAAGGAATCTGCAGAATCAGTTTCTTCAACTTTTAAACTTACGTTAGTTTCAAGTTCTTTCATAAGTCTATCTCTAAGATGTCTTGATGTAACAAACTCCCCATCTTGACCTGCGAAAGGTGAATTGTTAACAATAAAGTTCATGCTTAAAGTTGGTTCGTCAATATCTACAAATGGAAGTGCTTCTGGTGTCGCTGCATCTGCTATAGTTTCACCAATGTTTATATCTGATATACCAGAAATTGCTATTATATCTCCAAGTTTAGCTTCTTCAGTTTCTTCTCTTTTTAAGCCGTTGTATACAAATAGACTTGAAATTTTCACATTTTTTATAGTGCCATCTCTTTTAATTTGTGCAACGTTTTGGTTTCTCTTTACGATTCCTCTTTCAATTTTACCAATACCAATTTTTCCAACATACTCATTGTAATCAATTGATGTTATAAGTAATTGCATTGGCTCATCTATATATCCTACTGGTGGTTTCACAGTATTTATAATCGCCTCGAATAGTGGAACCATATCATTTGATTCTTCTTCTAATTCAGTTTTTGCAATACCATCTCTAGCTGAAGCATAAATAATCTTGAAATCAAGTTGTTCATCATTAGCTCCTAATTCAACGAATAAGTCAAACACTTCGTCAATAACTCCCTCAGGTCTTGCATCTTTTCTGTCAATTTTATTAATAACTACCATTGGTCTAAGCTTAAGTTCTAGTGCTTTCTTAAGAACAAACTTAGTTTGAGGCATTGCCCCTTCATAAGCATCTACAACTAAAAGCACACTGTCTACCATTTTAAGAACTCTCTCTACTTCTCCACCAAAGTCAGCGTGTCCAGGAGTATCTATAATGTTAATCTTAACATCATTATACATTACTGCTGTGTTCTTAGAAAGTATTGTAATACCTCTTTCTCTTTCTAAGTCATTAGAGTCCATTACTCTCTCTTGAACTTTTTCATTTTCTCTAAACACCTTACTTTGTCTTAAAAGTGCATCAACTAAAGTTGTCTTACCATGGTCAACGTGTGCAATAATCGCAATATTTCTTATATCTTCTCTTGTATATAAATTCATAATCTTCCTCCAATGTTTATCATGATTTGTGTAATCTAATGCAAAATCAAACTAGTAAGGGTTTACCCTTACTAGTTAAAACGCAAAACTAGTTAAGTGCAAAATAAAATTGGATACCTAAGGTTGTACCCAATTTAAAAATCACTATACTTATTCTAATATTATGCTTACTAAAAGTCAATGTTATAGCGACAATAGTTATTTGTTAATAGAAATACAATTTTCCACTTATGGTCTACTTTATTTAAAATTAGTTAAAATACATCATTGAAATTTCCACAAATTGAAAAAAACATCTTAATTGGTGTCTATTAACAAAGCAAAGCTACAATAACCCGAAGCTGATTACACTTAAGCTTCAAATTATTGTAGCTTTAGATTTAAATTTGATATTAAACTTCCATAATGATCGGTAAAATCATTGGACGTCTTTTAGTTTTCTCATATAAATAAACTCTTAAACTATCTCTAATGTTAGTTTTTATAGTTGGCCAATCTGTAATACGTTTTTCCTCACACTCTTTAAGTGCTTCTCTAACACGTTCTCTTGCCTGTTCCATTAAATCTTCGGATTCTCTCACATATACAAATCCTCTAGATATTATATCTGGTCCTGCAATAACACTACCACTTTCTTTATCCATGGTAACAACTACTGTTAATATACCATCTTGTGATAAATGTTTTCTATCCCTAAGAACAATGCTTCCTACATCTCCAACTCCAAGTCCATCTACAAATACCTGTCCCGAAATTACTGAACCAGCTTTTCTTATTGAATCTCTTGTGAGTTCAATAATATCTCCATTATCACCCAAATAAATGTTTTTTTCCGGCATTCCAAGCTTAGCAGCAAGTTCACCATGTTGCTTTAAGTGCCTATACTCACCATGAACAGGAATAAAAAATTTAGGTTTTACTAAGGTATGCATTAATTTCAATTCCTCCTGGCAAGCATGACCTGATACATGCACGTCTGCCAACGCTTCGTATATAACTTCTGCACCTTTTTTAAACAGTTGATTTATTACCTTAGAAATAAACTTTTCATTACCCGGTATAGGTGTTGCAGAGATAATTACCATATCTCCTGGAGCAATGGTTACCTTTTTATGTTCAGATGCTGCCATTCTAGATAAAGCTGCCATAGGTTCTCCCTGACTTCCAGTAGTTATTATAACAATTTGATTGTCCTGGTATTTACCTATGGAGTCTACATTTATCAAGGATTCTTCATCAATATTTATATATCCCAGCTCTATAGCAACAGCAATAATATTTTCCATACTTCTACCAGAAAGAGCAACTTTTCTTCCGTATTTATTTGCAGCAGTGATTATTTGTTGCACCCTGTGAATATTTGATGCAAAGGTTGCTACAATTATTCTTCCCTTAGCAGTACGAAATATGTTCTCAAAGGTTTCTCCAACTGTGCTTTCTGACATGGTATATCCCGTTCTCTCTACATTAGTGCTATCTGCAAGCATTACTGTAACACCTTTTTTACCAAGTTCAGCAAATCTAGTTAAGTCGGCTACACAACCATCTATTGGAGTAAAATCAATTTTAAAATCTCCTGTATGAAGTAAAACTCCTGAAGGAGTATGTATTGCCATTGCTACTGAATCTGCAATACTATGGCTCGTTCTAATAAACTCTACAGATGAACTATCTAGCTTAATAATATCTTTCGGTTTTACTGTCACAAGTTCTACAGTACTTAACAACCCATGTTCTTTAAGCTTAGTTTGGACAATTCCTAATGTAAGCTTGGTTCCATAGATAGGAATGTTAATCTGCTTTAAAACATAAGGCAGTGCCCCTATATGGTCTTCATGCCCATGAGTTAGGAAAATCCCTTTAACTTTATCTTTGTTTTTTATAAGATAAGTTACATCCGGAATAACTATATCTATTCCTAACATCTCATCATCTGGAAATTTTAGCCCACAATCTATAACTATTATGTCATTCTTGTATTCGATAACAGTTAGATTTTTGCCTATTTCATTTAGGCCGCCAAGTGGAATGATTTTAATTTTTTCTCTTTCTTTCTTCAAATGTTCTCCCCTCCTTTGCTAAAAAATTATATTATTATGTTACAGGAAGTATATTTCTTATCACATAGTGAGGAATCTCACTTTCATAAACTACTTCTAGAAATAGATTTATCTCTCACCTTCTAAAGGTGAGAGATTTACTTTTCAAAATGTAATTAATTGTTATGTGCACTTATTTGTAAAAAATACTCCTGATAATATATCTAAGTTTTCCTTATAACTTGTTTTGATTTAATCATATAATTATGAACACTCATTACAAAGACCATAAAACTTTAAACTATGGTTTTCAATTGTAAACTTATACTTTTTTTCTATAACTTCTTCAATTTCATGTAATAAATCTCCTTGAACTTCAATAACCTTACCGCATTCATTACATATTAAGTGATGATGCTGATGTATATCATCCGCTTGGCAGAGTTCATATCTGCTACGACCATCATCTAAATCAAGTTTACAAACTACTCCCATTTCCTCAAGTAATTGAACAGTCCTATAAACTGTAGCTAATCCAATTTCAGGACAATCAACCTTTACTAAATCATATAGTTCCTCTGCAGTAAGATGGCAACCTTCACTGTTGATAATTCCATTAAGTATGGCTCTTCTTTGAGGTGTCAATTTGTATCCTTTTTCCTTAAGGATTTCCTTTAAATTTTCAATTTTATCCTTTACCATAGCTAAATTAATACACCCTCTCTTATTTATTTATCATGAAGTCACATCTTAGCTCATATTAAAAATTAATCAAAAAGACCTTCTTCTGAAAGTGTTTCATAGGCATCTGCCACAATGTTAAACTCATCTTCATCATCTACAGAAACTAAGATTTCATTTCCCTCTTCATCTTCAACAACCTTTAATGCTACTGCATCTAATTCCTCTTCTCCAGCAGGAACTACTATAAAGTATTCTGTCTCTTCTATATCTAACTTCGTTATTACATCAAATTCAATTTCATTTCCTTCTTCATCAGTTAATGTAATTTTTTCTAAAAAATTATCCATTTTTGTCCTCCTAATATGTGGTTATTTTTTCTATCTACTAATATATACTATCCAAATATCCCTGAAGTATATACGTTGCAGCGATTTTATCCACTACTTTTTTTCTTTTATCTCTCGACATATTTGATTCTAACATTGCCTTATGGGCCGCTACTGTAGTTAATCTTTCATCCCAATACTTAATGGGAACATCTATATGCTCCTTTAACACTTGGCAAAATTCCATAACTTTTTCACTTTGTGGCCCTAATGTTCCATTCATGTTCTTAGGCAATCCTGAGATTATTGTATCGACATTGTATTCCATGCAAATTTTAAGTAGCTCTTCAATATCGTATTCTATCTTTTTTCGTCGTATAGTTGTGATTCCTTGAGCAGTAAATCCTAGAGGATCACTTATAGCCACTCCTATTGTTCTATCGCCAATATCTAATCCAAGTACTCTCATATATAACTCCTTAGTTTTATTTATCAAGTGTTAAACTTTTACATTTTTAGTATGTGTAAATTACAAATAAAAATGCCCTTACGGGCATTTTTATTTTATCTCTAGATAAGCTTTTAAAACTTCTTCTAATATATCGTCTCTTTCTAGCTTACTAACTAATGCTCTTGCTCCGTTATAGTTGGTTATATAAGTTGGGTCGCCAGATATTAAATATCCAACTAATTGGTTTACTGGATTATATCCTTTTTCTTTTAAGGCATTATATACGTCAGTTAGTATCATTTTTGTCATATCTTTTTTATCTTTGATCACATCAAACTGAACTGTATGCTGTTTATCCACCATAATCACCCTCTCAATTTATCTTTAAATGATAAAGGCATATATTATAGGTATATTATAAATCAATTTTTTCAAAAAGTATACTATTTCACCAAAGTTTCTATTACTGCAGAAGCCTTATCTATAGCCTCTTTAAGCTTTTCTGGTAACTTACCTCCAGCCTGTGCCATGTCTGGTCTTCCACCACCACCGCCACCAGCGATAGTTGCAACTTCCTTAATAATCTTTCCACAATGGATTCCTTTAGTCACAGCATCCTTTGATGCCATAGCTATAAATTGAACCTTTCCGCTACTAATGCTTCCAAGAACAACCACACCTTCTTGAAGTTTATCTCGTAGCTTATCTCCAAGATTTCTTAGGGCATCGCCTTCTACATCCTTTATAATAGCAATTATAGCTTTAACTCCTTTAATATCTACAGCACTCTTTAAAAGGTCATCTTCTACACCACTAGTTAATTTTTCTTTTAACCCTTGAATTTCTTTTTCTTTCTCTTTTAAAGTTGAAACTACTGCATTTAGCTTATTTAGTATATCCTTTTCGCTGCATTTTAATACAGAAGAAATTTCCTTTAAGAAATTATCCTTTTCTTCTACATAATTTACAGATTTTTGTCCTGTAATTGCCTCGATTCTTCTTATACCTGCTGCTACTCCAGTTTCACTTATAATTTTAAATAATCCAATTTCTCCTGAATTCTTAACGTGAGTTCCTCCACAAAGTTCCTTGCTATACTGACCTACTGAAACAACTCTTACATCTTCTTTATATTTCTCATCAAATAATGCTACTGCACCACTTGCTTTTGCTTCATCTATAGTCATTACATTTGTATCTACCATATAAACTTTCATTATTTCTTCATTTAGCATATCTTCAATTCTTTTAACTTCTACTTCGCTAAGAGCTGTAAAATGAGTAAAGTCAAATCTTAATCTTTCATCATCCACATAAGACCCTGCTTGGTTAACATGCTCTCCAAGAATTTCTTTTAATGCTTCATGAAGCATATGAGTTGCTGTATGGTTTTTACAAATATTTTCTCTTCTAGCTTTATTAACTTCTAAAGTAACAGCTTCATTTACACTAAGAATTCCTTCTGTTACCTCTACAAAATGAAGCACCTTACCTGCAATATTCTTCTTACAATTATACACATTAGCCTTAAAGCTATTGCTATAAATTACACCAGTATCTCCAATTTGTCCTCCCATTTCAGCGTAAAATGGTGTTTTGTCAGTAACAATAATTCCCATATCACTTTTTTCAAGTGTATTTACGAATTCGTCACCTTTTGCTATTACTAGAACCTCGCCCTCACAACTTAAAGTTTCATAGCCTTTAAACTCTGTTGTAACTTCAAGTGGAATTTTATTTAAAATTCCATCATCACTTCCCATGTAGCTAGAATCGCCTCTAGCTGCTCTAGCTGTTTTTCTTTGATTTTCCATTTCAGTATTAAAGCCTTTAATATCAATATTTAAGCCTTTTTCCTGTAAAATTTCCTCAGTAAGTTCTACTGGGAAACCATAAGTGTCATACAATTTAAATGATTTTTCTCCACTTAAAGTTTTCTCATTACTTATTTCTAATTCTTCTATATATCCTTTTAATATATCCATTCCAGAATCAATTGTTTCTCTGAATCTTTCTTCCTCAAGTTTAATAACCTTCTTAATATAATCCCTTTTTTCTTCTAGCTCTGGATAAGCACCTTTACTATTTTCTATAACTTTATCACAAAGTTCATTTAAGAATATATTCTTAATACCTAAAAGTCTACCATGTCTTGCAGCTCTTCTTAATATTCTTCTTAAAACATAGCCTCTTCCCTCATTTGATGGTAAAACTCCATCTGAAATTAAGAACGTAGTACTTCTTACATGGTCAGTAATAACTCTTATAGATATATCCGTTTTAGTATCTTCCCCGTAAGTAACTTTTGCTATATCGCAAACTTCTTGCAGAATTGCTCTCATTGTATCTACTTCAAAAATACTATTTACCCCTTGCATTATAGTTGCAATTCTTTCAAGGCCCATTCCTGTATCTATATTTGGACTTTGTAGTTTTATATAATTACCCTTTTCATCTTTATCAAATTGAGTAAATACTAAATTCCAAAACTCTATAACTCTATCATCTTCTCCAGCTTTGACAAAATCCACTTCATTTGTAATAGTTCCTAACTCACTGTTTCTATCGAAGTGAATTTCTGAACATGGTCCACATGGTCCTGGACCAACCCCAACTTCCCAAAAGTTGTCTTCTTTCCCAAGTCTAAATATTCTCTTTGGATCTATGTCCGTTGTTCTACTCCAAATTTCGAAAGCTTCATCATCTTCATGGTAAATAGTAACATAAAGCTTCTCTTTTGGAATTTGTAATGTTTCTGTTACATATTCCCATGCCCATGGAATTATTTCTTCCTTAAAATAATCTCCAAATGAGAAATCTCCAAGCATTTCAAAGAAAGTACCGTGTCTTGAAGTCTTACCTACATTATCTATATCACCAGTTCTAATGCATTTTTGACAAGTAGTAACTCTCTTACTTGGTGGAGTTTGAAGTCCAGTAAAGTATGGCTTAAGTGGTGCCATTCCAGCATTGATTAATAATAAACTATTATCATTCTTAGGTACTAAAGGAAAGCTCTCCATTCTTAAGTGATCTTTGTTTTCAAAAAACTTTAAAAATGATTCTCTAATTTCGTTTAATGACATGTTTTTCATATATTTCTACCTCCGCATCATTATTTTAATTATTAAAAATATAATAAGTTAAAATATAAAAATCAATTTCTTACAATAAAAGTTTTAATACTTTTTAACATTTATGGCTTATTCTTTGAAAGTATTAATAGTTTTTTCTGAGAAACTTACACAATCTTACCTCTAAAACTTAAAAATTTGTATACAAAAAAACTCTCGCCCAAGCCAAAGGGACGAAAGTTTTCCGCGTTACCACCCTAATTATATCAATAAACCACTGATATCTCTCAAGAAAATATAGCTCAAAGACAGCTTCAATATGCCTCCCAAGAAGTTTTCACCTTCCACTTCCTCTCTAAATGTTCAACATATTTACTCATTCTTATCATCACTTACTATTCATTTATATTGTGAATTATAAGTAAAAAAATAGTAATTGTCAATAACTGAATTTTAAAATGAACCATTTATAAAAGTAGACCTTTAAAATAGATAATAATCTAAATCTTCATAGAGAATTTTTATCATTACCCAAATTGGAACTACTACAATCATACCAATGATTCCTCCAAGACTTCCTCCAATAAGTAGCAACAACAATATAGTTAGTGGATGAGAACTCACACTATCTCCCATCATTTTAGGCCCTACCACATTACCTTCTATTTGCTGAATTAAATTAAGCCAAATTGCTACCCAAATTGCTTTTTGAATAGAGGTAAAGCTTGCTAGTAAAATAATTGGAATGCCACCAATTAATGGACCAAAGTAAGGAATAATATTAAATATTGCATTGATTATGGCAAGAGCAAATGCAAATTTAATTCCTGTGAAAATTAATATAATATATGTCAGAACTCCCACAATGCCACAAAGTTCAAATTGAGTAACAATATATCTCCCAAGGACTTTATCAATATGTACAAGGGCCCTTCTTACAACATTTCTACTCTCCATTGGAACATATCTTATTACCCCATTTAGTATTTTCTCATCATCACATAAGAAAAAATACACTAAAGTTGGTACAATAAATATAAGTAATATATTTTCTCCTATACTGATAGTAGTGTTTATGGTTTCTGTAATTACAGATTGAATACTAGCTCTAACTTTTATATAGAGATTGTTCAAAACTTCTCTAACAAACTCATTTTTAGTAAATTCAAATTTATCTATTGAAAATCTATTGAAGTAGTTCTTAACTTCATTAATGGTATTACTAATATTAGCCCCTTCTTTGTATATAGAAGGTATCAGCATGATAAACACTAATATCACAGCCAATATAATTATAGTTATTACCAAAATGGCTGAAAGTTTTTTATTTACTCCTCGCTTAGTAAACATCTTATAAAAAGGTCTTAAACTATAGGATATAATAAAAGAAATTAAAATTACTCCAAATAAGTCTAAAAATATAGGGAACTTCAATATAATCATTATACTGGCAGCAAGTACTAGCACAATTATGAGTAGCTTTTTAAATGATGGCTTAAACTTCGTCATAACTACCTACCACCTTTGATAGGTTATTGTGTGGGGTACAAACCAATTTGAATTTATCTTCTGTTCCAAAATAAAGTAAATTATCTTCACCTAATATTAGGTTCTTTACTAGGAGTACTTTTCTTTCCTTAAAAATACTAGTAATAGTACCTGATTTTATAGAAATCCCTTTTAATTTGAAGGTTTTTCCACAAAAAATTATATCATTAACCATCCCTAAGATATTACAATGCTTATCTAACACATACATATTTTTAAGCTTAGAAAATTGAAGATAATTATCCTTAGTAACCTTACTTACTAACATTTTAGAATTATAATAAATTATATCTTCTTTTAAAATATTAAAATCCTTGCTTATAAACTTATAAGGATTAACCTTAAAGCCCACTACTTCTTCTTTGCTAAAATTTATTAAAATATCCTTTATATATCCTAGATTTTTGCCATTGATATCAATGACATCCATATATATGAAATCTCTACTTTTAAACATATACAATACCACTCCAACCTATGTAATGTCATTATGGTATTATATCCAATAACTGTAATCTTATACTACATGTGCTTTTGCTAACAATATTGCACTTGTATTTATCCCACTTATATAGTTAAAATGCACTTTAATAGCTTTAAAGAAATTATATTTACTTTATTTAAATCTAACTTGTTATAATTAACTTTATTATGCCTTATTATTTAAAAATTACTCTTCATCTTTACGAGCTTCATGGTGATCCTCATACCTATCACTCCATTGCTCTTCTCCTATAGATTTTCTATAGTTATTAATTGCCCTATGAATAGTTTGTTCTGCTAACACTGAACAATGAATCTTTGAAGAAGGAAGTCCATCCAAGGCCTCTATTACAGATTTATTAGTTAGACTCCATGCCTCTTCTAAGGTTTTTCCTTTTATTAGCTCCGTTGCGATACTCGATGAAGCAATCGCTGAGCCACACCCAAAGGTCATAAAACGAACCTCTTTAATAATGTTATTCTCAACCTTAAGATAAATTTTCATTATATCTCCACAATTAGCATCACCAGCCTCCCCTATGCCATTGGAATCTGGTAGAGTACCCACATTTCTTGGGCTATAAAAATGTTCTAATACCTTATCACTGTAATCCATTTAATAACACCTCTTATTTGAAAATTTATAATAATTTTATTTTAGGTCATTCATATAATACTTATCATTATATACCATAAAGTTATATACAATGATAAGTATATATTTTCCCATAGAATAATTTTAGGATATTTGGAGTAACTCCAAATATCCTAAATACAATCTGTGCCTAAGCACTCAAGCTCATGAATTTTCTAGTGTTAAAACACTTTAAAGTTGTATAACATGAGAGTGTTTCATAATTATAAAACTACAGAACTTCCTCTATAACTCCTCCGCCTACTACTAAGTCATCAATGTAGCAAACTACTGATTGGCCCTTTGTAATAGCACGCTGCTTTTCATCGAACACAACCTTAATTCTATTGTCATCTATTTGGATAACCGTAGCTGGAGTTGCTTTAGTTGAATATCTCACTTTTGCAGTAACTCTAAGTTCTCCTTGAATTTTATCAAAAGGAATTAGGTTAATATCCTTTGCAATAAGCTCTGTTTTAAAGATATGTTCTTCATCACCAAGAACTACCTCATTTTTCCATGGAATAATATCTGTTACAAACATCGGTTTCCCAAGAGCTATGCCAAGACCTTTTCTTTGGCCAATAGTGTAATGTATTATACCTTTGTGCACTCCTAAAACCTTACCTTGTCTATCCACAAAGTTGCCAGGTTTAACTTCTCTTTCACCATACTTTTCTATATAACTTCCATGATCATTATCTGGAATAAAGCATATTTCCTGTGAATCTCTTTTTCTAAACACATCTAGCCCTATTTTTTCAGCAATAGCTCTTATTTCAGGTTTAGAATAGGTCCCACAAGGCATTAAAGTATGAGTAAGATGATCTTGAGTTAATCCATAGAGCATGTAGGTTTGGTCTTTTTTGTCATCCTCAGACTTTCTAAGAACAAATCTATCTTCTTCTTTTGTAATTGTAGCATAGTGACCAGTGGCTATATAGTCTGCACCAAGCTGTCTAGCCTTTCTTAAAAGCTCGCTAAACCTTACACTTCTATTGCACATAACGCAAGGATTTGGAGTTCTACCTTGAAAATATTCATCCACAAAATAATCTATAACATTAGCCTTAAAAGGCTTTTTAAAATTTAATACATAAAAAGGAATATCAAGAGCATCTGCTACTCTTCTAGCATCATTTGCAGCTGCTAGCGAACAGCATCCACCTTCTGTTTCTTCATAATCAGGGTTATCAGAAAGCTTCATCATAATTCCTATTACTTCATAGCCTGCTTCTTTGAGTAGATATGCTGCTACAGAACTATCAACACCACCACTCATGCCAACTATAACTTTTTTTTTCATTAAATATCACCTATTCTCCGTGTACATGATCATGAATATCATCATGCTCTTCAAAATCCCAAAGGTCTAATCCTTTGTTTTTTCTGTAATCATTTATTGCTTTATGAATAGCTTCCTCTGCAAGCACTGAACAGTGCATTTTAACTGGTGGAAGTCCATCTAAAGCTTCAGCTACAGCTTTATTTGTAAGCGTCCAAGCTTCATCTACAGTTTTTCCTTTTATAAGCTCTGTGGCCATACTTGAAGATGCTATAGCTGAACCACATCCAAAGGTTTTAAACTTAGCGTCTACTATAACATCATTTTCAACCTTTAAGTAAACTTTCATTATATCTCCACACTTAGCATTTCCAACTTCCCCAACACCGCTGGCATCTTTAATTTCTCCTACGTTTCTTGGATTTGTGAAATGGTCCATAACTTTATCGCTATACATTTTACTTTTCCTCCTTATTCATGAAGTCATCATATAATGGTGACATATCTCTTAATCTTTGTACTATTGATGGTACAGTTTTTAATACATAGTCTACTTCTTCCTCTGTAGTGCCATCTCCTAAAGATAATCTTAAGGATCCATGAGCAATTTCATGTGGCAATCCTATAGCTAAAAGTACATGAGATGGATCTAAAGAACCTGATGTACAAGCGCTACCACTAGATGCACATATACCCATAGCATCAAGCATTAATAGTACTGACTCACCTTCAATAAATCTAAAACATACATTTACATTACCTGGCAGTCTCTTTTCTCCCTTTGGTCCATTAAGTCTTGCGTGTGGTATTTGTAATAAACCATCTATTAATTTATCTCTAAGATAAGTTAATTTTTTATTATGTTCTGCTAAATTGTCTACTGCTAATTCTAAGGCTTTTCCAAGGCCAACAATTCCTGCTACGTTTTCTGTTCCTGCTCTTCTGTTTTTCTCTTGACCACCACCATGAACTAGGTTATGGATTTTAATACCTTTTTTAATATATAGCGCTCCAACCCCTTTAGGTCCATAGAATTTATGAGCAGCTAATGAAAGTAAGTCTATATTCATTTCTTTAACATCTACATCGATATGTCCAACTGCTTGAACTGCATCAGTGTGAAAGAATATTTTTCTTTCTCTACAAATTTCACCGATTTCTTTTACTGGTTGAACAGAACCAATTTCATTGTTTGCCATCATCATTGTAACTAAGATGGTATTTTCTTTTATTGCATTTTTTAAGTCTTCTAATTTAATAACACCTTCAGCATCTACATCTAAATAGGTTACTTCGAAGCCATGTTTTTCTAAATATTCACAGGCATGAAGTACTGCATGGTGTTCTATTGTTGTTGTAATTATATGATTTCCTTTATTTTGGTGAGCAAAGGCTATTCCTTTTATCGCCCAGTTATCAGCTTCAGATCCTCCACCAGTAAAATATATTTCATTAGGATCCGCATTGATAGCTTTGGCAACTCTCATTCTTGCCTTATCCAATGCCTTTTTTGTCTCTCTTGAAATTGAATATATTGAGGATGGGTTACCATAAAACTCAGTAAAATAAGGTATCATTTCCTCTAGAACTTCTGGTTTTGTATAGGTTGTAGCTGCATAATCCATATAAATAGGTTTACTCATTTATGTTCACTCCTTTTAACTTGGCGATGTTAAAGTAATCGTCTACTATATCTTGCAAAGTAATAGATAACGTTACACTATCCATACTTTCCTTTATCTTTTTCCATACAATTCTTGTGGCACAACAATCTATATTGTTGCAAGAACCTTGCTCTAAACAATTTGAAATTTCAATCGGTCCTTCTAGCACCTCTAAAACTTCATATACCGTAATTTCCTTTGGTTCTTTATTTAAAATATATCCTCCATTTGCACCCCTTACACTTTTGATAAGTTCTGCTTTCCTCAGTGATGAAAAAAGCTGTTCTAGGTAATATTCAGATATATTTTGTCTTTCAGAAATACTTTTTATAGACACGGGCTCTTTACCATAATTAATTGCTAAATCCACCATTGCCTTAACGCCATAACGTCCTTTAGTTGATAATTTCATATATATCATTCCTTAAATTTCATTAATGGTTGTAAATTTTTAATGTTGACTGTTTTACTATGTTTTCATAATATCAAATCAGAGTATTCTTGTCAACTATTCCATTTTACCTTCTTATTATAAGGATGTAAAGCAGAATTTATACTTTTTAGGATTAAGGTATTTCATAATAATTGGCCTAATTTATTAATTAATTCAACTTAAATATTTAGTTGAAAAACTTACTTTATTAAATCATACTAATTTCACCTTTATAATAGATTTAATTTATCATTGAAAATCTTTATTTGTACCAATAGTGAAATTTATTAATATTATGTAATAGAAGAACTTTTAGGAGGTTAAAAACATGAGCAACTTTATAGATGGTAACCCATATAGGGATTTAGTCATGGGGATAAATAATAAAGTTCAATTATTAGATGAAAGTTTAATCGCTGGTATAAATTTTGATAACGCTGCTACTACACCACCATTAAAATGTGTAGTTGAAGATATAATAAAGTTTTGTCCTTGGTACTCTTCTATTCATAGAGGAGAAGGTTACAAATCCCAATTGTCCACATCCTTATACGAGGAAAGCAGGAAAATCATCGGAAGATTTGTGGGCTATGATGAAAATAATATGGAAGTCATATATGTAAAAAATGCTACAGAGGCTATTAATAAACTATCCAACATTCTTTGTTGTGGTAAGAGAAGTAATTCTGTAATTTTAAGTACATCTATGGAACACCATTCAAATGATTTACCCTGGAGGTATAACTATACCTTAGATTATATAGATATAGATGATAAAGGAGTACTAGACATAAAAGATCTAAAAAGCAAATTAGAAAAATATGCTGGCAGAGTATCGCTAGTTACTGTCACTGGTGCTTCAAATGTAACAGGTCACAAAAATCCTGTCCATGATATTGCAAGACTTGCCCATAGATATGGCGCAAAGATTTTGGTGGATGGAGCTCAAATGATTCCCCATTCTCCTTTTGACATGAAACCTTTTTATAATGAAGATCATATAGACTTTTTAGCTTTTTCTGGTCACAAAATTTATGCACCCTTTGGCACAGGTGTTCTAATCGGCTCTAAAGAAGTTTTCAATCAATGTGGTCCAGATTATGTAGGTGGTGGAACCATAGCCTTTGTATCTCATGATTTAGTAAAGTGGGCAGCTTCTCCAGATAGACATGAAGCTGGTTCTCCAAATGTAATTGGTTCAGTTGCCTTAAGCTCTGCAGTGGAAAAACTAAGAGAATTAGGAATGGAAAATATAGATAGATATGAACGTTCACTAACTAAATATGCCACAGAAAACCTTATAAGAATTCCTTCACTAATACTTTACGGGGACTATTTGAATTTTAAAGATAAGGTTAGTATCATTCCATTTAATATAGAAGGAATCCACCACACAATCCTTGCTAAAATTTTGTCATGCGAATTTGGAATTGCAGTTCGTAGTGGTTGTTTCTGTGCACAACCCTACATGCAAAAGCTTCTTCACGCCACCCCTGAAATGATTAAAGAAAATATTAATGCCCCAAAAGAAACCATGCCAGGAACAGTTAGAATTAGTTTTGGAATGTATAACACTTTTGATGAAATAGATAGGTTCTTAAGTATTATTTATAAAATAGTAATGAATAAAAACTACTATTTAAATAAATACAACTATATAAATACTAAACTTGTAAGATAAATAATTTCCTTAATAAATTTATTTTTTATTTATAAAAACCCAATGCATAATGCATTGGGTTTTTATAAAATCTATTATAATTCAATTCCTGCTGATTCCCTTAACTTGTCTACAGACTTATCTTGTTTATTCTTCTGTAGCATCATATAAACATATATTGGAATACCTACCAACATCAATATAAATCCATACATTACTGTTTCTGCTCCTGTACCGAAAATTGCGTATATAGAATATCCAAAGGCAATTAAGGAAATAAAGCTATTCTTCAAGAAGTTAATAATATTAAAATCCTTACTTCCTTTAAACAATAACAATATCTCTGCTGCTGCACAGAAAGTGTACGCTGGCAGGAAAGAGAGAGTGGCAAGTAATATCATAAAGTCAAAGGCTTTTTGTAATGTACTTACATAATTCAGTATCAATAATAAATTCGTACAAACACTTCCGATTAGTAAGGCTACTACAGGGGTATTATATTTTTGATTTATCTTTTTAAATATTGCTGGGAATAATCCATCCTCAGCTGCTCCCACAGCACTCCTAGCAGTGGTTAAGAACCATCCTGCTGTTGCTCCCAAAGTAGAAATTAACGCACCTATACCAATAAATGTTCCACCCCAACTTGCACCTGTGGCATTGTTAATTATGTCTGCCAGTGGTGCTTCTGATTTAGCAAGAGAAGCTTGATCCATAGCCCCCATAGCAACAAAGCTCATTAGGATATAGATAGCTGCAACTATTATAATTCCATATACAGTACTTCTCTTGATATTTTTCTCTGGGTTCTTAATTTCTCCACCAGCTACTGTAGCACTTTCAAGACCAACGAATGCCCATAATGCTATAGCTATTGCTGATGGTAACGTACTCATCCCTGTTACTTCTTCACTTGAAATAGTACTTAGATAGCTTGGATCAAAATTAATAGCAGCAATTACTATAAATACAACAAGGACCCCAACCTTTAATACTGTAGAGATAACACCTATTTTTCCTACATATTTAACTCCATAAATATTAATTGCAGTAAATATCCAAACTACAGCCGTACACACTAAAAATGCAATTGCTGGTGATTTTGCCGCAGGAACGAAATATGTAAAATAACTCATAAATGCTGTAATAATGGCAGCATTACCTACCCATGAACCAATCCAAAAGGACCAAGCAATTAAAAAGCCAGCAAAGTCTCCAAAGGCAGCTCTTGTATACACAATTGGCCCACCAGTTTTAGGCATTTTTGAACCCAGATTTGAAAAACTCAATGCAATTAATAAAGATCCAATAGCAGTAATAATCCAAGCTATCATAGATACCTTTGGATTAGTCACTCTTGCAAAACTTGCAGGAGACATAAAAATACCTGAACCAATTATGTTACCAACTACAATAGCAGTTGCTGCACCAAGTCCAAGTTCCCTTTTCAGCTTGCCTCCATCATTTAAATTCACATCATTGTTACTCATAAAATTTCCTCCTATGTTGTTAATTAAATCGAATTTCGTCAAATTATTGAGAATCAACAACAAAAATATGCATACGATTACATTTTTTCGCAAATCTTCATCTCCAAAATTTAGTTTAATATACTAACTCATAAAATTCAATACTTTCTAAAAATTCACTGTTAACTTTTTAACTATAGTTCCTTTGTATAGTATTTAAAAATCCTATACTAACTAGTTTCGTAAATGAAACTTTTAAATATAGCAGTATTCTTTAAATGTACAACTTTGGACCATGTAAGCCCTATAAGTAAAAAAGCTAGCATTTCTGCAAGCTTTAAAAAATTATTTATTATTTATTTAACAAATTTATCCTTAATTTATATTTATTGGATATGTTAAATTCATATTCCTTAGCTGTTTAATTAACTTCTATAACACTCTACAATTTCTCCATAATAAAGAGTGTGGTAGTCACCATCTCCATAACATTCTTCTTGTATCTTTTGGTCTAATAGACTAGGATCCATAGCTTGTTTGTAAACTATTTTGCATTCATAATGATTCATATCTTCTCCACCAATTATTGGAGTTTCCACAGCTTTAGATGGTACTAATTCAAGATTACACTCCTTAAATTTATCAAAATCTCTTCCAGACTTTGAACCACAAAATCCTAATTCTTTTTTTAGGTTATTATTTACTGGAATACTTACTGTAAAAGTTTCTGCTCTTTCAATTAAGTCAAAAGTGTATCTTGATTTTCTTACAAGCACTGTAAAGATTGGTCTTCTCCACTCAAAGCCAATATTTCCCCAGCTAATAGTCATAGTATTAACTCTTTCACCGTCCTTAACTGTAAGAAAGGCTCCTATTTTATGTAGTTTCTCCATAGCTAATTCTAAGTTTTCAACAAATTTAGCACTCATTTTACACACTCCTTTATAAATCTTAAATCTTAAAAATTTTGCCTTAATCTACTTACAAAATAAATTACAACTTAATCCTTTACTGAATTTAATTATTGTTATTCATACTATATATTGTATAACAATAATTAAAATATATTATCATATATCTATTATAGAAATGATTTTATTTTTATAATGATATATTTTTATATTTCCAAAATTTATTACACATTTAATCATGAATTTTTATCTTCTTTAAAACAAGGTTAATATAACAATTGGTATTGTCAACACAGAAAGTATGGTACTTAAAAACACGCATTGAGAAGCATATTGAGCATTCCCACCATACTTTGATGCTACAATTGGGGCCATTACAGCACCTGGCATAGAAATAATTACAACACAAATTCTAATTAGCTCACTATTTAACCCTAAAATAGTCATTCCAAAATAAACTACTAGTGGTGCAATTACTAAGCATGCAAAGGAACCTATGTAAATAGTCCAATCTGAAAGTACCTCTTTCAAGTTAGCACTGGATAGCATTGCCCCTACTATTATCATTGATATAGGTGTGGTGGTATCTCCTAGTAGCTTAAGAGTCTTATATATTGGTGCTGGTAACTTAAAGGGAGAAATAAATAAAACTAATCCAATACACACTGCTATAAACGCTGGGTTTTTTAGTACCTGTATAAAGGATTTTAGCGATTTTTCACCACTATAAAGAGATACTCCTAAGGTCCATACAAAGCAATTAAAAACCATGTTGAATATTGCTCCATAAAAAACTCCCACACCTCCAAAGATACTTTGAAGTATAGGATATCCCATAAACCCAACATTAGAAAAGGTGGTTATAAACCTTAATACAGGTTGCTTGTCCTTAGATATTTTTATAAAAAGCACTTTACTTAAGGAATATAAAACTATATGAATTACTATAGAATATACCGCAATTTTCTTAGCATTATCCAACAAATTGCTGTCAAAATTTAAGTTAAAGGTGCTGACAATTAGAAAAGGTAGAGTAATATTAAGTAGTAAGTCACTTAGTCCCTTCTCTACTTCCTTACTGATAAAACCTCTTTTAGTTGCATAAACCCCTACTATCATCATTAAAAACAGTACTATAACTTGATTTATTACATCTATGTTCATATGCTTAATCCCCCTAAACACCTTATAAATAAGCCTTATTAATAGACTTAAAATAAATTTGTACCTTCTTAACTTTTTTATTTATATAAGACTTTTAATCTCAATAGAAACACTGGCTAACCTTTTATAAATCCTTTTACTGTGTTAAGAAATATATTATTAAGCTAATACTCATTAATAGTTAACATGTTTTTGCAAAGCCACAGTTACTGTAACAATACTTATACTTCAGCAAACTACAAGATATGTCCTTATAAACCGCGGTTTGAAAACATTATTCTCTTTGAATATACATGCTTTTACCAATAATCAATTAATACGTTTTGTAAATAAATGGAAATTTGTTGAAATTTATTACCCGGAAAATAATTTGAAAATCTCATCAATTATAACTATATATTAATCTATAAATTTTTTCTACTATTTATAACTTCAAGAGAAGTATTTTGAATGTATTTTTAATATTCTTGTTTTTTCTCCAACATAATTTTAAATTTATGAATTCTCTACATCGTTATTAAAAGTGATAATGCGGAATAACATATATAAATAAATCATCAACATTATTAAAAGCTTGGCATTAAGGCCAAGCTTTACTTATTATTTCTTTATACTATCTTGATATTTTTGCAGATATTCCTTAGATTTTGTTAAATCAACTTTTAATTCATTACCTGTGTTAACCAATGGAGTTACAGTAGAGTATGCCTTGAATTTAGTACCATTGTATACAGCTAATATATCCTCTTGATTTACTGCGTATAAAATAGCCTTTCTTAAATTCTCATCAGCACATTTTTGTCCTTCTCTCATATTAAACATTGCATAAGAAACTCCATTACCCTTTATTTCACTTAGTTTTAGTTTAGGATCTTCTTTAACTATAGATAATTTATTTTCAGGAACTCCATATAACACATGAATTTCTTCACTTCTTAATGCTGATAAAGCACTATCCATGTCCTTTATGAATTTTACTACTATTTTAGAAATCTTAGGATTATTTTCAGTATCCTTCATATAACTAGGATTTTTTTGGAAAACTGCTTCATAATCATTTTTATATACCATGATATATGGTCCACTAGTGTAAAGAGTGTTATTGTAAGTTGCTCCTTCTGTAACTGCAGATTGATCTCCATAGGCAATATCCTTTGTTCTGTCATAAGTTGCTATATTATAGGTATTTATACTCTCAACTTGTTTCTTACAAACAATACCTGCAGATTGATGTCCAAGATAATTTAACACTTGTGGGAAAGGATTTTTTGTAGTTATCTTTACTACCTGATACTTTCCTTCCTTGTTATTCACTTGTTGTTTACTATCTACTAATTGTTTAATTGGAGATTTTAGTCCGTTATCTAAAACAGCTTTTAAGGTTTTTCCACTTCCTGATTCCTTTAGACTTTCTAAAACGCTTAAGTCAGTAACAATTTCTATTTTTTCCATGCTTTCATGTAGGCTATAAGTTCTATGATCCGGAACGGAAGTTTTGTCTTTTGCTCTATTAAGAGAAAATACTACATCCTCAGCTCCAACTAGCTCTTTTGAATCTACTGCCTGTTTATTTTCAATCTTTGCAAAGTTTATATTATCTCTTAGCACAAAGTAATACTCTTTATTTCCTTCTGCTATAACATGGTTATATGATAAAGCCCCTTCTGAAGTAACCTTATCATCGTCAGTTAAATTTACTAATCTGACATACATATTAGTATTAAGCATATTTATTGATCCATCATTTCCTTTAATAGGATCTAATGAGGTAAGCGTTGGATTTGTTTGGCTTAACATTAGTGGATTTGTATTGTTTTTGGAAGAATCGCTAAAGGTTATACTCTCCCAAACCATAGAACGAGACTTGGATATTCTTACATTATCAACTAAATTTTTGTTATAAGCCTGGCTTTTAATTGAATAATATAGTGGGACTATATAAGCCTTTTGAGTAACTAGTATATCTTCTAATTTTTTGTAGGTATCTTGATATTCTTTAGGAGTTTGAGTTGCAGCTAAATCAATTAACTTATCCACTTCTGAATCTTTTATCGGCCCTTTGTTATAATCTCCACCAGTTTTAAATAGAGATCTTACAGCATAGTCTGGATTACCCGTTACAGTGGTCCAACCACTTAATGCTAGGTCATAATTACCAGCTTGTTCTTGTGCTACAAAGCTACTATAATCTGGTTGAATGTTTAGGGTAACTTTAAATCCTGCCTTTGATAGCTGATCTCTTACAATATTTGCATCCTTTTCGTTAGAGCTCATGGATAATAAAGTTACTTCTTGTACCACAGTGTTATTTTCAGTTGGCTTATTATTATTCACATTATCCTTTGTTTTTGTTGTGCAACCTACCACAGAGAACATCATTGTGGTTGCCACTGCAAGAGCCATGATTCTTTTTTTCATAAATACCCCCCTTTTTATCTTTATAAAAATTAGTTCCTACTATGATTAGCCAATCTACTAATAGTGAACTAATAAATATTGATACTAAATTGCTTAATATCTTAACGTATTACTCAGAATTTCTTTGTATCTATAGCATGCTACAAAGTGATCTTCTTCTACCTGAAGTAGTTCCGGATCCTTGATTTTACATTGTTCTTGAACAAATGGGCATCTAGCTGCGAACCTACATCCTGGCTTTGGATTAATAGGTGAACTTATTTCACCTTTTAAAATTATTTTTTCTTTCTTATTTTTTATATTCATAGATGGTATTGCAGATAATAAAGCTATAGTATAAGGGTGTAATGGCTTTTTAAAGATGTGTTTTTTTGATCCTTTCTCTATTAATTGCCCTAAATACATAACTCCCACATTATCTGAAATATGTTTTACTACAGATAAATCATGTGAGATAAATATATATGTGAGTCCTAGTCTTTCCTGTAATTCCATCATTAAATTTATGATTTGAGCTTGCACAGAAACGTCAAGGGCACTAACTGGTTCGTCACATACAATGAATTTGGGATTTATAGATAAAGCTCTGGCAATAACTACTCTTTGCCTTCTACCTCCATCAAATTCATGAGGATAACAATTATACATTCTTTTTGATAGGCCAACTAATTCCATAAGTTCTTCAACTTTTTGTTTTCTCTCTCCCTCAGATTTATATACTTTGTGCAATTTTAATGGCTCTTCTATTATTTGAGATATTGTAAATCTAGGATTTAATGAGGCATAAGGATCTTGAAAAATAATTTGCATGTGCTTTCTCATCTGCCTCATTTCCTCTTTGTTAAATGAGGTTATATCCATACCATTAAATAATACTCTTCCTGCTGTTGGTTCATGTAATCTTATGATAGCTCTCCCTAAGGTACTTTTACCACAGCCTGATTCCCCTACAATTCCTAAAGTTTCCCCCTCTTTTATAGAAAAGCTCACATTATCTACTGCACTAAGAAGGCCGTTAGAAACTTCAAAATACTTTTTTAAATTTTTCACTTCTAGCAAACCACTCATATTCTTTATTCTCCTTTTTAATAATGAAGGATTTCACTGCTTCAACAGCTTTGAATGAAACTCCAATTTCACTAATAGTCATAGTTGATTTTCACCTTGAAAATACAGTTAAAATAATGAAAAATGGCATTTATAAATATGACCTTCTCCCTTTACACTTGGGGAAATATTTTCACATATCTCTTGCTTATATTTGCATCTAGGGTGAAAATAACAACCACAAGGTAAATCTGCTGAATTTGGAATTTGTCCTTCTATAGGTATTAATTTATCAGTATCCTCTTCTAATTTAGGAATAGATAAAAACAGTCCTCTTGTATATGGATGTAAGGCATTTGTGAAAATTTCTTCTATAGTTCCCATTTCTACTATTTCTCCAGCATACATAATAGCAACTCTATCACAAGTTTCCGCTACCACACCTAAGTCATGAGTTATTAGCATCATTGACATGTTATACTTTTCTCTTAATTTCTTTATAATTTCTAATACTTGAGCTTGAATAGTTACATCTAGTGCTGTGGTTGGTTCATCAGCTATGAGGAGTTCTGGATTACATAGCAGCGCCATTGTAATTACAACTCTTTGTTTCATCCCTCCTGAAAACTGATGCGGATAGTCGTTATATCTATCACCTTTCACTCCTACAACCTCTAACATTTCAATAACTTGCTTTTTTGCTTCTTCTTTACTTATCTTCTTATGATTTATCACAACTTCAGATAATTGTTGTCCAATGGTCATTATAGGGTTTAAAGCAGTCATAGGATCTTGGAATATCATAGATATTCCATTTCCTCTAATCTCTTGATTTTCTTTGTTGCTGTTATATATTAAATTTCTCTCTTTAAAAATTATTTCTCCATCTACAATAACTCCAGGAGGATAAGGAACTAGTTGCATAATAGCTAAGGCTGTAGTAGTTTTTCCAGCACCTGTTTCACCCACTATACCTAAACTTTCGCCACTGTTTATTGCAAAATTTACACCATTCACTGCTTTCACAGTTTCATCTTCAGTAACATAATGAACATGTAAATTTCTTACTTCAAGAATATCATTCATTTCAATCACCTACTATTTTAGTTTTGGATCTAAAGCATCCCTTACACCGTCTCCAAAGAAGTTAAAAGCTAACACAATAGCTATTATTGCAAGTCCTGGATATATAGCTAAATATGGATTTGTTTCTAAATAATTACTACCAACTTTCAATATATTTCCCCACTCTGGTATATGAGGTTCTACTCCCAATCCTAAGTAACTCAAACTGCTTGTAGATAAAACAGCACCTCCTATGGCTAATGTTGCTCTTACAATAATTGGTGCTAAAGAATTAGGTATAATATGTTTGAAAATAATAGTATAATCTTTGGCCCCACAAGCTTTTGCTGCTTCAACAAATTCACTACTTGAAATACTTAATACAGTTGCTCTCACAGTTCTTGCATACCCTGGTATTCCTCCAATACTTAAGGCCATAATTAAATTAAAGGTATTAGCTCCAAAGGCTGCCACTATGGCAATTGCAAGTAATATGCCCGGAACAGCATATAAAATATCTAAGGATCTCATTATGATATTATCAGCTTTTTTCCCATAATATCCTGATATTGCACCTAGGGCTCCCCCAATAACTATAGGTACTATTGTTGATATTAATCCTACTATTAATGAAATTCTTGCCCCAAAAATTATCCGAGTAAATACACATCTTCCAAAATCATCTGTACCAAAAGGATATTGTAAACTTGGTGATAGTAATATCTTGCTATAGTCATTGTCTATAGCAATGGAGTAATCAAAAGTTAAGTAACTACAAATAGATACTGACAATAAAAAAGTTATAAAAAGTAGTCCAACTATTGCCATGTTATTTCTAAATAATCTTCTCAAAATATCTATCCATTCTATGGAAATTTCATCATCTTTATTTCTTAGTTTTCTTAAAATAATCATCCCTAGAATTAATGCAAAAATATTACCTGTAACGGAAGTTAGTATGAGAATTACTGCAATATATTTCAACTTTTTATCTACTTTTTTTCCATTAACGTATTTGTGAATCATCATCATTGTTATTAAGTAAAATATTGTTATTAAAAATAAAATAGTCATTCCAATATTATAAGTATTAGAAACATAGTCTTTGAACAAATTTAATATAGAAATGAACATTATACTTAAAGAAACCAAGGTCATATAAATAGAAAGAATATATTCTATTCCCTTTTCTTTTTTTATTAAAATTAATCCTGATATTACATTGAAAATATTAGCAGTAAAAACTAAAGGTATTAGTATATATCCTAATCTTCTAGTTGAATCTGATATATCATTAAGATTTAATATATCTTTTTTAATTCTTAATGATATATAACATTGGATTATTCCACCTATAAGATATATTAATGATATTGCCATTAATGCTTTATTTGCTTCCGTACCACTTGAGCTTAAATAATTTAAAAATATTATTAGAAAAACACTGAAGGAAGCTCCTAATGCAAAATTCGAAGTAGAATACTCTTTAAATTTATTTAATTTCCTCTGCTTTTCTCGTTTTAAATAATATTTGCTATTCTGCATATGACCAAACTCCTCAACATTAATAATTTTTCATTTTAGATTTGATTCTTGGGTCTAAGAATGAATACATAATATCTACCACAAGGTTTGCCACACTAATAATTACCGCTACATACACAACTCCAGCGAGGACTATGGGTATATCAGGAACAAACTGCTTATCAACTATAAAACTTCCAATACCATTTACATTGAATACTTTCTCTGTAACTGCTGAGCCACCAAGCATACCTCCAAATTGAAGACCTATTACTGTTACTATAGGAATCATAGCGTTTCCTAAGGCATGTTTTATAATAACCTTCTTTTCACTTAGTCCCTTAGCTCTTGCTGTAAGTATATAATCTTGTTTAACTACTTCTAACATGGAAGATCTTGTCATCCTTGCTATGGTAGCAGCCAAATCTGTACCAAGTACTATTGCAGGCATGATGAAGGATAACCAATTTCCTACAGTGAAGGTGGCTGGTAGCAGCTTCATCTCTATAGAAAAATTCAATATTAATACAAGCCCAAACCAAAAGTTTGGAAGTGATAGTCCAATCAATGCTACTAACATAAAAATAAAATCATAAGCGGAGTAAGGACGAGTGGCAGAAATTATACCTGCTGGTATAGCGAGGACTATTCCTACCACTAAAGAGATAAAGGTTAGGTTTAAGGTTACTGGGAATTTTCTAGCAATTGAAGCAATAACTTCTTCATTCCCTGAGAAAGACTTTCCTAAATCAAAGGTAAATAAGTTTTTAAAGGTTTCTAGTAACTGAACAAAATATGGTTTATCAAGGCCATATATTCTATTGAAATCTGCTATTTGTTCTGCTGTTGCACCCTGACCTAAAATATTTACAGCTGGATCTAATGGAGATAGATACATTATAGTAAAAACTAAAAAAGTAACTCCAAAAATAACAAAAATCATCATTACAAGTCTCTCAAAAATATATTTAAAATATGGATTATTGTATATTCCCATAAGCAGCAGCATTGGAAACCCTATAATAACTACAAAGTAGTAAAATGCTTTTTTTTCTAACATACCTTTGAAGCTTTGCGTAAAGGTAACCTTTTTGATTTCTTTATTTTTGAAAGCTTTATCTATTTCAAAAGACAATAATTCTTTTATCCTTCGTTGAAAAATTTTATCTACTTCTTTATTGAACTCATCATCACTTAAGGTTTTATTGAAGAATTTAAGTTTATTATTTAATTGATTCTGAATTTCTTCCTTTAAAACTTTCTTTTTTCCATCTTGATAAAACTGATTCTCAATGTTTTTTTCAAATTCGGCATAACTATAGTCTTTTTTATCCATCAAATATTTTATTCCCACAACAATTAGCACTGGAAAACCTAAAATAGTTAGAAGGATTCGATACAATGACCTTTTAAACATTTTTTCAAAGATATTACCTATCTTTGTTACAAACAAATTCTTATAACTGTTTGTATTAGCATTCATAGAAAAACACCTCCTTAAAAATTCACTATTAAGTTAGATAAGTATGTAAACTACATTATTCAAATGAATAGACATCTTTTGTTTGTAAAAAATTAATGATTTCTTATTAAGGAATCCTCTACTTTTAATAATATTTGATATATTAATATGTATATGTTTGATCACTGTATCCTTATAACAAAACTCCAATTAAAATGTTAAACTTATCCACTAAATAGATTTTTCAAATGCCATATTACCTTAGTGATAAACTTTATCACTAGAGTTTTTCATATTGCACTTTGCACTAAATCTATATCTTTTACTTTTATAATATAAACACAAGTTATTGGATAAATAAAAAAACACTCAAACCTAAGTTAGAGTGCTTAACTAATTAATCTATCTATCCCACATAATATTTGCTTACATAAGGTGAAGTCATGGCTTGTAATAGACATCCATAATCCATATAAAAATCTACTATATCCCCAACTTTATAATCATACTTACTTTCAGTAACATCCAAAATTAGGTGGTCACTACTTGCCCCAAGAACTTTGATTTTATTATCTAAAGGTTCTATGCCATCAACTTTTATGTCTTGCCTTCCTAGTGCTATGATGGCCCTTTTTATAACTCCCCTATCTTCAAACTTTGGTACTTCCCCAAAAGCATCTAACCCTATTTTACCAGTTGGTATGGAAGGTTTATTTTTAATTTCTATGATTTCCCCTTTAAGAATGAAACAATCCTTATGCGCGTTAGGAACCTCATTTCCATAAGCTGTTTCTCTACCTAAAACTATGGATTCCCCAAGTCTTAATTGATTTATTCCTTTTGGCATAGTATCATCTAAAACCATATAAAGACTGCTAGAATTCCCCCCTGATATTATAGGTAATTTTACTTCTAGAACTCTTTCAAGTTTCTCTTTTATCTCAATAAGTTTATTTAAATTTGTTTCATCAGGTAGAACTCCACCATAACAAGTTAAATTTGTTCCTACGCCTATGAGTTCAATATTTTCAAGTTTAATGATTTCCTTTGCAGTATCTAGTACGTCGTATTCAAGAACCCCTTCTCTTAAATCCCCTAAATCTATCATCAGTATAACCTTATGAGTCTTATTTGCCCTCTTAGCAGCTTTAGATATTTTTTTTATAGTGTCAATCTCGGAGTTCAATGATATATCGGCATACTTTACCACAGATGTTGCATCACTTTCCATAGGGATTCTTAGTAAAAGCTTTTCACATTTTGCATCACTGACTTTTCTAAGATTCGAAAGCCTTGAATCTCCTATAACCTTTAATCCACCTTCAATCATGGAATTAACTATTGGTTTTTGTGCGCAAAACACCTTTGTTACTCCAACCACATCTATTCCTAGCCTTTGACAGATTTCAAGGATTGTAGCTGTATTATGTCTTATTTTACTTAAGTTAGCTTCTATACATGGATAGCTTCTTTTCATATTTTAAGACTCTCCTTTAATAATGTTATTGCAGCTTCTTTGTTCTCCCTGCTTAAAACTCCAGCACAAGCCATAATGTACATGTTATCAATAAGGACTTTTGCTTCTCCCCTTGGATACATGGTTAAATCTTCTTTAACTTCTTTTATACCTTCCAAGGTTTCTTCTCCTCTTGGAAGCCTAGTTAAAGCTCCTCCTGTACCAATAATGTATTTAACCATGGAAAGGTCTTTTCCATAAGCTAAAAAGTTTTTCCCTGCTCCATAAACTCTTTTTATACTTCCAACATGTCTATTTATAGCTACTTCTACTGCCTTTTTAGTTAGAACACAACTCCATTTTTTCTCTTCTTCTAGAGATGGAATTGGTTTTATTTGACTTTCTATATATTCTTTTGTATTTCCTTGAAGTTCATGATGACTTAAAAGGTCAATAACATTAGCTCTATTCACATATACTCCTAAATCGCCTTCTACAGTTCTTTTGGCTTTTGGTTCTGGAGTAACTAAAATATCAAGAACCTCTAAACTTCCTTCTGTAACAGAATGAAGATCAGTAGTTGCTCCCCCTACATCAAAAACAATAACATCTCCAAGAATTTCATATAAAAGCTTAGTTGATTCCATTACTGCACCTGGTGTAGGCATTATAGCTCCGTCTACCATTTCTTTTATCTTATCCATGCCCCCAGCTTTAACTATATTTTTTTCAAATGCATCTTGTATTATCGCTCTTGCTGGCTCTACATTTAATTCATCCACCCTTGGATAAACATTATTTATAACATAAAGTTCTTTTCCTTCAAAGATTTCCTTAATTTCTTCTACATTGGCACAGTTTCCACAGTAAACTACAGGGATTCCAAGATCTGCTTCTGATAGTACTTCTGAGTTATAAAGAGCAGTGTCTCTCTCACCGTAATCTGTGCCTCCTGCTATCATAATAAGATTTGGATTTATTTCTCTAATCTTCTTTACATCTGATTTTCTAAGTTTTCCTGCAGTGACCATTTTGATAATTCCACCGGCTCCAAGAGCTGCTTCTCTTGCTGCCTTCACTGTCATATCTTCTACTAGACCATGAACAGTGATTTTTAATCCTCCTGCCGCACTACTGGTTGCTAGCATTCTGCCATATTCTATTTTTTCACCTAAAACTTCTTCTATTTCCTGTACCGCAGTTTTAAGTCCAATAGTTACATCCCCTTGTAATACAGAAGTAAAAGCTTTTCCTTGACCAATTACTTCTACCCCATTTTTAAAGTTAAAGGCTGTAACAAGGGTAGTAGTACTGCCAATTTCTGCAATCAAATACTCTACCTTCATAAACACACTCCTATGTTTAAGGGCATACAAAACTGTTGTATGCCCTTAACTTTATTTTAGTTTATCTCTTTTAAAGCTTACAAACTTAATTATTAGCTTATAATTTTAAATTATATTTACTGCTCTTCTTTCATTAAAGTTTCAATGATGAAGGAAGCTACGTGATGTCCCTTAGTTCCACGTCCAAAACCAGCATCCATTCCATTAGTTACAGCAATTTCATTAGAAACTTGAGTTCCACCACAAGCTAGTATGAATTTGTCTCTAACTCCTTTTTCAATACAAAGATCATTTAACTTTCTCATGTTTTTCATATGAATATCATTATGAGTAATAATTGTACTCATTAATATTGCTTGAGCTTTAGTCTCTATTGCAGCATCAATAAGTTTTTCTATTGGGCAAGATGTTCCAAGATATACAGCTTCAATACCATATTTCTCTATTCCACCGTGCTTAATGTCTATTACTTCTCTTAAGCCAACAGAGTGTTCATCTTCTCCAACTGTAGCAGCTACTACTTTAAGCGGATGCTCTTTTACATAATCTCTCATTACATTATCATCAAGAATTTGTTTAACTTCTGGAAGCTTAAGTTCATCTTTAACAATTTTAAAGTTAACTCTTCCTTTAATTTCAACTAAAGTTCCTTCTGCATCCTGCATTACTTGTTTATGGATAACTTCTACATCTGTTAAGTTCATCTTTTTACCCATTTCAATAGCTGCTGCTTCTGCAACTCTTACATCTTCTGGTATAAAGATTGTAGCAGATATATATCCATCTCTTTTCCATTCAACCTCTGGAACTATTGTTCCATCATCTTTAACTTTTTCCATTCTCTTATAAACGTTATCTTCTTCATCTAATTCATCAATGTATACGATTTTGCTTCTATCACAGAAAGTACAACCTTCAATTGCCTCACAAGCATGTTCATATTTTTCTGGCACATTGTTGTATCCAAAATGGGCACAAACTGGTGCGAAGTAATCCTTATCTCTTGGAACTACAGTATCAACTGCAAGTCCTCCATCTATTTTACGAGCGATACCATCACCATTTCTTGCTGGATATTCACCTGAGTCAACGAAGAATCCTTCTTCAACCGCTTTAAAGTATCCACCATTTTCAATAATTTCTTCTAGGAATAGTACAGCTCTTTCCTTAAGCTCTCTAACTTTTTCTGGAAGATATCCTTCCTTCTTAAGCTCTACCATATCCATTAAACCATCCATACCAATTAAAGCTTGCTTTGCAGTATTTACTGCATGGATGTTATTGTAATGCCATGGAACGTTTCTTCCTTCATCAGGAGTTATTGTACTTTGAATATCTGCTGAAGTAAGCTCAGAAATCAATAGGTTTAAACTATGAGTTACTGTAGCTTCTCTTGTACAAGAATCCATGTACTTAGTGTTCATTTGAGCTCTCATTTTATAATTTTTAAATAAATCTCTTAGTGCAACTGCATAAGGTAAATCATATCTTAATGCTGGTGCTGGTGGAGCTGTTGGTGGTACTGTAGATAATGCTATATTGCTTGGTTTCATACCAACCATTTCAGAGTATTTAGAGTTTATAGCATGTTGAACCATAAGCTCAGGCATTACCATGTACCCTTTCATAGCTGTTGCATTTGCATTATGAGCTCCATCTATTTGAAGCATATCTGCCCAAGCCATCATATGCTTAGCCACAGCAGCATCAACGAAGGATCTTACCATGTTAATGTTTCTGTAAAGAACGTTATATTGTGGGTCTTGGTGAGCACCATTAACTCCCTCTTCAGCAAACATAACTGCTATATCAGGACCTGCAACCCCTGATACATATGAGTGGAAGTTTATTTCTCTTCCAACTTCTTCTTCTATTAAATCAATAGCTTTTCTAGTAGCTCTTACTTCTTTTCTTGTAATTGGAACTCCACCAATTCCTTCTGGCGAACCTTCAATTAGACCATCATAATGACTTTGTCCAGCAGTTCTAATAACCATAATATGGTCAGCACCATGCCATGCAGCCATTCTCATTCTTCTTATATCATCTTCAAATCTTCCTGAAGCAATTTCTGTTGTGATAACTGGTTTTGGTTGAGGATCTATGTTACCAAAGCTTCTCGCTGATGGAAGAGCCTTACTCTTTTTAAGTGGTTTTGTTATTTCTCTATATTCAAACTCACCTACTGGTTCATTGTGAGCTTCTCTCCAATGCCAACCTCTTCTTTTTGGCTCATACTTATCTAAGTCTTTAAGTATCTCTTCCACATTTATTTTTTTGTTTTCTTCTAGCATTATTTATCCCCCCTAAACAATCCTGATGCTTCATTCCAGCCTTTGCCTTCTCCAAGTTCACGGCCAGCCTCAATATAGTTCATTCCTCTATGTTCTGCATATTTTAAAACTACATTACCTATGCCTTTTCCTAAAAGTTTTGCTTTCATACCTTCTTGAACTATTTTTGAAGCTTCTAAGCTTGAAAATCCCATTCTTAAAAGTACTGATCTTTCTATTGAAGATGAAGTATTACCATATGCTAAATCCACCATTGGCTTAGCTATTTCCTCAGTTAATGCCCAAAATCTTTCATATAGTTGTTCATCAGTTAAATTCTTTAAGTGTTCTCTTCTTTTTTGAAAATCGTCTTCTCTTTTCACTACTTTTCCCCCCAATTTACTTATTTAACGTATATATCGTGACTAGAAAGTATATTTAATACTTCTACTTTGCTTAACTTTGTTTCTTCACAAAGGAAATCTACATCAAGAATATCCATTATATTGCTTTCTAACTTTTTAATACTATTTTTGATAAGTGATTTTCTATATCCATTTAAATCCTTATCATCTATTTGAAGCATTGCTGGATTTTCTGGTAACACAATATTTTCACCTGGAACTTCTGTCTTTGGATCTCCCTTAAGGATTTCTATTCCATTTCCCTTAGCAAAAGTAAGCTGAGGTAATATGTGTTTACCTGCTCCAGTATATTCTGTTTCTTGTACAACAATAATTTCATCATCATTCATTTCTTGAGCAATAACAAAGGCTGCGGCAAGGGAAGTGTTTCCTGCTGGTCCTCTTTCTAACCCTTCTAACTGTGCAAGAAGTTCTGTCATGTAGAATACTTGACCTTGAGCCACTGTTACATATCTATCTAAGTATCTTAATGGTCTTGCTGC
The DNA here is from genome assembly GCF_036642255.1 of Clostridium sp. Lineage (GTDB taxonomy): Bacteria > Bacillota > Clostridia > Clostridiales > Clostridiaceae > Clostridium_J. The sequence goes on along the minus strand of NZ_JAVWDJ010000010.1, from coordinate 82,818 downwards.
ACTTCTTGGTACATCACTTCTATCTGGCCATACCATGAAAGGTATTCCAAAACCAGTATGTCCTGTAGTAAAGGATTTTCTGTTGAAATCCTTATCACTAGCCATATGAAGTCCTTGTAAGTTTACTGAAGCTCCAACAACTTTTGTATCAGTAGCTCCTGCTTTTATTAATCCTCTAGCAGTACCAGTTACATTTCCTCCACCAGCATGAGTTGCAATTACTACTTCTGGGTCTTTTCCAAATTTCTCTCTACATTGAGTTGCAATTTCATAACCTAAAGTTTCTACTCCTGCAATTCCATATGAAGAATATAGTGAAGCATTATAAAATCCTGTTTCTTCTAATACATTTAAGTATGTGTAAAATAACTCTGGTCCTACAGTAAGTTGAAGTACTTCTGCGCCTAAACCTTCACACTTTCTTCCTTTCTCCAAAATTTCTGGTTGTCCAACCTTTTTAGAATCATAACATTCTTGAACTATTATGCACTTTAAACCCTTCATAGCTGCTTGAGATGCTACTGCTGAACCATAGTTTCCTGAAGTTGCAGATGCAACCCCTTTATATCCTCTTTGCTTTGCATCATATACTGAAACGGAAGCCCTTCTATCTTTAAAGCTTCCAGAAGGATTGCAACTCTCATCCTTTACAAAAATTCTAGCCGCCTTTCCTGTCTTTGAAACCTTTCTAGCAAGAGCTGTGATATTTTTAAGTTCAAGAAGGGGAGTGTTTCCTACTCCAGCTTCCTTTTGTATTTTCATTACATCACTTAGTGAGTACCCTGTATCTCTCATCATAGCTTCATAATCGAAAGCTAATGCTCCTCTTTCATACTTACTAAAGTCAATACCTACTGATTTTATCATTATTTCATTTTTTCTCTCCATAAGAGCTTCGTATTTATTCATCTCATTCACCTACCTCTTCATAAACTACTCAAAAATCATTTCCTTAGCTTGTTTTCCTATATATGCTAGCTCACTTATATATCTACCAAAATCATGAGTGTAGGCTGGTTCCACAGCTGTCACTATTCCTTTTGCTCTTCTACCACTTGGAGTTTCAATTTCTGTTTCTTCTCCTAAATTGCATTCTGTTATAGTAAAACCTCTTACCCACATCATAAGTGGAGTACTTTTTGTTTCTTCTGGTATAGCAGATGATCTATCTTCTGGATCTAAAACTTTGTTAGTTATTTCTACAAATGTTCCTACCTTAATCAAGTTTTTCACCTCCAAAATTTATCAAAACTTCATTGTATTTATCTCATAAACCCTCAATTTATACTTAACTAAAAGTAACATGGAAAATAGAAAAATCCTCTAAAATTGTGACTATCCTTTTAAAATCATCAGTAATTAAAAAAGTATTTCTATTCTCCATACACACTGTGCTTTATAATATATTATCTTTTAATAAAAGTTCTAAAGTCTCCCATGATAGCTCTTGGTACTGGTAAATCTATCATAGTTTTTAGACCTGCATCAGCATTTATAACATGAGGAATCATGTTAACACACATTGCTATTGTTCCAAGTCCTCCATCAACCTCTGGTTTAATTGACATATTAACTTCTGGAGTTCCTTTTATTGTTATATAATCTCCAGTAAAAGTTCCTTCCATTTCAGGCTCAATTTGTTGTGGATGAATCATATCTATTTTAACTTGTCCATCTACATATCCTTGTCCAGTCATATTAACTCCAGCTACATCTCCAGCAGCTGCAAATCCGAAAGGAGACTTTCTATCTACTGATGTAACTATTGGCGCCATTTGCTGCTCAAATTTATCAACTTTCCAACCAATAGCATCTCCTATCATTCTAATAGACTCTGAGAAACCTACGTGTCCAGCTAAACTTCCATCTGCAACACCTTTATTAAATGCATCTACAGTTATTCCTACTCCTTGTTCTTCCATAACTGCTGGTCCAAATGGTGATAAGCTATTAACTCTCTTAGCTTCTATATGTTCTACATCCGTCATACATCCTGTTAAACATACAACTAATAAATCCATTATTAACCCTGGATTTATTCCTGTTCCAAGTATTGAAACTCCATTTTCTTTAGCTATTCTATCAAGCTCTGCTGCAAGTTCTGGGTTTTGTGCTTGTGGATAAGACATTTCCTCTGCAGTAGAAATTACATTCACTTTTTTCTCTAAAATTAACTTTAATCTTGGAAAAGCTTTTTCAGTAAAGGAATCTGTTGCACAAAGACATATATCGCAGCCTTTTTCAGTTACTACTTCATCTATATTAGGATTAATAATAACGTCAGCTCTTTCTCCTCTTTCAACTCCTAAAACTTCAAAAATACTTTTTCCCGCTCTTTGTGGGTGCAAGTCACATACTCCTACTATATCCACGCCTTGTTTCTTTAAAAGCATACGCGCCATTCCGCTTCCCATTGCTCCAAAGCCCCAAATTGCTACTTTAACATTTTCCATTATATTTTCCCCCTTAGATTTCAAAAATATTTTTCATATTGTCTATAGTAGCAATTAACGTGCCAACTTATTTTTATATTTTTTAGAATATTTTCATTAATAATGGCACGTTCCTGTATAATTTCATCTTTTATGAATCAAGAAAAATATAACTTTATGAACCACCGCAAAATTTTTTTCTATTTTAAGTATTTGTAAACCTATGCATCTTCATGTTCCTTTAAATAAAAAAAGATAAGTGCGTGTTTTTTTGCACTTATCCTGCCGAATTTATGGCACTTTCATACTTTTCATAATTATTCAAAAATAATATTTTAAATATTATACTTTTTTAATTTATATTGAAGGTTTTGTCTAGAAATTTTTAATTCATGCGCAGTTCTGGTGATATTTTCCCTGTTTTTTCTATAAATTTTTGTTATAATTGCTTTTTCAACTTCTTCTAGATGATCATTTAAAGATATTTCTCCATTAAACTTACTATCATTACTTAAATCACCTATCATAGCAATTTTATTTTCGAAGAATTCTTTTGTTAATACTTCGCCATCATCTACCATATTCATAGCCGCTTCAATTGTGTTTTTTAATTCTCTAATATTTCCAGGCCAATTATACTCGTGAAACCTTTCCCACACATCATCATTCAGGCATTTGATATTTTTAGAAAGTAACCCATTATAATAGTCTATAAAGTAATCTGCAATTTCCTTAATATCTTCTTTTCTTTCCCTAAGTGGCGGTACATCAATCCTCATAACACTTAGTCTATAGTAAAAGTCCTTTCTGAGTTTACCTTCTTTTATAAGCTTTTCTGGTTCTTCATTTAAGGTTGCAATTACTCGTACATCTATATCGATAATCTTATTGCTACCAACAGGTCTAATATACCCATCTTGAAGTACCCTTAAGAGCTTGGACTGAAGATATGGCTCCATAGAATTAATTTCATCTAAAAGTACAGTACCTCTATGAGCCTCCTCGAAGAGCCCTTTCTTGTTCTCTGCCCCAGTAAATCCGCCCTTTACAGTTCCAAATAGCATTCCTTCTAGAAGGGCACTGGGAATAGCCGCACAATTAATAGGTATAAAAGGTTTATCCTTTCTAATACCGTTATAGTGAATGCTTTGAGCAAATAGTTCTTTTCCTGAACCTGTCTCACCATAAATTAACACAGAAGAATTTGAAAGACTTGCTTTAACCGCTTTGTTCACTTCATTTCTTATCTTGGGACTATTACCTATAATATCTTTAAAAGTATAATTGCTTTCTTTTGCTTTTATTGTGCTTTCTAACTTGCATATTTTTTCATTTAATTTTTTAAGCTGAGTCATATCTCTCGCGATTTCTATGGCAGCTACTGTTTTATCGTTAATCACTACAGGTATTGTTGTATTTATAGACGTAATATTTTTCCCTTGGTTATTGCTATATTCCTGTACTACATCCTTAAACTCCTCATTATTCTTTAGAGCATTCATTAACGTAGATGTCCCTTCCATACCCTTTAAATACTCGTAAACTTTTTTCCCAATTACATCCTCAGCCCTAAGCCCCTCCATGGTCGCCATGGAATCATTATAATAAATTGTCTTCCCTTTGTTATCTACTATGTGAATACCTTCTTTTAAATTATTGATAAGATTTTCTAAGATACTCTCAATTCTATTCATATAGACCCCCTATTTTTTCTTTGAGCAAAATTAAAGTTCTAATTCATTGACTTTATATAATAACTTTTTAATTGTACGGTTAGCAGTAAATTAAAAGATTTAAAAATTTTTAGTACTTCTCACAATACTCTAATTATAATTATTTGTGAATAATTAATCAATTCTTACATTAATATAATAATTAACTAATTATATTTCCTAAAAAATAAATCTAGGTTTTCACTAAATAACTATTCATTTTATTTCTGCATTTCTTTTTAAAAAGGTCTTACCGCTAATCACTTTGGGTTATATCCAGTACCATAATTATGATTTTTTAACGTCTTTAAAGTATTTAATATATTTTATTATATAAAGGTGATACTACATAAAATAGAAATTTAATATTCTAACAAATTACATTTTATTGAGTTTTTGATATATAATAACAATGATATTACTATAGGGAGGATGTGTAGCTAGGTGTATAATGATGAAATTGTTCATATTGCCGCAGAAGCAGGAAAAATAATGCTTGAAAACGGTGGTGAAACCTATAGAGTAGAACAAACCATTGCAATGATTTGCAATGCCTACAATATAAAAACAACTGAAAGTTTTGTCACTCCTACAGTGGTTATGATTTCAATAACAAACGTAATGGGTGAAACTAATACCGTAATAAGAAGAGTTACTTCAAGAACAGTAGATTTAGAAAAGGTGGCTGCCATAAATAATTTATCTAGATCTTTATACTCTAAACCTCTTTTAATGAAGGATTTAAAGGATGAGGTTAAAAATATCGAGAATCATCAAAGATATGGGGATAAAATTTCTATTATTGCAGCTGGAATCACCACTGCTTTCTTTACTTTATTATTCGGGGGTAATATAAGGGATTTTACTATTTCTTTTATTGCTGGTATTCTAATAAAAATTTTAAGTAATTTTTTAAATAAGTTAGATGTAAACAGCTTCTTTATCAATGTTCTAGGCGGAGCCTTAGCTGCGGTAATTGCGCTAGTAGCTGGTACTTTCTTTACTGGATTTAACGTAGATAAAATTATCATTGGTTCAATAATGCTCTTAGTTCCCGGTCTAGCCATCACCAATGGCATAAGAGATACTATATCTGGTGATTTATTGTCAGGGTTATCTCGATCATTAGAAGCTCTTATGATTGCAGGAGCAATTGCTGCTGGTACAGGTATCGTATTTAAAATTTGGATATACATCTTTGGGGGTGTGTAATTATGATAAGTATTCTTTATTCCTTTATTAGTTCTTTAGGCTTTGGTATTCTTTTTAATGTAAGAGGAAAAAACCTAATAATAGCATCTGCTGGTGGAGGTCTAGGCTGGTTAATTTATTCGCTTATAATTAATTCGGGTGGTACTGAAATAGTAGCTTTATTTGTAGCTTCTATAACTATCAGTATATTTTCTGAGGTTTTTGCTAGAATTATGAAAAGTCCTGTTACTGTATTTTTGATATGCGCCTTAATTCCCTTAGTTCCTGGGGGTGGTATGTATTATACTACTTTTGAAGCAGTACAAGGAAACGTTAATGAATCTATTGTAATGGGAATCCAAACCTTATTTAATGCTGCTTCTATTGCTGTAGGTATTATTTTGGTTTCTACTATTAGTAAGATATTCACTAGACTAAAAATGAATAAAGCCAAAGTTAGAAATTAAAAGTCGAAAAAACAGTATAGATAGTTTAAATCTATACTGTTTTTTTGCAATTTTTTTAGCATAAAATAAATGCCACTCATAAGAGTGGCATTTCATTACTCATAATGAGAGTTAGCAAGATTGACCTTGCTAACTCTATTATTTCAAGTAAAATCTTTAATATAAACCGCTGTGCCGTTTATGCTGGTATATTTGAACCCGTTCTCCCACGGGCGGATTCCGCCTTTTCACTTCTGGTACCTATCAGTTAATATTAATAATAAGGGATAGGTCAACACTCCATAAAAAGAACTTCTTCCTATTAAATCAATGTTGGCTCAACATAGACCAGTGCCACGCACACAGCAGATCATTGCTAACTTGTAATTACATTATATAATAATTTTAGTGTAATTGCAAATTAAATTAAAAAGTTTTATTAAAGATTTTACATTAATAGTATATCTCCTAAGAGGATTTTTATTCTTTTTAATATTTGGTTAACCTGTATAATTTTACAAGGACTTAATATTTAAATGCAAAACAATTTTTAGTTTTACTTAAAATTATTTTCTACATTTCATAAAAGGATACGATCCAGTTTAAGACTAATCCTTCTTAGCTATTCCGATACCAAGTTCTCTAAGTTGCTTTTCTTCAACTACATTCGGAGCTTCACTCATTGGGCAGTATGCATTTTGGTTTTTAGGGAAGGCAATAACATCTTTAATGTTGTCAGTTCCGGCTAAGAACATTACCATTCTATCTAATCCATAAGCTAATCCGCCGTGTGGTGGTGGTCCATATTTGAAGGCTTCTAATAAGAATCCAAATCTTTCCCAAGCACTTTCATGACTAAATCCTAGTAAACTAAACATTTTTTCTTGAAGTTTAGTATCATGAATTCTTATACTTCCTCCACCTAATTCTTCACCATTTAGTACTATGTCATAAGCTTTTGCTCTAACTCTCTTTGGATCACTATCCAAGTACTGTAAATCCTCATCCATTGGTGAGGTGAAAGGATGGTGAAGAGCAACAAATCTATTCTCTTCTTCATCATATTCAAGAAGTGGGAATTCTGTTATCCAAACAAAGTTAAATTCTTTATTATTTTCTAGAATTCCAAGTTCTTTAGCAAGTTCTAATCTTAATGCTCCTAGGGATTGCAATACTACATTATCCATATCAGCTACAATTAGTATTAAATCTCCTGGTTTTGCACCAGCCGATTCAATAATAGCTTTCATTCCAGCTTCATCAAAGAATTTCGATATTGGCGATTTAATTTCATCTTCTTTATAAGCTATCCAGGCAAGCCCTTTAGCCTTATATGTTTTTACAAACTCTCCAAGTTTATCAAGTTTCTTTCTTCCCATATCTGCAGAGTTTTCGGCAACTATTGCTCTTACAGATCCACCATTTTCAATGGCACTTTTGAATACAGCAAATTCTGTTCCTCTAACTGCATCTGTAATATTTTTTATTTCCATGCCAAATCTTAGGTCTGGTTTATCACTACCATACTTATCCATAGCTTCAGCATATGGCATTCTCTTAATAGGAAGTTTTACATCTTCTCCAATTACTTCTTTGAAAACTCTTTGAATTAATCCTTCATTTATAGCTATAACATCGTTTAATTCAACAAAAGTCATTTCTAAATCTATTTGAGTAAATTCTGGTTGTCTATTTGATCTTAAATCCTCATCTCTAAAACATTTAACAATTTGGAAGTATCTATCAAATCCTGATACCATTAATAATTGCTTAAATATTTGTGGCGATTGTGGAAGTGCATAAAACATTCCTGGGTAGTTTCTGCTTGGAACTAAGTAATCCCTAGCACCTTCTGGTGTGCTCTTAGTAAGCATTGGAGTTTCCATTTCTAAGAAACCATTCTCATCTAAGTAATCCCTAACAATCTTAGCCGCCTTATGTCTTATCATAAGGATCTTTTGCATGTCAGGTCTTCTAAGATCAAGATAACGATACTTAAGTCTTATATTTTCTGAAGCATCTAAATTCTCTTTTATGTAAATTGGAGGTGTTTCTGATTCTGAAAGAATCTTTATGCTTTCTCCCTTTAACTCTACCATTCCTGTAGGCAAGTTTGTATTTGGTGCTTCTCTTTTAATTATTTCTCCAGTAACCGCAATGCAGTATTCTGATTTTGCTAAATCAGCTTTTTCAAAAGCTTCTTTATTAATCTCTTCTCCAAATACTACTTGTAAAAGTCCAGTTCTATCTCTTAAATCAATAAAAACTAAACTTCCTAAATTTCTCTTTCTTTGAACCCATCCCATTACAGTGACCTTATTAGATATATGTTCTTCTCTAAGTTCACCACACATTATGGTTCTTTTAAGTCCATTAAGTGATTCTCCCATTGTTATTCCTCCCTTTATGCTACAAGGAGTAAATTACTCCTTTGGTTTCATTGTTTATTCTTTTATTATTGTAACTATAGCTTCTAAATCGTCTAAAGAAATCTCTGTAGTTTCTCCATCACTCATTCTCTTTAACTTAGCACTTCTGTTTTTTACTTCATCTTCGCCAAAAATCATAGTGTATCTTGCTCCAATTTTATTAGCAAATTTCATTTGAGCTTTTACACTTCTACCCATATGATCACATTCACACTTGATTCCGTTTCTCCTTAAAGGGTGAATAACCTTAATAGCTTCAACCTTGCCTTCTTCTCCCATGGAACCTACATATAAGTCCATATAAGCTTCTTCTGGAACGTTTAAACCTTTTTCTTCTAGGGTTAAAATCAATCTCTCCATTCCCATACCAAAACCTATAGCTGGCATAGATGGTCCACCTATTTCTTCAATAAGATTATCATATCTTCCACCACCACAAAGAGTGAAACCTTTATCCATGATTTCAAATATAGTTTTGCTGTAATAATCTAGTCCTCTAACCACTTGTGAATTTACCACGTATTCTATTCCCATAGCACTTAAATAAGTTTTTAAACTTTCAAAGTGGTCACTACATTCCTCGCAAATGTAATCTAATATAACTGGAGCACCTTTAACTGTTTCTTTACAGCTATCCACCTTACAATCTAATATTCTTAATGGATTTTTATCTAATCTTGTTAAACAAGTTGGACAAAGTTCCTCTTTTCTGCTAGATAAGAATTCTATTAGTGCCTCATTATACTTTTTCCTGCAAATTGGACAACCAATACTGTTAATATTAAGTTCTATTCCTTCAACACCTAATCTCTTATAAACATCCATAACAACGCTTATAACTTCAGCATCTACAGAAGGTTCTTTTGAACCAAATACCTCCACTCCAAACTGGTGGTGTTGTCTAAGTCTTCCCTTTTGCATCTTTTCATATCTAAAAGCAGGTGTAAAATAAAACATTTTGGTAGGTTGAGCTTCGCTGTAAAGAGAACTTTCTACAAAAGCTCTAACTGCAGGCGCTGTACCCTCTGGTTTTAGTGTTATACTTCTTCCACCTTTATCTTCAAAAGTATACATTTCTTTTTGAACTACATCTGTAGTTTCTCCAACGCCTCTTTTAAATAGATCTGTATGTTCAAAGATAGGAGTTCTTATTTCTCTGCATCCATAGGTTGCAGCAATTTCTCTCATTATTTTTTCAATATAATGCCATTTAAACACACTACCTGGTAAAATATCTTTTGTTCCTTTAGGTGCTTTAAATTCCATCTAACTTCCTCCTCACAGCTTATTTATATAACATATCTAATAATTTGATTTTCTTTTCAATCATTTCATCAATTCTATTTACATATTCTTTAACATCCTTAACATTCCCAAACCTTTCAATTCTGTTTTCTTCTAAAAAAACTATTTTAGATACTGCATCTGCACCTAAAGCTATGATGGTTTGTTTTTCTTCAATCATTTGAATGTTATAAACTCCTTCTTTTCCTCTTTCAGCATATCCCACATTTTCCATGTTTCCTACCATGTTTTTTTGTCTATACATATAGTAAGGAACCATATTTAAATTTTTCGATAATTTCACAGTAGTTTTATACATCGCATTAAGATCCTGCTGATCTGGTATTTCATATTGAGCATTATTTACAATATTTTCATAAAGTTTTGAAGCCCTTTTTATTGACATACCATGAACTGTTAAACTATCTGGTTTAAGCTTTAAAAGTTCTTCGCAGGTGTGTACCATTTCCTTTAATCCTTCTCCAGGTAGTCCTACAATTACATCCATATTTATATTATCGAAACCTAAGTTTCTTGCCATGTTAAACTTCGCCACAGCATCCTCTGTGCTATGATTTCGTCCAATAAGTTTTAAAGTTTTATCATTCATTGTCTGAGGATTTATACTGATTCTACCAACCTGATATTTCTTCATAGTTTGAAGTTTCTTCTCTGTTATACTGTCAGGGCGTCCACACTCTACAGTAAACTCTTTTATATTATGATTATCAACAAAATAATTGTGAATATCCTTCATAATTTCTTCAAATTCATCATCATTTACAGCAGTTGGTGTTCCCCCGCCAAAATATACAGATTCTATTACAAGGTTATTTTCTCTAATATAGCTACTTAGAGATTTAACTTCCTTTGATAGTGCCTCTAAATAAGGGGCAACTAAGTTCTTACACCCACCTATTGGATTAGAGGTAAAAGAACAATAAAGACAACGAGTAGGGCAAAAAGGCATTCCCACATAAACGCTTATTACCCTTTCATCCTTATTTACTATATTTCTTTCATATTTTGCAACTTCTATGCAAAGCTTTGCTTTTTCATCTGAAGTTCCATGAATTTCATTAAAAATCTTTATAATTTCTTCTTCTTTATATCCCTTTTCTAAAAGTTCAAGGGCTTTTTTAGAAGGTCTAATACCTACTAAGGTTCCCCAAGGTAGATTTTTTTTCGTTTCCTTGGAAAGAAAGTTAAACACAGCTCTTCTAACTTCTTCTTTAATTTTACGTTCCTGATTTATTGGTAAAATTTCACTTCCATTATTGCTTGCAATTGAAATACTTTTTTCATTAATATCTATAGATAAAGTAGCAAGGTCTTCTGAGTCATCTTCCTGAAACTTTATATCTGTAAAACTATAAAACAAGTTAATCATTTGAAATACATCGTATCTAAAATCATGATTATTTAGTTTTATCTTTAGTGGTTTATCAGTGTTATACACTTTATATCAAGTCCTTTTTTATTATATGTATTCTTAGAGAAACTTTCCAAGTTAACTCTTTATAAGGGCCCTTAAGATTCATCTGCTTTATAAAAATGGATTATAAATAGCTTCATCTCCAATAGTGGTACTAGGTCCGTGACCAGGATAAACTATGATGTCCTTTGGTAATATCATTAACTTTTCTTTTATACTATTTATTAAAATTTCACCATTTCCACCCAATAAATCGCTTCTTCCTATAGATCCTTTAAACAAGGTGTCTCCTGAGAAAAGATGATTATCCACTAAAAAGCACATGCCCCCTGGTGTGTGTCCTGGAGTTGCAATACATTGCACAGTATATTTTCCAAGAGCTAGTGAATCTCCATGATTTAATTTAATATGTGCACCGCCTTCTATAAATGGTCCATAGTACTGCATACCTTTTAAAATCATTTCATTATCTTCAGAACCTATAGCTACTTCTGCCTTAGTCACTGCTTGCAATCCATCAACCCCAGTAGTGTGATCAAAGTGTCCATGAGTAAGTAAAATGTATTTAACCTTAGCACCAAGGATATTTATTGCCTTTTCTATGTCGTCTACATCTCCACCTGGATCTAAAACCATAGTTTCCTTAGAGTCTTCGTCCATTACAATGTAACAGTTAGCTCCATATATACCTGCCATAAGTTTTTTTATTATCATGGTTCACCTCTAAAAATCTTTTTTACTTTCTAAAAGTAATGTTACTGGACCATCATTTTGAATGTAAACCTGCATATCAGCTCCAAATTCACCAGTCTCAACTTTCTTAACTTCTGCTTTAAATGCTTTTACAAGTTCATTGTAAAGTTCTTCAGCTGCTTCTCCGCCTTGTGCCTTCATGAAATCTGGTCTTTTTCCTTTACGACAATCTCCATAAAGAGTAAATTGGGAAATAAGTAGTAATTCTCCATTCACTTCTCCAAGAGAATAATTCATCTTTCCACTTTCGTCTTCAAATATTCTCATGCCTGTAATTTTACGGACTATGTAATCTATATCTTCCTTTGTATCTTCTTTGCTTATACCTATTAAAACATTTAAACCTAAGCCAATTTCTCCAATAACTTTATTATCAACTTCTACTCTAGAAGCTTTAACTCTTTGTACTACTGCTCTCATAATCATATCTCCTTTTAAACTAAGTTCATTATGTAATCACTAATGTTTAACTCTATAAACATCTTTAACACCTTTTATTCTTCGAATCTTTCCTTGAACCTGTTTTAGGTGTTCTACATCTGTAATCTTAATCTTTATATTAACTAAGGCATCACCAGTCTTCAATGTTTTCCCATTTATAGATAAGATATGTGTTTTAGTTAGCCCTAAAATTTCAATTATATCTGTAAGGAGACCTAATCTATCTTCTCCTCTAATTTGTATGTCTGTAATATAATTTTCTCCATTTTCATTACCCCAAGTTACTTCAATAATCTTATCATGATCTGTAGTCTGAAGTGCTATAAGGTTTTTGCAATCAGCCCTATGAACTGAAACACCCTTACCCTTAGTAATATATCCTATTATTTCATCTCCTGGTACTGGGCTACAGCATTTTGCAAATCTTATATGAACATTGGAAGTTCCTTTAACTTGTACTCCTGAATAATTGTTATAATGTGGTTTAACTTTTTGTTCTTTTTTAAATTGCTCAATTACAGTGGCGTTACTTTCCTTTTCTTTTTCTTTAGCTTCATAAGCTTCCTTTAGTTTAGTTATAAGACTTACAGGAATAATATCTCCAACTCCAACTGTGGCAAACAGATCTTCCAGATTTTTCAAGTTGTATCTTTTAATAATTTTTTCTAAAGCAGAAGACTTCGAAATTACACTAAAAGGATATCCTTGTCTTTTAGATTCCTTTTCAATTAACTCTTTTCCCTTTTCGATACTGTCTTCTCTATTAGCTTTTTTAAACCAAGCTTTTATTTTACTTTTTGCTTGGTTGCTTTTAGCAATATTTAGCCAGTCAATACTTGGCCCCTTAGTATTTGGTGAAGTTATAACCTCTACAATTTCACCAGTTTTTAAACCATATTCTAAAGTTACAATTTTACCATTTACTTTGGCACCGGCACACTTATGCCCTACATCTGTGTGGATTGCATATGCAAAGTCTATTGGTGTTGCAGAATTTGGAAGATTAATTACATCTCCTTTTGGTGTGAAAACAAAAATTTCATCAGAGAATAAATCTATTTTAAAACCTTCCATAAATTCTTCTGCATCGGAGGTTTCACCCTGCCATTCAAGCATTTCTCTAAGCCATGATAACTTTGAATCTAAGGAAGTTTCTTCCTCTGCATTAGCTTCTTTATATTTCCAATGTGCAGCGATACCATACTCTGCTGTTTTGTGCATATCATAAGTTCTAATCTGTATCTCAAAAGGTTTTCCATAAGGTCCTATTACTGTAGAGTGAAGTGATTGATACATATTAGGCTTTGGCATAGCTATGTAGTCCTTGAACCTTCCCGGTATAGGCTTATACATAGTATGAACTATTCCAAGGGCTGCATAACAGCTACCAATATCATCTACCAAAATCCTTACTGCTGTAAGGTCAAAAATTTCATCTATATTTTTATTCTTAGTTTCCATTTTCTTATAGATACTGTAGAAATGCTTAGGCCTTCCTTCAATATCAGCTTTAATGCTTACCATATTTAAGTGTAGTTTTAGTTGTGAAAGTATATGATTGATTTGCTCTTCTCTTTCAGCCCTTTTGTCTGAAATAAGCTTCACTAATTCATAGTATTTAGTTGGATACATATATCTAAGTGCTAAATCTTCTAATTCCCATTTAATCTTAGAAATTCCTAATCTATGAGCAAGAGGGGCAAAAATATCTAAGGTCTCTTTTGCCTTTTCCTTTTGTTTGTTTTCTGGAACATATTTCAACGTTCTCATATTATGTAATCTATCTGCAAGTTTTATAAGAATAACTCTAATATCCCTTGCCATAGCAAGAAGCATTTTCCTTACATTATCAGCTTGTTGTTCTTCCTTAGATTTATATTTTATTTTTCCAAGCTTTGAAACACCCTCTACCAAATCTGCAATTTCTACACTAAATAATTGGCAAACCTGGTCATAGGTGTATTCTGTATCCTCAATAACATCATGGAGCAATCCTGCTACAATAGTAGATGTATCAAGTCCCATTTCTGCTAAAATACAAGCTACTTCTAAAGGATGAATTATATAGGGTTCACCTGATTCCCTACGTTGCTCCTTATGTGCCTCTAAAGAAAATGTGTAGGCTTTATGTATGAAATTTAAATCAACATTATGACAATTGTTGTTTATCTTCTCTATCAATTTTTCAATCATTGGATTCACTCCTAAAACTAAAGGCTGGTTACATAACCAGCCAATTATTTTTACTATATAATATTATATAACACAACCCAAATTAATGCAATTTTTAGTTGAAATAATTGTCATTTTTTATATGTCGTATTTTACTACTGACATTATGTCATGATTACCTAATTTACTTCTTCCATTTAACTCTGTAAGCTCAATTACAAAGTTTACAGAAACAACTTCTCCACCAACTTGTTCTATAAGCTTAACCACAGCACCTACGGTTCCACCTGTAGCTAAAAGATCATCTACTATTGCAACTCTTTGTCCTGGTTTTATAGCATCTTTATGGATTTCTAAAACATCACTACCATACTCTAAATCATATTCTACCTTTATAGTATCATAAGGAAGTTTTCCTGGTTTTCTCACTGGTACAAAACCTGCTCCAAGAGCATAAGCTACTGGTACTCCAAATAAGAAACCTCTTGCTTCTGGTCCAACAACTATATCTATATTCTTATCCTTTAGGTAATTTGCTATAGTGTCAATTGTTGTTTTTAATGCCTCACCATCTTCTAAAAGTGTTGTTACATCTTTAAAACTAATTCCTTCTTTTGGAAATCCTTCTATTACTCTAATTTTTTCCTTAAAGTCCACTTGTATTCCCCCTTAATTAATTTCTATACGCATTAGCTCACTATGCTAAAGCTTTTTAATTTATACCATATTCTCGTAATCTATACGAAGTTTCGCAATCCATACGAACATTATATTCAATTCAAAGTCTATTGTACTTTATTATTATATATTATATATATGTATTTATGCAATAAACCATAAATAGTCTAACTTTTCTATAAGTTTTATAATTTTGCTCTTCTATTTATTTCACTATAAAGATATTTGGAAATTTGTCTAGCTCTATAACTATCCGAAGTTGTTAAAAGCTCTACTATAATTCTAGCATTACTTATTTTTTCCTTTGGAATCATCTCAGGAAATATATTAGCTATATTATAAAAGCTAAAAAACTCATCCTTATATTGGATATTATGTTCTTCTATCAAAGCTTTTATTCCGTAATTATTAGTACACTGAAGCTGTTTAAGTCCCTGTTCAGCAAAAAATAAATTTTCTCCCTCAATAGGTAATTTCTTAGTTACAGTTCCTATCATCACCAAATCTAAATATTTATTTAAGCAACTCATCTTGTAGTAGGAAGAAATAGTTTCCGCTAACTTATACGCTACGCCTGCAGCCCCTAAGTTCTTAAAAGGATATTTGCAGTTAAATCTATTAGGATTCACCACTATTTCATCTGGATATTCTATATTACAACAATGGTAATCTGTAACTATTACATCTATACTATTTTCTCTACAAAACTTAATGTCTTCCAAAGAACTTGTCCCACACCCTACTGTAATAATTAAATCTGCACCTAAATATTTTATATGATTATTAATATCATTTTTACATAGATTTCTAGTATTCCTTACCTCGCTAGGAATAAAATATTCTACATCTGCATTAAGATACCTCAACACCAGCATTAAAAGAGATATTGCAGCTACTCCATCAAAATCATAATAACCGTAAATAACTATTTTTTGCCTTTCATTTATTGCTGTAATTATTCTATTTAATGCATCATTCATGTTTTTTAAAAGTAGTGGATCATATTCATTAACCTTGCAATTATCTTCCATGCACTCTCCTCCAAATAATTAGAAAACAAATATATTATAATTTAAATTCAGCCATAATACAAATATTTTTCATAAAAATAAGCCAAAAATCTACATAAAGTGATTTTTGACTTATTTATTCTACATATATAAAATGACTTATTATGCTGCTACAGCTTTTTTCCCTTTAGATTTTCTTTTCTTTAATATTACCCATAATGGGCTAGCTATGAATATAGAAGAGTATGCACCAGCAGTTATACCAATGATTATTGGTAATGAAAACTCCCTAATTGATGGAACAAACACATAAACAGCTCCTATGGTAATTATTGTAGTTAACGTAGTATTAATAGACCTTGACATAGTTTCATTAACACTCAAGTTTGCAACTTCCTCAGGAGACATTCTTCTATTCTTCTTAACATTTTCTCTTATTCTATCGAAAACAACTATAGTGTCATTTATTGAATATCCAACTATTGTTAGTATTGCTGCAATAAATGGACTATTAACCTGTATTCCAAAGATAGCGTAGAAAGATACCGTTAGGAAAACATCATGCAAAAGCGCTATTATCGCTGCAATAGCGAAATTCATTTCAAATCGTATTGTAACATAAATCAATATAGCTCCAGTAGCTAAAATAAGTGCCCATATAGCTTTTTCCTTCAATTCATTACCAACTGTGGCTCCTATAGTCTCATGTCCTATCACAGCTGCATCTTCTAATGCATACTGAGTCTTAATATCTTCTATTAACTTGGAAACGCCTTCTTCATTTAAAATTCCCTCTTGTACAATGATTTCCACTTCTTTTCCTTCATTTGCAACTTTTGTAGAAAATTTATCCTTTGCATATTTATCTACAATTGTATCTACATCAGCTTTTTTAAATTCCTTATTTATGTTGATAGAAATTAAAGTACCACCTCTAAAATCAATACCATAATTAAGGCCTTTAGTTAAAAAGAAGGCTAAACCAATTATTGTTAATAATATAGATATTCCAAACCAGATTTTAGTTTTTTCGATGATTTTTAACATGGCATTACCCCCTTTTCACACCAAAGTGAGATGGTTTAGTTATTATTCCTGCATTAATCGCATGCTTGAGGAAAAACTTAGTAATTGTTAGAGCTGTGAAGATACTTATTATAATACCTATCATTAAAGTTACAGCAAATCCTTTTACTGCTCCCGTCCCCATAAAGTATAGTACTAATCCTGCAATTATAGTAGTTATGTTTGAATCTAAAATTGAAGACAGTGCTCTATCGAATCCTGAATCCACTGCCGATCTTATGGATTTTCCCGCCTTAAGCTCTTCTTTAGTTCTCTCAAATATAAGTACATTTGCATCTACCGCCATACCAATAGTTAAAATTACTGCAGCTGCTCCTGAAAGAGTTAATACTACTCCAAAAGCTGAAAATGCGTACAATACTAAGACTACATATAGAGAAACCGCAACAGAAGCAATTATTCCAGGTGCTCTATAATAAAGCATCATAAATAACATAACACAAAGTAATCCAACCATACCTGCCTTTTTACTAAGTCCCATAGCTTCCATACCAATTGTTGGTCCTACAGTTTTAACTGAAACCGCTTCTATAGCTACTGGTAGTGCCCCAGATTGAATAATATTTGCTATAGAGTTCGCTTCTTCAAGTGTTTCCATTCCTGTTATTACTGCCTCTCCGTTATTAATTACAGCATTTACTGTCGGAGCTGTAAGAACTTCCTCATCCATCTTAATTGAGATAGGCTTATTCAAAAACTTTTGTGTTGCTTCAGCAAACTTCTTAGTGCCTTCATCATTTAGCTTTAAACTTACAACATTCTCATTTTCTTGAGTCATATAAGCAGTAGCCTCTTTAACATCTTTTCCTGTTAAAATTACATTTCCATCTGGGTCTACAAAAGTTAACTCTCCTGTTTTACCAATTGTATTTAACACCTTATCTGTGTCAGATTCTCCTGGTATTTCAATTCTAATTCTCTTTTGTCCTTCTGGAACTACTGAAGTTTCACTGGTACCTTCCTTGTTAACCCTCATAGAAATTAACTCTACAGTTCTGTTTAGCACACTTGCATCCACATTATCCGCTTTAATTTCCATTAATAAAGAGGTTCCCCCAACTAAGTCAAGACCTTTACTAATTGATTGTCCAAAGGATTTTACCCTATAGTCCCCTAGATTTAATCCAAAAAGTCCTGAATAAGCTAATAGGGCAATTAATAAAACACTAATAATTAATAAAAAGCCACTTCTACCCTTTCTCATTTTTATCCCCTTTCACGTTATTCACATTTATATTTATAATGTAGATTATAAGGCTTTGTAAAAAAATAGTCAATAATAGGTAATTAGTGGGGGATTCCACTAATTACCCATGGTTTTGCTTTTTAAGGCTATAGCACATTCAATTCTTTTCTTTTGCATTTCACAACCTACTTCATATGGAACATGAATATCTCCATTAAAATTAAAGTTGTTAGCTTGGCACCCTCCACTGCAGTAGAATCTTGCCCAACATTCTTTGCAAACTGGCTTATTATATATATGACCTTCTTTAAAATGTTGAACCAATTTAAAGTCTTTTATTCCATCATTAATATTTCCCATTAAGAATTCTTCTTTACCAACAAATTGGTGACAAGGATAAATTTCTCCATCTGGAGTTATAGCCACATATTCATGACCTGCTCCACAACCAGAGATTCTCTTATAAACACAAGGTCCACCTTGTAAATCAATATTAAAATGATAAAACTTAAAGTCTTTGCCTTCTTTATGACGTTTTAACATTTCCTCATAAAGCATATCATATTGTTTAAATATAGTTGGTAAATCCTCTCTTCTTAGAGAAAGTGCATGTTCATCTGGTAATACCACTGGCTCAATGGAAATCTCCTCAAAACCTAAATCTGCCATATGTTTAACATCTTCAAAGAAGTCAGTATTTTCTCTTGTAAAAGTACCTCTTACATAATAAGACTTGGATTTATCTCTTACTTCCACCATTTTTTTAATTTTAGGAAGTATACTGTCATAACATCCACTACCATCAAATCTAATCCTTACCTTATCATTAATTTCTTTTCTTCCATCTATACTAAGAACAATATTTCCCATATTTTTATCTAGGTAATCCATTATTTCATCATTTAAAAGTGTAGCGTTAGTAGTCATAGTGAATCTAATAACTTTCTTATGAATCTTTTCCTGTTCCCTAGCATAATCTACTATCTCTCTTATTGTGTTGAAAGCCATCAGTGGCTCTCCACCAAATAAATCTACTTCAATATTTCTTCTTGGTCCTGAATTTTTGATAACAAAATCTATTGCTCTTTTTCCTATTTCTGCAGACATAGGTTTTCTACAACCACTGTTATACTCCCCTTCATCTGCAAAACAATATTTACACTTCAAATTACAATCATGAATAATATTTAAGCATAGTGCTTTTATATTTACTTCCGCTTGTCCACTTTCCATTGCTATGTCTTCATACAAATCTTTAGAATATAGTATCTCATCCTTGATTAATGCTTCTAGTTCACTGTATACTTCTTCTATTTCTTCTATTGAATATTTATTGCCAAAATCCTTAATCAGTTCTTCCTTAGATCTTAAACCTTCATCTTCTAGAAGGTCATAAACTATTTCATCTACTAAGTGTATTGCCCCAGAATTTACATCTATAATATAAAAATCATTACTTTGTACAAATTTATGAACTAATGACATTTTTTTCCTCCTAACATAACACAAAGCAGTAACCTTTAGTTACTGCCTTTAAAAATTATTAGTTTTCGCAAGCTAAGTTAGCCACTGTGCATGAAGTTTTGCATGCTGATTGACAAGAGTTAGCACACTCTTTGCAACCTGGTTTCTTTAAGCTTTCTTTAATGTTTGATTTGTTAATTGTTTTGATGTGTTTCATTTTTGTTCCTCCACTGCTCATATTTTATTATATTTAGTAGGCCATCATAAAAAACTAATCAATATATTATTTCAGATGCCTAATATAATAACAAATTTAGTCACTTAAATTTACTGCAAGCATTCCAGATAGAGAACCCACTGCTAATGCAAGTAGTAACCTTATTAAATCTCCTGCATCAATCCCAAAACCATTTCCACATAATACAGATACAATATAAAGTATTAACATGTAGAAAAATGCAACCAGCAGTCCTATTAACCATCCCTTATTACCAGATTTTAAAGTAGCAAAAACTGTACCATATAGTACACTTACTAATGTTAACACTACTATAAAAGCAGATGTAACCTTAGGGCTACTTGGTGTAAATGATGTGATTAAAGAATAAACTAGTACGCAAAGCATTGTTACAATTGACGCTCTTAATACTCCCTGTCCAACACAGGCATACTTTATTTTTTTATACATATAGAATCCCCCCCATCTATATAATAAATATGATTAAATAGGGGGAAATATTCTCTATATGTTACTTTTCAGTTTCATTGTTAACAAGTTGACCTATTCCCATTTTAGCAAGTTTTATTCTAGCTCTTTCTGGACCTGTTTCCAATATAATATAATCTTCATGAATGTTTATAATTCTACCCATTAAGCCGCCCTTAGACATTATTTCATCATTAACCTTTAATGATGAAATCATATCACTATATTGCTTCTTTCTTTTCTTTTCTGGTATGAAGATCATAACATAAAATAATGCAAGAACTACTATCATAGGTAAGAAAGCCATTATTTGTTGCATAATATCCCTCCTTTCTAAGGTTATTTGTATACCTTACTACTTCCTATGCTCTTCCATTCCATTGAGAAAGTTTTTCTGCCTTAAACTCTTCAAAATAATCTCCATCAATGGCATTTCTTATATCTTCCATAAGTTTATTATAAAAATATAAGTTATGAAGCACACATAATCTCATAGCAAGCATTTCTTTTGCTTTAAATAAATGTCTTATATAAGCTCTTGTATAATGTTTGCATGCTGGACAGTCACATCCTTCATCGATAGGATTACCATCTAATTCAAACTTTGCATTCATTAAATTTATTTTACCATATTTAGTGAACACATGTCCATGTCTTCCATTTCTAGCAGGTAATACACAATCAAAGAAATCTACGCCTCTAGAAACAGCTTCTAATATGTTACTTGGAAGGCCCACTCCCATCAAGTATATTGGCTTATCTTGTGGTAGATATGGTACAACTGCATCAATGACTCTATACATTTCCTCATGGGTTTCACCCACTGCAAGACCTCCAATAGCATATCCATCTAAGTTCATTTCTGAGATAGTTTTGGCATGCTCTATTCTTATATCTTCATAGGTTCCACCTTGATTAATCCCAAATAACATTTGTTTTTTGTTGATAGTGTCAGGAAGAGAATTTAATCTATCCATCTCTATTTTACATCTTTCAAGCCATCTAGTTGTTCTTGCTACAGAATTAACTACATACTCTCTAGTAGATGGGTTCGGAATGCATTCATCAAAGGCCATTGCTATAGTTGATGCCAAGTTGCTTTGTATTTGCATGCTTTCTTCTGGTCCCATGAAAATTTTTCTTCCATCTATGTGAGAGTTAAAGTAAACCCCTTCTTCTTTTATTTTTCTCATAGCAGAAAGTGAAAACACTTGGAAACCACCAGAGTCAGTTAAAATTGGTCTATCCCAATTCATAAACTTATGAAGTCCCCCCATGTTTTTAACTACTCCATCTCCCGGTCTTAAATGAAGGTGATATGTATTAGATAGTTCTACTTGACACTCTATTTCCTTTAAATCCATAGATGAAACTGCACCTTTAATGGCAGCTAATGTTCCAACATTCATAAACACTGGAGTTTGAATTACTCCATGTGGAGTATGAAACTCACCTCTTCTTACTTTCCCTGATTTTTTTAGTAACTTATACATCTTATCCCTTCTTTCCTATTTCAGCTTAATGTATAAACATAGAATCTCCAAAACTAAAGAATCTGTACTTATTTTTCACTGCGGTTTTGTAAGCATTCATAACTATATCTCTAGATGAAAACGCACTAATTAACATTATTAAAGTGGATTCTGGTAAATGAAAGTTAGTTATTAATGCATCTACAATTTTGAATTTATAGCCAGGATAAATAAATATGCTTGTATAACCTGAAGCTTCTCTAACCCTTCCATTTTCATCTGCCACACTCTCTAAAGTTCTATTAGAAGTAGT
The DNA here is from genome assembly GCF_036642255.1 of Clostridium sp. Lineage (GTDB taxonomy): Bacteria > Bacillota > Clostridia > Clostridiales > Clostridiaceae > Clostridium_J. The sequence continues at coordinate 60,608 of NZ_JAVWDJ010000010.1, read as the reverse complement.
TCCTACTGCAATTACTCTCTTGCCTTTTTCCTTTGACTCATTTATCATATCTGCATTTTCTCTGTCTAAATAGTAGTATTCTGAATGCATCTCATGCTCTTCTACAGTTTCAGCTTTAACTGGTCTAAAGGTTCCTAGTCCTACATGAAGAGTCACAAAGGCAACCTTTATGCCTTTAGCTCTAATTTTCTCTAATAATTCTTTTGTAAAATGAAGACCTGCAGTAGGTGCTGCAGCTGAGCCTACTTCTCTAGAATAAACTGTTTGATACCTCTCTTTATCTTCAAGTTTTTCTGTTATATAAGGTGGAAGAGGCATTTCTCCAAGAGAATCCAGTACAGCCTCAAAGACTCCCTCATATTCAAACTTTACTTTTCTGTTACCATTTTCTAAAACCTGAACTATCTCTGCCTTCAATTCTCCATTCCCAAAGGTAAACCTTGTTCCAACCTTAGCTCTTTTCCCAGGTTTAACCAGTGTTTCCCAAATATCTTTTTCTAATCTTCTTAAAAGAAGAAACTCCATTTTACCACCAGAGCCTTCTTTTGCTCCATATAATCTTGCTGGCATTACCCTTGTATCATTTAAAACTAAGCAATCTCCTTCATTAAGATAATCAATGATATCTTTAAAGGTTTCATGCTGAATTTCTCCACTTTTCTTATCTAATACCATTAGCTTTGATTCATCTCTTTTTTCTAAAGGATGTTGTGCTATAAGTTCTTCTGGCAAATAAAAATAAAAATCCTTAACCTTCAAAATTTACACCCTTTCAATCTATAAATTGGCTATAGGGTTTCACTATATTGTTACATACATGTGCCTTAAAGCCTTAATGTTTAATAAAAAATTTTATTTTCAGGAATTAATCTATTTAGATGCTTATAGGCCTTTTTAGAGGCGATTCTACCTCTTGGAGTTCTAATAATAAATCCCTTTTGAATTAAATATGGTTCATACACATCTTCTATGGTACCTATTTCTTCTCCAATAAAGTAAGCAAGAGTTTCAAGCCCCACTGGACCTCCATTAAAATTATCTATTATCGCCTCAAGTATTTTGTTATCTATCCTATCAAAACCTTGATCATCAATTTCAAGAAGCTCGGCAGCAGCCTTAACGGTTTTATAATCTATGTGTCCATTTCCTCTTACTAAACAATAATCTCGAACCCTTTTTAATAATCTATTTGCTATTCTAGGAGTCCCTCTTGATCTTTTAGCGACTTCAATAGCAGAATCTTCGTCTATTCCTACATCTAAAATCCCTGCAGACCTTGTAACAATTTCCTTCAATTCATTTTCATCATAATATTCCATAGGGCAAAGTACCCCAAATCTATCTCTTAATGGTGCTGTTAAAAGTCCTACCCTCGTAGTTGCGCCAATAAGTGTAAATTTAGGTAAATCCAATCTTATAGATTTTGCTGAAGCGCCTTTGCCAATAACAATATCTAACGCATAATCTTCCATAGCTGGGTAAAGAATTTCTTCAACAGCCCTATTAAGCCTGTGAATTTCATCAATAAAAAGCACATCGAAATTATTTAAACTTGTAAGTATAGCTGCTAAATCTCCAGCACGTTCAATTGCCGGTCCTGAAGTCACTTTCAAATTGCCGCCCATTTCTTTGGCTATAATATTCGCTAAAGTAGTTTTCCCGAGCCCTGGTGGTCCATATAGTAACGCATGATCCAAAGGTTCATTTCTCATCTTAGCCGCTTGCAAAAATATATTTAGTCTTTCTTTTACTTTTGATTGACCTATGTATTCCCTAAGCTTCTGAGGTCTTAAGGAATACTCTACCTCTACATCTTCTTCCTTAAACTCGGAAGAAATAAGTCTTTCCTCCATAATCCCCTTCTCCTTTTTTATTATATGTGATTAATATTTGTTACTACCTTCAACTATATAATGAATAAACTTATTTTATTTAATCATTTCTGGAAGTAGGCTTAATTAATGATGGATTTTAATTCATTAAAAATTGTAGACATGCTTTTATCATTTCTTCAATACTATATGTCTTATCTGTAGTTTTCAATGCTTTTTCAGCTTCTTTTTCTGAATAGCCTAAGGCTATCAGTGCCCCAAACACCTCTGAGGTTTTACTTTCATCTTCTACTAATTCTATCTTACTAGAATTTCCATTAACTATACTTTCTAAACTAATCTTATCTCTAAGTTCTAATATTATTCTTTGTGCAATTTTTTTTCCTATTCCAGGTGCCTTCGTAAGAGTTTTTTCATCACCACTTAATATTGCATACTTTAAGTTAGTTGAATTGCATATAGACATTAGAGATAAAGTTGCCTTTGCTCCAACTCCATTAATTGTAAGCAAAAGTTTAAACATACTAACCTCATCCTTAGTTAAAAACCCATATAACCCAATGAAGTCTTCTCTTACTAACTGTTCCAAATATAATGTGACCTGTTCTCTAACATTAGGCAAACTAGACATTGTACTTCCTGAAGTAAATATTTTATATCCTATATTATTATTTTCAATTATTATATAATCTTTAGCAATTCCTACAAAAGTTCCTTTTATATATTCATACACAGTTATCACCTATCATTTTAAGCATCTGAAATAAAATAGCAAGTCTAAGGTGCCACAGAGATTCCACGTCCACAAGTAAGCTTATGCAGGCAAGAGTTTCATTGATAGCTGTTGTATCAAAAGGCTCTGTGGATGCATCATGCAGCAAAATACAATATCACACTAACTAGGTATTTTATTCAAGATACTTTACTTTATTTTTACAACTATATATTACTTTACCATCTATATTGCTACAATTCAACAAAAAACCTTAAGGAAAGAATTCCTTAAGGTTTTTGTTAGGCATCTAACAATAACATTTTAATACTTTGATAAATATTTTGCATAACACAAGAAAGTAGTCTATTGGATAGTTGTACTATTAATAGTTCCTTTACTAGTAGTATATTGCAAAACAAATAAAAGTAATGATTAGTTATTATTAAAAGATACCTTATGTGCTACAAAGAGATTGAGCATACTCAATAGCATCTTGTACATTTGAAAACTGATAATCTTTATCTCCATAATATAGAGTTTTTAATAGATTACCTTTGTCCTCTATGTCTTTTAAAGTTATGTTCGAGTTGTCTTCAGCCTTTGGATTTATAATCTTACTTTCAACTATTCTTATACTTTCATTCTTTTCTTTATTATATATAACCATATTTTCATCTTTAATACCTATAAAATAAGTATCTGGTGCGTAATTATATCCAGGAACATCTTTAATAAAAACCACGTCATTTTTTGTGAATTGCTGAAGGTTATATCCAAATTTTTTGAAAATTTCTTCTAACTGACTTTCGTTTAATCCTAGTAATTTTTCCTTATCTACATTTATAGCTTCATCAATTTTATTATCAGCTTTAATGAAATCTAAACAATTAGCATACTTTACAAGAAATTCTAGCTTTGTATCTCTAGTGACTACAACTCCACTTTCTTTAATAAAGCTAGTTTGTTTTGTTTCTGATAATATATCTGCACTATTATCATCTATATTTTTTGCCCCTCTAAATAAATTAATACTTAGTGAATAACTGGCAGTAAAAATGCATAATCCTAAAAACACTATAACTATATAAAAAAGTTTACTTTTATTTATATCTTTTAACATAAAATCCCTCCTACAAGGAATTCTTACCAATAATAAACTTATTATACAGTTTCTTATAAACTTTTTAATAACTTGTATATACTTTGCTATTATTTAAATAGAAGCATCTTAGAGCAAAGAAAATAAAGATTTATAGATTAAAAATATAATTAATCTATAAATCTTTATTTAAATTATTTCTCTAAACTAAGTTCAATAAACCTTTCGATATCTTCTTCTACTATTTTTAAAGAACTTCTCCAAAAATCTATAGAATTTATATCTATATTCATAATTTTAGTTACATCCGCAACTTTTAGTTTTCCTGTTACCCCTAAAAGCTTATCATATTCTTTTACAAACTCTTTTCCTCTTTTTAGATATTCTGCATATAGTCCTTTAGCAAATAATAATCCAAAGGCATAAGGGAAGTTATAAAAGTTGTAACCTGCTTCATAGTAATGAGGCTTACATATCCACATATATGGATGCAAGAATTCTGAATCTAACCCATCACCATAAACCTCTTTTTGAGCTTCAAGCATTAAATTTTTTAACTCCTCGCTACTTAAAGAACTTTCTTTTCTCTTTTCAAATAAATTACTTTCAAAAATAAATCTACTTAAAATATCAACAATAACTTGATTACAATCTGAAATTTCACTTTCTAATATAGAGAAAGCTTCTTCCTTAGAAGCTGTCTTTATAGCAGCTTTTTTCACTATAGTTTCACAAAAGGTTGATGCAGTTTCTGCAATAGGCATTGGATAATCACTATTCAGATATTCCTCATCCCTTAAGCAATCTCCATGATACCCATGTCCAAGCTCATGTGCCATAGTTACTACATCACTAAAAGTTCCTCCATAGTTTAACATTATACGGCTTTCCCCTAACATATGAAGATTACTACAGAAAGCTCCACCTACTTTTCCTTCTCTTGGATAAACATCTATCCAATTTCTATCAAAAGCATTTTTAGCAAAATCCCCCAACTCATCACTAAATGTTCTGAAGTTTTCTTCTACAAAAGCTTTCCCCTTTTCATAGTCAAATTCCATTTCTACCTGACCTATAGGAGCAAACATTTCATAAAAGGGAAGGCCATTTTCATGTCCTAAAAGTTCTCCCTTTCTTCTTAGATATTTTCTGAAAACTGGAAGACTTTCCTTCATTGCTGTGATCATTACATCTAATGTTTCCTTATCCATTCTAGACTTAAATAAACTTTCATGTAATGGTGATTCAAAGCCTCTTAAATTTGCAACAGTAATTACTTCACCCTTAATTCCACTTAAAGCTGCAGCAACTGCATCTTCAATTTTTTTATAAGCTTTTAATTCTGCTTCGTATGCATTTTTTCTTACTGTGCCATTTTTATCATGAGCTAAATTTCTTGCCACAGTTAGTGGTACTGATTTTATTTCACCATCTTGTTCTAGTTCTACTCTTAAGTTAGATGTAATTAAATTCCTCATCTTTGCCCAAGCACTTGAACCTGTAGTTCTCATCTTAGCAATGATTCCTTCTTCTTTATCTCCCAATAAATATTTACTTTCTTCTGTTATAGACATTAAAAAAAACTTATACTTTTTCAAAGTCTCAGAGCCTTCAATAATAAGCTCTAAGTTTGATAGATTCCCAATAAATTTGTTAATTTTAGCTGTAGGCTCTGCTATTTTACTATACTTTTCTTCTGCAACTTCTATATTTTTTTGAGCTTCTGAGTTGTTAGTATCTACACTTAAAGTTAAAGATGCAAAGCTTAGTACTTTATTAAAAATTATCCCCATTTCTGTATATAGCTTCACATAATTTTCCAACATTTTCTTTGCATTTTCACAATTATTAAGTGAATTTGCAAAATTAATATACCTTTTTACATATTCATCACACTTTGCCATATCATTTTTATATTCTTCACTTTGAAATGAGGAATATAATTCTCTTAAACTCCAATTTCCATTCATTTATTGGGCCCCCTTATATAAATTAATGTTACCACTTTACATTTTACCATTTAATTTAAATAAAATGAATATTTTTCCTTATTGGAGTGTCATAATTACATATCGCATTGTTCAACTTCAATTGTCCATGTTCCACAATTTTTACAAACTAAAACACTTACAATATAACTATTATCTACTTTCTTTTCCTTAATTAAATAGCCAAAGGTAACATTTTTATATTCCTCAGATATACTACTTAAAACATAATTATTATCTTTCGTAAAGATGTAAAAGTGATATTCTAAAAACTGAAAAAATTTAGTATCATCTTTTCTATTAAATTTACACTCATCACAACAAGTATCGTAATATTCTACAGCGAAATCAACCTCTTTACCTGCATTTAAAAGCTCTAGTACTGTGGAAATCTGAAGATTTTCCACTTCCTCATTATTTATGTAATCACAATTTTCTTCCCTAAGCTCAAATTCCTTACCTTCATGACAAAATTTATAACTGCTCATTCTTTCATCTCCTTATTAGTGTACCTTGCATAAATGGTTTCTTCATATTAATTATATATTATACATGGTAAATCTGTCTTAATATAAGCCTAATGCCATATAAGTATCCTGAATATAATATTATGCTTTATTTAAAATATTCAATAGAAGCTTTTTCTTCATAGTTTATATAATATCCAAATACTATCCTATTAATTACCATCTCTATAATATTCATAATAAAAACACCTTCTTATATTGGCATTTTTCAATATAAGAAAGTGTTTCTTTTATTAACCTTCAAACTCCTCTGGGAACTCTGCATTGTGCCAAACATCTTGAACATCATCATCATCTTCAAGTGCATCAAGCATCTTCTGGAATTTTACTGCTGTTTCCATATCTATGGCAGAAGTAGTGTCTGCTACCAATTTAACTTCAGCTTCTAAAAATTCTATCCCATTTTCTTCTAACGATTCTCTAACTCCTCCAAACTCTTCTGGAGTCGTTGTTACAACATATACTTCCTCTTCTGAAGAAAAATCTTCTGCTCCAGCATCAAGGGCCATCATCATTAATTCGTCTTCATCTATTGAATCACCTTTTTCAATAATAATTTCACCCTTCTTTTGGAACATAAAACTTACACAACCACTTGAACCCATATTTCCACCATTTTTAGAAAATGCATGTCTTACGTTTGCTGCAGTTCTATTTTTATTATCTGTTAATGATTCTACAATCACCGCTACTCCACTTGGGCCATATCCTTCGTAAGTAATTTCTTCATAGGTAACACTTTCAAGTTCTCCTGCCGCCTTTTTAATTGCCCTAGTTATTGTATCTTGAGGCATATTTGCTGCTTTAGCCTTAGCAATTACATCTCTTAATTTGGTATTTGTTTCTGGATTAGAGCCACCATTCTTAGCCGCTACCATTAACTCCTTACCTATTTTAGTAAAAATTTTCCCTCTTTTAGCATCTACTTTACCTTTCTTAGCTTGTATATTATGCCATTTTGAATGTCCTGACATGTGTATTTCCTCCTAACTTATATAGAAACTTTCGGCATCTAAAATAAAATATCTATTTACTATGCAATTGATATTTGGTGCAATATTAAGTTATTTTACTAACTTAATAATTTATAAAATAATCCACATAGTTATTAGTTGTCTTCTCTAAGATACCTTTAGTAAAATTTACAAAATAACTTAAACATCTTAAATAATATAATAATACAAATTTTGATTTATACTTTTCGCCAAAATCTATAGAATTTTCTATAGATGATTGTCTCTCAATAAATTTTATTGAAGTAGTATATACCAAATCCATCCCTAGTTCTTGTTTTGAATATACCTTGACTATTATATCACAGAAATAATGTTAATTTCAAACATATCTAATGTGCCATATAAAGTCTATTTCCCTCTTTAAAGAAATATTCTTCATCACCCTGAGCAATAACTACTTTTCCACTTGTAGCTTCTACAAAAGCATTAGTAATTACATTTAACATAGAGCTCTCACAATACATACTAATTTCAACTTTATCTGTATAAATAATATCCTCCAGGTGCCATTGATTTGTGCTACAAATATACTGAACTTTTCCTAGCAAATCATAATCTAAGGTTATCCTCAAGTGTAACCCCAGAACTTTTTCTACAATGCAACCTTCATTTATTGCCAAAACTGCACCCTTTGAATATGCTCTAGCTAGTCCTCCAGTCCCTAAAAGTATTCCTCCAAAGTATCTTGTTACCACCACAACTATATCTGTTAACTCATTCTTTTTAAGAACCTCTAGCACTGGAATTCCCCCAGTACCTTGAGGTTCTCCATCATCACTATATCTTTGAATCCCTTTATTTACTCCAATAACATACGCAAATACATTATGTCTTGCTTCCTTATGGGAGGCCTTTATTTTATTAATAAAATCTTTAGCTTCTTCTTCGCTATGTATTCTCTTGACATGTCCAATAAATATTGATTTTTTTTCATCAAATTCTGCAGAAGCTTCTTTTTTTATAGTAAGATAACTCACTTTAATCCCCCCTATTAAAATTGGTTCTAAAAGTTTATACAATGAAATGCTTATTTCTAAACTCTTAATAACACTATAAAAATTATTAAATATGAATCTTTCAATATACTTTGATTATGTAAAGTGCTATTTTACAGCTGCAAGATAATCTTCGCAAGCCTTTTGAATATATGGTTTATCACTACTAATGTGTATTTCTTTTATTTTATCTATAGCCCTTTTAGAATTAAGCTTCTGTAATGATTTTATTGCATAAGAAACCACCTGTGAATTACTATCATTTAAAGCTCTAACTAAAGCAATTTCACCCTTTTCATGAGCAATTTTACCAAGTGCTGAAACTGATAATCGTCGAATATTCACATGATTATTAACAGTACTTTTAATTAAAATATCAATGCACTCTTCTATTCTCAATTCTCCAATAATCCAGAGAGCTGATTCTTTATCCCTAAGTGTTAGGTCTATGTAATTTTTTTTTATAAAATCCTTCAACTTCTCCTTATTTACCCTATCTAAGCTATTCAGCACATATATGCGCTCTGATTTATCAGCTTTGGCTAGAGATTGAAATAATTCATCTATACTCTCACTTTTAACTAAATATCTATATTTAATCTTACAGTTAATTAAGTGCTTTTGCACTGTAGATTTTTCTAAATTTCTAATTTTACTTATTGCTTCTATGGACTTTCCTTCTAAATGAAGAAAATAAGTTATTTCTTCCTCACTATGGTTTTCTATAAAGTCCCAATTATACTTTACTAATCCACTACTCACATCTTTCCCACCTTAAATAAATGATTTCTTAATGTGTACTTAATTCCTTTTCTATAGACTAAATTCTTTAGTATAAATAAATCTATAAATTTTTAGTAGGTTCTATACATGTCAATTCTACAACTACACTATGATTTTCTCAATGTTTTTTCTTTCAAATCCCTCACATTTGTTACATTTAAATATATGAACACAAAAATCCCCTTTATCATCTATAGGATCATCAGCACTATAATCATCATAATAATCCTGTTCTCTTCCCTTATCTTCCATAACTCCATTACAGTGGTGACACTTAGAAATCTTGTTGTATAAATCATTACATAATGGGCAAATTATTTCCTCCATGTAAATTCCTCCTTTTATAATATTATACTAAAACTATTTTTACCATTAATACCTCTTTTAAAACAAATAAAGCAGAGCTTAACTCTGCTTTACTTAATTGTGATATTTTTATTTATATATGGAATAAAATACTTTTAAGCCATGTTTTTTAGCTTTCAACAATGTAGCTCTTGCACTTATTGTATACTTCATCATTACCTTGTACAGTAACTAGAGTTCCTTCTTCTAAGTATTCCTCACTTTCTACCTTAGCATTTCTATGAAGATATGCCACAGTAGATGAATCACTATAAGGTATTACTACTTTAAAACTTTTTAATTTATATGGCAATACTTTGGTACATTCTTGAAGTAGTCTATCTAAGTTTACTCCATTTTTAGCTGAAACCTCTATAATATTATATGTGGAAAACTTTTCTCTTAGTGTCTCAAGTTGTTCATTTGAGGCTATATCTATCTTATTAAACACTAAAATGGTAGGTTTTTCTCCTGCACCTAATTCTTTTAAAACTTCTTCTACTACTTCAATTTGCAATGCAGCAGTATCACTTGAAGTATCCACCACATGTAATAAAAGATCAGAATATACTACTTCTTCTAGTGTAGATTTAAAAGCCTCAACTAAATCATGAGGTAGTTTTCTAATAAAGCCAACGGTGTCTGTTATTGTAGCAATTCTATTATCAGGTAAAACTATTCCTCTTGTAGTTATATCTAATGTTGCAAATAGCATATCAGCCTCAAAAACTTTTTCCTTAACTACAGCTGATTTTTGTGGAGAAAAATCACAAAGTATATTCCTCAAAGTAGATTTACCTGCATTAGTGTATCCTACAAGCGATATTTTAGAAATATTATCTTTATTTCTATTTTCTCTTTGAGTTGATCTTATGTTTTTTATTTTTTCTAATTCTCTATTTAAATCATAAATTGTTTCTTTTATATGCCTTCTATCAGTTTCAAGTTTCTTTTCCCCTGGTCCTCTTGTACCAATACCACCACCTGTTCTTGACAGTACTGTTCCAAGACCACTTAATCTACTGGATCTATATTTAAGTTGTGATAATTCTACTTGAATCTTAGCTTCCTTTGTTTTAGCTCTTCTTGCAAAAATTTCTAATATTAAAGTAGTCCTATCAACTACCTTAACTCCCAGCGCTTGCTCAAGATTCCTAACTTGAGAACCTGATAATTCTTCATCAAAAATTACTACATTGGCTCTTAAGGATTGTCTTAACAAAGCTATCTCCTCAACCTTACCGCTACCAATATATAAAGCTGGATCAATTTTATTTCTTTTTTGTAAAATGCTATATACAGGTTCTACCTCACAAGCCTTTGTTAACTCCTCCAGCTCTTGAAGGCTTTCTTCATCTTCCACTGCTACTAAGATAGCTCTTTCAGAACTATCCTCATGAATTTCATTGTTTTTTATTATATCTTCAATATAATTTACTTTATCTATAAATCTAAAATCCATAACTCCATTTATACTTAGAGGCCCTACTTCTTCATCTATCAATATATTATCCTTAACATCACAAAAACCTATATTAAAATATAGAGGATTATCTGCTGAAACTCCAATAGCAACTATGCAATCTAACTTCAGTTTAATTAGTGCAGATAAATCCAGAGCTGAAAGCTTCGGATTGCCGTTTGGATGAGTGTGTATTACCCTTATAGAAGATAATTTTCTTTCCTTCATGTAGATTTCAGGCATTTCTACTGAACTACTATCACCTATAGCTACACTTATTACAGATCCCTTTCTATCAATGGCTACACTAACTTCTCTTTCTAAATCCAAAGTAACTTCCTTTAAAAGATTTGCTAGTTCTTCTGTTAAAATGTCATCCTTTTGAAACTTCATATCATATATAATTTCTAACCTATTTAAAATAGATTTTCTCACACCATCAATGTTTCCATTTATCATACATATCATCTCCACCCTATATAAAATTTATAATATTTTAATTGTATGCATATTAATATTCCTATTGCTTTACTATAAGTATATATAATTTTGCATTTATCTATACCCTTGACAACTTTCATATTATTTTATACTATAAAAACATTATTGTAAATATAAATTAGAGGGCGTGAATCAATGGAAAACAAACAAATAAATATACTATTTTCTAAGGAACAAATTGATAGTGCAATTGTTAAAGTAGGAAAGCAAATTTCTAAGGATTATGCAGATAAAAAACTATATGTTTTATCTCTTTTGAGAGGAAGTTTCATTTTTACTGCAGACTTAGTAAGAGAACTTGAAGTTCCAACTAAAATTGGGTTTATGACAACTTCAAGTTATGGTCATGGTGAAGAATCATCTGGGATATGTAAAGTTGTTAATGATGTACCTGATAATATAGAAGGCTATGATGTTTTAATAGTTGATGATATTGTTGATAGCGGAATAACTATGAGCTTTGTGGTAGACCATGTAAAAAAACTTGGGGCAAATAGTGTTAAATGCTGTGTGCTATTAGATAAACCTGAAAGAAGAAAAGTAGAGATTAACCCGGATTATTGTTGTTTTGAAATTCCTGATTTATTTGTGGTTGGATATGGATTAAACTATGGTGATTATTATAGAAATATACCATATGTATTTAATTGGGAAGCTTCTGAAAAATAATAACTTATTTTAATGCAAAAACCATCATATGAAATCATATGATGGTTTTTCTACATTACAGCACTTATTATATTATAATTAGCTTTTTCCTTATATTCACTTAAAAGTCCAGCATATACAACATTCTTATTTTCCATATTATAAAAGTGACCAGGTTGAACTAAGGCTGGTGAAACATTAAAATTAAAAACACCACTTCTTACTAAAACTTCAGATACAAACTGAGAACAAAAGTAATGATTTCTTCTTTCAATTGGTACATTAAACACTACCCCTAGCAATCCTATCATATTGTAATGAAGATTATGTTTTTTTATTTCAAATTCATTTATAATGTTTCTTACTTCCTCGTACTGTTCCTCTGTAACCTCTATAGAATAAATATAACATTTTGTATTGTAAAACTTTTTATATATTCCATTATCTATTTCTTCCTTAATAAATCCTCCAATAAAAGGGTTGTTCACCTTTTTTCTTGCAAAACTATATAATTCCCGTAATTCAGGGTCAAGTGCAATGGATACATGCGAATACTTTTCTTTTGAAAAAAGCTTAATTATCTTAGAAGGAGCTGTTCCCGTATATGAAAGCATAATATATATATTTTTCATCAGTTTCCTCCCCTTAGCTTTTTGTCTGCTTGTTAATAAAGTATTTTGTTTAACAATTTAGCAACTTTATTTTAACATAAATTATATAGTTTGTCCTTATAAATCTTCTAGAATTGCTTCAATGAATTTCCAAATTTAAAATATTAAAGAAAATGTTAATCTATAAGTGTTTTATTAAGTCAATTATCATTTAAATTCATTTGTAAAGATGTTTGTGGTACCTTTCCTACAATTATTGTTTCTGCTATTGGAACTTGATTCCTTATTATCACATCACTATGTGCCATTGGTATAATTACTCTAATCCTAGTAATTGTTTCTACGTAGATCTTATGTCTTGTTTGATTTATTCCAGCAGTTTCAAATTGAGAACTATATTTTGTTTCAATATATCCTATTGGCATCATTCTCACTGTTACTTTAGGACCATAATATGCTAAAATATTATTTTTAGTTAAATACCCAACTGGGACTTTAACTCCTACTTCCCCAATCTTTTGAAGTTCATTTTGAGCATTTATAGCTACACTAGTGGCTATCTTATTCATTTTCAATGTGTCCGCTTTTAACATAGTGATATTTCCTTCCCCGTCCTTTTCTATTTTAATTACCTCATCATAATTGAAATTATTTGAGTACTCATTGAAAATTGCCTTATTAATAACTTCTGTAGCTTTTACTTTCATTTCTGCATCACAGGTTGTCATAACGGTAGGCATAATAACTGCGTCTAATGCATAAATAAATGTAAAAAACAAGGACATGAAAAAAAATAATATAACAATTGCTTTAAATTTTGTTATGGCTTTCATCATTAAACCCCTTTATAATTGTAATATAATGTCAATACTACTTCTATATATATATTTATATGTGCTCTTGTATGTATGAAGAATAACTTTGTTTCTAAAATATTTAAATTATGGTATAATACTAAAAATAAACTAAATCTTAAGGAGGATACCTTATGGGAGAAAAGAAACAACCAGAAGCTAAAAAGAAGAAACCCACAAAAAATAAAAAATCTAAATTTTTTAAGGTTCTATATATAAGTTTATTGATAATTATTTTAAGTTCCATAGCTGTTGGTGGTGGAATTTTTATGGCCATGATAAAAACGGCTCCTAAAATTAACTTAGATAGTTTTTTAAGTGTCCAAGAAACCTCAGTTCTTTACGATAATAATCAACAAAAAATGGATGAATATATATCTGAACAGCGAAGAATTGCCACTACAATAGATAAAGTTCCAGAAAGTCTAAAAAATGCTTTTATTAGCATAGAAGATGAGAGATTTAAAACTCATCATGGTATTGATATTAAACGACTAGTTGGATCACAAGTTGAAAACGTAAAAATTATTACTGGATTATCCAGTGGTAGTTATTCTGGAGCTTCTACTATTACTCAACAACTTGTTAAGTACAAGTTCTTCTTGCAAGAATCTCTAGATAACAGGCTTTCTCTAAAAAGAAAAATTCAAGAAATGTACTTAGCAACGGAAATTGAGAAAAAATTAAGTAAAGATCAAATCTTAGAAGCATATATGAATACCATATTTTTAGGTGGAGATTCCCATGGAATTGAAGCTGCTTCAAACATGTATTTTAACAAGTCAGTTTCTGATTTAACTTTAAAGCAGGCAGCTTTCTTAGCTGGTGCCGCACAAAATCCATCTTTATCCTTTAGTAATGCTCGTGAAGCTTATGATAATAAGCAAGCCTTTGATTCACCAAGAACAAAGGCGGTTTTGGGAAAAATGTTAGAAACCGGGACTATTAATCAAGCGCAATACGATGAAGCTATTGCAGAGGAATTGCTCTTTAGTTTTTCACAAGTACTAATTGATAAAATGCAGTATGAATGGTTTTCCCGACCCGTAGTTGAACAAGTAAAAAAGGATTTGATGACAACTTATGGATATACTGAAGGTGAAGCTTATGAGCATTTAAACTATGGTGGTTTACAAATATACACTACTATGGATAGAGCTATGCAAGACTCAACCCAAAAAATTATAGATGAATCATTTCCTAAGCACAAGGATTTACAAGCTTCTGCTGTAATAATAGACTATGTTAAAGGTGAAGTTAAAGCTATTGTGGGAGGTCGTGGAGAACAGCCTGCCCTATCGTATAACCGTGCTGCCTCAGATCAATACTTAAGGGCTCCTGGGTCTAGTATTAAACCTTTAACAGTCTATGCTCCAGCAATAGATACAAAAAAACTTACTGCTGGGTCAGTGCTTGAGGACGCACCATTCCCAAAAGATTTAGGTACAAAATACGCTGCTCCTGGTGAAAAACCTTGGACTCCTAATAACTGGGACTTCAAATTCTCTGGTTATATAACAATTAGAGATGCTGTTAAATATTCTAAGAATACCATTGCAGCAAAAGTTGATGATTTAATTGGATTACAAACTGCAGTTAAATATGGAGAAAAATTTGGAATACACTTAGATTCTGATGATAAATCTTCCCTTTCTGCTATGTCCCTAGGACAGCTTGATGGCGGCGAATATAGAGGAACAAATCCCCTTGCCATGGCTCAAGCCTATGGTGTATTTGGTAACCAAGGAATGATGACTAAATCAAGAATGTACACAAAGGTTACCGATAAAACTGGAAAGGTTCTTCTTGAGCCTAAGTTTGAAAGCACACAAGTTATTTCTGCTCAAGCAGCTTATGTAATGTACGATTTATTAAAAGAGCCAGTGTACGGCGCTGGCGGTACTGGTACTGCTGCTAAGATTGGAAATATGCCTGTTAGAGGTAAAACTGGAACTTCTGAGAACTATAAAGATATATCCTTTGCTGGATTAACTCCATACTATTCCGGATACGTTTGGATTGGGTATGATAAGCCTAAAGAATTAGAAAGTGATATTAGAGGTAGTAATAACTCTGCATCACTATGGTCTAAAATAATGAAAGAAGCTCATAAAGACTTACCAGTTAAAGACATTCAAAAACCAGATGGACTTGTCACTGTATCAATATCAAAAGATTCTGGAACTCTTCCTACAGAGCTTACTAAACATGACCCTAGAGGTAACAGAATTTATTCTGAAATATTTATTAACGGAACTCAACCAACTACACTTGATGATATTCATGTAGAAGCTGAAGTTACAAAGGGACCTGATGGTAAATATGTTCTTGCTACTGAATTTACGCCAAAAGATAAAATAGAAAAGCGAGTATTCATTAAAAGAGAACATAAATACGATGCAAAATTAGCTGATGATGAATTTGTTTTACCTACGGAGAAGGATTCTTATAAACCTGCTGATAAACCAGCAGATCCAGGAACACCTGGTGGTTCAGGTGACCCAAATAATCCGGATAAGCCAGAAGTACCTGATGATTCAGAGTCACCAGATGATACTGAGGAGCCTGGAACAACTAATCCTGGCACAACAACTCCTTAGTGAACTACTCTTATCATAGGTTTATCAAAGAAAATAAAAAAAGTTAGCAAATTTAAATTTGCTAACTTTTTTTATTTTAGTTTCTTAAGAATATCATAATCATCAAAACCAACTATGAAATTTTATTTTGTTTTAGAAGTAAATATCAAAGACATAATATATCCGAATACAATGGCTGCTGTAATTCCTCCCGCAGTTCCCTTAACTCCTCCTGTAAAAACGCCTATAATGCCGCTTTTATCCACTTCATTCATAACTCCTTTGGCAAGAGTATATCCAAAGCCTGGTAATGGTACTGTTGCTCCTGACCTTCCAAACTCAACAATTTTTTCATATAGTCCAAAAGCTTGAAGTATTACTCCTGAAGTAACAAATATCACAAGTATTCTACCAGGAGTTAGCTTTGTAGTATCCATTAGTATTTGTGCTATAACACAAATTAATCCACCTACAACAAATACTCTTATATACTCATCCAAATTTATTCACCTCCATACTCAAGAACAACTGCATGAGCTATAGCTGGAATACTTTCACCTTGAAGAGCTGAAGTGGCACTTAAAAGTGCTCCAGTAGCAATCAGTAATACTCTCTTATATTTCTGAGAAAGAAGGCCTTGATATATCATACTAGACATTACAGAAGCTGAACAGCCTGCACCACTACCTCCACAATTTGTACCTTGTTTTTCATGTTCAAAAATTTCATCCCCACAATCAATATAGCTACTTTCTATGTTGTATCCATACTCCTTTAATAGTTCTATGGTTATGGTCTTTCCTACTTTTCCAAGGTCACCACTAACAATCAAATCATAATCACTAGGTTTTCTATTGGTATCCTGAAAGTGTTGCTTCAGTGTATCTACGGCAGCTGGAGCCATCGCAGCACCCATTTCATTGGGATCTTTTATTCCATAATCCTTAACTTTTCCTGTAGTAACATGAGTTACATAAGGATAATTTCCATAACTTCCAAGCAATAAAGCTCCTGCACCTGTTACTGTCCATTGTGATGCTGGTGACCTTTGGCTTCCCATCTCCAAAGGAAGTCTAAATTGACGTTCTGCTGAAGAAAAATGAGAAGAGGTTGATGCAATTGCATAACTAGCAAACTCTGCTTCTATAGACATTGACGCCATAGTTATTGCTTCTGTAAAAGTTGAACATGCTGAATAAAGTCCGATAAAAGGCACATCTAAATCTCTTGCCATAAATGTAGATGCCATTATTTGATTTAATAAGTCTCCAGCAAAAATATAATCAACATCTGTTTCATTTAATCCTGCTTTTTTAATACAAGATGTTACTGCCTTATAATGCATTTTACTTTCTGCTAATTCAAAACTTTTACATTCACACATATCGTTACTAAGAATTTCATGAAAATACTCCTTCAAAGGGCCTTCACCCTCTTTTGGTCCTACAATTGCATAGGCTGTGATAATTTTAGGTTTTCTTGATAGTTCCACTGTTTGCAGTCCCAACCTTCTCGCCATTCATATCACCACCTAAAAAAGTAATATAGTAATCCAAGAATAAAAGATGAGGTTATTCCATAAACCAATACTGGGCCTGCAATAACAAACATCTTGGATGCCACGCCAAATACAAATCCCTCTTTTTTAAATTCTATAGCAGGAGAAACTATAGAATTGGCAAATCCTGTAATTGGAACCACAGAGCCAGCCCCAGCATAATCTCCAATCTTATCGTATATCCCTAACCCTGTTAAAATTGACCCTATAAGAATCATTAATATGGACTCAAATGCCATGGCCTCTAATTTCTCTATACCAAAATAAATTAATATATCAAATATAACTTCTCCAATTATACATATTAATCCGCCAGTCCAAAAGGCTCTAAAGCTATTAAGCAATATATTAGGCTTAGGTTTAGATTGTTCATAAAGCTGTTGAAATTTTTGTCTTATATTTTTTTCTTTAACTTTCATAAACACCCTCCTTGTAGCTTTTATAGCTAAAGAATGAAAAACAAAACTCTTTATAATTAAAGATTTGTGCGTATTGTATATAAATTGCACCGTTATTTCCACATTATAAAATCACCTTAAATCAACTTATACTAAAGTTTATTTATAATGATTAAATATATTATCTGCATCTTTACTATTTTTAATCAAAATAAAGATAGTAGGAATTTAAATCCCTACTATCTTTATCCACTTAATTTTTCTTTCATAAGTTTTAAAACCTTTTTTTCAATTCTTGACACTTGAACTTGACTTATTCCCATCATTTTAGCAACTTGTATTTGAGTCTTATCCTTAAAATATCTAAGCAAAATAATCTGTCTTGATTTCATATCTAGCTTTGTAAGTGCTTCTTTTAAGGCTAACTTATCAATAACTTCGTTATCCTCCTCATAAGCCTCGCTTAACTTATCGATTAATAGTACTGGCGCACCGTCATCTTGATGGATTGTATCATAAAGATACTGCATACTACTAGAAGACTCTAAGGCTATGATAATTTCTTCTTTATCAATACCAGAAAATTGAGAAAGCTCTTCAATAGTAGGCTCTCTTCCTAATTTTTTTGTCAATGTATCCTTATCATAATGAAGCTTTCTTGCAGTATTTTTTACGCTTCTACTAACTTTAATAATACCATCATCTCGCAAAAATCTCTTTATCTCCCCTATTATCATTGGCACAGCATATGTAGAGAATTTTACATTAAAACTATCATCAAAATTATTTACTGCCTTCACAAGCCCAATACAACCTATTTGGAATATATCATCATATTCATACCCTCTATTTAAGAACTTCTTACTGATGGAGGATACCAAAGGTAAGTTCATTTCAATAAGATAATCAAGAGCTACCTTATCTCCTGCTTTTGCAAGTTTTATTAGTTGCATATTATCATCATAGTTGTAATTATTGTTTTTATGCCCCTTATCAATCATATTCTTCACCTATCTTACTGAGTTGAAAATCTTTTTCATTGTTATGGTTGTTCCACTGCCCTTTTCTGATTTAACTTCTAAGGAATCCATAAAAGTTTCCATAACAGTAAAGCCCATTCCTGATCTTTCTAAGTCTGGTCTTGAAGTATAAAGAGGTTGCATTGCAAGCTCCAAATTATCTATCCCTTTTCCTTCGTCAGATACACTAACAGTCAATTCATTGCCATCAATCATAGCTTCCACTGTAACTGTTTTTTCTTCATTATTATCCCCATATCCATGAATTATAGCATTAGTTACAGCTTCGGAAATGGCGGTTTTTATATCACTAATCTCATCTAAAGTAGGGTCTAATTGAGCTGCAAAGGCGGACACAACCACTCTTGCAAAACTCTCATTTTCTGATGTACTTTTAAACTCTACTTTCATTCTATTTTGGCTCATTACAATCCCTCCATTAAATGTTGTTAACCGCTTGTTCAACATCATCAAAAACTGAAATTATTTTAAACATACCAGATAGTTCAAATACTCTTTTTACTGATGCACGTGGATTAGTAATGCAAACCTTTCCACTTCTCATTGCCACTTTTTTATATCTTCCTATAACAGCACCAATCCCTGAACTGTCCATGAAGCTAACCCCAGAAAAGTCTAATATTAATTTTGTGTATCCTTCTTTATCTAACATATCATCTACTCTATTTCTAACTTCTTCAGCACTGTGGTGATCCAGTTCTCCCTGTAAATGAACCACAAGCTTATCCATAATAGGTTCAAATCTTAGCAACATCATCATCCCTCCAAAATATTTATATATATTCAAAACTTTTCCACTTATGATAATTTATTATACACTAATTATTCTATAAATTACAATATTTTCCTTCTTTTTAACAATATTTTCATATTATTATTTTAAATATATTTTTAAAATAATAAAAACTTAACAAAAACACCCATTTTATTGCGTATACTCAGTTACATTGTTATAATATTATTGTTTATTTTTTACAAGCATATTAAGTTAGTTTCTGAAATACTTAATATACTGTGTTGTATAGGTAATAATAAAATTATATAAAATTTAATTATGTTTAAATTCCTTATTAATTTGCTGAATGAACTTAGTTAATTTATGGATTTCAAAAATAAAATCTTACAATATGGAGGAATAAAATATGGAAATGTGGTTAAAAGAAGAGCAGATACAAAGCGCAGCTATGACTTATAAAGTCAAAGAAACTCTTGTAAGAAGAAAAACTGACTTTCAAGAGTTATCTATATTAGATACAGAAGCCTTTGGAAGAATGTTGGTCCTTGATGGAATAGTCCAAACAACTATTAAAGATGAATATGTTTATCATGAGATGATATCTCATATTCCTTTATTCACTCATCCAAATCCTAAGAAGGTTTTGGTAGTTGGTGGTGGAGATGGCGGTGCAATAAGAGAGGTACTTAAGCACCCATCTGTAAAAAAAGCTGTCCTATGTGAAATAGATGGTGTTGTGGTAGAAGAATGTAAGAAGTACCTTCCTGAAATATCTTGTGCCCTAGAAGATCCAAGATGTGAAGTTTTTATAGGTGATGGAATAAAGTATGTTCATGAACATAAAAATGAGTTTGATGTAATCATTGTAGATTCTACAGATCCATTTGGAGCTGCTGAAGGTCTATTCGGTGGAAGCTTTTACAATGAAATATCTGAATGTTTAACACAAGATGGAATTTTCATAGCTCAAACTGAAACTCCTTTTTACCTACCTGAAGTAGTTCAACGAGTATTCAATGATGCTAAAGCTATATTCCCTGTAACTAAATTATTTATGGCAGCTATTCCTACTTATCCTAGTGGGTATTGGAGTTTTACAGTAGGTTCTAAAAAATATGATCCTGAGACTGTAGATCTAACTAACACTATAGATATAGAAACTAAATACTACACTAAAAAGTTACATAAATCTTCCTTCACTTTGCCAAAATACGTAGAAGACTTAGTAAAGTAACAACATATAAATGAACAAAAAAGAAAGCTAAAATATAGCTTTCTTTTTATATATTTTTTCATTCTTTAACTCTATACTTTTTATTTTTAGCTATGCTATAAATAGCTCTTAATTACTTCTACCTCTTCTTCTGTAATATTAAAATAACTATACAATTCATCTTCTGTAAGAGTGTTAAAGGCCTTCAAATCTGGTATTCTTAACTTCATTAGATTATTAGGATAATATTCATATAAATCCTCTCCTAGCTTTTTAGCAAAAGCTTTAAAATAAAATTCATACAAATTACTATTTAATATAAACAGTAGGAATTCATAAGTAAACTTTTCTTGTTCTTTTAGCCTTAAAGCATATACATCTGCACTAAAATAACTTCCCTCATCTAAAGCAAATTTATTGCTTCCTGCTTTGAATGGAAATATTATTTTCTTCTCTTCAAATATGTTTTGGGTTCTTCCCCATTGAAGCTGATACCACTGTCTTATATCCCTTGCACATTCTCTTCTCATAGATAACTTATCCTTATACTCTGATATATATCGGATAGAATTTGGATATTCATCCTCTTTCTTTATTAAATCTGAATATATAATATAGCTGTTTTGCCTATTCACTTCATTTTTTCTAATGTAACTCCCTTTAATCCAAGGCTTTAATATATCATTTTCTAGATTTTCTTTTTCAGAAGTTTCCATTTTAACCACGAATGCCCTATCACAACCAGTTATGATTCCTTGATGGCTTGTACAAATATCTGATAATAAATATTCACACTTTTCCTCTATTCTAGAAATAATATCCTTCACTGTATTGTCTCTTATAATCCAACTTTCTCCTTTAAGGGAGCTTTCTGAAATAAAAAATCTTTTGTATTCATTTCCTTCATTTAGGAATAAAGATCTATAAAAATTACCATCCTTTTTACCTTTATCAGATAAGGGTTTTATAACTTCTATTTCTCTCGACTCCTTTTTTCCCTTTTCCATGAAAATCATAACTGGATCAATACCTATTCCCTTAAAGGGTCTTACCCCATAAAAATCTATCAATTTAGAAATAGACATAAATTCTCTAATAATTCCTCTTAAATCCTTACCACTAGAAGACTCTAAAAAATACCTTGAGGTGATGAAAGTTATCTTTCCTGCTTCCTGAAGCATATCTATAGATCTTTTAAAGAAACAATAGGAGATATCACTTTTATCTTTATATACTTCCTTATATAAGGTTTTTAACCTTATAGAATATTCTTTATCAATAGACTTTGGTCCTATATAAGGTGGGTTTCCTATTACTATGTCATATTTAGCAGCTCTTTCACTAAGCAAGTAATCTTCATTATAAAGATTTTCTATAGCTTCGCCACTTATCGAAAATAAATCTAACCTTAGTATATCAAGCGCTATTTCATCGGTATCAAAGCCATATAAATTATGTTTTATTATATGTGAATTTATGGCATTGACCTTTAATTTTAAGCCTTTATGCTTATTTAATTCATTTAAGTTTTTTTCATAAATACATTTTAAATGATTAAAACATTCTATGAGCAAATTTCCTGTGCCACAAGCAGGATCTACTATTTTTATAAATGGATTTTTTATAACATCATCCTCTTTAATAGTATTCTCTATAAGATATTTAGCCATGGGAATAGGAGTATATACAATTCCTCGTTCCTTATTGTTTTTAACAGTTTCATAATAATATTCTGCAATGGTCTTTTCTTCTGGAATATGAATCTTTCTTCTGAAGCTATTAATAGCTGTTTCCTTAAACATAAAATCAATAGGAGAATTTATAATTTCAATTACTTCCTTGATACTGTCAGTAAATATTTGACCCACGGCTTTCACCCCTTATATATCTTTATTAGAAATAGTATAACATAAATATATAATTTTTGTAATAATGTAAAAATTAAGAGAAAAAAGTCTTATACTCTGTAAAATTACAAAGTATAAGACTTTTTATTACATATTTTCTTTTACTATAGCAAGAATCTCTTCTTTCTTCTCTAATCCCATTCTGCTAAGACTTTCTAGTTCCTTCTCCATTGTATTCTTATATTCTTCATCTTTAATAGATGATAAGTTAATCTTTACATTAAGAATTGCACCTTCAATAGCACTTTGAGCCATTAATGTAGCAACACCTCCATCGGAAATGGCATTTTTATTGCCATATTTTACAGCAACTAAAATGCTATCATATAAGTCATATGTCTTTCTTGCTACCTCTAGTGGAACTACAATTGCTGCCTTATATCCCTGTTGAATTTTTTCACTTCTAAAAGCTTTTTCTTCATCAGTTTCTTTAGGAAGCTTAAAAGCATCCATAACAGAATTAAAAGCCTCAACATCTTTATTCATTAAATCTAAAAACTCAACTTTAAGTCTTTCTGTAACTTTTAAATTATTATCTACTAAGGCTTTCTCTTCATCAGTTAAACTATTGTATACTTTCCTACCTACAGTTAAATTGAACACCATGTTACCTAGACCACTAGCTAAAGAAGCAGCTAGTGCAGCTACACTTCCACCACCCGGTGCCGGTGAATTAGAGCTAAGCTCCTCAACAAACTCTTTGACAGTTAATGTATCTAACATAATTAATTACTCCTTTTATTTTTTTACGTTAAGTTATTCATTTTTATCCCCATTAATCAATAACTTACTGCTACTTCTGTTTAATTCCCCACCACAATTTTACCGTTTTTTATCACTTTATCTATGGAATTAATCCCAAAATGATACACCAAGTAATTTAAATTTTTACTATTAAAAATTGCTATATCTGCTTTTTTACCTACCTCTATAGATCCAATTGTTTTTTCTCTATTTATAGCACAAGCGGCATTGACAGTCATAGCATTGATAATTTCCTCTGGAAACATTCTCATTCCAAAACATGCAAAGGTCATAACATTTTGCAATGATTCAGTAGGAGAGCTTCCTGGATTACAATCTGTGGCAAGAGCTACTGATACTCCACTATCAATCATCTCTCTTGCTCTTGCATATTTACCTAACATCAAATAAAACGCTGTGGAGGGTAATAACACCGCTACAACATCATTGTCTGCTAATGCTTTGATACCCTCATCAGAAGCTGCAATTAAATGTTCTGCTGTTGTTGCTTTTATTTCCCCCGCTAATTCTGCACCTTTTACTGATTCTACTTCATCTGCATGAATTTTTAACTTTAAGCCATATCTTCTACCTGTTTCTAAAATATCTCTACATTCTTCTATAGTGAACACTCCTTCTTCACAGAAGCAATCAACAAATTCAGCTAATTGATGTTCACTTATATATGGTATCATCTCTTCATTAATCTTTTTAATAAACTCTTGTCTATTTTCCTTATATTCTTTTGGAACAGCATGAGCTCCCATAAATGTTGAAACAATGTCTATAGGATGGCTTTCATTTAGAATTTTATTAACTTCTAAAATCTTAACTTCACTTTCTAAATCTAGTCCATATCCTGATTTACTTTCCACTGTAGTGGTACCGTGATTTAACATAATGTCTAGTCTTTTCCTTGTTTCTTCTACTAAGTTTTCCATTGAAACTTTTCTTGTATTCTCTACAGTACTTAGAATTCCGCCCCCCGCTTTAAGGATTTCAATATAACTTACCCTATTTAACTTTAGGGGTAGCTCTCTCTCCCTGCTCCCACTATAAACTACGTGAGTATGAGGATCTACAAGTCCTGGAGTAACAGTTTTTCCCCTTCCATCTATTACAGTAGTATTATCCCTAAAATATTCCTTATAGCTTTCTCCACTTCCAACAGCTATGATTTTATCTTCTTCAATAATCACATATCCATTTTCAATAATTTTAGCGTCCTTCATATCTTCTCTTGATTTCTTATAGCTACCTTCACAAGTAACTAAACAATCAATATTCTTAATAATTATGCTCAAAGTATCAACTCCTAAATAAATCTATTCACTTACTCTCTTTTCTAAAATTTGATCCATAGAGAAGTTTTCAATTTGTAAATAGTATTCTGCACTACGAATTAAAGCAGCCATTGGTACAAGGCCTATAACTTCACTTCCTATAACAGGTACTCCATAACGTTTAGCTTCCATCTTTACCATTTCAAAAGCTCTGTAAACTGCAGTTTTTTCATAATTTACTAAGTTCATTGATACTTGAGCTATATTTCTATCCTCAAGCTTAACACCCATAGCCTTTACAAATCTAAGTCCGCCACCTAAATGTCTCACAGTTTTCGCAATAGTATCTGCAATCTCAACATTATCTGTGCCTAAATTTACATTGAAGGCTACAAGAGGTTCCCTTGCACTAATAGCAATACATCCACCTTTAACATTAACTTCACTTGGACCATAATCTGGTTTCCAGTTATCTTCTTTAATCTTTTTAAAGAATCCTTCATACTGACCTTTTCTTACTGTAGCTAAATTTTCTCTATGTGATGCTGTTGCAGCTTTTTCGTAAAGATATACTGGTACATTGAATCTTTCTCCAATAACTTTCCCTACTCTATTTGCCATTTCAACACATTCTTCCATAGTCACTCCATCTATAGGTACAAAAGGTACTACGTCTAAAGCTCCCATTCTTGGGTGACCACCTTCATGAGTACTCATGTCTATATTCTCATAAACCTTTTCTGCCATATCAATAATTGCTGCTTCTAGTTCCTCTGGAGTTCCCACCACAGTCACTACTGTTCTATTGTGATCTGCGTCACTTGAATAATCTAAAAGTTTAACACCTTCAGCTTCTCTTAAAACTTGTACAATTTTCTCAACCTTTTCTTTATCTCTTCCTTCACTGAAATTTGGTATGCATTCAATAATTCTTCCCATGTTAAATTCCTCCTAATTAAATTATGATTTTAAAAATTCTGAATAATTAATTTATAAATTTATATTAACTACCTTTTCTACACTATTAACAATTTTACCATTAGTTACAATACTTAGTACCTTATCTAGTTCCTTGTACATTACCACATCTTTATCCATAAAGTCTACAGTTTCTCTTACAGTATCATAAGCTATTTTAGTTCCCTTACCTAAAGAAACATTTTCTCTAAAATCAATACCTTGACAAGCAGCTAAAATTTCTGTAGCTACCACTCTCTCACAATTTTTTATGATATCTCTAGCCTTTCTTGCTGCTATAGTCCCCATACTTACATGGTCTTCCTGATTAGCAGAAGATGGAATAGAATCTACGCTTGCAGGGTGAGCCAAAATCTTATTTTCTGATACTAGGGCTGCAGCTGCATATTGTGTTATCATGAAGCCTGAATTTAATCCACCATGCTTAACTAAAAAAGCTGGTAAATCGTTTAATTGATAATTTATTAATCTTTCTAGCCTTCTCTCAGATACATTGGCAACTTCAGACATGGCAATACCTAAGAAATCAAAACTAAGCGCCATAGGTTGTCCATGGAAGTTTCCTCCTGATATTACTTCTCCCTCTTCTGTTACTATCGGATTATCTGTAACAGAATTAATTTCAATTTCCACCTTTTCTTTTACATAATTTAAAGCATCCTTACTAGCTCCATGGATCTGTGGAAGACATCTTAAAGTATAAGCATCCTGTACTCTTAGCTCTCCCTGTCTTGTAATAAGATTACTTCCCTCAATTAAATTTAATAGATTTTCTGCTGTGTTAATTTGTCCATGGTGAGGTCTTATATTATGAGTCCTTAAATCAAAGGCATCTTTTATTCCTCTTAAAGCTTCCATAGTTAATGCTGCTGCAATATCGGAAACCTTTACAAGATTGATTCCATCGTATAATGCAAGTGCTCCTACTGCTGTCATTATTTGAGTTCCGTTAATAAGAGCTAATCCTTCTTTAGCAACTAACTCTACGGTATGTATTCCAGCCCTTTTCATAGCTTCTTTCCCTGCAAGTATTTCTCCATTGTATTCAGCTTCACCTTCTCCAAGCATTGGAAGTACCATATGAGAAAGTGGTGCTAAATCTCCTGAAGCTCCTAAAGAACCTTTTTCTGGAATCACTGGGTGAACTCCTTTATTCAGCATTTCTATTAGTGTATTTAAAGTTTCTAATCTAATCCCAGAATATCCTTTTGATAGCGCATTCGCTCTAAGCAGCATTGCCGTTCTCACAGCATCCTTAGCTAAACCATCTCCAAAACCACAGGCATGAGATATAATGAGATTTCTTTGAAGAACTTTGCAATCCTCTCCTGAAATAGTTACATCAGAAAACTTACCAAATCCTGTGGTGATTCCATAAATAACCTGATCATTATCAACTATTTTATCTACAATAGCTCTGCATTTAATAACTCTTTTTTTAGCTTCTTCACTAAGTTCTACTTCATAATGTTCTCTAGCTACTTTAATAATATCTTCCAGAGTTAAGCTATTACCATCAATCACTATTTTTTTCATAAATTAGCCCCCTTATATTTTTACAAATTTTTTTCCCCAGTATGTAATCTATTCTGTATAAAGTTAAAATAACCTTCTAAAATCCTGTTCAGAAAATTATGAATATTTTTAACATAATACCACTTTACCTCGATGAATTTCAATGAAGTATTATTTCCATAAATACATTATATATGAAACATGTGGCATATTTCTTTATTAGTTCTTCTGTATCACTTTCTATCAATACTTATTTAAGTCTACTAACTAAAAATATTTACAAAATAAAAAAGCCTAGAACTTCTAGACTTCTATCTTCAAATAATATAACTATCTATTCTTTAGCTAGTAATATCATTGATGAAACTATAAGAATACTTCCCAAAACCACTCTTACTGTTAATGCTTCTTTAAGAATTATTACCCCTAATATTAAACTTACTATAGGTTCCAGAGTGCTAAAAATAGCTGCATTTGAAGAACCAATTATTTTCACTCCTTGTAAAAATGCCATTAAAGCTACAACTGTAGAGATAAATGCTAGAAGTAGAATTGCAATAAGACTATAAAACTCTAGATTAAACTTAAGAGTGTTAGTGCTTAGTCCTCCTATTAGCTGAGATCCCGCAGCAAGAATTGAAACATAAAAAGTCATTACATAACTATTTATTGCCTTAATTTCTTTATGAGAAGCTCCTAATACATATAATGAATAACATAGCGATGAAACAAGTCCTAACACTATTCCCATAGGATTATAGGTGGTTCCCCCAAAATCTATCATTGTAAAAATACCACCAATAGATAGTAATAAACATAAAACCTTCTTCGGATGTACTTTTTCTTTAAATATTATGGTAGAAAATAGAGTAACTATGGCTGGATAAGTGTACAATAGCATAGTAGCCATACCTACAGATATATAATTATATGCCATAAACAGACTTGCTGAGGTTAAGGAATATCCTGCTATACCTAATAAAATAACTAAATAAACTTGCTTTTTGTTTAATTTCATTGATATCTTATTTGCCTTTAAATAGTATAGTATCATAAGAGATGCAAATAAAAATCTTAGAAATAAGGTTGTAGTACTATTAGCTCCTCCATTGTATGCAAGTTTTGCTAATATAGGCATAACTCCAAAGGATACTGCAGATAAAATTATATATAAAACTCCATTTAGTTTGTCATTCTTACTCATTTTGTCCTCCAATAGAATTCTTTACTTATAAATCTTCAAAAGGTCACAAATTAACCATCTTATTCCTTATTATACATGATTATCTATGCTAATACATTATAAATTTTTTATTTAATATATTATTTTATTAAAATAATATATTAAATAAAAAATCACTATCAAACCCTATGCCTGATAGTAATTTAAAATTAACTTAGTTTTTTATTATAGATTCATATATATTACTGTAAGTATTCCAAAATTTTTCTATGGTGAAGTTATTATATAATAGTTTTTCGCAGTTTACTCCTTTAAGATTAATATTATGATCTTCATAAGCTATTTTCATTGTGTCATAGATAGCTTCGCTGCTTTGATTTTTTATTATATAGCCTAAATCTTCATTAATAATCTTTTCCAAGTCTCCTACTTTAGTTGCCATCACTGCTACCTTTACATAGGATGATTCTAGCATTACTAAAGGTGGTGCTCCACCTTCGCTAAATGAAGCTATAATGGAACAATTGCAAACCCTAAGATAATCCACTGGGTTGTCAACAAAATTAGTAATATGAACTTGTCGTTCTAAATTCATCTCCTTAATTTTATTCTCAATTTCTCCTCTAAAATCCCCGTCACCAATTAAAAGCAGCTTGCATTTATTATTTCCTTTTAAAAGCTTAGAAAAACCTTCAATTACACTCATATGGTTTTTTATTCGATGAAATCTTCCTACCATCCCAAAAACAAAATCCTCATTAGTAATGTTGTACCTTGACTTTATTTCTTCCACAGTTTCTTTACTTTTTAGCCCTTTTATGTCAATTGCATTATTTACTTTAAATTTATTGCCTTTAAACCCTTTTTCCTCTAGTAAATTCTTTAAATTATCAGATATAGTTATATAATTCCTAAAGGTTTTTAGTCCTAAAATGCTTAGTGGAGTAAATAGCAAAAGCTTTATCTTATTATTTAAAAAATCATATCTAAAATCACTATGTACTGTAGTTACAGTTTTTTTATTTATTTTATTCATATAAATTAAATGGATTAATGAGGTTCTTGCACCATGAAAAACCGCTAGGTTACAACTGCTTTTATTTATGTAATCTATAAGTGGATGATTTTTTGTAGTTTTGCGAAATACAGTGCTCTTAATATCTACATTTGTAGCTTTCTCATATAAAATGCCTTTTCCTAAGAAAGCAATTTCATTGAAAAAAAACTTATTTTCTCTATTGCATATATTCAAAACATGGTTTCCCGCTCCACCATTATCATCTCCAGCTATTATATGTAGAATTTTAATCATAATCTCCTCCCAAATTTATGTTAATAACAAAAGGGGTAGTTATTATAAAATAAAGTATAGGTATTCCCTATACTTTGTTTTCTTCATTGCTACTTTTCTTTTAGTACACGAACCAAAAACTTAGGTATAGAAGATAACCTTTTTATTCTCCAAGGCTCCTTAGCTATTCTATAAAACCATTCCAAGCCTATATCAATCATCCATTTCGGTGCTCTATTTACCTTACCAGCAATAACATCAAAGCTTCCGCCTACCCCCATGAATATCTTGCAAGGCAGATTATCCATATACTTTACGATAAACTTTTCTTGTCTAGGTGCGCCCATAGCCACAAATAAAGCATAGGGATTTTTCTCTTCTATATCTTTTATTATGCTATCACATTGATCTAATTCGAAAAATCCATTATGAAATCCTAGCAATTTCAATTTAGGATACTTTTTCTTTAAATTTATCACACATTGATCTATTACTTCTTGGGAAGCACCAACTAAATATATTCCTTTATTATAAGTTACACAGTGTTTAATAATTTCCTCCATAACTTCTATCCCGGCAATTTTTTCTCTCACTGGTTCCTTCACAATTTTAGAGGCTATCACCGTTCCTACCCCATCTGGTATTATGATTGCTTTATCAGAGTTAAAATTATCAAATAAATTCTTATTATTTAATCCCTGAAATAATACCTCTGGATTTCCTGAAACAATATGAACCTTTTCATAATGATGAATATCTCTTATAAGGTTAGATTTTGTGTCTGAATAAATATCATAATTTAGTAACTTTGTACCCATTATTTCCTCCAGCTATTTATAAAATAATTATTAAATAATGAACAAGTTCATTTTGCTCATCACCTTGGAAGTTGATTCAACTTCTAACAGAGCTTAGCTTTCTATACTAGTACTCCCACCTAAAAAACCTGAGAAACTTCGCCTTCCAAAATATCATTTAAACTCATGGGTATTAAATAATTTTTAGTAATTTAGTTTATTTAGTATTTCTTGAAAGAATTTCTTCGAGTTCTAACACTATTTCATCCTTTGGATCTAGCTTCTTAGCAATTTCTAAATGTAACTTAGCTTGTTTTAAATCACTTGAGTTAATATAGCACATAATTAAATTAGTACAAATCTCTATAGATTTAGTTACCTCAAAGGCCTTCCTGAAATATTTTATAGCAAAGTCATAATTTCCTAAGCAAGCATAGTTAATTCCAAGTTCATTTACTACTTCTATATAATCACTACTTACAACTAAAGCCTCATTTAAATAATATATAGCTTTTTCATGGTTTTCTAAAATTCTATAAGCTACAGCTATAAAATAATATATCTCCGCACTATCGCCTAAAGTGTCTAAAAGAGGTATAAAGATTTGCAATGCTTCCTTCGGTGCATCATATACTATTTCCTTAGCCTTATCATATTCTGTTATAGTAATCAGAGCTGCCTTTATCTCTGATACTTCCTCATTTAACTCTCCACCTTGAGATAAATATTGATTTATAGAGTATAGTGCTCCTTGAAAATCTTTTTCATCTCTTTTTAATAGCGCTTCATAGTAGTAAGGTTTTGTATAGCTGCTTATTTCTTTAGCCTTTTCTATTAAGGCAAATTCCTCTTCCTTGAATTTAGAATCTCTACTTCTTAATCCATCTACTAAGAGTAATGCCTTATCGAAAATATCTTCTGTAGGCTGAATTTCCAGTAAACCTCTTAACATTATGTACCCATCTTCATATTTTTCTTCTTTTATATGTTTGAAAATTACTCCTTTAATAAACTTATCACTGTTTTGTATATGTTTAATGAGATTTTTGTATGTGTCATTAAATCTAAAGTTTTTATCAGCACCAAGTACATAGATCATTCCCTCTATAAACATATTTACAGGTATGTTTTTGAGGTCATCCCCTGCTTTTGTTTTATCTATTATTTCATCTCCTCTAACTGGAAGAAATGTATTTTCTTCAAATTTGAAATCATTGATTTTACTTCCTTCTTTTATTTCTAAAAAAAGCACTTTTGATAATTTTTCTAATAAATAACTTTCTATATTCATAAATTCCACCATCCTACATTTTTCACTATTTTTATACAAATAATTGTACTTTTATTCATACTTATATTTAGTATAAATTTACTTTTTTTAAAATCCTAATTAAACTCTAAGTTTTACTCTTTTTTTGAGATTTTAGGGCATATTTAATATTATAAACAAAGAAAAAATTTTATTGCAATCCCTATGATATTAATTTATAATTAATTTGTTTTATGAATATATATAAATTTTATATAGTTAAGTTTATAAAAACCTAGCTAATTCACGGTTGCTATAAGTTTAGATTTTTACATTTTAAAAATTTAAATTGTAATTTTATATACATAAAACTAATTGTTATTCCATAATTTAAGTATAACAATTATATTACACCAATTGAAAGAATTTAGAAAGAGGGTATGGAATTGTATAAGCTAAACCAAAACGAAACACCACTTTTTGATGCTTTAATGGAATATGTAAATAGAGAAACACTTCCTTTTCACGTTCCTGGGCATAAAAAAGGTGTTGGAGTAGATAAAGAATTTAAAGATTTTATGGGCGAAAATCCCTTCAAAATTGATGTTACAGTTTTCAAGCTTGTGGATAGCTACCATCATCCAACAGGTCCTATAAAAAAAGCACAAGAATTGGCTGCAGATGCCTATGGCTCTGATGCTTGCTTTTTTTCTGTACATGGTACATCTGGTGCTATACAAGCTATGATTCTTTCTGTAGTTGGTGCAGGAGATAAGATAATAATTCCAAGAAACGTACACAAATCTATTACAGGTGGAATTATTCTTGCTGGTGCAATCCCAGTATATATGCAGCCTGAGCTTGATAAACAAATTGGTGTGGCTCACGGAGTGACTCCTGAAACAGTTAAAGCAACCCTTGAAGATCATCCTGATGCTAAAGCAGTGCTTATTATCAACCCAACTTACTATGGTGTTGCTACAGATATTAAGCAAATAGCAGATATTGTGCATGACTTTGATATTCCTTTAATAGTAGATGAAGCTCATGGTCCTCATCTTAATTTTAATGATAAATTACCTATGTCAGCAATGGAAGCAGGCGCAGATATTTGTGCACAAAGTACTCATAAAATCATAGGTGCGCTAACTCAAGGTTCCTTACTTCAAGTTCGTTCAAAGCGCATCAGTATACCAAGAGTAAAACAAGTTATAAATCTAATGCATACTACTTCTCCTTCATATATTCTTATGGCATCTCTTGATACCGCTAGAAGACAAATCGCTCTTGAAGGAAAAGACTTATTAGATAAAACTATCGAACTTTCAAACTATGTTAGAGATGAAGTAAATAAGATTCCTGGTTTTTATTGTTTCGGTGAAGAGATTTTGGGAAGACCTGGTGCCTATGCCTTCGATTCTACAAAAATAACTATAACTTGTAGAGATTTAGGTATAACTGGTTATGATTTAGACATGATATTATCTAATAAATATCATATTCAAATGGAACTTTCTGATTTATATAACGTTCTTATTGTAGGCTCCTTTGGAGATACTCCTGAAGGAATGGAAAGATTACTTAGTGCTCTAAGAGAAATTAGTAATGAGTATTATGGAAAAGGAACTACAAAAGCTGACTTTATTGATATTCCAGCAATTCCAGAACAACTTCAAATCCCTAGCGAAGCTTTTAACAGCGTTAAGACACCTGTTAGAATTAAAGACAGCGTGGGCATGATTAGTGGTGAGTTCTTAATGGCTTATCCTCCTGGAATTCCAATTCTTTGCCCTGGTGAAAAAATCACTTCAGATATCGTGGATTACGTTCAAAGATTAAAAGATACTGGATTGTACGTTCAAGGTACTGAAGACCCAGAAGTAGAGTATATTAGAGTTGTTAAAGAAGAGGATGCTGTTTATATCAACGTAGAATAATAAATATCTCTAAATATAGCTAAAAATAAAACTATCAAGGTTAATTTCTTGATAGTTTTATTTTTATTATTTATTCTTAAACTTTTATTTCTCTACTTTTAAATTCTTTTACTTATTAAGATATTAAGGAAATAATCCTAATAATTAAGCACTAATTTATTGAACTTTATTTTTAAGAACCAACATTTTATATTCTGCATTAGTCTTACCAGAATTAGCTATTAATTTTATGTATTGATTATAAGACATAGTAGCAATATTTCCATAAGACCTTAATAAATTTTCGAAATAACCCATTGTATAATGGAGTTTCATAAGTGGTTCCGTATTCCCAGTGTTAAATCTTAATGCATAACTCTTTCTTGCTTTCTCTGCCTTTCTCTTTATATCATTATAATAAGCTTGGCCTCTAGAAATTAATTGTACTTTTTCATAGTTACATACCATGGCATCTCTATAATAAGGCATCAAAACTTCAATGGTCATCTCATTAAAATATTCATGTTTTGTCTTCTCTTCTTCAATTTTTTCTAGTAGTACCTTCAACCTTTCATTGGTTTTTCCTCTAAGAACATTGAGTTTAAGTAATATATCTTCTACTGCCTTTGCCGCCCTGCTATCTTCTTCTTTTTCAATATCATTATCACTATTTTTTCTATCTTTTTTGGTTTCCTTTTTATTTTCTCTTTTATTAATTATTTCTAAAGCTACTAAACATCGTTGAAAATCATTACTATTTTTTTCAACTTCTCCGTCTTTTTGAAGCGCCTTAATAATGCTGTCCTTATCATCACTGAGAAAAGCATCCATATAAAAGAATACTCTCCCTAATTTTTCAATAGTATTTTTATGATCTACCACATTATTATTTTCATCTAAATACAGGTATGACTTTGGATTCTCACCAAATTTTCCAAGAGCCCTTTTGCTAAATACCACTTCTCTATATAACTTCCCACTTACTAGTGCTGGTTTGGATATAGTGACATCCTCAAAGGCTTTTTTATAACTACTTATAACTTTCATGACCTCTGGTGATGGTGATGCATATATGGACATTTCGTTTCCTCCTCAATTACTTTAGTTGTAATATCTTAAAATTTTCAATCTACATAAACTACTCATAAAGTTTTTATAGTATTCTAAGTCTAATTATTAATAGTATATATTATATCAA
Source organism: Clostridium sp. (assembly GCF_036642255.1). Taxonomy (GTDB): domain Bacteria; phylum Bacillota; class Clostridia; order Clostridiales; family Clostridiaceae; genus Clostridium_J. The sequence goes on along the minus strand of NZ_JAVWDJ010000010.1, from coordinate 25,647 downwards.
ATATTTTGACAAATTCCATAGTGAATATATAAAACCTCTATGCAAAACTTTACATAGAGGTTTTGAATTAATTTAATATAAGTAACTCTTTTACTATTTTTTGTTATTACTTTCAATCTCTCTTTCTCTTAAAACTCGTTGAGTTGCACTATAGTGAATATCCATGCGTCTATATTCCCATATTTTCTCCTTATTAAAAACACTTACATAAGGGTATCGTATTGCACTCAGATGTTCTAAATAGTCCCCTTCTCCAAGAAATGCATTTAAAGTTTTTAAAAGTAATGCTGAAATTATTATAGTAGTAAAACCTAAAAGCTGTATGGCCTTAAACCTTTTAGCATTTTTAATTAAGTTTATAATTATATTAGGAATTAATATAATTTCAAAAACCTTAAAGTATAAGGAAATTCTACTGGATATAGTCATACTTTTTATAGTAACTAAGTATAAAATAAAACCTATTATATATATCTTTTTAAATAACGCCACATTTTCATCCTCTTGTTCACCAAAGGAGTAAAACAATATTAGAAGAAGTACTGTAGCCCTATTGGCAAAAGCTAACATAGAAATGCTACCTTCGCCCCAATATATTAAAACCTTAGAGGATATAAACTCTGGCAATAGATTTATTAGCATAAGGTCGACTTTGCTTACCATTATTAATGCAGCAAGAGCTATAATTCCTGCATAGAACTTATACGAAACTTTATACTTGGTTAAAGGAAGAATTAACAAAGTAACTAATACAGAAGAATGGATTGTTGCTGTGAATAAGATTAATATAATAAACTCTTTGTATTTATCTTTCTTGTATAAATCTATACCTATCCCAATAAAAATTGCAATAGCAAGACCTTGTCTAATTCCACTAAATATATAAACTAAATAATAAAGCACGTAAAATATAGTTAGAGAAGTTATAGGCATTTTTGAATATTTCTTTATAAATCTACAAACTAGCACCATAGAACACAGTGCCATAACTCCAGCAAAAACCTCAAAACTTATATTAAAGGTTCTAAATAGAGAGGATAAAACAATAAATCCAATTTCACCATGAACACCATTACTGAAGGCTGTGGGAAAATCGAATACACTTGGAGTGATATAGTAATTAAACATGTATCCAAAGTAGTCTGTACCTTCACCATATCTCATAAAAGCTATTAGTGTTATAAAAGCTGAAACCACAGTGAAAGAAGTGTATTTATACTCCCTTCCTCTAAACTCACTGTAAGAAAAATAGCCTAAAATTAAGAATACTATTATATAGAACATTGAAATCTCCTTTATTTAAAAATTAAATAGTGAACATCCCTCTCTTTAAAGACTTTATAAAAAGTGATATTCCCACTTAATTAAACTTAATCATCTAAAATCTCTTATGGATGAATTTTACTTCAAATTTCTATATTCTTCAAGCAAAATTTCAAAAAAGAAGGTAGCCATTGCTACCTTCCATGAATTTTATATTATACTTCCATACCAGCCTTTAATGCCTTCTTATTTAATTCTATAGCCTTTTGTGGTACTAAAGACGTTACTACATCTTCCCAATTTATATCTTCTAAATTTAGTGCTTTAAGAAGCGCTCCAAGTAACACTACATTTTGTGCCTTTATATTTCCAAGTTTTTTTGCAATTTCAGCTGCATTAACTATTACTGTATTAGGAATTTCAGCTTTTAAAACTTCATTAACTCCTTCAGGATATTTTTCTGCTCCAATTAAAACTGGAACTGGATGAATTTCATAGTCATTGACAACTAAATGTCCACCTTCTTTTAGATAAGGAACGGCTCTTAAAGCTTCACTTTTTTCAAAAGCTACAATTACATCAGCTTTTCCTTTTTCAATTAAAGGTGAATAAACCTTTTCACCAAATCTTACTTGAGTTGTAACACTTCCTCCTCTTTGAGCCATTCCATGAACTTCTGACATTTTAACATCATATCCATGTCTTAATAGTCCTTCTGATAATATCTTTGAAGCAAGGATAGTACCTTGTCCCCCTACACCAATAAATAATATGCTTTTAACTTCTTTCATGTTATTCACCAACCTTCTCAATAGCGCTAAATGGACAAACTTGCTTACAAACCTCGCAACCATTACACATAGACTCATCAATTTCTACTACACCATTTTGGAATTTTAGAGCTGGACATCCTGTCTTTAAGCACATTTTACATTTTCTACAAACATCTTGATTAACCTTACACTTTAAGTTAACTCTTCTCTTCATTACATCTTTTATTAATGCACAAGGTTGTTTTGTAATGATTACAAAAGGCTCCATACTATCATGAGCTTCCTTAACAGCTTTCTTAGTTTCTTCAAGTTTATATGGATCAACTACTCTAACATTTTCTTTCTTAATACCACAACCTAAAACTAAAGATTCAATATCTATTACTGGTGCCACTCTATTTTGAAGAGTTTTACCTGTACCTGGATTTTCTTGATGTCCAGTCATTCCAGTGATACTATTATCTAAAATTACAGTAACAATAGGGCTTTGGTTATAAACAACTTCAATTAAACCTGTAACTCCTGAGTGGAAGAAGGTTGAGTCTCCAATGAAGGTAAATACTTTCTTGTCACTTCTTTCCCCCATCATATCTGCCTTTTGTAATCCTACTCCAGCGGTAATGGACGCTCCCATGCATATTACTGTATCAGTAACATTTAAAGGTGCATTCATTCCTAGGGTATAGCAACCTATATCTCCTGATGCCACTACATCCTTATATTTAGATACCACATGGAATATTCCTCTATGTGGGCATCCTGGACATAATACTGGTGGTCTTGATGGTGCTTTTAACTCAACTGAGTATACATTCTCATTTATATGATTTAAAATAGCTTTTCTAATTATATCTGGATTCAATTCTTCACAAATTGGAATTATTTCTTTTCCAATACACTTAATTCCTAGCGCTTTAACCTCTTTCTCCATGTATGGATCATTTTCTTCCACTACGTAAACCTTTTCAACTTTAGACGCAAATTCCTTTATCATTTCATCTGGTAGCGGATAGCTAAAACCTATCTTTAAGTAAGAAGCATTATTTCCAAAAACTTCCTTGCAATATTGATAAGATACACCATTGGTAACAATACCTATTTTTGTATCTCCCATTTCAATTCTATTTAAACTTGTACTATTAGAATATTTTCTTAAAGCTTCTAATCTATCTTCAACTTCATAATGTTTAGCTTTTGCATGATTTGGAGTCATTACATATTTTTTTATATTTTTCTCATAAGGTTTAACTTTAACTTCTTTTCTCTCACCAAGTTCAACCGCTGTCTTAGAATGAGAAATTCTTGTAGTAACCCTATATAGTACAACTGTATCATATTTTTCGCTTATCTCAAAAGCTTCTCTCATATAGTCAAGGCACTCTTGAGAATCTGAAGGCTCAACCATAGCTACTTTTGCATGTGGTGCATAAAGTCTATTGTCTTGCTCATTTTGAGAGGAATGCATTCCTGGATCATCAGCATTTACTACTACAAAACCACCATTTACTCCCTCATAAGCCATAGTAAAAAGTGGATCAGCAGCAACATTTAATCCTACATGCTTCATTGTTGTCATAGCCCTAGCTCCGCCAATAGAAGCTCCTGATGCAACTTCAAAACCTACCTTTTCATTTGGAGCCCATTCTGCATAAACTCCCTCATATGTAGCGAAGTTCTCTAGTATTTCTGTACTTGGTGTTCCTGGATAAGCTGATGCTACATGGCAGCTTGCTTCATAGGCACCTCTTGCAATGGCTTCATTACCAGTCATTAAAACTTTCTTCATTTTTATACCCCCATATCTTTGTTGTAAATAAAGAATTATGAAACTAATTATTCAAAATTACTTGGATAAAGCCTTAGCTCTCCAAAACTTAATTTATAAAATAAACTTATTTATTTAGTAGTTTTAAATTGGTTCCTTAAACTAAAACAGCACCTAGTGCTATGGAATAAAGCTTTGATTTAGCACTATCTGCCCTTGAAACCAAAACTACTGGACATTTTGCTCCAACTATAACCCCTGCACTTTCAGCTTTTGCAAAATAAGTAAGTGATTTACCTAAAAAGTTTCCAGCTTCGATGTTTGGAACTAGTAATATATCCGCATCTCCTGCAACCTCACTTATAATTCCCTTATGATGAGCTGCTTCTTCTGAAATAGCATTATCTAAACCTAATGGTCCATCTATGATACAGCCTTTTATTTGTCCTCTTTTATTCATGGAAGATAATGCTGCTGCATCTAGTGTTGCTTGCATGGAAGGGTTAACTACCTCCACAGCACAAATTGGAGCCACCTTTGGCTTTTCTATATGAAGTCCATGGGCTACCTTTATTGCATTATTGATTATTCCAATTTTGTCATTTAGCTCTGGATATGGAACCATACCTCCGTCAGTCAAAAATAATAGTTTATGATAATTAGGAATTTCATATATCATTACATGAGATAAAAGACTAGTAGTCTTTAATCCTGCTTCTTTATTTAGTACTGCCTTTAGTAAATCAGCGGTTCCTAAAATTCCCTTCATTAAAAACTGTGCCTCACCTTTACTAACAAGCTCCACAGCCTTTGCAGCAGCCTTATTAACATCGCACTCATCTATAATTTGCATATTATCTAAATTAATATTTAGTTCTTCTCCTAGAGATAGTATCTTTTTCTTATCTCCTACCAAAATAACATCAACAATGTTATTTTCCACAGCTTGTACTACAGCTTCTAACACAACCTTATCCTGAGCTGCTGCAATAGCTATGGTCTTCTTTTCTCTTTCTTTAGCTAAGCTAATTAATTCATCTAACTTTTTTACCATATTCTCACTCCTTAAATATTAAGATGTTAATCCCATCTTTTCTCCAACTACTTTAAAATGAAATCTTTCTTTTAGCGAAATTCGTTTTAAGGAAAATAACCTTGCTTTTAAAGTATAAAATAGTGAACAAGTTCAAATATTTTCATGGTGTATACATAAAAGATGTATATTTCAAAATCTTTTTTATATTCTTAATTTAAGTATAAACTTTCTGCTATTTTTCGTCAATTTTACCTGCTAAAGTAAAATGTATAATATTGTTTTTTCTTAAATTAATATCTAACTATTTTTATTTTTCTTATTATTTTTACACCACTAGAAAAGATTTAAAAGAAAAATCACTATGGAAGATGTAAGTGTCCATAGTGATTTTTCTTTATAAAGTATTTATTAATTACAATTTATTTTTTAAATCTAAGGTTGTAATTGCTTCCTAAATATTATTCTATCATCTACACTTTTTATATCCTTACATTTAGTTAAACCCATTGCTGATTTTAGCTCTACCTTTAGTTCCTGAATGTACACTTTAGCACCCTTGCTATGTCCTCCAAAGGAAGCTGTTACAAAAGGCCTTCTAATAAACACTGTCATTAATATAGTAATAATAACAGTGCTTATTACATCATAGTTTATAACTGATTTTCCTCAAAGAACTTATCAAGTTCTTCTTCAGTATATACCTTTATATTATTTTTTAAAAGCAGTTCTGTTGTAACTCCATTTCCACTTTTCTTTGCACCACTAAAAGTTCCATCATAAATGATCCCTTTACCGCAAGAAGGGCTTCTGGCTTTTAAAATTGCTACCTTCGCATTTACAGCTTTAGCAATTTTAAGAGTTTCAACTGCACCTTTGATAAATTCATTTGTCACATCATCAATTTTTTCTGTACCTTGAACCCTTGCAATTCCTTCTAAAACCTTAGCCCCATCACCTTCAACAATCTCGTGTGGCATCCTTGGAGTTTCTTGTCCCCCTAGTTGCTCTGGGCACACTGGTAAGGCCTTCCCCTCTTGCAACAGTTTAAATACTTTTTCATTTAAGTTATTTCCGCCATCATATTTGCAGTTTATGCCGCAAAGGCACCCACTAACTAAAATCACTTTTATCACCTCTATTACTTAATTTGAACTACTGTAACTCCTGTGCCACCTTCTCCATAATTTCCAAGTCTTGAGCCTTTTACATGAGGATGACGTCTTAACAAATCAGTAATAGCATTTTTTAATACTCCTGTACCTTTACCATGAATTATGGTGACTTCATTTAATCCACCTAAATAAACTTCGTCTAGATATTTATCAACAGTATAAATTGCTTCTTCTGCATCCATACCTCTCAAATCCACAGAAGTGGCTACATTCTTTAAGTTTAGCTTAGCTTCTCTTTTTTGCATCTTAGCTTTTTTCTTATCTTCTTCTGATACCCTTGTTTTTCTTAGGTCACTAAGCTTAGCAGAAATCTTCATTATTCCAGCTTGAACTTGAACTTCTCCCTTATTATCAGGTTTAGAAAGTACAACAACATTTTGATTTAAAGATGGAAGATAAACTTCATCTCCTTCTTTAACGGTTTTAAGCAGTTCTCCTGTATATTCCTCTGATTTTTTCATGGAACTTTCCATATGATCTAATTTATCTTTTATTTTCTTACGTTCTGCTTCTAGCATACTTCTAGCTTCTGAAGAGTATCCCATCTTTTCAAGATCTCTAATATTTTTTAGAATATTATCTGATTCTTCTTTAGCTGATCTAATAAGCTGTTTTGCTTCCCTTTGAGCTTCATAAAGAGCATTTTCTCTAGATTTTTCAAACTTATAAAGTTTCTCCTCGAATCTCTCCTTAAGCTTTTCTGCATCCTTTTTTAGAATTTCTGCTGCACGAGCATCATTTTCTGCCTTAATACTTTTTTGTTGAAGGCTTTGGATTAATTCTTCAAACTTAAGACTATCCTTAGAAATATTTTCTCTTGCTGAAGTTATAATATAATCTGGTAGCCCTAGTCTTTTTGAAATCTCAAAGGCATTAGATTTACCCGGTACTCCAATTAGTAAGTTATAGGTAGGTCTTAAGGTTTCCACATTAAACTCTACAGAAGCATTTTCCACTCCTACAGTTTTAAGCGCATATCCTTTAAGTTCACTATAGTGAGTTGTTGCCACAATTTTTGTATTTCTTGAACGTAGATTGTCAAGAATAGATATAGCAAGAGCAGCTCCCTCTGTAGGATCAGTTCCTGAACCTAACTCATCAAACAGTGCTAAAGTGTTTTCATCCGCTTCTTCAATGATTCCCACAATGTTAGTCATGTGTGATGAGAAAGTGGAAAGACTTTGTTCTATGCTTTGTTCATCTCCAATGTCAGCAAATATCTTCTTAAAAAAGCTTACCACTGAGCCTGATTTTGCTGGAATTAAAATACCGCTCATAGCCATCAAATGTATAAGTCCTGTGGTCTTTAGGGTTACTGTTTTTCCTCCAGTATTTGGACCTGTAATAACTAAAGAGGTGAATTCCCTTCCTAAATAAATATTACTTGGAACCACTTCCCTTTGATCTATTAATGGGTGTCTTGCTTCAATTAAATCTATGATTCCCTTATCATTAACCTCAGGACAAATACAATTTAATGCACTAGCATACTTTGCTTTAGCAAATATGAAATCCAACTCCCAAATTATGTTCCCATTATTCTCTACTATATCTACATTTGCAGTAACCTTTGAAGAAAGCTCTCTTAAAATTCTTTCTATTTCTGCTTTTTCTTTAAGCATTAATTCTCTAATTTCATTATTTAAATGTACTAAACTCATAGGTTCTATAAACAAGGTTGCACCTGAACCACTTTGATCATGAACTAGGCCTGGAACTTGGTCCTTATACTCTGCTCTAACAGGAATAACGTATCTGTCCCCTCTAATTGTATAGAGATTTTCCTGTAAATACTTTGAGTTTGATCTAACTAATGAATTTACTTTGTCCTTAATAGATGAGCTTTTATCTCTTAAGGATCTTCTAATTCCATAAAGTTCTCCACTTGCTCTATCTGAAATTTCCTCTTCACTTACAATGGCATTAAAAATTTCATCTTCTAATTTTTTTAATGGCACAAGTCCTACAACTATATCTTCTAGAACTCTATAGCTTTGCTCCTCTTCTTTATGCGAAATATAATCCTTAAAAAGTCTTGCGCATTTTAGCATAGAACCAATTTTCAAAAGTTCTCCTGGCATTAAGGTGGAGCCTTTAGCCGCTCTAGATATTCCATCTCTTACATCATAAATCCCTTCAAAAGGTGGCGCCCCTTTTGTTTCCAAAATCTCTAAGGCTTCTTTTGTTTCCTCTAAATGCTCCCTAACTTCATATAGATTACCATAAGGCATCAATTTATCAATTATATCTTTTCCCGCAGAAGTTGCAGTATACTTTTTTATACTGTCTTTTATCTTTGCATATTCTAATACCTTTAAGGTTTTTTTATTCATTTTTTTCACCAACCTTCTTTATTCTACTCCTCTTTTATAATGTCCTCTTGTATATTCCTTATAGTCACCTTCATAAACTTCATGTGTTACCATTTTTAAAACTTCTAAGACCTTTTTAAAATCCTCATCTACAAAATCCACTCTAAAGAAATTGTAGCCACCTTTTCTCAGCTCCTTCATATGAGGAACTAAATTCACCGCTACGTGATTGTAAATGTGGCTTCTGCAATATTTGTCTGTCTTAAGAATAAATTCTTCCCCCATTCTATCTCGTAGAGTAAAGCTCTCTTTTGCACAATTAGCTTTGCACCCCTTATCTATACTCTTGCCTCCAAATGTGCTACCAATTACACAATACTCACTTATCATTAGTTCATACTTTCCATAAACCATAATTTGCATTGGAACCTTAACACTTTGTGATAATTCTCTTAATTCTTTTCCATTAAGCTCAATACTTACAGCACTTAGATCAGTAAAGTTCCTATAAAAATTGTAGCTATTATGATTAAAGATATTCAACTTGTAATCTCCAATTATAGAAGTTCTTCCTTTAAACCTATTAAAAATTCCAAGATTAGCTGTAACTATACCTTTAACTTTACTAAGATTATCTTCTATTATTGTACATATTGCTTGAAATTCTTCTTTTATCACATTAGGAGCTTTAATGTATAAATTATTATATTTAATTTCATGAATTTTTATATCATTTCCCATTGTAAATAAATCTACTGCTATACCAATATTTTTGTACTTCTCACCGCATATTTCTTCTTCTATAAAGTTTATTGCCCCGGTTAATTGTTCCTTATTAGATACGCATATTAATAAATCAGGAATATTATTGCTATCCTTTTTATTTGTTTCTTTTGTTAAATTATTTTCTTCTCTGATAGCACCATTTTCTTCATTGCATAAAACTTCTTCATTTTTAAAGTTATCTTCTTCTTCTAGCGATATTTCAGTATAATGCATGTTTCTCTTTTTATACTTTTTCACAATGAATTCTGAAACTTCATCAATAAGCTTTCTTCTTACAGAATTTATTGCAGACACTGGTAAAAATCCTTCTTCAAAGTCACTGAATTTAATTTCCTTGAATTCGAAGGGAGTATCTCCTAGTTTGTTTAAATTTTTAATCAAGCTTTCTTTATCCAAAGGTCTTTTTTGTGCTACTTGCACTATATCCCCAAATGCTTCAAATTGTTGGTGTTCATAATCAATGATTAAAACTATAGGTTCATCAACCTTAACCTTCACCTGTAGAACTAAAGGAATTTTTTTGCCATATATATTTTCATAGTTCTTAGCTAAATTCTCCATAAGTTTTGTATCTGAAGTTACATAAAGATCATCATCAGCTTTATATTTTGAGGGCTTAAGGTAAACTACATCTCCTTTTTTAGCAAAGTCAACCTTTTCCTTACCTTTTATGATGGAAGTTACATTAAAACCTCCATGGTTAATCCGCACTCCATCTCCAAGAGAAATATCTTTTAATAATTTTATGGATAAATCTTTGTTAGATTTTCCAAGAAGTACTCCTGTATTTTTAGGGAAGTTATAAGCCATCATATCTTTTCCTACATTACCATGTAGATAAGCCTTTGAAAAACCTTCTCTATTAAATAATTGTGTAAGGATTTCTTTGTGATCACTACTATCATAATTAATTTTGTTATAGACACTTTCGATAGCATCTCTATAACTAGACACCACTCCCGACACATATTCTGGCTTTTTCATTCTTCCTTCGATTTTTAAGGAAGCTGTATTACTTTCTATTAGCCCTTTAATTTCATCTATGGTGCACATGTCCTTTGGGCTTAAAAGATATCCTTCTCTGGTTTCTTCATTGCCCTTATTTATAATAGTATAAGGTAATCTGCAAGGTTGGGCACATCTACCTCTATTTCCACTACGACCTCCAATAACACTACTCATAAGGCATTGACCCGAATAACTTATACATAAGGCACCGTGAACAAAAACCTCTGTCTCCACTCCCAAATCTGTGGAAATATGTTTAATTTCCTTTAAACTAAGTTCTCTAGAAAGCACTATTCTCTTAAACCCTAAATCTCTCAATAATAGCGCTCCTTCTCCATTATGTATAGTCATTTGGGTAGAAGCATGTATTTCAAAATCTGGCATAGACGCCTTTATTAAGGCAAATATCCCCATATCTTGAATTATTAAAGCATCTACTCCAATGGTATATAAAAACCTAGCATATTCTATGGCTTCTTTCATTTCGCTTTCTTTTATCAAAGTATTTAAAGCAATATAAACTTTTACTCCATAAAGATGACAGTAATCTACTGCCTTTATTAATTCCTCATCACCAAAGTTATTTGCATAAGCTCTTGCTGAAAATTTACTGCCTCCCATATAGATGGCATCACAACCTGATTGCACTGCTGCATACATACTTTCCAAGCTACCACCTGGGGCTAATAATTCTATTTTATTCATAATTTATCTCTCCTATTTCCATACCTATAATTATACAATACTGTGAATATAAAACAAGGTTAGCCATCTGAAATAAAATAACCTGTGAAAGTTACTAATTAACTTTAAATCATACTTCCTGGTATATTTTTCAAGATAACTTATGTAGTTCTGCAACTCTCGATATAAAGATTTTTATAAACTCTTTATGCTCCGCTTCTTTCTTAGTTTTAACATAGTTCTATTTTTTAGTTATTAAAGTTTAATATTTTCACTAATTATGGTACTTTAGTTATATTCATAATTGTTATTAATTAATCATTTAATATCCTTAAGAATATTTTCAATGAATTAACTTCTAACCCTTCCTATTACTTAAAAATCTAAAATTATAGAAAAAGAGAACTATAAACGGCACTTCTCCAATTCATAGTTCCCTTCTTATTATTTTTCTGTTTAAAAATATCTATTCCTTACTTTAGCTATATTCTCTAGGTACGACTCCTCAAAGATTACTTGCTACAAAAATAGCTCTCCTATAGAGAGTGACTAGATGATGTATGCCTTCCCTTGATGGGAGTGTGTATAGTTGCCTTCCATGTTTAATATATTTCCACCGTGACATTGTATCTATGCTCTCCATATATGGTATAGATGATTATCTGACCCTGATGCAAATACATCAATTCTATTTCCACCCCATGATACTGCTGCTGGTTCTGAGTTTAGTACCCCACCGAGACTTTCCCAATTACTCCACCTTGAACCATTCCAATTTCTGTATACTAATTCATTATTTCTTCCTCTTGCAAATACCTCAAGTCTATTTGGCCCTGTAGATGCAACAGCTGGAGCCGACGTAATAGCTCCCCCTCTTAAGTCTTCCCATTCACTCCAGGTTGTGCCATTCCAGTACAAATGAATTAGGTTGTTATTTTGCCCTCTTGCAAATACGTCAATTCTATTTGGACCCCAAGATACTGCTGCTGGTGCAGAAGTGAGATTTCCTCCAAGGCTCTCCCAACCACTCCAGGTCGAGCCATTCCAATACTTATGATAAAGTGCATTATCAGTTCCCCTTACAAATACATCCAAACGATTTGGCTGCCAAGAAGCTACTGCTGGTGACGAAGAAAGCCCTCCACCTAAGTCCTCCCAATCGCTCCAACTTGAGCCATTCCAATACTTGTGGAATAATGCCTGGTTCTGACCTCTTCCGAAAACATCGATTCTATTTGGTCCCCAAGATACCGCTGCTGGGGAAGATGTAAGGGATCCTCCAAGGCTCTCCCAATCAATCCAACTGGATCCATTCCAATATTTATGATAAAGTGCATTATCCGTTCCTCTTCCAAATACATCCAAGCGATTTGCTTGCCATGAGGCTACTGCTGGTCCTGAAGTAAGCACACCACCTAAGTCTTCCCACTGACTCCACCCAGTTCCAGGAGTTTCTCCTCCATTGTCTTCCCCATTTTCATCTTGAATATTTTCGAAAATAAACCGTATTATAGACCTAATCATTTGACTTATTCTATTATTGGGCACCCTAATAAATCTTAGCATATTAAAAAGCCACCAATATTCTCTTTGTAAATCACTAAATAATGCTGTTTCCCGTTGCTGCATGTTCCCAGAATATTTACTTGAGTTTTCAATAACATATTGTGCTATAACTGTAAATAAATATCTTGTTATGTTTGTATTCACTCCATATCGTCCAAGTTCTCTATATATATTTTGGAATCTTCTATCTAGTAATTGTGTTATCCTGTTAATATCCTCAGGTTGCTCTCTTATTAGTTTATTATTGAAATACCCTCTTCTATCAGTAGAAGCAAATTGACAAAACTTCTCTGCATTTCTAATAGAGCAAACCCTTTGCCCATTATCATCATAGCTTTTATATTGACAAAAGCCATCGTATGAACATCTTTCCATATAGTTGCCTCCATAAATCATTTAATTACATAATATGCAATACTATTAATAAGTGTTAATGAAGATTACTTAAAAGGCACCTTTACATATTTTTTATTTATAAATAATAAAAAGTGCTATCTAAACTTGATGGCACTTTTCTGTAACTATTTCATTAATTCTAAATAACTATTATATATATCCTCTATAGCTTTTTTCCATGTGAAATTAGCAGCTATATAATCTTTCAAATTATTATCTTTTCTTTTTTCATATCCCTTCATAATGGCTTCCTTTACACAAAGCTCATCATAGGGATTACAATATATTCCCATGTCTTTAAAGTATTCCTTTGATGCGCCTTCCTCTGTCACTACAATATTACATCCACTAGCAGCTGCTTCAAGGGAAGACAACGTAGTTACTTCTACAAAGCTAGGGATTGCATAAACTCTTGCAAACTTATAGGCATTATAAACATTATAATCATCCATAAAACCTAGGTATTTTACATTATCATATTCCAAACACTTTCTTAAGTATTTCTTTTCCGTTATTGGACCTATAAGCACTAATGTTAACTCTAGCTCTTTGCAAACCTTACTTAAAAGTAGCTGATTTTTACTATTACATATTCTCCCTACGGAAAGCACATAATTATTCAGGTTATATCTTTCCTTAAAATTATACAGTGGGATATCTTCATACTCTAAATCTATACCATTATGAATAACCTTGCACTTTCCTCTAAAATTAAAATCCTTACTTAAAGCTTTTTTTTCATAGTGACTACTGCAAATTATAAGTTTACTTTTACTAAGCATTTCTTCTCTATAGATTTTACAACTATTCCAAAGCTTTAGTCTATCCATATCCTTTATGTGATTGTAAAAATTACTCATATCAAAATATAGTGGTGATATAACTATTTTACATTTTAAATTATAAGCAGCTTTAAAATGTTTATAAGTATCAAAAATACTCTTTATATCAAATAGATGTATAATATCATAGCTAGCATAATCATAATCCTCATCACTACACGCTATGTCTACCTCTACTCCTAAAACTTTTAAATAGTCATACATCTTAAGCAGGATGGTGGTATCTCCTGCAGTATTTTTTAAGTAGTCGCCCCTTGCACATAACAAAACCTTCATCTACAATCCCCCTAAGAATGGTACCTTTAACATATAACTATGCAGGAGATTTTTTAATTATCACAATTACTTAATATATATAGACTTTTAAGGTGAAATAACAAATGCAAAATACACTTGGTATTTTGTATTAAACAAGTACAAGCGTTATTGATTGTGCCATACTAGCAAGAGATTTATTTGCATAATATGGGATAAAACATGCCATTTACTATCTAAGTATTTTTAAAAGACTCTAAAATAGTATCTTAACAAAAAGGGAAATGCATAGTAATATGTCAAAAGACACCTTACTATGCATTTATTTTAATCAATGAATTATTTTTTAGCTTTTCCTGTACAATCTCTTTATTTTTAATTTCTAATTCAACTGCCAGTTCTTTTATTCTTCTCATCCTGTCACAGCTTTCATCTCTTAATTTCCTTTTTTCAGAAAATAGCTTCCTATTCACCAAAGTAAGCTTTTCATTTTCACTGACAAGTCTTTCATTTTCAAATTTTATTGATTTAGCAGCAATCTCCATCTCATTCATTTCTTCATTAGCCTTTTCTAATTGCCTTTTTATTGCTTCTCCTTGGTTGCTTTCTAAATCATTCATTTTTATTTTTAAATCTCTATTTTCAAAGGACACTTGTTCTAATATGTTTTTTAAACGTTCTACTTCCGATATAAGAGCCTTTTGTTCGTTAAGTAATGTTTTATAATTTTCATTAATTCTTTCATAAGCCTCTCTACTTTTGAAAGCTTCGTCTCCAAGATTTAATGCAGCAAGAATTGTTGCATCTGGACGACTTATTTTTGAGTTGTTATCCATTAAAGTGGATATTTTTTTATCCACATAACGAGCGACCATATGTAAATAAGCATCATTTTCTTCTGCTTTAAGATTATATTCCATTCCATTTATCTTAACAGTAATAATGTTCACACAAACACCCTCTTAAATATATAGTTATTTATATTCTAACATATAAAACCTTTTTGTTGAACTATATATTATAAAATATATGGAAAATCCCTACTATAAAGTTTAATAACTTATTAAAATCCATTTTATAGGTGCTACCTACTAAGTATTTTAAAAGGTATGATAAAAGCCCCAAGAAAAAACTCTTAGGGCTTTTGTTTTATAATAAATAGCTTCATTTTACTTACAAATTTTTAAAGATTATTTCCATAAGAAACCTGTAATAGAAAATATTTAGCGTCTACCTTTATACCTGTCTAAGCTCTGCACCTAATTTATGCTCAAGACTTCTTAGTATTTTATCATGAACTTTACTAACTTCATTATCTGTTAATGTTTTTTCACTATTTCTATACACAATTGCATAAGCAACACTCTTTTTACCTTCTGGAATCTGTTTCCCTTTGTAAACATCAAAGAGTTTAACACTTTCAAGGATTCCTCCGCCTTGTTTTTTAATGGTATCTTCGATTTCTTGTACAAGAACCTCATCATCCACCAGTAATGCAATATCTCTTGTTACTGCTGGGAATTTAGGAAGAGCCTTGTATTTCTTTTCAATATTAGCATTTTTCAATAATAAATCTAGATTTAATTCTGCAACAAAACATCTAATATCCATATCATAATTGCCAGCAACATCTGGGTGTATTTCTCCCATAACTCCAATATAATCTTTTCCTATATAAAGAGCTGCAGTTTTACCTGGGTGGAAGCTTGGATTTTCAGCTTCTCTTTTAAATGTAGGATTATTTATGCCAAAGGCATTAAGCATATTTTCTACTATCCCTTTAAGTTCCAAGTAATCTAAATTTCCATACATACCTATGGTCACAAGATTTCTTTCTTCTGGCAACTTATTTTCATCCACATTTTTCATATAAACTTTACCAAGTTCAAAAAGCATAGCTGTGTCATTGCTCTTTGCATAGTTTCTTCCTAAAGATTCCATCATTGATGCTAGCGTAGTAGTTCTCATAATTTTAAAGTCTTCGCCTAGAGGGTTTCTTATTTCAACGGCATTTCTTAAATCGCTATTTTCAGGTAATAATAATTTATCAAATATTTTATTACTTACAAATGAATAGCTGATTGATTGATTTAACCCACTACCCACAAGGGTATTAATTACTTTTTCTTCAAGTTTTTGTTTTTCTGTTTTTCCACCTTTAGTTGTATCACAACTTGGAAGAGTTGATGAAAAGTTATTATAACCATGAATTCTAGCTATTTCTTCTGCTATATCCTCTTTTATTCCTAAATCACTTCTGAAAGTTGGGCACTCAACAATTAACATATCACCTGAGATAGTAGTGTTTAAATCTAAACTATCAAGATATTTTTTCATATTTTCCTTAGATATATTACTACCTAAAAACTTATTAACCCAAGCACTATCTACTTCTAAGAAGTGTGATTTTCTTGGATTATTATAAATATCTATAACTCCCTCCATCACTTCTCCAGCTTCTAGTTCCTGTACTAATGCACAAGCTCTCATCATTGCAACTTCTACTAAATTTGGATCTAAGTCCTTCTCGAATTTTCCAGAAGCTTCTGTTCTTAAACCTAGTCTCTTAGAAGAGTTTCTAATATTAATTCCATTAAAGTTTGCAAACTCGAAAACTACCATAGAAGTATCTTCTTTAACTTCAGAATTAAGACCTCCCATTATTCCTGCAAGTCCAATAGTATTCTCTCCATCTTTTATATTTAGAACGTCTTCATCAAGAGTTCTTTCTACTCCATCCAAAGTAGTAAATTTTTCTCCTGCTTTAGCTCTTGCAACAACTATTGTATTAGTAGTAATTTCTCTTACATCAAAAGCATGCATTGGCTGACCAAGTTCTATCATTACAAAGTTGGTTATATCAACTATATTGTTTATTGGTCTAACATCAGCTTCAAGAAGTCTTTCTTGCATCCATTGTGGTGATGGAGCTATTTTAATATTTTTAACCCCTTTTAGCATATATCTTCTGCATAACTCATCCTTTATTTCTACTTTGTAACTACTTACTACATTGTCCTTACAAGTTTCAGTGAACTTTGTATTTGGCATTTCATAAGTTGTTCCTAAAGTTGCTGCAGTTTCTCTAGCCATTCCTACTATACTTAAACAATCAGCTCTGTTAGAAGTTATTTCAAAGTCAATTATGTCACTTTGAAGATTTAAAACTTCCCTAATATCTTTTCCTAGAGGTGTGTCTTGTGAAAGTATCATTAAACCGTGTACTGGTTCATCTCCAGCTATGCCTAATTCTTCTTCAGAACAGAACATACCATTTGATACCACCCCTCTTAGTTTTCCTTTTTTAATTTTCATTCCACCATGTAAGGTTGAGCCATGCAATGCTACTGGAATTATATCTTGTTCCTTCATATTCGTTGCAGCAGTAACAATTTGAATAGGCTCCTCGCCATTGATATCAACTTGGCACACTACTAAACTATCTGCATCTGGATGTTTTTCAATTTTAATTATTTTTCCTGTAACTACATTAGAAATTTCCTCTCCTGAGGTAATAAGTTCTTCTACCTTAGAACCTGATAGAGTTAATGCATCTGCTAACTCCTTTGGTGAAACCTTTATATCAACATAATCTTTAAGCCATTTTACTGGAACTTTCATGTTACTTCCTCCTTTTATTCTCCATAAATAATCAATAGATTACTAAAACTGATCTAAAAATCTCATATCACTTTCATATAATAATCTTATATCATCTATTCCATATTTTTGCATAACCATCCTATCTAACCCGAAACCAAATGCAAATCCGCTATAAACCTCTGGATCTATTCCACAATTTCTAAGCACGTCTGGATGCACCATTCCACAGCCTAAGAGTTCTATCCAACCACTACCCTTACAAACCTTACAACCTTCTCCCTTGCATACGAAACAAGTGGCATCAAGCTCTGCTGAAGGTTCAGTGAACGGGAAATGATGTGGTCTGAATTTAGTCTTCATCTCATCTCCAAACATTTTTTGGGTAAACATTTCTAAGGTTCCCTTCAAATCTGCGAAGGTAATATCTTTATCTACTACTAATCCCTCTATTTGATAGAATATTGGTGAATGAGTAGCATCTACAGCATCTGAACGGTATACCTTTCCTGGTGCTATCATTTTTATCGGTGGTTTTTGGTTCTCCATAGTTCTAACTTGTATTGGGGAAGTTTGAGTTCTTAGAACCATATTATCATTTATATAAAAAGTATCTTGTTCTCCTCTTGCTGGATGATCCTTTGGAATATTTAATGCCTCGAAATTATAATAGTCATATTCTACCTCTGGGCCTTCTTCGATAGAAAAACCCATGGATAAAAATATTTCATTTATCTTCTCTAGAGTTAAATCAAGAGGGTGTCTCTTTCCTATTACTTGTTTTTTTCCTGGCATAGAGATGTCTATAATCTCACTTTTTAGTCTTGCTTCTTTTTCACTATTTTTTAGTGCATCTATCTTTGCAGATATTTCACCTTCAAGTGCCTCTCTTACCTCATTAGCAATTTTACCTACTAAAGGTCTCTCCTCTGCAGAAAGCTTCCCCATCCCTCTTAATATTGCAGTAAGTTCCCCTTTTTTTCCTAGATATTTAACTCTGATATTTTCTAATTCTGCCTTTTCATTTACCTTACTAAGCTCTTCTAATGCAGATACTTTTATAGCTTCTAATTGGTCTTTCATTTTCTTATCTCCCTTCAAATATAATAAATTAAACATTTTTTAAATAACTGCGTTCAAAAAAATAAAAACCGCCCCTAAAAAGGGACGGATTATCCGCGGTACCACCCTAATTGGACTTCACTTTGTAAAGACCCACTTAGCTTTTTATCGACCATAGCCGCTAGCTACTAATATTAGTTCATAGCTAGAACTCTAGAGTGAACTTCAGTATATTTTCTCAAAAGAAGGCTTACAGTCCAAGGCCTTCTATCCCTTATTGAGTGATACATACTTACTCTCTCCATCATAGTTTAATTATTGAATTTTTCATAAAATTTATTTCTTTACATTATACATATGTTTTTCGCAAATATCAAGTAATAAATCTATTATTTTATATTTTTCTGCCTAACTCCTTCATATATCATTATAGAAGCTGCAACTGCTACGTTTAATGATTCAGCTCCACCAGGCATCGGAATCTTTACTTTTATATCACTAATATTATATAACTCTTCACTTATTCCATTTCCTTCATTTCCTACAGAAATAATGAGCTTTTGTGTAAAATCGATATCATAAAAATTATAGTCTGTTTCTAAGGAACTACATACTAACTTATATCCATTATTTCTTAACTCTTCCGTGAAGGACAAATCCTTATCTTCTATTATAGGAATATTGAAAATTGATCCCATAGTTGACCTTAGAGTCTTTTCATTATATAAGTCTACAGTACCCTTTGTTAGTATAATCCCACTATAACCTGCTGCATGAGCAGTTCTTATAATTGTTCCAAGGTTCCCCGGATCTTGAACCTTATCAATTAAAACATAATTGTTAGTGTTGTTAAAAACCTCATCAGACTTTATCTTAACTACTGCTAAAATGCCTTGTGGGCTATCTGTACTGCTTATACTCCTGAAAACCCCTTCTGGAAGAGAAACAACTTTTGTGCCTTCTTTTAAACAATTCTCAAGTCCATAATCACTAAACTTTGATATGATATTTTCACTTATAAATATAGTTTCAATATAAAAGTTAGACTTTAGTGCTTCTTCTACAAATCTAAACCCCTCTATTATAAATAATCCTTTTTCATTTCTATATTTTTTGTCTTTTAATTTTTTTGTTTCTTTAATTAGATTATTATCCTTGCTAGTTATATGCTGCAAAGTAACAACTCCTTATCTAACTAAATTTTCTATACTATTTAACTCCTGAGTGCCCCCAATTGCTACAATAACATCCCCAGGCATTATAACTTCATCTGCTCCTGGTGAAACATCTATTTCGTTATTTCTCTTTATTGCCATAACATTTATTCCATAAGTAGCTCTAAGATTAAGTTGTTTTAATGTGTTTCCTTCCCATTGTCTTGGAGATACAATTTCTGCAATACTAAAATCTGGAGATAGTTCAATATAATCTAATATACTCGAAGAACAAAGATTATGTGCAACTCTCACTCCCATATCTCTTTCTGGGAATATAACTCTATTTGCGCCTATTTTATAGAGAACTTTTGCATGTAAAACATCATTTGCTTTTGCAACTATATGCTTCACTCCCATTTCTTTTGCCAGTAGAGTAGCTAAAATACTAGCTTGAATATCTGATCCTATACTTACAATTGCTACCTCAAAATTGCTAATACCTAAAGCTCTTAAACTATTTTCATCATTAGCATCCAATTGCACAGCATGAGTAACTTTTTCTGATATATTTTGAACAACTTCTTCATCTGAATCCACTGCCAATACATCATTTCCTAATGCATATAAGGTTTCTGCTACAGATGTCCCGAACCTTCCTAATCCAATAACAATAAATTGTTTTTTCTTCATAATATCCACCTTCTAACCAACTAATATTTTATCTTCAGGATACCTAATTGTATTTCCCTTGTCATGTTTCTTTATAGTTAAGGCAAGAGCTATACTCAATGGACCAACTCTTCCAGCATACATGGTCAACGCTACAAGTATTTTCCCAAAAGTAGTTAACTCTTGAGTTAACCCTAAAGTTAATCCTACTGTACCAAAAGCTGAAGTAGCCTCATACAAATAATACTCAAATGGCCTGCCACTACCTCTTTCAGTAAATGATAAAATCATTGTAACTGCAATCACAAGTCCTAATCCTATAACAGTTACAGCAAGTGCTTTATAAACTATATCCTTATTTATTCTCTTTTTAAAATACTCAGTATCTTCTCTTCCCTTTATTACAGATACAACAGTCATAAATAATATACCAAAGGTAGTAGTCTTGATTCCCCCTGCTGTAGACCCTGGAGATCCTCCTATAAACATCAAAATAATTGTTAATAGTATTGATGCGGAAGTCATTGCTGCAAGATTTACAGAATTAACTCCAGCGGTTCTTGGAGAGATTGAAGCTAATATAGATGATAATACTTTGCCTTTCAAACTCATAGGCTGCATAGTTCCAGGATTATTATATTCGAACATGAAGAACAATACTGTTCCAGTTATAATTAAAATCCCTGTCATTGACAGAACTACTTTAGAATGAAGTGAAAATCTTTTTATTCTTTTATAATGATATATTTCATCCCAAACTATAAATCCTAATCCTCCAATAGCAATCAAAGCAGAAGCTGTTAAGATTACTACAGAATTATTATGATATTCTGTTAAACTTTTGAAATTCCCCATTAAATCGAAGCCCGCATTACAAAAGAAAGAAATTCCATGAAAAATACTATAGTATATCCCTTTTGCTATACCAAAGTCTGGTATGAATTGAGTAGAAAATAATATAGCCCCTGCAAGCTCTATTGAAAAAGTAAAAATTAAAATATATTTTACTAATTTAACTAATCCTTGTAGCGAATTAGAATTAAGAGATTCCTGCATCACCAATCTCTCTCTTAAGGTAATTTTCTTGCCAATAATTAAAGAAAATAAAGTAGCAAAAGACATAAAGCCTAATCCACCCACCTGAATTAGCAATACAATTACAGTTTTACCAAAATAACTCCAATGAGTTCCAGTATCTACAGTTACTAATCCAGTTACGCACACTGCCGAAGTAGCTGTAAAAAGACAATCAACAAAAGGAGTAGATTCTCCATTTGCAGCAGCAATAGGTAAACTTAATATCATGGCCCCAATTAAAATTGTTATAGCAAAACCAATTACCACTATTTGTACAGGAGTAAATCTAAACTTTCTTAAACTATCCTTTAACTTAATGTCCAATTTAAACACCTCTAATTATTTTATAAGTCCTAAATTATATTATCTAATATATACCCATAGTAAAGAATTGTATAGTTAATAAAAAAATTTAATATATTTTACAAATTTAATTAAAAAATAACTAATACTTCTAGTTTAGTTATTCATATTAAAAATCTATGTACTTAGTATTACCATATATATATATATATATATATAATTGCATAAACTAAAAATGTAGCCAAAGGCTACATTTTATGTATATATAAAGTTATTTAAAACTAATTTATCTAGCTTTATAATATTATGCTTGTAATTGTTTCTTTGCTACTTCAACTAATTCAGCAAATGCTTTTGGATCATTGATTGCAATTTCTGAAAGCATTTTTCTGTTTATATCTATTCCTGCAAGTTTCATTCCATTCATGAATCTTGAGTAAGAAAGACCACTCATTCTAGTAGCAGCATTGATTCTAGCTATCCATAATTTTCTGAAGTCTCTTTTTCTTAACTTTCTTCCTATATAAGCATTTCTTAATGCTCTTAAAACTGACTCATTAGCAGTTTTAAATAACTTGCTTTTTCCACCGTAGTATCCTTTTGCAAGCTTTAATATTTTTTTATGTTTTTTACGAGCGTTGATAGCTCTTTTCACTCTTGCCATTCATTTATACCTCCTAGAGAATTCCTATTATAAGTATGGTAATAATTTCTTCATTACTTTTTCTTGTGAAGCTGAAACATATCCAGTTTTTCTAAGATTTCTCTTAGTTTTTGCACTTTTCTTTGTTAATATATGGCGTCTAAAAGCTTTCGCTCTTTTTAACTTACCTGTTCCTGTCTTCTTAAATCTTTTTGCTGCGCCTCTATGTGTTTTCATTTTTGGCATAATAAAGTCCTCCTCTCAGTTATGCTCTTTTTGGAGCTAGTATCATTATCATATTTCTACCTTCTTGTCTAGCTGGTTTTTCCATAACATAGACGTCCCCAAGCTTTTCAACAAATAGGTTTAATATCGTATATCCTACTTGTGAGTTCTCAATTTGTCTGCCTTTAAATCTCACAGTAACTTTAACTTTATCTCCATCTAACAAAAATCTTTTTGCATTATTTGCTTTGATTTCAATATCATGTTCTTCAGTGGTAGCACCCATTCTAATTTCTTTAATGACTACAACCTTTTGTTTTTTCTTAGCTTCTTTATCTTTTCTTTGTTGCTCATAAATGTACTTTCCAAAGTCCATTATTTTACAAACTGGTGGATTAGCATTAGGTGATATTGCAACCAAATCAAGTTCTTTTTCTTCTGCAAGTTTAAGAGCTTCTTTAGTTGGAATAACTCCAAGCGCTTCCCCGTCCCAATTAATAACTCTAACTTCCTTTTCTCTTATATCTTCATTCATCATGAAGTCTTTATTTTTGCTAATAGTATTCACCTCCAGGTGTATTTAAAAATATATTTTTAAATAAATAAAAAAGGACGGCAAATGCCGTCCTATGGTTACTTTATAATAAACATATAAAATTACCTTACCAGCTTAACCGTAAGGTGAGAAACGGCAGTTTCTACTTGTTCTTTCATGTAATATTCAATTTTCATCATTTCTACTCAACAAATTGAATTATACTATGAAGTGACCCTCATGTCAATATGTTTTTAGCATTATTTACTTTTAAATAATCTATACCTTAATCTTATTTAATGACTTTGAAAGATTCCTCAGCACACATCTAATTTTAATGTTATAGCCACTCTTCCAAACTTATCCTTAGACCTTTATGCTATTTCCTAAAACTTCGCATTGTTTACAACTATCACAATACGTTACTCTTTCATTAAATACATTTTTTATAGTATCCAGCAACTCCTTATTTCTACAGTTATGTAATGAATGAATTATTATTTTTTTAGGAGCAGTTGTAATAAGTCCACTTATTATTAAGTCTTCAGAAGTAACTTTGGCTGTATATTTTGTTTCATACAATTCATCCATTAAATTATTTAAAATATCATTTCCAAACTCATCTTTAACAATGTAATCACCATTTTTATCTATCATTATATGAACTTCTTCAAGTTTACTTTCCTGAACTTCTACAAAGTATTTCAGTAATTTAATAAATTCATTATATTCTTTTTCAACCATATACTTTTCTACTATCTTCTCAACAATGCCCTCTAAGTCCTCACGAAATTCCCTCATTCTAAAGGTAACTAATCCTTCAATATTAATTTCTTTATTCTCCTCTAAGCAGCTTGCAATCTTTTCAACTATATTATTTTTTCTATTCATGAAGTATATTACCGTATCATCTATCTTTTCATCTTCATCTTTTAATGATTTTTCTATCATTGTTTTAACAATTTTTATATCATCAAACTTTAAGAAAGGATAGTTCTCTGTAATAAATTTTCCTATATTACTAGAACAGAACTGATTTATTACTACTTTATAAATTGCATTCGCAATATACAAGTTAAATATCTTTAATGTTTTATGATTATAATCCTCTTCTTCACAAAATATTTTTACTAGTTGCTTTTCATTTTCTAAGCTCTCTGAGATACCTAATGTTACATTTTTACCTTTAAAGTGTTCTACTATTTCCTTAACTTCTTCTACAACGTAATTCTTACTACTATCATTTATTAATGTCAATAGTAACATTTAGTTCACCCCTTTTTATCCAAGCAAGTGGATTTTGTCATTTGATATCTTTACCGTAGCTATTTTATATCTTATTATGTGTTTTAATAAAATGTATATGCATTTTATTGAAAACAATTGTCGACAGAGGCATAATAATATATGGAACATCTTGTAGAAATTGATTGTATTGTAAATTTAAAAATGAACTTTATGTATCTTTTTTAGATCTACTTTCTACATATTTAATTACTTATATAACTTTTATGATTATAATATAGGTAAGAGGTGAAATATATGAAATATGCATTTGTAGATTACAGAATTACTGATGAGGAGAAAGCAAATTTACACGACTTAGGTTGTAGTATAGTAACTTGTCCTCCTTCTCCATTGCTATATTCTGCAATTTGTGGCCACCCTGATATGCTCATGCATTTTATTGCAAAAAATAAAGTAATCGTACATAAGGATATGGATATTAATTTTATTAACTTTATTAAAAACTTGAATTTCCAAGTATGTTATACTTCCAATTCATTAAGAAATAGTTATCCTTTTGATATTCT
This sequence comes from Clostridium sp., assembly GCF_036642255.1. Taxonomy (GTDB): domain Bacteria; phylum Bacillota; class Clostridia; order Clostridiales; family Clostridiaceae; genus Clostridium_J. The sequence continues at coordinate 704 of NZ_JAVWDJ010000010.1, read as the reverse complement.
CTTAAATGCTCTTAATTTAGAAAACTATTTTGTTCATAACATTAATTTTACTGATAAAAATCTTTTGTGTTCAATATCAAACAAAAAACTTATTCAAGTAAAACAGGGATATACTAAATGTTCTACAGCTATTGTAAATGATAAGGCCTTGATTACCTCTGATAAATCCATTTATAAAGCATTAGATAGTGAAGACATTGATATCCTACTTCTTCCCCCAGGTGATATTAATTTGCCCGGATTAGACTACGGATTTATTGGTGGAACTTGTGGCTTGCTAGATAAGAAATTAGTGTTCTATGGAAACTTGAAAAATTATAAATATGAAGATCTAGTACTTAAATTTTTAGATAAACACGAAGTAGAACCATATTATTTAAGCAGTGGTCCACTAGTAGATAGAGGCAGTATATTTTTTGCACAAAATCACACTCTAATCTAACTTTTATTTATAATACAAGTCTTAAGTTAAATGTGAATTTAAAAAACTTAAAGGAAGTACTTTGGCATTGTCTATATATTGCCAAGGTACTTCCTTATATTCTTAGTTTAACTTCAAATGCTTAATATTTATTTAATGACAAAAACAAAAATAAGTATTGCAATTGCAATACTTATTTTGGAGGCGCCACCCAGATTTGAACTGGGGATAAAGGCTTTGCAGGCCTCTGCCTTACCACTTGGCTATGGCGCCAAACTGGTGG
>NZ_JAVWDJ010000009.1:0-137262 GCF_036642255.1 Clostridium sp. | reverse complement strand
GAAAAAGACATATGGGTATCAGACCTACAGTTAGAGGTTCTGTAATGAACCCTTGCGATCACCCACACGGTGGTGGAGAAGGTAAATCTCCAATCGGACACGCAAGTCCACTTACTCCATGGGGTAAACCAGCTCTTGGATATAAGACAAGAAAGAATAAAAAATACTCTGACAAATTTATTGTTAAAAAGAGAAATAGTAAGTAATCAGAAGAGAATAATCTATTCTCTTCTTAATTACCAAGATGTTGCATGAAGGGAGGCCACTAATCGTGAGTAGATCAATTAAAAAAGGACCTTTTGTACAAGAATCACTTTTAAATAAAATTAATGAAATGAACAAAAATGGTGAGAAAAAAGTTATAAAAACTTGGTCAAGAAGTTCTACAATTTTCCCACAAATGATAGGTCACACTATCGCTGTTCATGATGGAAGAAAGCACGTTCCAGTATACGTTCAAGAAGATATGGTTGGACACAAATTAGGAGAGTTTGCTTTAACTAGAACTTTCAAGGGTCACATTGATAAGGCTAAATCAAGCAAAGTGAGATAGTACGGGAAGGAGGAAACTAACAATGGAAGCTAAAGCTATAGCTAGATATATAAGAATGTCTCCAATGAAAATTGGTATAGTTCTTGATTTAATTAGAGGAAAAAATGTAAATGAAGCTTTTGCTATATTACAATATACTCCAAAGGACGCAGCAGTGGTTGTAAACAAAGTTTTAAAATCAGCTGTTGCAAATGCAGAGAATAATTTAAATTTAGACAGAACTAGACTATATGTTGCGGATGCACATACTGGTGCAGGTCCAATATTAAAGAGATTTAGACCACATGCTCAAGGTAGAGCATTTAGAATAAATAAAAGAACTAGTCATATAACTCTAGTAGTTAAAGAAAGAGCATAAGAAGGAGGGATATAGAGTGGGACAAAAAGTACATCCACACGGCCTAAGAGTTGGTGTAATCAAAGATTGGGATTCTAAATGGTATGCAAACAAGAAAAACTTTGCAGACAATCTAGTTGAAGATAACCAAATTAGAGAGTATTTAAAAGAAAAACTATTTACAGCTGGAATATCTAAAATAGAAATTGAAAGAGCTGCAAAAAGAGTTAAAGTTAATATACATACTGCTAAACCAGGTATGGTTATAGGAAGAGGCGGTCAAGGTATAGAAGCATTAAAAGTAGAATTAAAGAAAATTGTTATGGATAAAAACGTTCTAATCAATATAGTAGAAGTTAAAGCTCCAGAAAACAATGCTCAACTTATGGCTGAAAACATAGCTGCTCAATTAGAAAAGAGAATATCTTTTAGAAGAGCTATGAAACAAACAATTCAAAGAGCTATGAGAACTGGCGTTAAGGGAGTTAAAACAGCTTGTGCAGGAAGATTAGGCGGAGCTGAGATCGCTAGAACTGAGCAATATCACGAAGGAACAATTCCACTACAAACTCTAAGAGCTGACATCGATTATGGATTTGCTGAAGCAGATACAATCTACGGAAAAATTGGTGTTAAAGTTTGGGTTTATAGAGGAGAAGTTCTTCCAGTTAAGAAAGTTCAGAAGGAAGAAGCTAACGCATAATAACGTGTAAGGAAGGAGGAATTTGACATGTTAATGCCTAAAAGAGTTAAACATCGTAAGGTACAACGTGGTAGAATGAAAGGTAAGGCTACAAGAGGTAACTTCATAGCATACGGAGACTTTGCATTACAAGCAACTGAATGTGGATGGATTACAAGTAACCAAATTGAATCTGCCAGAATTGCTATAAATAGATATGTAAAAAGAGGAGGAAAGGTTTTTATAAAAATCTTCCCTGATAAACCAGTTACAGAAAAACCTGCTGAAACACGTATGGGTTCCGGTAAAGGTTCACCAGAGTACTGGGTTGCAGTAGTTAAACCAGGTAGAGTATTATTTGAAATATCTGGAGTAACAGAAGAAGCTGCTAGAGAAGCTATGAGACTAGCATCTCACAAACTTCCAGTTACAACTAAGTTTGTAACAAGAAGAGATTTTGAGGAAATGGGTGGTGAATTCAATGAAGGCTAATGAATTAAAAGATTTGAGACAAAGTACTCCTCAAGATTTAAATGCAAGATTAACTGACCTTAAAACAGAATTATTTAACCTCAGATTTCAATTAGCAACAGGACAGTTAGAAAATCCAATGAGAATAAAACAGGTTAAAAAATCTATAGCCCAAATTAAAACCATCCTTAGAGAAGAAGAATTAAGGGCTTTTGAGCAGTAATACTGAAAGGAGGTTCGTCTTGTGGAAAGAGGAAATAGAAAAACTAGAATTGGAAAAGTTGTTTCTAATAAAATGGATAAAACAATAGTGGTAGCAGTTGAAACTAAAGTTAGACACCCACTATATGGTAAAACAGTAAACAGAACAACAAAATTTAAGGCTCATGATGAAAATAATGAAGCAAATGTTAACGATAGAGTATTAATAATGGAAACAAGACCATTATCTAAAGATAAGAGATGGAGACTTGTTGAAATCATGGAAAGAGCTAAATAGTTAACCGAAAGGAGGGTATTTAACATGATACAACAACAAACATTACTAAAAGTAGCAGATAACTCTGGTGCTAAAGAGATAATGTGTATTAGAGTACTAGGTGGATCTCATAGAAAATGGGGAAACATAGGAGATATAATTGTTGCTAGCGTTAAAAGTGCAACACCAGGTGGAGTTGTTAAAAAAGGTGACGTTGTAAAAGCAGTTATTGTTAGATCAGTTAAGGGTTTAAGAAGAGCAGACGGGACTTATATCAGATTTGATGAGAACGCAGCTGTTATTATAAAAGAAGATAAAAATCCAAAAGGAACTCGTATCTTCGGACCTGTTGCTAGGGAGCTAAGAGATAAAGAATTTACTAAGATTCTGTCACTAGCACCTGAAGTACTATAGGATAGGAGGTAGCTATAATGAAAGTTCATGTTAGAAAAAACGATACTGTAATGGTTATTTCAGGAAAAGATAAAGGTAAAACAGGAGAAGTATTAGCTGTTTATCCTAAAACTGGAAAAGTTGTTGTTAAAGACGTAAATGTTGTAACAAAACACCAAAAACCAAACAGAGAAAATATGCAAGGTGGAATAGTTCATTTTGAAGGAGCTATAAACAGTTCAAAAGTAATGTTATACTGCAACAAATGCAAAAGTGTAACTAGAATAAGCAATAAAGTATTAGAAGATGGCACAAAAGTAAGAGTGTGCAAAAAGTGCGGAGAAACATTCTAATTCGCGAAAGGAGGTTTAACTAATGGTTGCAAGACTACAAGAAAAATATAATAATGAAGTAGTTCAAGCTATGATGGAGAAGTTCGGATACAAAAATATCATGGAAGTTCCAAAGCTTGAGAAAATAGTTTTAAACATGGGTGTTGGAGAAGCTAAAGATAACGCTAAGGTTTTAGACGCTGCGCTAGCTGATATGCAATTAATCACTGGACAAAAGCCAGTTTTAACAAGAGCAAAAAAATCAGTAGCGAACTTTAAATTAAGAGAAAATATGCCAATAGGTTGCAAAGTTACATTAAGAAAAAACAAAATGTTCGAATTCGCAGATAAATTAATGAACATTGCTTTACCAAGAGTTAGAGACTTCAGAGGGGTTCCTTCAAAGTCATTTGATGGTAGAGGTAACTACGCATTAGGAATTAAGGAGCAATTAATATTCCCAGAAGTTGAGTACGATAAAATCGACAAAGTTAGAGGAATGGATATAATATTCGTAACTAGTGCAAAGACAGACGAGGAAGCAAGAGAGTTATTAAGATTCCTTGGAATGCCATTTGCTCAGTAATAAGGAGGGAATTACGTGGCACGTAAAGCTTTAATAGAAAAGTGGAAAAAAGAGCCTAAATATTCAACTAGAGCTTACTCTAGATGCAGATTATGTGGAAGACCACACTCTGTATTAAAGAAATTTGGTATTTGCCGTATTTGTTTCAGAGAACTTGCTTACAAAGGACAAATTCCTGGATGCAAGAAGGCAAGTTGGTAATATACAGAACATATGAAAGGAGGCACAACAAATGGTTATGACTGACCCTATCGCAGATTTGCTAACGCGTATAAGAAATGCAAATATTGTTAGACATGAAATAGTAGAGGTTCCTTCTTCAACTATAAAGAAGGCTATCGCAAATATAATGCTTCAAGAAGGATATCTTAAAAATATAGAAGAATATCAAGATGGATCTGTTCCGATGTTAAGACTTACAATGAAGTATGGTCAAAACAGAGAAAGAGTTATCACAGGATTAAAGAGAATATCTAAACCAGGATTAAGAGTTTACTCTAAGAATGAAGATATTCCAAAGGTGCTAAACGGACTTGGAGTTGCTGTTATATCAACTTCTAAAGGAATCGTTGCAGATAGAGAAGCTAGAAAATTAGGATTAGGTGGAGAAGTTATCTGCTATATCTGGTAGTTTATTGAACAGGAGGTGCAATTATGTCAAGAATAGGAAGACTTCCAATAGCTATACCTAGTGGTGTAACAGTTACAGTAACACCAGACAACGTTGTTACAGTTAAGGGACCTAAAGGTGAACTAACTGAATCAATGGCAAAGAGTATTAACATAGCTATTGAAGATAATTCAGTGGTTGTTACAAGACCAAGCGATGTAAGAGAACATAGAGCTCTTCACGGATTAACAAGAGCATTAATAAATAATATGGTAATTGGGGTAACTAATGGTTTCGCTAAAACATTACAATTAGTTGGTGTTGGATATAGAGCAACACTTAAAGGTAAGAATATAGGATTAAACCTTGGATTCTCACACCCAGTAGAAATAGAAGCAGTAGAAGGAATTACTTTTGAAACTCCTGATGCTAACACTATAATCGTAAGAGGCATAAACAAGCAATTAGTTGGAGCGGTAGCTGCTGACATAAGAGCTTGGAGAAAACCAGAGCCATACAAAGGTAAAGGTATTAAATACTCTGACGAAGTTATCAGACGTAAAGAAGGTAAAACTGGTAAGTAATAGATAATTGAAAATAGAAAGGAGTGAATTACATGTTCAACAAATCTGATAGAAAACTATCAAGAGAAAAACGTCATTTAAGAGTTCGTAAAAAAGTTCATGGAACAGCTGCAAGACCAAGATTAGCAGTATATAGAAGTGAAAAGAACATATACGCTCAGTTAATTGATGACGTAGCAAGAAGAACATTAGTAGCTGCATCAAGCTTAGAAAAAGATTTTACACTAAACGTTGGAAGCAATAAAGAATCTGCTAAAATGGTTGGTGAGTTAATAGCTAAAAAAGCAATAGAAAAAGGAATTACTGAAGTAGTATTTGATAGAGGTGGATATATATATCACGGAAGAGTTCAAATGCTAGCTGAAGGTGCAAGAGAAGCAGGGCTTCAATTCTAAAAAAAGGAGGGAAACACATGAAAATTGATCCTAGCACACTTGATCTTAAGGAAAAAGTTGTACACATAAACAGAGTTGCTAAGGTTGTTAAAGGTGGTAGAAACTTCAGATTCAGCGCACTAGTTGTTGTTGGTGATGAGAACGGACACGTTGGTGTTGGTATGGGTAAATCTGTTGAAATACCAGAAGCAATAAGAAAAGGTATAGAAGACGCTAAGAAAAACCTTGTAAAAGTTGAATTAGTTGGAACAACAGTTCCACATACAATAGATGGTAAGTTCGGTACTGGTGTAGTTCACATTATGCCAGCTTCAGAAGGAACTGGAGTTATTGCTGGAGGACCAGCAAGAGCAGTCCTTGAGCTTGCAGGATTAAAAGATGTTAGAGCTAAGTCTTTAGGATCTAATAACCCAAGAAACATGGTTAATGCTACAATCAATGGATTAGCAAATTTAAGAACAGCGGAGCAAGTTGCAAAACTTAGAGGCAAAACTGTTGAAGAGATTTTAGGATAGGAGGGGAATCACCTTGGCTAAAGTTAAAATTACACTAGCAAAGAGCACAATTGGTAGAAAAAAAGATCATATTGCTACAGTATCAGCTCTTGGATTAAGAAAAATAGGAAAAACTGTTGAGCACGAGGCAACTCCTCAAATAAGAGGTATGATTAATAAAGTTAGTTATCTATTAAAAGTAGAAGAAATGTAATTTAAGGAGGTGTAAATATGAGACTTCATGATTTAAGACCTGCAGAAGGTTCAAAAAAATCTCCTAAGAGAATTGGTAGAGGTACTGGTTCAGGTTGGGGTAAAAGTGCTGGTAAAGGTCAAAAGGGACAAAACTCAAGATCTGGTGGCGGAGTAAGACCAGGATTTGAGGGAGGACAAATGCCTTTATACAGAAGACTGCCTAAGAGAGGATTTACAAATATATTTGCTAAAGAATATACTTGTATTAATGTAGATAGATTAAACATATTCGAGAATGGAACAGAGATTACTCCAGAATTACTTCTTCAATCAGGAATGGTTAAAAAATTAAATGATGGAATAAAAATTCTTGGTAACGGTAATCTTGAAAAGAATTTAACTGTTAAAGCTAATAAGATTTCTAAAGCTGCAGCAGAGAAAATTGAAGCAGCAGGAGGAAAAGTTGAGGTGATATAGATGTTATCAACCCTACGAAATGCTTGGAAAGTTCCAGAGCTTAGAAAGAGAATGCTATTCACGTTGCTTATCGTAGTAATATTTAGATTAGGTATATTTATACCAGTACCAGGAGTAGATACCAGCAAGCTAGTTAACTTAACGAATAACTCAGGTTCATTATTGAGTTTTTATGATATGATTTCTGGTGGAGCCTTTAGTAAATTTAGTATATTTGCTTTAGGAGTGGGACCATACATCAACGCATCAATCATACTTCAATTGTTAACAATAGCAATTCCTTATTTGGAACAACTTTCTAAGGAAGGTCAAGAAGGAAGAAAGAAAATACAAAACTACACTAAGTATGCGGCATTAGTATTTGCTGTAATTCAAGCTTATGCCATGTATGCATTAATAGCAAACTCAGGTGCAATTGCACTGGATGGAAAAACAGGATTATTCTTTATTTTATTGACTATGACAGCAGGTTCAGTGCTTTTAGTTTGGATTGGAGAACAAATCACTGTTTATGGATTAGGTAATGGTGTTTCTGTGATTATCTTTGTAAATATCATTTCTTCATTACCTACAACAGTTTATCAAATTATGGGACTTCTAAGTGCAAAAACCGTTAGTCCAGTAGAGGTTATAATATTTATAGCAGTAGCATTAGCATTATTAGTTACAGTAATTGTTATAAGCTTAGCTGAAAGAAGAATTCCTGTGCAATACGCAGGAAAGGCAGTTGGAAGAAAAGTTATAAAGGGACAATCAACTCACATACCAATTAGCTTAAACTCCTCTGGAGTTATGTCAATAATTTTTGCTATGTCGTTGATGTCATTCCCAGAGACAATTGCTCAAATATGGCCAAATTCTTCTTTTGCAAAATTTATTACAACAAGTCCTTGGAGCATATTCCAAAGTACATCCTTAAAATATGCAATAGCATATTTTGTATTGATTCTGTTCTTTGCATGGTTCTACACGCTAATAACGTTTAAACCAGATGAAATGGCTGAGAATATGAACAAATCATCAGGATTTATACCAGGAATAAGACCAGGTGACAAGACTGCAACATATTTAGAAAAAGTATTAACTAGAGTGGCTATATTAGGTGGAACTTTTGCGGCTATTATAGCAGTTGTGCCAATATTGGCTGGAGCTTATAGTAATTTCAAAGGAATTACTTTTGGTGGTACCAGTTTGCTAATCATGGTTAGTGTTTCAGTAGAGACGTTGAAACAGCTGCAGTCACAATTAGTAATGAGACATTACCAAGGGTTCCTTAAATAAAAAATTGTTTTGGAGTTGATACTAGTGAAGATAATTTTATTAGGTCCTCCGGGAGCCGGAAAAGGAACACAAGCTAAATCAATAAGTAATAAGTACTCCATACCGCATATATCCACTGGGGATATTTTTAGAAAGAATATTTCTGATCAAACTCCTCTAGGAATCGAAGCTAAGAAATATATTGATAAAGGGCATCTAGTTCCCGATAAGTTAACCATAGATATCATTAAGGATAGATTAGATGAAGAAGACTGCAATAATGGTTTCTTACTTGATGGCTATCCTAGAACTGTAAATCAAGCCGAAGCCTTGGAAATCATGCTTAATGAAAGAGGGGAAAAACTTGATACAGCTTTATTAATAAAAGTTCCAAAAGATTTTATTATAGATAGAATGACAGGACGTAGGGTATGTACTACTTGTGGAGCTAGTTATCATATGAAATATAATCCAACTAAAATTACAGGGAAATGCGATATTTGCGGAAGCGTTGTAATTCAAAGGGAAGATGATACTGAGGAAACAGTAAGAGAACGTCTTGATATTTATGATGCTCAGACCCAACCGTTAATAAATTATTATACTAGAAAAAGTTTATTATCACAGGTTGATGGAACTCAAGCTATTAATGATGTTTTTAAGAATATCTGTGGTATCTTAGGAGCGATAAATAGTGATAGCAATTAAAAGTGATATGGAATTAATATATATGAGAAATGCAGGTAGAGTTGTTGCTGAAACCCTTGCAATGATAGAAAAGGTAATAACACCTGGAATAACCACTGCAGAAATTGATAAATTAGCTGAAGAGTTCATATTATCGTATGGTGCAATCCCATCCTTTAAAGGTTATGGTGGTTTTCCGGCATCCATATGTGCATCAGTTAATGATGTAGTAATTCATGGAATACCTGGTAATAGGGTATTAAACGACGGAGACATTATTAGTATTGATTGTGGTGCAATACTTAACGGCTATCATGGAGATGCTGCAAGGACTTTTCCAGTAGGAAATATATCCGAAGAAGCACAAAAACTTATAGAGGTAACAAAAGAAAGTTTCTTTAAAGCTGTAGAACAGGCTAAAGTCGGTAATAGACTTACCGACATATCGTCAGCTGTGCAAAAGCACGCTGAAAGCTTTGGATACTCTGTGGTTAGAGATTTTGTCGGTCATGGTATTGGCAAATCTATGCATGAGGATCCACAAGTTCCTAATTACGGTGTTGCTGGTAAGGGACCCAAGTTAGCACATGGTATGGTACTTGCAATTGAACCTATGATTAACATAGGAAATTACAAAGTAAAAATTAAACCGGATGGATGGACAGTAGTTACAAGTGATGGAAGCCTATCGGCACATTATGAGAACACTGTAGCTATAACAAATAATGGTCCTGAAATACTAACTTTGAGCTGATGAGGTGACTAGGGTGAATGATAACAGCCTTATAGGTAAGGTAGTACATTCTAAATCAGGTAGAGATAAAGATAGATACTTTATAATAGTGGGTATAATTGACACTAATTATGTCTATATTTCAGACGGAGACCTTAGAAAAATTGAAAAGCCCAAGAAGAAAAAAATTAAGCATTTAATTTTTAAAGATATTGTGGCAAAAGAATTTAGAGAACTACTTTTAAGCAATGAAAAAGTTAGTAATTCTAAGATTAGAAGATTTTTGCAGGTTGAGGATAAAATTGAGGAGGTTTGATTACCTTATGTCAAAAGATGATGTTATTGAAATGCAAGGGGTAGTTGTAGAAACACTACCAAACGCAATGTTTCAAGTTGAGCTAGAGAGTGGGCATAAAATATTAGCACATATCTCTGGAAAATTAAGAATGAATTTTATTAGAATTTTGCCAGGCGATAAGGTTACAGTAGAGCTTTCTCCATATGATTTGACTCGTGGGAGAATAACTTGGAGAGATAAGTAATAAGGAGGGTTAGCTATGAAGGTAAGACCATCAGTTAAACCTATATGTGAAAAATGTAAAGTTATAAAAAGAAAAGGAAGAGTAATGGTTATCTGTGAAAATCCTAAACATAAACAAAAACAAGGCTAGTATATAGCAATTAGGAAGTAGAAATACTTAGGAGGTGTAAGTTGTAGATGGCAAGAATAGCAGGTGTTGACCTACCAAAAGAAAAGAGAGTTGAGATAGGTCTAACTTATATATTTGGTATAGGACTACCAAAGTCACATGAAATACTTGAAGCTACAGGAGTAAATCCTGATACAAGAATTAAGGATTTAACTGAAGATGAAGTTAATGCTTTAAGAGACTATATAAACAAGAGCATACTAGTTGAAGGTGACTTAAGAAGAAAAGTTGCTTTAGATATTAAGAGACTTATGGAAGTTGGATGCTACAGAGGTATTAGACATAGAAGAGGACTTCCAGTAAGAGGACAAAAGACAAAAACTAACGCAAGAACAAGAAAAGGCCCTAAAAAAACAATGGCTGGTAAGAAGAAATAGTAAGGAGGGAATACAATGGCTCAAAAAGTTAAAAGAAGTAGAAGAAAAAAAGAAAGAAAAAATGTTGAGCACGGTGCTGCACACATTAAATCTACTTTCAACAATTCCATCGTTACACTTACTGACGCAGCAGGAAATGCATTGTCATGGGCTAGTGCAGGTGGATTAGGATTTAGAGGTTCAAGAAAAAGCACTCCATACGCAGCGCAAATGGCAGCTGAAACAGCAGCTAAAGCAGCAATGGAGCATGGCTTAAAGAGTGTAGAAGTTTACGTTAAAGGACCAGGAGCTGGAAGAGAAGCAGCAATTAGATCATTACAAGCTGCTGGATTAGAAGTTACACTAATTAAAGACGTAACTCCAATTCCTCACAACGGATGTAGACCACCAAAAAGAAGAAGAGTTTAATCAACAGGAGGTGTAATTTATGGCAAGATATACTGGACCAGTTTGCAGACTTTGCAGAAGAGAAGGCCTAAAGCTTTTCCTTAAAGGTGATAGATGCTTTACAGAGAGCTGTGCGTTCACCAGAAGAGGATACGCACCAGGACAACACGGTCAAAGTAGAAAGAAAATGTCAAACTACGGAACACAATTAAGAGAAAAACAAAAAGCTAAGAGAATATATGGAGTTCTTGAAAGCCAATTCAGAAAATACTATGAAAAGGCTGATAAACAAAGAGGTATCACAGGTGAAAACTTATTAAGACTTCTTGAATTAAGACTTGATAATGTTGTTTACAGATTAGGATACGGTAACTCAAGAACTGAAGCTAGACAATTAGTTAACCATGGACATTTCTTAGTAAATGGTAAAAAGGTTGACATCGCATCATACAGCGTTGGAGCTGGAGATGTTATAGCAGTTAGAGAAAAGAGCAGAGCTTCTGAGAAGTTCAAAGTATTCGCTGAGAATCCAAAAACTCTACCTAACTGGTTACAAGGAGATGTAGCAACTTACGAAGGTAAAGTTGTATCATTACCAGCAAGAGAAGATATAGACATTCCTGTTAACGAAACATTAATCGTTGAGTTATACAGCAAATAGTCAATAATTCAATCAGTTGCCCTCAATATAAAAAAACCACAAAATATAAAAGGAGGGTTATATATGTTAGAAATAGAAAAACCAAAAATAGAATGTGTTGAAACCGCTGAAAATGGTACATATGGCAAATTTGTTATAGAACCATTAGAGAGAGGTTATGGTATAACTTTAGGTAATGCATTAAGAAGAATTCTTCTTTCTTCTTTACCTGGGGTTGCTGCCAACTCAATTAAAATAGATGGTGTACTACATGAGTTTTCAACTATACATGGAGTAAAAGAGGATGTTGCAGAGTTAATTCTTAACGTTAAAGGTTTAGCACTGAAAATGACAGGTGAAGGTTCAAGAACAATATATATCGATGCACAAGGACCAGGTGAGGTTACTGGTGCAGATATAAGAACTGACGGAGATGTTGAAGTAGTTGATAAGGATATCCATATCGCAACTTTAGATGATGACGCTAGACTATATATGGAACTTAATGTTAATAAGGGCAGAGGTTATGTTTCTCAGAGCAAAAACAAAACTGAAGACAAACCAATCGCTACTATACCTGTAGACTCAATTTATACTCCTGTTAAGAGAGTTAACTACACTGTTGAAAATACAAGAGTAGGACAAATTACAGATTATGATAAATTGACTATAGAAATTTGGACAAATGGAACTATTAGACCTGATGAAGCAATAGGTTTATCAGCTAAGATTCTAATTGAACACTTTAAACTATTTATGACATTAACAGATCATGCTGATAATGTTGAAATAATGGTTGAAAAAGAGGAAGATAAGAAAGAAAAAGTTCTAGAAATGACTATAGAAGAACTTGACCTTTCTGTTAGAAGCTTTAACTGTTTAAAGAGAGCTGGAATAAATACAGTTCAAGAGTTAACAGAGAGATCAATGGATGATATGATGAAAGTTAGAAACTTAGGAAAGAAATCTCTTGAAGAGGTTGAACAAAAACTTGAAGCTTTAGGTTTATCCTTTAAACCAAGCGAGGAGTAAGGGAGGTATAGACATGGCAATGCAACGTAAGTTAGGACGTCCGACTGATCAAAGAATGGCGATGCTTAGAAATCTTACAACTAGTTTTTTAAAGCACGGTAAAATAGAAACAACTGTTACTAGAGCTAAAGAAACTAAAAGATTAGCTGAGAAAATGATTACTCTTGCTAAAAGAGGAGATCTTCACGCTAGAAGACAAGTGCTTGCATTTGTTACTGAAGAGGAAGTTGTTAGCAATTTATTTGAAAACATAGCTCCAAAGTATGCTGAAAGAAATGGTGGATACACTAGAATAATGAAAGTGGGTCCAAGAAGAGGCGACGGAGCAGAAGTTGTTATATTAGAATTAGTATAGTAATTCCAGGGGATTAAGTATGCCTAGCTTAGTCCCCATTTTATTATAGTTTTAGCAATATATTTTAAAGTAAGGTCTTTAGATTATGATATTGTTGACTAGATTATTAAAAATAAGTTCTTATGGTAAGTTAATTTGTTTTCAAAATGCTAGGCAAAATTAACTTGTCTCATATAGTATAAAGAAAAATTTGCTCTCTATGGAGGGATAATGAGATGAATAAGAGTAATGGCATTGGGACAAATGACCCTCAAAGTTCTATAGAAAATGAAAGTATAGTTCATGAAATAATTAGCAAAGGGTTGAAGTTTACCTATCCACCAGATAGTGAAGGCAACGTAAAGGTAGCAATAGACAATGTTGATATTACAATCAACAAAGGTGAATTTGTAGTTGTCTTGGGGCATAATGGATCAGGAAAATCAACTTTTGCAAAACATATTAATGCACTATTAATTCCAACAGATGGAAAGCTATATGTATCAGGATATGATACAAGTAAAGAACAAAACCTATGGAATGTTAGAAGTAAAGCAGGAATGGTGTTTCAGAATCCTGACAATCAAATTGTTGCTACAATAGTTGAAGAAGATGTAGCTTTTGGACCTGAAAATTTAGGTGTTGCTCCAGAAGAAATAAGAAGAAGAGTTGATGAATCTCTAAAAAAAGTTAATATGTATAAATATAAGAATCATGGACCACATCTATTATCTGGAGGTCAAAAACAAAGAGTAGCTATCGCAGGGATTTTAGCAATGAAGCCTGAGTGTATTGTATTAGATGAGCCTACAGCAATGTTAGATCCATCAGGAAGAAGAGAAGTAATTAAAACCATTACAGAGCTCAACAAAAAAGATGGCATAACAATCGTATTAATTACTCATTATATGGAAGAAGCCGTTGAAGCAGATAGAATATATGTTATGGACTCTGGAAAGGTTGTTATAGAGGGAACACCAAAGGATGTTTTTATGCAAGTTGATACAATGAAAAGATTAGGACTAGATGTTCCAGAAATGACAGAACTAGCCTATGAATTAAATAAATCAGGAATATCTATTGATAATCATATATTAACAATAGATGAGATGGTGAATGAATTATGTCAATTAAGATAGAAAACTTAACTCATGTATACATGGAGAAGACACCCTTTGAAAAAACTGCTTTAGATAATATTAATGTTGAAATAAATGATGGGGACTTTCTTGCGTTAATTGGGCATACAGGTTCTGGAAAATCAACACTTATACAGCATATGAATGGATTATTAAAGCCAAACAAAGGAAAAATCATAGTGGATGGTGTTGATATTACAGCAGCTGGAGTAAAGCTTTCTGAAATAAGAAAAAAAGTAGGCCTTGTATTTCAATATGCAGAACATCAACTTTTTGAAGAAACTATTGAAAAAGATATTGCTTTTGGACCTAGAAACCTTGGCTTAAACGAAAGTGAAATTAGGGAAAGAGTTATAAGAGCAATGAACATTGTTGGGTTAGATTATGAAGAATATAGGAATAAATCTCCCTTTGAATTGAGTGGAGGACAAAAAAGAAGAGTAGCTATTGCAGGAGTGGTAGCTATGGAGCCAAAGGTATTAATTTTAGATGAACCTACTGCAGGACTAGATCCAAAGGGTAGAGATGAAATTCTTGGTCAAATATCATCATTGCATAAGGCTTATAACATGACCATAATTTTGGTGTCTCATAGTATGGAGGATGTTGCAAAGGTTGCAAATAGAATTTTAGTTATGGAAAATGGTCAATGTATTCTTGATGGTCCACCACAAAAAATCTTTAAAGAAATTAGTACTCTTGAAAGTGTAGGGTTAGCAGTTCCTCAAGTAACTTACCTTATAAGAGAACTTAATAAAAAGGGATTTAACTTGTCTGATGACATTTTTACATTAGAACAAGCTAAACAAGAAATACTAAGAACCTTAACTAAGGCATCTTCAGAAAGTAACTAGTGAGTATCTAGGTTTATTCTGTGGCAAGCATCTTGAAAATATCAATTGACGATAAAGTGTCATTAGAATATATTTTTAAGTATGGTGCAATATAACCAAAATATCTTTGACTTGTTATATATTTTAGATACCTAAGAACTAATTCTGCCTTTTGGTACACTTTGGAGGCGTAGATATGATTAAAGATATTACAATAGGTCAATATGTCCCTGGTAATTCTTTTGTACATAAACTAGATCCAAGAGTAAAAATAATGTTATCAATATTATTTATTATTGATTTATTTTTAGTTAAGGATTTTCAGGGATATATTTTTATATTTCTATTTACAGCATTAGCCATTTTTGTTTCTAAGATTCAATTGAGATACATATATAAGGGTTTAAAACCTATATTTGTGCTGATGCTAATTACTGCTCTTTTTAATGTGTTTCTAACAAGAGGAGATACTTTATTATATTCCCTAGGTTTTTTGAAAGTTTATAAGGAAGGTATTATTTTAGCAATATTTATGATACTGAGATTAACATTCTTAATTATAGGTACATCTTTATTGACTTTAACTACATCTCCAATAGAGCTTACTGATGGGATAGAAAAACTCTTAAATCCTTATAAGAAGATTGGAGTTCCAGCTCATGAGTTGGCTATGATGATGACAATAGCTCTGAGATTTATACCTACATTAATGGATGAAACTGATAAAATTATGAAAGCACAGAAAGCAAGAGGTGCTGATTTTGAAAGTGGAAATCTTGTTCAAAGGGCTAAAAATCTTATTCCTCTTTTAGTACCCTTATTTATTAGCTCTTTTAGAAGAGCCGATGAGTTAGCAATGGCTATGGAAGCTAGATGCTACAGAGGGGGAGAAGGAAGAACTAGAATGAAGATTTTAAAGCTTTCTTATAGAGATGGAATAGCAATTACCATATTTATTGTTCTAACAATCATAATAATTGTTATGAGATTTTAACCTTATATAATGAATGATTAACATAGCAAAGGCACTAAATGTATGGGGGAAAAGATTTAGTTTTAACCTATATAATTAATGCTTAACTCCTATTAAGCTAGGAGTAGACAGCAATTGCTCCTTAGTAAAACAAACACTATAGTATAATTGCTATTAGTTGATATTATTATAGATGCAAGGGTGAATATATGAGAAATATTAAATTAGTATTAGAGTATGATGGAACTAATTACTTTGGATGGCAAAAGCAAAATAATGCTATTACCATTCAGGGTACACTAGAGAAAGCACTTGAAAGCCTAGTAGGTGAAAATATATCTGTAATAGGATGTAGTAGAACCGATAGCAAGGTGCACGCTAAAGGTTATGTTTGTAACTTTAATACCTCTAGCAGTATACCAGGGGAAAAGTTTAGGGAAGCTCTAAATAATAAATTACCCGAAGACATTGTTGTGTTAAGTTCAAATGAGGTGTCTCAAGACTTTCATGCTAGGTATAATAGCAAGGGAAAAATGTATTGCTATACTATTTTAAACACACCAGTTAGAGGTGCTTTAGATAGAAATTATGTATATCACTATAAAGGTGAGCTTGATATAGCTCTCATTAAAGAAGGTAGTAAGTATTTTATTGGTAAACATGATTTTGCTGCCTTTCGGAACTTAGGGAGTTCTGTACAAACTTCAGTTAGAACTATATATTCTATTGAAGTTGAAGAGATGAATAATCGTATAAAAATTTATATTTCTGCCGATGGGTTTTTATATAATATGGCAAGAATAATAGTAGGAACTTTATTAGAGGTAGGATGCAAAAAAATCAAACCTTGTTATATAAAGGAAGTTATAGACTCAAAAGAAAGAGCTAGGGCAGGGAGATCCGTACCGCCGCAAGGGTTAACTCTTGTAGAAGTATTTTATAATAATATTGTAAATAATATTATAAATAATTGACACACGTGGCAAATTGTATTATAATATTCGTGTTTGTATAATAAAAACTTGTGTATAAGATCCACTAGCCCCGGGTCTTTAGCATAGAATTAATACTGTTAAATATCAGGGAGGGAATACAATGAAATCATACTTAGCAAAACCAAATGAAGTACAAAGAAAATGGTATGTAGTTGACGTTGAAGGAATGACTTTAGGAAGAGCTGCAAGCCAAATAGCTTCAATATTAAGAGGAAAAAATAAACCAGAATTTACACCACATGTTGACACAGGAGATTTTGTTATAGTAATTAATGCAGAAAAAATTGTTTTAACTGGTAAGAAATTAGATCAAAAAATGTTAAGACATCACTCTTTTTATCCAGGTGGACTTAAAGAGACTCCATACAGAGAAGCTATAGCAAAGAAACCAGAATTCGTATTTGAAGAAGCAGTAAGAAGAATGCTTCCAACAGGAGTTCTAGGAAGAAAAATGCTTAAGAAATTAACTGTATACAGAGGACCAGAGCACAAAAACCACGCTCAAAATCCAGAAGTATTAGAGTTAAAATACTAGTAAGTGTTGGGAGGAGGAATTAACATGGCAAAAGTTCAATATTATGGAACAGGTAGAAGAAAAAGTTCAGTTGCAAGAGTAAGACTTGTACCAGGTGAAGGTAAAGTTATAATAAATAAAAGAGACAGCGAAGTTTACTTCGGATTAGAAACTTTAAGAGTTATAGTTAATCAACCATTAGTTTTAACTGGAACTAAAGATAAATTCGACGTTTTAGTTAATGTGCACGGTGGTGGATACACAGGTCAAGCTGGAGCTATAAGACATGGTATTTCAAGAGCTTTATTAAAAGCTGATGAAAACCTAAGACCAGAACTTAAAAAAGCTGGTTTCTTAACAAGAGACCCAAGAATGAAAGAAAGAAAGAAATACGGTCTTAAAAAAGCAAGAAGAGCTTCTCAGTTCTCAAAAAGATAGTATTTTCAGGAAATCTTTACAAGTATTGCTTATGTGGCTTAGCCACAGGGGCATGGGTATACATAAAAGAGTACGTACAATTGTATGTACTCTTTTTTGTTATTCAATATCTCAACGAGTATATATTCTAGGATAAATCTGTGATTTTGTCCTAAAGGGAAACAAGGATACAAAAGTTTTCTATTTCACTCTAAATAATATGCAGGATTTATTAAGTAATCATAGAAACTGTCATCCACAAAGATTTAAATGAAACGTATTAATTTAAGTTAGTTATGCTGGTTTACAGTGATTGTTATTGCGATTGTATAAATTTAATTAATATAGTATTAACATAAAGGTTAAGTTGGTGTATTATTAACTAGTAAATTAGATTTGAATCAAGATAATGATAGTATTAATAAATGTAACCATTTAAAAGTATAGAAGTATCTTTTGTGATTTTACAGTAATTCTAATATGTATATGACATAATAAATAATTTTTCAAATCATTTATTATGTCATATATTTTTGAAATTAAATACATAGATAATAAACTTCTACGGTGGTTTATCAAGTGGTAGAAGAGTTCAGTTGCTGCATATTTTGAGAGTATATAATATGGAGGTATTATATGGAAGCTTTATTGTTACTTATTAGCTTTTTTGGCGGACTAGGATTATTTCTCTATGGTATGAAACTGATGGGAGATGGGCTTGAAAATGCCGCTGGAGATAAGTTAAAGGGCATTTTTGACAAAATAAATTCAAATCCAGTTAAAGGTATTTTAACAGGAGCTACTGTTACAGCAATAATACAAAGTAGTAGTGCAACCACAGTAATGGTAGTTGGATTTGTTAATGCAGGGCTTATGAACTTATTTCAAGCAGCAGCAGTAATTATGGGAGCAAATATCGGTACAACAATAACAGCTCAAGTAATTTCATTTAAGCTTGATGCAATAGCTCCACTATTTCTAGCCATTGGAGCGTGTATAGTACTTTTTGCTAAAAATAGAAAAGTGAAAGAGGTAGGAAACATTGTTCTAGGATTTGGTATGCTTTTCTTAGGGCTAGAATTAATGTCAAATGCTATGTCGCCATTAGCTGAATCAAATTTCTTTAAAGATTTGATTTTAAGATTAAAAGGACATACAATCCTTGGTTTATTACTTGGGTTGGTGGTTACTGCGGTGATTCAAAGCTCTTCTGCATCAACAGGTATATTAGTTGCATTGGCTTCTACAGGATTATTACCTTTTGAAGTGGCTGTTCCAGTTTTATTTGGGTGCAATATAGGAACTTGTGTCACTGCACTGATAGCTAGTATTGGAACTTCGAAAACTGCAAGAAAAGCAGCGTTGATTCATTTGCTTTTTAATATTATAGGATCACTGATGTTTCTTCCAGTTATATCTCAATTTATAAATATAGTTACTACAATATCGCCAGGTACTTCTAGTTATGATGTACAAAGACAAATTGCTAACGCTCATACTATATTTAATGTTGTAAATACCTTTATTTTAGCTTGGCTCATTAAATATCTAGTAGCCCTTGTAAATTTAATTATTCCAGGTGAAGATGAACGTGAAGAAATGGGTCTAAAATATATTGATGATAGATTGTTAGAAACTCCAGTAATTGCTTTTGGCCAAACTACTAATGAGATTATAAGAATGGCAACAAAAGCAAAGGAAAATGTTGAGCTCGCAATGAAGGGTTTCAACGAGAATAATGAAGCACTAATTAATAAAGCATATGAAAATGAAAAATTGATTAATCTATTAGACCAGGATATAACTAGATTCCTTGTTAAGTTATCCAACTCAGAACTTGGTGAAGAGCAAAAATCACAAGTTGGAGCATACTTTCACGCAGTAAACGATATTGAACGTATTGGAGATCATGCAGAAAATATTGCGGATTTAGCAAGTGAAAAAATAGCAAAGGGACTGAAGTTCTCTGATGAAGCTACGAAAGAGCTAGCTGGAATGTTTAAGTATACTATTAATGCACTGGAAATGAGTATTGAGTGCTTTAAACAGTATAATAAAGAGAAAGCAGCCAGTGTTAGAGGGGTAGAGGAGAGAATTGACTCATTAGAAAAGGAGTTAAGAAATTCTCATATAAATAGACTGAATGCAGGAGTATGTAATGCAACTGTAGGAACAATATTCCTTGACATAATAAGTAATTTTGAAAGAATCGGAGACCATGCTGTTAATATAGCCGAAATAATTACAGAAAATTAGCATATAAGTTATGTTTCTACATCGGATTTGTTGTAAGTAGAAAATGCATAACTAATAAAATCACTATGGAGATGTATGTTTCTATAGTGATTTTTTCAATTAACTATTAATAAAATGTAGACAAGTTGAATAAACATAATTACAGAATAATATTTATAGGGTGGGTGTATGAAAGGAAATAAAAAACTCGTTATAACGCTATCAATAGTAGCTTTAGCCTTCATATCTATATTTTTAATTAATCTAAAGGATCTTATATCCGCATTTGAACATAGTAATTTAGTAGATAGTACTACTAAGGTAATTTTAATTGATCCTGGTCATGGAGGAATTGATGGAGGAGCATGTTCTCAAGATGGTGTATGTGAAAAAAACATTAATTTAAGTATCGCTCTAAAGTTGGATGAAATGTTAAAAAAGGATGGATTTAAAGTAATATTAACCAGATATGAGGATCAGGGATTGTACACAGAGGGAAGAACTGTAAGAGAGAAAAAAATCGAGGACTTGAACAATCGAGTATCTATGAAAAAAGACTCTGAATGTGATTTGTTTGTTAGCATTCATTTAAATACTTTTCCACAAGCTTCTGTGAAAGGTGCTCAAGTATGGTACTCAAGATATGAAGATAGTGTAAAGATTGCAAATCTGATTCAAGATAATCTAATATTAGACTTGGACCCATCCAATCATAGAAAGCCTAAGCCAGCAGAGGCCCATTATAAGGTGCTTAGAAACAATGACTCTATGCCAGGGGTTATAGTTGAATGTGGGTTTTTAAGCAATTACGAGGAAGCTCAAAAGTTAAGACAAGATGACTATCAAAATAAAATAGCAGAATCACTTTACAAGTCCATTAGCATGTACTATAAAAACGGAGATAATTAAAGAAATAAGTCCACTTTTTTTATAAGGAGTGGGCTTTTGGTGTTTTTTGGCCAGAAATAAAATTGAATTAAATTGGACCTTATGGTATTATATAAATGGCAATGGATTAGTCCATTAATCCAAACACTTGGGAGGTATTAAAAGGTGAACATTATATTAGATAAAAAAAGTGGAGTACCACTATATATTCAAGTTAAAAAACAAATAATGGACCTTATTAAAGAAGGTGCTCTCAAGGTTGGAAACAAGATGCCAACGGAAAGAGAATTATCTCAAGAACTCAAAATAAGCAGAAATACTATAAGTGCTGCTTATAAGGAGCTTGAACTAAGTGGAGTTTTAAAGTCTATTCAGGGGAAAGGCACCTTCGTAGCAGAAGAAGCTGTGTCTTGGAAAAGTCAAGATAGTAAAAAGAAAATAATAAAATTTGTGGATCTTGCCTTTGAAGAAGCTTTAGAAATCGGTGTTGAAGCTGACGACTTTTTAGATATTGTTACTCAAAGAGTTAAAGAGAAAAAAGAGTTAATGGATAAAATCACAGCTGCTTTTGTTGAATGTAATATAGAGCAGTCAAGAATGTTTAGCAAGCAGTTAACTAAGATTACAAATGTTAATGCTATACCTTTAACACTAGGAGATCTTGAAAAAATCGATGATGAGACAAGAGACAAGCTTAAACAATGTCAAGTGGTTATTGCGACCTTTAACCATGTAAATGAAGTTAATAATCTTTTAAGAGATTATGGTAAGGAAGTTTTGGGGATTGCTATAAACCCTAATTTAGAATCTATAGTAAAAATTGCAAGACATCCATCAGATACAAAGTTCGCTTTCATTTGCATATCTGAGGAATTTATATTTAAGATAAAAGCAGCTCTAGAAAATGCAGGCTTAGGAGATTTACCAGTTGAGTATTTTAAAGACTCAAACGAAGAAAAGTTAAATAAACTAATTAACAAATCTGATGTACTAATTGTTACACCTGGTAGATTTAAAGATGTATCCAAGCTTAATAAGGAGAATAAGGAAATTATTGAGTTTTCTTATAGTTTAGATGAAGGTTCTGTTAAAGCGCTTAAATCAAAAATTATTGAAATAAAGTATCAAAAAAATTATATTTAATTATTTAGGAGGCTTTTAAAAATGGAAAAAAAGACTTTAGTTCTTGGAGTTATTGGTGCGGACTGTCATGCAGTTGGTAACAAAATACTAGACTATGCACTAACTGAAGCAGGATTTAATGTTATCAACATTGGAGTTTTATCTCCACAAGAAGACTTCATAAATGCGGCAGTTGAAACTAATGCAGATGCAATTATTGTTTCTTCACTATATGGACATGGAGAAATAGATTGCAGAGGACTTAGAGAAAAATGTGATGAGGCTGGATTAAAAGGGATAAAGCTATATGTTGGAGGAAATATTGTTGTAGGTAAACAAAATTGGCAAGATGTTAACTCTAGATTCACAGCAATGGGTTTTGATAGAGTTTACCCACCAGGAACTACTTTAGAAACAACAATCCATGATTTAAAAGAGGACTTTGATCTATTATAAAAACAACTGGAGTGATTTAGGTGAATGCTTATTTACTTTTAGACTTTGGTAGTACCTATACAAAACTTACGGCGGTAGATATAGATAATGAAGAAATAATAGCTACTGCAAAAGATATCACAACAATTGAAGAGGATATCATGATAGGTTTCAACAAAGCCTATGAAAACTTAGAAAAACAGTTAGCAGGAAAAGATGTAAACTTTGTTAAGAAGCTTGCTTGTTCTTCAGCAGCTGGTGGACTTAAAATGGTTGCTATTGGGCTCGTTCCTGAACTTACAGCAGAGGCTGCAAAGAGAGCGGCATTGGGTGCTGGGGCTAGGGTGTTAAAGGTTTACAGTTATGAACTTACTAAGGATGAAATAGAAGAAATTAAAAATTCAGATTTAGATATAATACTTTTAGCTGGGGGAACTAATGGGGGAAATAAACAATGTATTTTACATAATGCTAAAATGCTTGTAGACGGAAAGGTCAGACTTCCAATAGTTGTTGCAGGCAATAAAAGTGCCAATGATGAAATAAGAGAAATATTTAAAGAGGCAGGGTTTTACTTTAGTATAACTGAAAATGTAATGCCTCAATTGAACTCACTTAATGTTGAACCAGCTAGAGAAGAAATTAGAAAAGTATTTATGGAAAAAATCACTGATGCTAAAGGACTTTCCAATGCTGAAAGCTTTGTCAATGGAATACTTATGCCAACACCTGCAGCAGTATTAAAAGCTGCAAGAGTACTAGGCGAGGGTAGCGATGAGGAAGAAGGAATTGGAGATTTAGTCATAGTAGATATTGGTGGAGCTACTACAGATGTGCACTCTATAGCAATGGGAGAGCCAACAAAACCTGGAGTAAACATGAAAGGTCTAGAAGAACCTTTTGCGAAAAGAACTGTTGAAGGAGATCTTGGTATGAGATATTCAGCAGTGTCATTATGGGAAGCATCAGGTAGTAGAAAGCTTAGAGCTTACTTAAAGGATAAAGAGAGAAATATAAATTTAGAGGAAAAATGTAGATACAGAAATGAAAATATAAAGATGGTTCCTCAAAATGAAGATGATATTAAGTTTGATGAAGCTATGGCAAAAGTAGCAACAGAACTTTCTTTGGAAAGACATTGTGGAACAATAGAGAGTATATACACTCCTATGGGAGTGGTTTACAACCAAGTTGGAAAAGATCTAATGGAAATTAAGTACATGATTGGTACTGGTGGGGTACTTGTGCATAGTAAAAACCCTGGAGAGATTTTAAGTGCTGGTAACTTCAGCAAGGAAAATCCAGTATCTTTAAGACCACAACATCCAAAATACTTATTAGATAAAACATATATATTATCAGCAATGGGATTATTGGCACAAGATCATCCTGATAAAGCAGTAAGAATAATGAAAAAATATTTAGTAGAAGTGTGTAATCACCAGGAGGTAATTTAAAGTGGAACTTAAAAATAAAAAATGGTCTCAAGATGAGTTTTTCAAGGTAAGAGAAGAAGTTTTAGCACAATGGCCTACAGGTAAAGAAGTTAATTTAGAAGAAGCTATTGAATATAATAAAAATATTCCAGATCATAAGAACTTTGCAAAAAAGTTAGTAGCAGCTAAAGAAGCTGGAATAACACTAGCTCAACCAAGAGCTGGAGTTGCATTAATAGATAAGCATATAGAACTTTTAAACTATCTTCAAGATGAAGGTGGAGCTGACTTGCTTCCATCAACAATAGATAGTTATACAAGACAAAATAGATATGAAGAATGTGAAATTGGTATTCAAGAAAGTATGAAAGAAGGAAGATCACTTCTTAATGGATTCCCAGGAGTTAACCACGGAGTTAAAGGCTGTAGAGAAGTTTTCGAGGCTGTAAACTTACCATTAGAGTCAAGACACGGTACTCCAGATGGAAGATTACTTGCTGAGATTACACATGCATCAGGATGGACTTCAAATGAAGGTGGAGGAATTTCCTATAATATTCCTTATGCTAAGAGTGTTACATTAGAAAAAACAATACTTGATTGGCAGTACTGTGATAGATTAGTTGGATTCTACGAGGAACAAGGAATATCAATAAATAGAGAACCATTTGGACCATTAACTGGTACATTAGTTCCACCAAGTACTTCAAATGCAGTTGCTATTATTGAAGCACTACTTGCAGCAGAGCAAGGTGTTAAAAACATTACTGTAGGATACGGACAATGTGGTAACTTAATACAAGACGTAGCGGCAATAAGAGCATTAGAAGAGCAATGTGATGAATACTTAAAGGCAAATGGGCATATGAATGTTTATTTAACAACTGTATTCCATCAGTGGATGGGTGGATTCCCAGCTGATGAAGCTAAGGCTTTTGGGGTTATTTCGACTGGAGCAGCTGCAGCAGCTCTTGCAGGAGCTACTAAAGTTATAGTAAAAACTCCACATGAAGCAATTGGAATACCAACAAAAGAAGCAAATGCTCAAGGTATCAAAGATACTAAAATGACATTGAACTTATTACAAGGTCAAAAAATGCCGATGTCTGTAGAGTTAAAGCAAGAAATAGATATAATTAAAGCTGAAACAAAATGCATGATAGATAAAATGTATGAAATAGGAAATGGCGATTTAGCAATAGGTACTGTTAAAGGTTTTGCAATGGGAATCATCGATGTACCATTTGCACCAAGCAAATATAATGGTGGAAAAATGATGCCTGCTAGAGATAATAACGGTGCGGTTAGATACTTAAAATTTGGTAATGTTCCATTATCAAATGAACTAAAAGCTTATAACATGAGAAAACTAGAGGAAAGAGGTAAATTTGAAGGTCGTGAGGTAGGATTCCAAATGACTGTAGATGATATCTTTGCTGTAGGAAAAGGAAAGCTTGTAGGAAGACCTGAATAATAATAATTAAATAGCTATATCCGTGGTGCCAAGTTTAAGTTGATTATTAGTCTACCTTAACTTGAACTTGGTTCTAATGGATAAATAACTTATATGAAAAAAATTTAGGCATCTCAGGTAAAATAACAAGTGAAATATACTAGAATGCTGACTAGTTATTTATTGAAGATGTCCTATAAAAATTAAGAAAGTAAGGTGTATTAAAGATGAAAATAGTTGATGTGGTATGTTCAGCTGGAAGAACAGGATTTTACTTTGATGACCAAAGAGCTATAAAAAAAGGTGCAGGTCATGATGGATTTACATATGTAGGAGAACCAGTTACTGAAGGATTCAGCTCAGTAAGACAAGCAGGTGAGTCTATATCAGTAATGTTAATACTTGAAGATGGTCAAGTAGCTCATGGAGATTGTGCAGCAGTTCAGTACTCTGGAGCAGGTGGAAGAGACCCATTATTCCTTGCAGCAGATTTTATACCTGTTATAGAAAATGAAATAGCACCAAAACTAGTAGGAAGAGATTTAGAAAACTTTAAAGCATTAGCTGAAGAATTTGATAAAATGACAGTTAACGGAGAAAGACTTCACACAGCAATAAGATACGGAGTAACTCAAGCTATTCTTGATGCTGTTGCTAAAGCTAAGAAAGTAACTATGGCTGAAGTTGTTAAAGCAGAATATAACACAGGCGTAGAAATAAAGAGAATTCCTATATTCACTCAATCAGGTGATGATAGATACATCAATGCTGATAAAATGATTATAAAAGGTGCTGACGTAATGCCTCATGCACTAATTAACCATGTAGCAGACAAACTAGGTAACGATGGAGAAAAATTAAAAGAATATGTTAAATGGCTAAGTGATAGAGTACTAAAATTAAGAACAAGTGAAGATTATAATCCAGTGTTCCACATAGATGTTTATGGAACAATTGGAGTTGCCTTTAATTATGATATAAAAGCAATGGCTGATTATATTCAAACTTTAGAGGAAGCTGCTAAGCCTTTCAAATTAAGAATTGAAGGACCAATGGATGTTGAGCACAGAGAAAGACAAATGGAAGCCTTAAGAGACTTAAGAGTGGAATTTGAAAGCAGAAATATAAATGTAGAGCTTGTAGCAGATGAATGGTGCAACACATATGAAGATGTTGTTTTATTCGCTGACAATAAAGCTGGACATATGCTTCAAATAAAAACTCCAGACTTAGGTGGAGTAAATAATATAATAGAAGCAATATTATATTGTAAAGAAAAAGGAATAGGCGCTTACTGTGGTGGAACATGTAATGAAACAAATAGATCAGCAGAAATTTGCACTAACATTGCTATGGCTTGCGGAGCAGATCAATGCTTAGCAAAACCAGGAATGGGTGTAGATGAAGGTTACATGATCGTTAATAACGAAATGAATAGAGTAGTTGCATTAGTTAACAGAAGAAAATAATACACCTATGGTGAAATTAAAAGGCGGTTTATTTAAACTGCCTTTTTTAATATGAAGTATCTTAAAAATAACTATTCAATATGTTAGTCTATTTTGTGTTATATTGCTTGAAAAGTTATATGATAGTACAATTTCATAAGTTTTCTAATTCAGATGGTGAACCATATTGAAATCCTATGTAATTAGTAGTATTTTTAATATTAGTACAGCTAATCATATGAATAGTATAGTCTAAAAATAGGTTAAATATAATAAAACCCCTAGGGAGGAATTATAATGAGAGAAATTCAAGTAGAAAAAGTAACTGAAGTGGTAAGACAGCTATGTATTGATTCAAATTATTATTTAGGTGACGATATAAAAAATAAATTAATTGAAGCTAGAGAAAAAGAAGATTGGAATATTGCAAAAGGTATACTAGATCAAATAATAGAAAATGCAAACATAGCAAAAAATGAAGATATGCCAATGTGCCAAGATACTGGAGTAACCTGTGTGTTTTTAGAAATAGGCCAAGATGTTCATTTCACAGGTGGAAGTATTGAGGAAGCAATAAATGAAGGAATAAGAAGAGGATATAATGAAGGGTTCTTAAGAAAATCTGTAGTTAAAGACCCATTAGATAGAATAAACACTAAGGATAATACACCAGGAATGATATATTATGATATAGTTCCAGGTGATAAGGTGAAAATAACTGTAGCACCAAAGGGATTTGGATCAGAAAATATGAGCCAATCAAAGATGCTTAAACCATCAGATGGACTTCAAGGGGTAAAAGACTTTGTTTTAAAGGTTGTTAAAGAAGCAGGTCCTAACCCATGCCCACCAATCATTGTAGGAATAGGAATTGGTGGTACATTTGATAAAGCTGCTACAATAGCTAAAAAGTCTTTAATCAGACCACTTGAAGTAAGAAACTCAAATCCTTTTTATGCGAATCTTGAAGAGGAATTACTAAATGAAATAAACAATTTGGGAATAGGACCACAGGGGTTTGGTGGAAGAACAACTGCCCTTGCAGTAAATATTGAAACCTTCCCAACACATATAGCAGGATTACCAGTGGCAGTAAATATAAACTGTCATGCTACAAGACACGCAGAAGCTGTGCTTTAAGATTATTTAAGTGTACAAATTACTTTATATAATATAGAAACAATAATAGTATTTAATAAGATAATATTTGAGAAGTTTAAGGTTCCTTTAACAAATAAAAACAAAGTCAAATTCTTGATTATTTAATTAAGGGGGTATTAGCAAAATGGAAAAAAGAATAACTACACCACTTACAGCAGAAAAAGTTAAAGATTTAAAAGCTGGAGATAGTGTGCTTTTAAGTGGTACTATATATACTGCAAGAGATGCAGCTCACAAAAGATTGGTGGAACTTTTAGAAAAGGGTGAGGAGTTACCTATAGATGTTACGGATTCAGTAATTTATTACGTAGGACCAACACCAACAAAGCCAGGAATGACTTTTGGTTCAGCAGGTCCAACTACTAGCTATAGAATGGATGCGTACACTCCTCAACTATTAGAAAAAGGCCTAAAGGGAATGGTTGGAAAAGGATTAAGATCACAGGCTGTTATAGAATCAATGAAAGAAAACACAGCTGTTTACTTTGCAGCCATAGGTGGAGCTGCAGCGTTAATTGGAAAGTGTGTTAAAGGTTCAGAATTAGTAGCTTATGAAGATCTAGGATCTGAGGCAATTAGAAGATTACAGGTGGAAGATTTACCACTAGTTGTAGTTATAGATAATGAAGGAAATAATCTTTATGAAATGGGAAAAGAGTCATACTTAAGCAGTAAAAAGTAATATCCTATTAGGATAAAGATGAAATCATTACAAACACCCATATGTGTTAGTATAAAAAGGTGCTAACACATATGAGATGTTGCAACATTGAAGATGTAAATGATTAAATCAATAATAAAAGAGAAGTAATACTGAGGTGATAATATGGAAATCAACAAGATTTCAAAAGCAGGAACAGTGGAATCAAATGACATATATATTGTTATGATGCCAAATACAGAAGGCGGAATAGACCTTGACCTTGAAAGTATTGTTATGAAGCAATTTGGCGATGACATAAGAAAGGTAATTCTCGGCACATTAGAAAATTTAGGAGTAAAAGATGCTATTATAAAGGCGCAAGATAAAGGCGCTCTTGATTATACAATAAAGGCAAGAGTAGAAACTGCTGTAAAGAGAGCACAGTAGGAGGGTTAAAATGAAAAAATTAAGAAGAACAATGCTTTTTATGCCAGGTAATAATCCAGGTATGCTTCAAAATGCAGGTATTTTGGGTGCAGATTCTATAATTCTAGACTTAGAGGATGCTGTAAGTCTTACAGAAAAGGATAGTGCTAGAATATTAGTTAGAGAAGCAATAAAAAATGTAGATTATAGTGGTGTGGAAGTCACAGTTAGGATAAATCCATTAACTACAGAGTTTGCTCGTGAAGATATAGATGTTATAGGAAGAATAAAACCAGATGCATTAATGGTCCCTAAGGCAACTGAGGAAGAACTTATAGAAGTTCATTCTATCCTTGACAAAATAGAGGAAGAAGAAGGTTTTGAAAAAGGCTCTATAAAACTTATACCATTAGTGGAAAGTGCTTATGGAGTTGAAAATGTATATAACATTATTAAAGCGTCTAATAGGGTTACGGCAATACTTTTAGGCGGAGAAGACTTAACTTCTGATTTAGGAATTAAAAGAACTAAAGAAGGAGATGAAATCTTCTATGCTAGAAATAAAATGGCTGTGGCATGTAGAGCTATGAAGGTTGATTCCATTGATACTCCATTTACAGATACGAATGATTTTGAGGGATTAGAAAAAGATACAAGAAAAGCTAAATCTCTTGGGATGACAGGGAAGGCTTCAATAAACCCAAGACAAATAGATACAATTCATTCAGTATATGCACCTACAAAGGAAGAAATAAGACATGCAGAAAGAGTTTTAGATGCTATGGAAGAAGCAGAAAGAGAAGGTAAAGGTGTATTTTCTCTGGATGGTAAGATGGTAGATGCTCCAATCATTAATAGAGCGAAAACTACAATAGAACTTGCTAAAGTTCTTGGGCTTATCTAATAAAACCTTAATTCAATAAGTTATGTGTAGTTCATAATTTTTGAAAAAAGTTTAATAGATGAACCATATTGAATTGAACCTTGGTAGGAGTTAAATTTCCTTACAAAACTTTTAAGTAAAATTAACCTATAAATTATTTTATTAGGTAGAAGGCAAATTTGAGGTGATAATATGAAAAATTTATTAGGAAGAGAGCTTCCTGATTATATAGAAGGCTACGGACAAATAAAGCCCTTTGAAGGAGCTTTTAAAAATGTTGAAAACCAGGGAAAAAAGGCAGTAAAGGTTAATGCGGTAATACCAGCACAGCAAAAGTTATATAACTCTCTTGAAGAAACTTTAGACAAGTTACAGCTTAAGGATGGAATAACAATTTCCTTCCATCATCACTTAAGAAATGGAGACCATGTGCTTAATATGGTGGTAGAAGCAATAGCGAAAAGAGGAGTTAAGGATTTAACTATAGCTATGAGTTCCATATTCCCTATACATTCACCCCTTGTTCAACATATTGAAAATGGAATAGTGACAAAAATAGTTACTAATTATATGTCAGGACCGGTAGCAAAGGCAGTATCAATGGGAAGATTAAAATATCCTGCAATAATGCACACTCATGGGGGAAGGGCAAGAGCTATAGAAAGTGGCGATTTACACATCGATATAGCATTTATTGCAGCGCCAACCTCTGATGAATATGGAAATATAAGTGGACTTTTTGGAAAGTCCGCATGTGGAGCACTAGGTTATGCTGTACCAGATGCAGAATTTGCAGATACAGTAGTAGCAATAACTGATAATTTAGTGCCTTATCCAAATTGTCCTATAGAGATAAATCAAACTTATGTGGATTATGTAGTTAAAGTTGATTCCATAGGAGATCCTCAAGGAATTGTATCAGGAACAACACAGATAACAAAGGACCCAATAGGTCTTAAAATTGCAAAAATGGCTACAGACGTTATGATGGCATCAGGACTTGTAAAAGAGGGAATGTCCTTCCAAACTGGAGCAGGTGGTATATCTTTAGCTGTTGCATCAGAGCTTAGAGAGATAATGAAAAAACAAGGTATAGTTGGAAGTTTTGCATCAGGTGGAATTACTGGATATCTTGTTGATATGTTTAGAGAAGGATTGTTTAGGAACTTGTTTGATGTTCAATGTTTTGATTTAAAAGCTGTGGAATCCTATGCATCATCGCATAAACATATGAGAATGTCAGCTTCAATGTATGGAAATCCACACAATAAGGGAGCCTTAGTTAATAACTTAGACATAGTTATCTTGGGTGCAACTGAAATTGACACAAATTTTAATGTAAATGTAACTACTGCCTCTGATGGAACAATAATGGGAGGCTCTGGTGGACATAGTGATACTGCAGCAGGAGCTAAATTAAGTATTATTGTAACTAAGCTTACAAAAGCAAGGCTTCCAATAATAAAAGATAAGGTTACTACAGTTACTACTCCAGGTGAAAGCATAGATGTTATAGTAACTGAAAGAGGAATAGCTGTTAACCCAAGAAGACAAGATTTAATAGAGCAGTTGAAAGCTAAAAATCTTCCAGTTATGACTATAGAAGAACTTAAAGCTGTAGCAGAAAAAATCACTGGAACTCCAAAAGCCATCGAACTATCAGATGAAATTGTAGCAGTTGTGGAGTATAGGGACGGAACTGTAATTGATGTAATTAAAAAGCCGATATAACATTAAAAATATATATAACAAAAAAGTAGCGGGATTATTACCCTGCTACTTTTTTGTTATATATATTCTAGTAATGAAAATAAATTAAGCAATCATAAAATCTAAATTGCAAAGGTGTAAACTTTATTGGAACATATAAACATAATTAAATAGTTCATTTTATGGGTAATTATAGTGTAAGTAGAACTACTATAACTTTTATTCTTATATGGTATAATATTACTGAGAATAAGTGTTTTCATATTCACTTAATATATCGTAAGGCTGTTAGGAGAATTTATATGTATAACTTAAGCTTAGAAAAGGTTAATTTAAAAAATGAAAAGAATGTAGATGAAGTGAAGAACTTTTTAAAGGAGTTTAATTTAGATTTAGATAGTGATGTTGACTACACTGTAGTACTAAGATCTGAAGATAAAATTAAGGCTACCTGTTCTAAGGCAAAATCTGTTTTTAAATGTTTTGCAATATGCAAAGATTTAAGAGGAGAAGGGGTTACAGCAACATTAATTAACGCACTTAATGATAAACTTTTTGAACAAGGAATTTATCATAGTTTTATTTTCACAAAGCCAGAAAATATTGAATTCTTTCAAGGGGTTAATTATAAAATAGTTGCTACAAGCGAAAAAGTAGCCTTGTTAGAAAATGGAGTTTACAACATAAATAGTTACTTAGATAAATTGGGAGATCAGTATTATATTTTAGATAAAAAAAAGCGAGGGGCAATTGTTGTAAATTGCAATCCCTTAACTCTAGGACATCTTTATTTAATAGAAGAGGCCTCAAGGAATTGTGAGGAGTTACTGGTTTTTGTGGTAGAAGAAAATAAATCCTTATTTCCTTTTGAAATAAGATTTAATTTAGTAAAGGAAGGCACTAAATATCTAAAAAATGTAAAGGTGATCAAAGGTGGAGAGTATATTATTTCATCAGCTACCTTCCCATCTTACTTTTTAAGAAAAAAGGATGACATTTTAGAAGCATATACTTCTTTAGATGCAACTATCTTTGGAAAATATTTTGGAAATAAATTTAATATTAAAAAGAGATTTGTAGGAAATGAACCATACTGCGAAGTTACTAATTCATATAACAAGGCATTAAAAACGGTGCTTCCAGGATATAATATTGAAGTTTGTGAAATAGAGAGGAAAGAAGAACAAGGACTTCCAATTAGTGCTTCAAGGGTAAGAGAATATCTTAAGGAGAATAAAATTGAGGAAGTAAAAAAAATAGTTCCGAAAGTTACCTATGACTTTTTACTTACAGAAGAAGGGCAGGTTATTAGGGAGAAGATTAAAAGTAGCAACTCTCCTCATTAATTATGGATAAGAATAAAATACATACATTTAATGAATCTTATAAAATTAAGAAGTTTAATGGAGTAAAAAAAATTAAGTTCAACAATATAAGTGAAATAAGAGGGTTAATAGTTAATAACATTGATAAGCCATTCTTAAAAAATCAGGATAATGATGAAACAAATTTATTTGTAAAACTGCTAGAAGCAAGAGAAGAAAGGGTAGAAGTTATAAATAAATTAAATCACAAATTTGGGAAAACAATTGTATGTCTTAGAGTAAATTATCCAGGATTGCGTAAGAATAATAGAAAAACTATAATAATTGTAAAGGAATTAGAAAAAAACCTTCAAGGTAGTTTTAAAAATTCACTACTATACAATTTTTATAAAGTAACCTACGAAGGTCCTATTGTTCTATTCGTAGTTAATGAACCTTCGCAGAAGGTAAAAAAGGATACTATCAATATAGAACAAAATCATCCACTAGGACGATTGGTTGATATAGATGTGTATAACGAAAGTGGAGAAGGAATTAGTAGAACAGAGCTTAACCTTCCAAATAGAAAGTGTTTCTTGTGTGAGAAGGAAGCTCATATTTGTGTGAGAAGTAAGGCACATCAAGTAGAGGAAATAAAAAAATATATAAATAAAACATTACAAGAATTTATGAGAAAAGAAAAGTAGATATAAACTTACTATTGATATATCTTTTTAATAAAAGTATGTCAATGATAGCTGTACACTTTTTAGAATAACTATTATTTTATTAATATTTATAAGAATGGGATTCAATATTTATTTAGAATAATAATAAACTTTATAAGGTTTAGAACGTATTAATTATATAAAGAGGGGTATCGACAATGGTGGGAAATAAAAGCGAAATATTGCTAGAAGACATTAGGATAGTTAATAGCATATTAGGCGGCAATGCTGAGGACTTTAATGCCATAGTAAGTAAATATGAATTAATGGTATTAAGATTCGTATATAATATGATAAAACAAAAAGAAGCAGCCGAAGATATTACTCAAGAAGTATTTATAACAATTTATAACAAACTATACATGTATGATAAAAAACATAGTTTTTCCAATTGGATATTACAAATTTCTAAGAATAAATGCATTGATTATATAAGAAAGTATAAAAAAGTTTATGAAAGTAATATAGATGATGCTTATGATATTTCTTCAAAGGAAATGTTGCCACAGGATGTAGCAGAATATAATGAAGTGAAAAAAAATATCGAAGAATACATTAAAACTCTGGAAGATGTGGATAAGCAAGTGTTAATTTTAAGATATTCTGAAAATTTAACTTTTACAGATATCGCAGAAATTCTAGGTCTTACAGAATCTACTGCAAAAAGAAAGTATTATAAAATTAGAGAAAACTTTAGGAATCAATACAAAGATTAAAGGGGTGATAAAAGATGATGAATTGTGATCAATGTAAGAATAGAATGATTGAATATATCGAAGGCAGCTTATCTGAAAGCTTAGATAATGAAATGGAACAGCATATTTCACAGTGCGAAAGCTGTAAGGAATGTTACGAAAAAGAAATTATGGTGGATAAAGCTTTTAGTGATGTGTTTGAAATAGAAGGTATTAAATTTAACAGTACTAAAAGTGCAATAATGAACTCCATTGATAAGGATAAATATAAAAAGCAAGGTAGTAAGCTTATGAAAGAAAAAGGTAGTTATAAAAAGACCGTTGCTATAGCAGCAGTGTTTTTCTTCATAGGAGTCCTAACTCCAGTGGCATTTAGATATTTTGGTGGTAGTAGTAGCAATAAGACTACTGCAATGGAAGCACAAGATTCAGCAGGAGGTTTTGCTAAAAAGGAAGCTCAAATGGAAATCAGTACTGAAAAGGCTGGTGCAAATAGCACTTTACAAGCGCCAACTCAAGGGTTTGGAAGAGAACTAGTAGATAATTATGAAGTTTTAAATGTACCCGTTGATACTAAGTTAGAACTTAATTCTACTTGGCAAATATCCGAGGGGTTTGAAGCAACTATAGAAGGTAAAGGTAAAAATGTCCAAGAAGAAGGCATTGGAACCATTTATGTCAAGAATAAAGAAAGTAATACTATGAATAAGTTTGATATTAAAAATGATAATACTCAAAGATCACCACTAGCTATTAGTTGGTATGATGATAATAACCTTATCGTTGTAAATGGGTTAGGTTATGGTACCTTAATAAATGGGGAAGAAGCTCAATTAATAAATGTAGTAAGTGGTGAGGAACATCTTATTTATAGGGTGCAAAGTCCAAAAGAAAGAATTAAATCAGTAGTAAGAGAAGGAAATCAATTAGTGTTTACAAAGGCAATGTATGATGAAACTATGAATAGCTACAAAGAGCAAGTAGATACAGAAGCCATTACAGAATAAGTATAATCAACTTATTTGAAATGTTAAAATTTAAGGCTACTATAAATGACATATAAAAAAATTAAGTTGATTAAAGAAAATTAAATTAATTTGCATTCAATAGTTTTTAAAGCGAGAGACTTTCTATAGGTATAATAGAAGGTCTCTTTTAATTAAGAGTTATATTAAAACTTGGTGTACTTTATATCTTTTATGCAGAAACTTTGATATATTTAAAAGGTAAAAATTAAAATTCTTATGATATGGTGGTTATATGGAAAAAACAAAGAAGTATTATGCAAAAGCAATGGATTATTATTGCGAGGGAAATATTGAAAAAGCTTTAGAATACTGTGAAAAAAGCTTAGGTATTAAAAAAGATTATTCTCCAGCTTTAAATTTAAAAGGTCTGATTCATTATGTGAAAGGAAATTTAGAACAAGCCCAAATGGATTGGCGAATTAATTATAAATTAAATAATGATGAAATTTCTAAAAAATATTTAGACGATAGTAAAAAGGATAAAGAAACATTAGAACTTTTTGCCCAAGGGTTAAATTATTATAAGGAAATTAAAATTCATCAAGCTCTAGAATGCTTTAAACAATGTGAAAAGTCTCATTTTAATGTGATAAATTTATGGAATTACATGGCATATTGTTATATGAAACTTGGTAAATATGAAAATTGTAAGTATTATATACAAGAGGTATTAAAGTTAGATAAAAGCAATAAACTTGCATTAGGTACAAAAAAATCCCTAATGGATATTGGAATGGCAAAAAGAGAAGTTAATCTAAGGAATATTTATAAGATAGTTCCTATTGCTTTATTATTAGTGTTTTTCATGGTTGTTTATTTTAATAAAGATATGATAAAATCATTAAATGTATTAGATAAATTTTCCAATGTGGGATTTTCATTAAATAATAAAAATAAAGATAGTAATGATGTTGAATTAAATAATAGTGAGAAAGAAAACTCTCCTAAAGCTGAAGAAAAACCTATAAAGGATAATGATGAAAGCAAAATTGAAGATATAATTTTTGACTTCGAAGCTGTAAAGGAAGATTTAGATAATAAAAATTACGAAAAGCTAATAGAATATCTAGAAGTTTATAATAAGGATAATCTTTCATTGAATGAAAAAGCTCTATTAGGAAAAATAGAAGAGGAAATTAAAAATCAAGGTGTTAAATATTTTTATGATAATGCTATGAGTTACATAAAGAGTGATGATTTTTCACAAGGATTGAATTATTTAAATAAAATCTACAAATATAGTGGTGAAAGTTATTTGAGAGAACACATTACATATATCATGGGATTTGCTTATGAAAAAAAGTTTGATGTAGAAAATGCAAATAAATATTATGAGATTTATGTAAATGAATTTAGTGATGGAAGTTATGTTGATGTATCACTATATAATTTAGCTATATTAAATGAAAATATTGATTTAGAAAAATCCAAGAAATATGCCCTTATTTTATCGAGAGATTACTCTGATTCTCAATACAACAACTCTAAAATTAGCAGTATTATGAAAAGGTAGCATATATTAAGTTAATTCTAAAGTATTTTAGTTTTTCTTTTGGAGAGAATAAAATTAAGGATTATATAAATATTCTTATTAGTTACTGAACAATTAGTATTAAGAAATTAATAACTAATACTTTAAACAAAATATTAAAATAATAACAACTTAACCCCTATATAGTTAAACACATTTTTTAGTGCTTGATTATATTTCATATAAATTTTTATTGGAGGGATAGAGATGATAGAACTAAGAGATATTAACTTTAAAAGTGAAATTCCTAATTTTTCTAAACCAGTAGTAGTAGATTTCTGGGCACCATGGTGTGGACCATGTAAGATGGTAGCGCCAATAGTAGAGGAACTTTCTAATGAAATGGAAGAAATTATATTTGCAAAATTAAATGTAGATGATAATCCACTCATTGCTCAAGAGTATAGAGTATCAAGTATACCAACTTTAATGGTATTTAAAAATGGTAACCCAATTGAAACTATTGTAGGATTTAAACCTAAAGAGCAATTAAAAGCAGTATTACAAAAATACGTATAATATCCACCACCACTTAATGCACAATAAAATTTAAGTGGTGGCTTATTTATATAACTTGAAATTTACTGTGGAAAAGTTACTAATGGTTATTTATATTTGTAAAACCAACTATAAATAATTGGAGTGAATAAGATTATAGTTATTTACATTGAGGGTAGGTGATAAAATGGAAGAAAGATATGATGTAGCAATTATAGGAACAGGACCAGCAGGGCTAGAAGCCGCAATTAACTGTAAAATAAGAAATAAGAGTGTAATTATATTTGGTAGTAATGAGTTAAGTACTAAATTATCAAAAGCACCAAAAATTGATAATTACTTAGGATTTCATGGTATCAGCGGAAAAGATTTAAAGAAGATGTTTTTAAGCCATATTCATAGCATGGATATTTCCATTACTGAGGAAAGAATTAATGCAGTTTATGCTATGGGGGATTACTATGCTCTTATGGTTAATGAAAAAATCTATGAAGCCAAAACCTTGATATTAGCTACAGGTATTGAATATACAAAACCTTACAAAGGTGAGGAAGAATTTTTAGGAAGAGGTGTAGGTTACTGTGCTACTTGTGATGCACCGCTTTATAAAGGAAAAGATGTTGTAATTATTGCTCAAAGTGAAAGCGCCGAGGAAGAGGCCAATTATGTAAAGGAAATTTGTAATAAGCTTTATTATATCCCTTTATATAATGGAAACTATGATTTAAATAAGGATATAGAAATTATTAAGGGTAATCCACAAGAAATTAGGAATCAAGGCGATAAAAGAGAGGTTGTGCTTTCAAAGGAAACCTTAGTTGCTGATGGTGTATTCATATTAAGAGAAACAATTTCTCCTAAACAGTTGGTAGCTGGTTTAGAAGTTGAAGAAGGTCACATAAAGGTGAATAGAGATATGGCTACTAATCTAAAAGGATGTTTTGCCGCAGGTGATTGTATAGGAAAACC
This sequence comes from Clostridium sp., assembly GCF_036642255.1. Lineage (GTDB taxonomy): Bacteria > Bacillota > Clostridia > Clostridiales > Clostridiaceae > Clostridium_J. The sequence goes on along the minus strand of NZ_JAVWDJ010000009.1, from coordinate 99,051 downwards.
ATATCAATATATAAAAGCTGCAGGAGAAGGTTTAGTTGCTGCTTTAAGTGCAGTTTCTTACATTGATAATATAGGCAAAAATAAATAGAGTTTCCTTATAATTAAAAGCTAAGATAAGGAGTAAACTCATGCCCGATTTGTTTTATAAAATTAATCACTAAAAAAATATTAACATTTTTAATTAAGAAGAGCGTACTTTGTACGCTCTTTTATTTTTCTATATAATTAAGAAAATTTTAATGCAAAGTATTTTAATGCTTAGGCATATAATTATTTACTTGAAGGCATCCTGAATCAAATCTATTTAGAGTATCACTTTCAAGGGATGGAATAGTAATGAAACCAACAATAAGCAACACACCAATTAGCATTTTACTCATAAAACTCATCTCCTCTTTCACTTCATATGGTAACCAATACCTTTAAAATAATACATAAAATTATCTTTTTAAGAAGTGAAATTAGAAGAGGGTATTTTAGTGGAGTTTATCTTTCTTAAATTTTCCATATTCTTTTAAAAAATCTTTGTGGTTAACTTCTACTTCACTAAATAGTTTTTTTGAATTAACATAAAGAGAATCTAAAAAATCTTCCTTTGCAGTACCTTTATTATTATGGACACTCTCAGTTGCTATGGAGTACTTAATATTTTGAAGATAGTTTTCATAGTTTGATATTGTGGCATTAAACATATCATATATTGGAGACGCCTCATTTGGAACTATCATGTCATTTAGCGAAGTAATAACATTATCAATGGTCAATATAGTTTTATCTATATTTGAAATAACTAGCTCATAACTGAGTTCATTTTTCCTAGCTCTCAAAGCATCAGGATAATAATCTGTCTTAGTATTTGTAAAAAGTAAATTAAGCTCGTCAAGCCTTGAGATGAAGTTGCTATATTGATCTACTTTAATTTCTGCTTCTTTTCTTAAGTTGCTAGAAGTTAAGCAGTAATTTATTGTATTCTCAATAGTAAGAGATAACTGTCTTCCAATAGAAAAATCAATCTTTTTTAATGAAAGTAAACTATAGTAATTGTTAGTTGTTTCCTCATAGCTTTTTAAATCTTTAGCAGCTTTCTCTATATCTTTACCAGTTGGATTATTAAGCATAGCTTCTATTTGCTGAAGAATTAAGATATTGCTTTCAATGCCCTTAAGTAAATTGTTATAATTGCTATCATTATCCACGGGAGGATTACTGATTAAATCATTTCTTATAGCGTTCAAGTCTGAGTTGATATTAGTTAATTTTTTTTGAGCTTTATTTTTATCTATTGAATCAGAGGTGGTGAAATCTTTACATTCATCGTTTGTGTCTTGAATCTTAGAAATGGAATTAACCAGATATCTATCATATCCTTTATATCCAGTTTTACTAAAAAAACTATAACTTAATAAAAATAAACCTATTCCCACCGCAAAAAAAGCTAAATACTTTGCAGCAATTTGAAGCTTTTGTAAATTTTCTTTTTCCATGTATACTTTTCCCCCTTTATAATCTAAAGTATATAGTTGTATTTATTTTTTTTATAAGTAAAAAACTTAATTTCTTAATTCTTTATATTATAAATATTAGAGAAATATTCATATTAATTAATTTAGTACGAATATAATTATTAGAATGTATTATAAATAACATTATTAGTGTATAATTATATTAGATATGAGTAAGAGGTGATAGCTGCATGAATGGGCTTAATATAGTACTTAATAGCTTAAAAGGTTTTAGTCTTAATGCACTAGTTGATATTTTAGTGGTATCATATATTTTTTATAAGGGATATAGTTTGATAAAAGAAACTAGAGCAGAACAGTTATTAAAGGGAATTATTTTAATATTTCTCTTAATACCAATAAGCGACTTTTTCAATTTGAATATGCTTCTGTGGATTTTGGAAAAAACTATTACAATCAGTGTAATTTCCATTATAATCATATTCCAACCAGAGATACGAAAGGCATTAGAACATATTGGTAGAACTTCCTTTATGGATAAAATTATTTATGAAGATGAAGAAGTAATGCAGGGTGTAATAAATGAGATTGCGGATGCTGTTGAAGTTCTTTCAGAAGAGAAAACAGGAGCATTAATTGTGATTGAGCAAAAAACTGGACTTAGTGACATAATTAACACTGGGACAAAAATTGATGCGGAAGTGTCCTCGGCACTCTTGCAAAATATATTTGTGGTTAACACGCCACTTCATGATGGAGCCACAATTATAAGAAATGACCGTATTATAGCAGCAGGGTGTTTCTTGCCCTTGACTAATAATGATAAGCTCAATAAACAATTGGGCACTAGGCATAGAGCAGGTATTGGAGTTACTGAAATTACTGATTCTTTAACCATAATTGTTTCGGAGGAAACAGGAGTTATATCCTTAGCAGTAAACGGAAGGTTATTAAGGAACTATGATAAGGAAAAACTAAAAACCATATTGGTAAGAATTATGAAAAGTAGGCAAACCAAGAAAATTTCCTTAAAAGAGAGGGTTAGGGCATGGATAATCAAAAAAGACAAGATATCTTAATAAAAGTCTGCTGTGTTATAGCATCCTTAGCATTATGGGTATATATCCGTACCAGTGAAAACCCTGTTATAAACCAAACTATTAGATATGTGCCTATAACAGTTGTCAATGAAGAGGTTCTTTCGGAAACTGGCCTAACTCTAGTACCAAATCAAGAATTTACAGTTAGTTTAACAATAAAGGGACCAAGTTCAGTAATTGATAACATAGATAAAAATAAGGATTTTAACCTAGAAGCAGATTTAGGTAAATATGCATTAAAATCCGGAGAAAACTGGATTCCCGTAGAAATAAAACAGGCACCAAGTAATGTAACGATTTTAAATCAAGAGGGAGTTTCAACAAAGGTTAACCTAGACTCCTTAGTTTCTAAAGATGTAAGTGTTATTCCTAATATGGTTGGAACCACTGCAGAAGGATTTCATGCCGAGAACCCAACAATTTCATCACAAATTGTAGTAGTTTCAGGTGGGAAAACTTATATAGATAAGGTAGCTAACATAGTAGCGAATATAGATATAACTAATGCTAATGTGGACATAAATAAAACTATACAGTTAAAGGCAGTGGATGCAGAGGGTAAAGAAGTTCAAAATGTAAAGGTTTCTCCAGAATATGCTCAGGTTAATGTTTCTATAAAAAAGGGTAAAGAAGTAGATATTGAAGCAGTAACTACTGGAGGTACAACAACTGGAGCATCTGTAGAATCTATAGAAATAATACCAAGAAAAATAGAAGTGATAGGAAACAATGATATTATAGATCAATTAAATTCAATTTCTACTGAACCTATCGATTTGAGTAAAGTCAGTGGAGATACAACTATAGAAGTTAAACTAAAATTACCACAAGGAGTAACACTTGTTAAACCAGATACCGTTGTAAAAGTGAAGCTTACATTAAAAAAACCTTCCCAAAAGACTTTTAAAATTACAATTAAAACTAAAAATTCAGGAACTGATTTAGCCGCAACCTTAGATAAGACTACAGTTGATGTAGTGCTATCAGCTATGGAAACGGAGTTAAACAAAATTACTGAGACTACTTTGGTTGCTACAGTAGATTTGAATGGCTTAAGTGAAGGTGATCATAATGTTCCATTGGTGATTTCAGGCATACCAGGTAATGTACAAAAGGTATCACAATCTGTTACAGAAGTTAAAGTTTCAATAAAGAAAACTGCGGAGGTAATCAACGATAATGTCAATTAAAGTAAATAATATAGTACTAGATATAGAAGAAGATATAGAAGAGTTAAAGGCAAAGGTTGAAAAGAAGTTAAATATTAAACAAGGGCAAATAAAAAATTTTAAAATAGTTAAAGAGTCTATTGATGCTAGGAAGAAAAATGCAATAAAGATGAACTATTCCGTAGAAGTAGTTTGTGAAAATGAAGGAAAGATAGTATCAAAGGTCAACGATAAGGATGTAAAAATTCAAGAGAAAACTTATAATGCTGAGTTTCAATTTGGAACTAAAAAAATGAACGAGAGACCAATAATTGTGGGTATGGGGCCAGCAGGATTGTTTGCTGGCCTTCTTATGGCTCAAAAGGGATATAAGCCTTTAATTATTGAAAGAGGAGAAGATGTTGATGCAAGAACCGAGAGCATCAATAAATTTTGGAATAGCAGAGAATTAAACGTTGATTCAAATGTGCAATTTGGAGAAGGTGGAGCAGGGACTTTCTCAGATGGTAAATTAACTACAAGAATTAAGGACAATAGATGTGATTATGTGTTAGATGAATTTATAAATGCCGGAGCTCCAGAGGAAATTGCATATATAGGAAAACCACATATTGGCACAGACATACTTAAAGTAGTAGTTAAAAACATTAGAGAAACCATTAAAAGCCTTGGCGGAGAAGTAAGGTTTTCAAGCAAGCTTGAGGATATTATTATTAAGGATAATAAGTTAAAAGAAATTGTGGTTAATGGAGAAAAAATACCTTGTGAAAATTTAATATTATCCATAGGTCATAGTGCTAGGGATACCTATGAAATGTTATTTAAACGTGGAATATTTATGTCACCTAAACCTTTTGCTATTGGTGCAAGAATAGAGCATCTTCAAAACCTTATAGATGAAAATCAATATGGCAGATATGCAACGCATCCAAAACTTAGAGCTGCAGATTATAGATTAAGCTATACCAGTACAAAGTTAGATAGATCTATTTACAGCTTTTGCATGTGTCCAGGTGGTCACGTGGTAGCAGCTGCCTCTGAAGAAAAAACAGTAGTAGTAAATGGAATGAGTTACTATAAAAGAGATGGGGAAAATGCTAACTCAGCTATAGTGGTTTCTGTAGGACCAAAGGATTTCCCTTCTGATCATCCACTAGCGGGAATAGAGTTTCAAAGACATTATGAAAGTCTTGCTTATAAAGTTGGTGGAGAAAATTACAATGCTCCAGCACAATTAGTAGGAGACTTTTTAAAAGATAAAAAATCTACTAAATTTGGAAGCGTAAAGCCTACTTATTCTCCAGACATAACTTTTGGTAATCTGAAACAATGTTTACCAGCTTATGTAATAGAAGCGTTAAAAGAAGCTTTACCTGTATTTGATAATAAGATTAAAGGTTATGCTGATAATAATGCAATACTTACAGGAATAGAAACAAGAACTTCTGCACCTGTAAGAATTGATAGAAATGAAAATCTTCAAAGTATATCAGTTAATGGACTTTATCCTTGTGGTGAAGGTGCAGGATATGCTGGGGGAATAGTATCAGCCGCTGTTGACGGGTTAAAGGTTGCAGAAACTATAATGAAGGAATTTACAGCGCCTAAATAAATCCCATAGATTTTAGATTGCATAAAGTAAGTGTTAGTTATTAGAATAATAGTATCTAGATAATATGAAATACAATGTTTTCAAAAGGCTTTAATAAATTATAAGCAAAATTTAAATATGAAAAGTTTAAAAAGGGATATAGAAAAACCCTATTACGTAAATTATATTAAATATAGAACCTATCTTTATGTGAAGAGGTATGAAAATTAGATTTATTAATTTAATTTCATGCCTTTTTCTGTTGAATATTGTTGACCTTTGCAAAAAAGTTCTAAGAAATTTCATTGAAATATTATTAGGACACTAAAGTTATCTTAAAATAATAGGAAATATTTCTTTAATATACGAATAAATGCCTATAAGTTAAAAATAAAACGTATTTAATTTTTAACTTATTTATAATATCCTTGATATTGATAATGATTATTTGTTAAAATGTACTTGGGGAAAGCTTTAAGCTTATTTTAAGATTAGTAATGTATTATTAGCAGAGAATTTTAGTAGAAAGATTTCTAAGTCTATATTCAATGTTAACGTATTCATAACTTGAAAGTGCATTGGGCATTTAAAAAAATAACTAGTCAGTATGATAATGAATTTAGCCATATCTTATGTCAGAGACATGATGAGTCAGCAGACCTTATTTATAGCATAATTATCAATAGAACCTGTTTGTGCATACAAGTTTACTTGTGCTCATAGGTAAACTTATACTCATAAAACATCTGTGGCATCCTTGACTTGTTATTTAATTTCAGATACCTAATCAAATTTATGGGGGTTTTAAAATGGGGAAAAAAAATTATATATTAGCAATTAATCCAGGTTCTACATCTACAAAGATAGCAATTTATCAGGAAGAAACATGTATCGTAGATAAAAACTTATCTCATAGTGCTGAAGAAGTAAAAAAATATGAACATATATACGATCAAAAAGATATGAGATCAGAAGTGATACTTAACTGGTTAGAAGAAAATAATATAGAACTACAGGATTTAGTAGCAGTAGTTGGTAGAGGTGGACTTTTAAGACCAATGCCAGGCGGTACATATAATGTTAGTGAAAAGATGATAGAAGATCTTAAGGAAGGCTATCAAGGTCAGCATGCTTCAAACTTAGGTGGAATCATAGCTCATGAAATTGCTAAGAAAGCTAAATTGCCTGCATACATAGTTGACCCTGTGGCAGTAGATGAAATTGAAGATGTATCAAGAATATCTGGAATTCCAGATATTACTAGACGCTCGTTAGTTCATGCTTTAAATGTTAAGGCAGTAACTCGAAGAGTTTGTCAAAGAAAAGGCTTAGATCTTAACAATAGTAGCTTTGTAGTAGCTCATATTGGAGGGGGGATTACTGTATCTCCAGTGAAAAATGGAAGGCTATTAGACTGTAATAATGCTAATGAAGATGGTCCATTTTCACCAGAAAGAACTGGAGGGTTACCTGTAGGAGATTTAGTAAAACTTGCTTTCAGTGGGAAATACACCTTGACAGAACTTAAGAATAAGATAACAAGACAAGGCGGACTTGTAGCATACCTAGGCACTAATGATGGTAGAATTGTAGATAAAAGAATAGAAGAAGGGGACAAGGAAGCAGAACTAATATTCAAGGCTATGGCATATCAACTTGCAAAGGAAATTGGAGCAATGGCTACAACTCTTTGTGGGAAGGTAGATGCTATTATCCTAACTGGAGGGCTTGCACACAATAAAAGATTAACAGCATGGATAAGTGAATATGTGAGCTTTATAGCACCAGTGGAACTAGTTCCTGGTGAAGATGAGATGATTGCTCTTGCCCAAGGTGCACTAAGAGTGGTTCAAGGATTAGAAAATGCTAAAGTTTACGAAAATGAAGTTAAAATCTAACTATATTTTGTAAGGTTAAATTTTCACTATATATTTTTATTAGGTACACTTATACATATGAAAGAATATGATGGATAGGTTTAAAGATATTAAGTGGGAGTTATATTATATAAAAAACTTTGGTAGAAGTTAGCTCTACTTTGAAGTTGTAACACAAAAATAACCTTTTAATTATTTAACATAAGTTAAGGGAGGTCTCAAAATGATTAGAACATTTGATGAAGTAATACAAAAAGTAAAATCTCAAAAAATGAAAACTGTTGCAGTAGCAGTAGCTCAAGATGAGCCAGTATTAGAAGCTGTAAGAGATGCAAAGGCTAATGGAATAGCAAATGCAATACTTGTAGGAGATAAAGAAGAAATAGTTAAAATAGCAAACAATATTAAAATGAATATTGATGAGTTTGAAATTATTGATGTTAAAGATATCAATGCTGCGGCATTAGAAGCAGTGAAACTTGTATCCAGCGGAAGAGCTGATATGATGATGAAAGGACTTGTAGATACTGCAACCTTCCTAAGAGCTGTTTTAAATAAAGAAGTAGGATTAAGAACTGGAAAGCAAATGTCTCATATAGCGGTATTTGAGGTGCCAGGTTATGATAGATTATTATTTATAACTGATGCTGCTTTTAATATGTATCCAGAATTAAAGGAAAAAGTTGATATAATCAAAAATGCGGTACAAGTAGCTCATGCTCTAGACATAGAAATGCCAAAGGTTGCACCTATTTGTGCAGTTGAGGTGGTTAACCCAGCAATGCCAGCAACCTTAGATGCAGCAAATCTTTCTAAAATGAGTGAAAGAGGCCAAATAAAAGGTTGTATTATCGATGGACCATTAGCTCTTGATAATGCACTTTCTGAAGAAGCAGCTCATCATAAGAAAATATCAGGGCCAGTGGCTGGAAAAGCTGATATTTTACTAATGGCTAACATTGAAGCAGGTAATGCAATGTATAAATGCTTAACATATACAACAAACTCTAATAGTGGTGGATTACTTGCAGGAGCAGCTGCACCAGTTATAGTAACTTCAAGAGCAGACTCTCCAGAAACAAAAATGAATTCTATTGCACTAGCTGCACTTGTTGCAGAAGCAAAATAATAGGGGGAACATAAGATGGCTTATAGATTATTAATGTTGAATCCAGGTTCAACTTCTACAAAAATTGGTGTTTATGAAGATGAAAAAGAAATATTAATTGAGACTTTAAGACACTCAGCTGAAGAAATTGGTCAATATGCAACTATAGTTGATCAAATTGACTTTAGAAAGAATGTTATTTTAGATGTGTTAAAAGATAAGAATTTTGACATAACAACATTAAGTGCAGTAGTAGGTAGAGGTGGACTCTTAAAACCTATCGAAGGCGGTACTTATGCTGTTAATGATGCTATGCTTGAAGATTTAAGAGTGGGTGTATTAGGACAACACGCTTCAAATATAGGTGGAATAATAGCAAATGAAATAGCAAAAGGATTAGATATTCCAGCATATATTGTTGACCCAGTAGTAGTAGATGAATTAGACGAGATAGCAAGAGTATCAGGTATGCCAGAAATCGAAAGAGTTAGTATATTCCATGCATTAAATCAAAAAGCAGTTGCTAAGAGATATGCAAAGGAAGTTAAGAATGATTATAGTGAATTAAATCTAATAGTTGCTCACCTAGGTGGTGGAATATCTGTTGGAGCTCATAAAGCAGGTAGAGTTGTAGATGTTAACAATGCATTAGATGGAGAAGGTCCATTCTCACCTGAAAGAAGTGGTGGACTTCCAGTTGGAGATTTAGTTAAACTTTGCTTCAGTGGAAAATATAGTGAAGGTGAAATCAAAAAAATGATTACAGGTAAAGGCGGAATAGTTGCATACCTTGGAACAAATGATGCTAAAGCTGTAGATGATAGAGCTGCTGCTGGAGATAAAGAAGCTAAATTAATCTTCGAGGCAATGGGATATCAAGTAGCTAAAGAAATAGGTAAAGCTGCAGCAGTTTTAAGTGGTAAGGTTGATGCAATCATTCTTACTGGTGGAATTGCTTACTCTAAGAATCTTGTAAGCTACATCAAAGAAAGAGTTGAATTCATTTCTCAAGTTGTAGTTTACCCAGGAGAAGATGAAATCTTAGCTCTTGCAGAAGGTGGTTTAAGAGTATTAAGAGGAGAAGAAACTGCTAAAGAATATAAATAAGGCATCCATAGTAAAATAACAAATGAAAAACCTTCATTTGTTATTTTACAAGATGACTAACTAAAAAAGGGTGATATAAATGAGTAGAATTAGGGTTTTTACAGGACATTTCGGAAGTGGTAAAACAGAAATTGCAATAAATTATGCTATAAGCCTAGCAAAGCAAGGAAAGAAAGTAGCAATTGTTGATTTAGACATAGTAAACCCTTATTTCTGCGTTAGAGATCTTAGAAACATGTTAGGAGAATATGGCATTCGTGTGATTTCTTCTAATCCTGATTTTGTAAATGCAGAACTTATGGTAGTTCCAGCAGAAGTAATTGCTGTGTTTAATGATAAGAGCTATGATGTAGTATTTGATGTTGGCGGAGATGGTGCAGGGTCAATAGCCCTTGGACAATACAATAGATTCTTTAAAGAAGAACCATATGACATGTATTTTGTTGTAAACCAAAATAGACCATTTACATCCAATGATAAAGATACAAAAGAGTTTATTCATGAAATAGAAAAAGCATCAAGACTTAAAGCAACACATTTAATTTCAAACACAAATTTATCCTATGAAACAACTTCAGAACACATAATAAAAGGTGATGAAGTAGTTTCAAAGCTTTCCAAAGAACTAAACTTGCCACATGCTTATACAGTTTGCACTGTGGATAAAGTGGAAGAAGTAAAAGAAAAAGTTCATGGAGAAATATTCCCTATAGAAATTTTCATGCTACCACCATGGAGAAAATGGGAAGAGTAGCATTGCAAACTAATGGAATAGTTGCAATTGTTAAATATTTATGACTAGTTTGACACTGAAGGTGTCAACTAGTAAAATAAAGTTGTACGAGCATATACTAGCTTTATAGGTTAACATAAAAATCGCTTCATAGTTTAAGGAGGTAGAAGTTATGTCAAGAGTATTCTTTAGAGAAGAAAGATGTAAAGGTTGCGGTCACTGTATCGTTGTATGCCCTAAAAAAATAATTAGCTTTTCTGAAAAGTTAAATGTAAAGGGTTACCATCCAGCAACAGTAACTGAAGAGAAAATGTCTGAATGTATCGGCTGTGCTTCCTGTGGCAAAATGTGCCCAGATCTTGTAATCACAGTTGAAAAATCATAAGGAGGTTGTACCCATGTCAGAAAAAGTATTAATGAAGGGTAATGAAGCTATTGGTGAGGCTGCCATTAAAGCTGGCTGTCAGTGCTTCTTTGGATATCCAATAACACCACAAACAGAAATTTCAGCATATCTTTCAAGACAAATGCCAAAAATCGGAAGAGTATTTCTTCAAGCTGAAAGTGAAGTTGCAGCTATAAACATGGTTTATGGAGCAGCAGGAACAGGAGTAAGATGTATGACATCTTCAAGTTCTCCAGGAATAAGCTTAAAAGCAGAAGGTATATCTTATATAGCGGGTGCTGAGCTACCTTGTGTAATCGTAAACATAGTTAGAGGAGGCCCGGGATTAGGCGGAATTCAACCTGCACAATCAGATTACTTCCAAGCAACTAAAGGGGGAGCTCATGGTGATTTTAACATGCCTGTTTATGCACCAGCTTCAATACAAGAAATGGTTGACTTAGTTCAAGATGGTTTTGATGTAGCTGATATGTACAGAACTCCTGTTATGATCATGGGAGATGGTATGCTTGGACAAATGATGGAGCCAGTAGAGTTTAAAGAAAGAGCACCTAAAGCTCTTCCAGAAAAAACTTGGGCTGCAAATGGTTTAAGAGGAAGAAAACAGCACAACGTTGTTAACTCTTTATATCTTGCACCAGAAGGATTAGAAAAGCACAATGAGCATCTTCAAGAAAAATATAAAGCTATAAAAGAAAATGAAGTTAAATATGAATTATATAATTGTGATAGAGAAAATGATTTAGTTATGGTAGCTTACGGAACAACATCAAGAATTTGCAAAAATGTTGTTAAGTTAGCTGAAAAAGAAGGTATAAAGCTTGGACTTATAAGACCAATAACATTATGGCCATACCCAGCTGAAGCTTTCGAGAAAACAATAAACAATACTAAGCTTGGATACCTTTCAGTGGAGTTAAGCTGTGGACAAATGGTTGAAGATGTAAGACTTTCTGTTGAAGGAAGAAAACCTGTTCACTTCTTTGGAAGATCTGGTGGAATGGTTCCAAACCCATCTGAGATTTTAGAAAATGTTAAGAAAATTGTAGGAGGTGCTAGATAATGGCTATAGTTTTTGAACCAACTAAAGCAATGTTAGACGTACCTACCCATTACTGCCCAGGATGTACTCATGGAACAATCCACAGATTAGTGGGAGAAGTATTAGAAGAATTAGGAGTTTTAGATAAAGCAATTGGAGTTGCACCAGTTGGATGTTCAGTTTTAGCATATGACTATTTTGCTTGTGACATGTTCCAAGCAGCACACGGAAGAGCGCCAGCAGTAGCAACAGGAATAAAAAGATCAAACCCAGATGCAGTAGTATTCACATACCAAGGAGATGGAGACCTCGCTGCTATAGGAACAGCTGAAATAGTTCATGCTGCAACTAGAGGAGAAAATATGGTTACAATCTTCGTAAACAACTGTATTTACGGAATGACTGGTGGACAAATGGCTCCAACAACACTTCCAGGACAAGTTACAGAAACTTCACCATATGGAAGAGATGTAAAAACACAAGGACATCCAATAAGAGTGTCTGAAATGATAGCTACATTAGATGGAGCTTGCTATGTTGAAAGAGTTTCATCTGACAGTGTTCCTAATGTTGCAAAAACTAAGAAAGCTATAAAGAAAGCTTTCCAAAATGCAATAGATGGAAAAGGTTTCTCTTTAATTGAAGTACTATCAATATGCCCAACAAACTGGGGATTATCACCAAATGAGTCAATGAAATGGTTAAGAGATAACATGATGCCATTCTACACTCTAGGTGTTAAAAAAGATACTACTGAGGAGGTAAAGTAATATGGCATCACAAGAAATAATCTTTGCAGGATTCGGTGGACAAGGAATATTATCCATGGGAAAATTCTTAGCTTATGCTGGAATGGATGCTAATATGAACGTTTCCTGGTTACCATCTTACGGCCCAGAAATGCGTGGAGGAACTGCTAACTGTTCAGTTATACTTACTGATGATCAAGTAGGATCTCCAATAGTAACTATGCCAACATCTGTTGTAGTTATGAATAGACCATCTCTTGATAAGTTTGAAAAAGACTTAGTTAAAGGTGGATTATTGATAATCGATAGCGACCTAGTTGATAGAGAGCCAGTGAGAGAAGATGTTGAAATAATAAAAATACCAGCTCAAACTGAAGCAGCTAATCTAGGAAGCAAGCAAATAGCAAACATGGTTCTTTTGGGAGCATTAGTTGCTAAAACAAACATAGTTTCTATGGATGTTTTACTTCAATCTCTAAGAGATCATGGAAAAGAAAAATTCTTTGAGGTTAACAGAAAAGCCCTAGAAGTAGGAGCTTCATACGTTAAATAGATTTTAAAATAACCCCTCATTTTTGAGGGGTTTAATTTTTTTATAACAGAATTGCAAAAATTTCAAGCGCTAAAGTAGTGCAGAGGTAAGTATAAGAATTCAAATAAACATTAAAAATTAAGTCTTTATACAATAATAGTAATATATTATGATAAGATTAAATAACAATACTATTAAGGGTGGGTGAAAATGGATAAATTTTATGAGATATTAATCTATACTGGATTATTTGTGAATACTTTAGGATTTATTTTAATGTATGTGGATAAAAAAAGGGCTATAAAACATAAATGGAGAATTAGTGAAAATACCCTAATGATAGTTGCCTTTCTTCTTGGGAGCTTAGGAGTATATCTTGGAATGACTGTATTTAGGCATAAGACAAAACATTTAAAATTTAAAGTGTTCGTGCCGGTATTTTTGATAATACATATTTGTTTAATAATTTATTTAAGTTCAATTGTATTTTAATAAATACCAGTTGTATTATGATTAGATGAAAGTTATAAGTGTTATTGTTTAATCTAAAGATAAGAATTTTCTTGTCTTTTTTTTATTGAAGAATAATTCTCAAGCTTAAGTAACATAGTAATTTATAATGGCTATGAAATGTATAAGTGAAATATGAAAATAAATTAATATAGTGAACATTATTAATATTGATATTAATTTAATTTATTTAATTAATAATATTAATTAAGGTAGTTAAGTTTTATATTCACAAACTCAAAAGGATGTAATATAATTATATTAATGGATAAAACCAGATTTAGGAAAGTTGGTATATGGTGCAATTCCAAGGTTTAACAAAAGCTTTTAATTATATTTTGGTTGAGAGGGTCTCATCCTCTTTTAGTGAATTCTCTATTTGAAGAGTAGATTTTAGTGAAGTTAAACATTCTTATAGAAGGTATTGTAGAAAAGTATCTTGTTTATAAGTTCACTTAAGAGAATTAAATTTATATTTATTAGATTAACTGCTATGAATGAAAAGTTTTTAATATGCAGGATAATAAATAAAAGAAAAATAATAATATATATTTACAACGTAACAATGTTATGTTACACTGGTATCATAGTAGTAAAACAATGTTACGTTAAAGTGTAAAATATTTAAAGTAATCTATATAAACATTATATAAATGGAGGGTTATCATGATAAATAACGAGCAAGTTGGTTCATTAAGGATTTCTGGAAGTGGAAGTGTAAATGGTGGTAAATACGACGAGGTATCAATAAGTGGAAGTGGCAAAGTTTTTGGAGACTTGGAGTGCAACACCTTCAAAATAAGTGGTAGTGGGAAAGTAGAGGGAAATATAACTACAAATGATTTTAAGATTAGTGGAAGTGGAACTATTGCTGGATCATTAAACTGTACAGAAGGAAAAATTAGTGGAAGCGGTAAGATAACTTCAGATGTGAAAGCAGATAATTTTAAAATCAGTGGTAGTGGAAAAATTGAAGGAGATTTTAGAGGAAGAGATTTTGGGATATCAGGATCAGGAACTATATTAGGCGGAATTTATGGTGAGAACATTAGGGTATCAGGATCAGCTACAGTGGAGAAAAATATGGAAGGTGAACTGGTAGAAATAAGTGGAAGTTTCAGAGTGGGTGGAATGATTAACGCAGATGAGGTGTATATCCATGTTGGTGGAGACAGCTCAGTTGAGGAAATTGGATCAACGAAAGTTATTGTAAGCGAAAGGCCTATTAACAATAATGGTTTATTGGGATGGCTTACAAAGACCTTTGGAAATAATTATGGATACCTAAAAGTAAAATCTATTGAAGCAGATGAAATTAAATTAGAAAATACCATAGCAGAAGTAGTGAGAGGAGAAAACATTACTATTGGAAATGGCTGTAGAATTAAAGTGGTAGAGTATTCAGGAGAGTTGAAAGTAGAAGATAATGCTGTAATAGAGGAAACAAGAAAGATATAAAATAAATTCAATATAAAACATTGTTATGTTATAAGTTTATCTTTCATAACTAACCTTAATTATACAATGTTTTTAAGTTAAAAATTAATAAACATGATAAATTACATTTAATTTATCACAAGGAGACGTTGCTAGCTATGGATGAAGAATTAATCTCAAAAAAAGATATATTAAGTGTCACTGGAATATCTTATGGACAGCTTTATAGATGGAAAAGAAAAAATTTAATTCCTGAAGAGTGGTTCATTAAAAAATCAAGCTTTACAGGCCAGGAAACATATTTTCCTAAAGATAAAATATTAGATAGGATTAATAAAATTATTTCTTTAAAGGATGATATGCCACTAGATGACCTTGCCAATATGTTTTCTACAAAAATTGATGTGGAAAATGTTAGCGAAGAAGTCCTTATAAGCAATAAAGCAATATCAAGTGAGGCTTTAGATATATATAAAAATTTATATGGTGAGCAGAAGATTTATAGTTTTAAAGCAATACTGTCTATGAGTATTCTTGACAATACCCTAATTAAGGGGGATATAACCATAGATGAAGGAAAGTTAATGGTTGATACTATAATGGATAATTATGAAACTCTTCAAGGAAATCACGGAACAATTATTTTAGCAAGAAAGCTTGGAGTTTCAATGTGTGTTGGCGTAACTAATGAAAGTGAAATCATTATTGATAAGAATGCTAGAATTGTAGTGAAAATTTCTTTAGCAAAATTTATTGAAAAATTAAAGCTTAAGGTTGTGTAAGTAAGTTTCAATAAAAATCATGGAACTTAAATCTCATAAATAAAGAATTAATAGAAATGAAGTAATTCATTCGATAAACAGCATTTTCGAGACTTAAACTCTGCAATTTTCTATAAGTGGTATTAGCTCATCACAGGACGCAGATTGCTGGGACTTTAATAACAGCATTTAAATAACAAAACAAAAGTGGGCTAGAAAATGAGAAATTATAATCATGGGGCATAAAAATATAAATAAAAAGAATAACTTTAAGATAAGTGAATATAAGATTATGTAATTAATAATTTGGGGTGTAGCATGATAGAAAGAGAAAATGATGAAAAAAAATTACAAAAAGAAGCTCAAGGAAATAATATAGAAAATAGTGATTTAAATAAATCAGAGAGATTGTGGAATAAAAACTTTTTCTTACTTTGGCAGGGGCAATTAGTGTCTGTTCTTGGAAATATTGTGTATTCAATTGCCTTAGGCTTTTGGATATTAGATCTAACTGGTTCAACTGCATTAATGGGGAGTTTGATGGCAACATCAATGGTTCCTAACCTTATTTTAACACCTTTTGCTGGGGTACTAGTAGATAAATGGGACAGGAAATGGGTAATTGTAATAACGGATTTTATCAGGGGGGTATTTAATACTCTTATAGGGGTAGCTGCCCTACTCAATTTCATTGAAATATGGATGGTGTTTGGTACAGCTCTTATAAATGGCTTATGTGCAGCTTTCTTTAATCCTGCAATAAGTTCTGTACAACCAGATATAGTACCTAAATCTAAATTACTTAAGGCAAACTCAATTTCCACTATGTCAAGTACAAGTATGCAGATGATAGGAAATGCTATAGGGGGAGGATTATATATTGTCTTTGGAGCAGCCTATATGTTCTTGTTTAATGGGATATCTTTTCTATTTTCAGCATTTACAGAGATATTTATAGTTGTGCCACCAATTGAAAAGAGTGATAAAAAAGTTACCTTTCTAGAAGATTTTAAAGAAGGTTTTAAGTTTACTTGGAATTTCAAAGCTTTAAGAAGAATTACCCTAACAGCATGTTTTATAAATTTTGTTGCTAATGGTGCTTTCTTGTTAGTTTTACCGTACTTTAAATCTATGGAGTTTTTGGGGCCAACAAAATATGGATATGCAATTGCTCTAGAATCTTTAGGGATGGTTGCGGGAAGTTTACTATTATCTGTAGTTACTATACCTTGTAGGAAGAAATTCAATGTATTTATTATTGGTTCCATATTACTTTGCATTTGCCCTATATTGTTCTTATTCTCTAATAATTTTTACATTATTACAGGACTGTTTTTCTTACAGGGGTTAGGAAATGCCATAATTAATACTTTATTATCTGCAACCATGCAGATGATTGTGCCAAGAGAGATGAGAGGAAAGGTTTTTGCATTATTTCAATCCTTGGTTATGGGTTTATCTCCACTTGGAACCTTACTAGGAGGAATTCTAGGAGAAGTATTACCTTTAAAAATCGTTATGGGTGGAGGATTTATAATACTTCTAATTGAAATGATTGGTTTCTGTATGCTTAAAGGCTGCAAAGAAGTTATAAATTATGATAGTGAGAATTCTTCGGTAGAACAACTAATGGCCAATGCATCTATATAAGTCATCTTTGATTTGTTATTGTATTTCAGATACCTAATAGTAATTAATAGAATAATTACCTCATATAATAGAATATAGCACTTTAAAATGGAGGATTCTATTGAAGGAGGAATTAAATAATATATTATCTTCACTAAAAAATGGGAAGATATCTATTGATAAGGCCAATACTATGATTGACAATTTATATAAACCAGTAAAAGGTAGAATGTTATATATAATATTAAATGAGGATGCAAATAAGGAACCAACTAAATTAACAATGCCATTAAAATTTGTGTCCATGATAATTAGGAACTTCGGAAAAATTCCAAATTTAAATATTAAGGGATTAGAGGAATTAGATTCAGAAAAACTCGCAAAGTTGATCTTAATGGCTATTGAACAAAATGCTATAGGCGAGTTGGTAGAACTAAAAAACTCTGAAAATCAGAGTGTTAAAATTTCAATATTGTAGTACAAAACCCGTTCCCACGGGTTTTTTTTATGCAGAAACCCATGAGATTACCAGGTTTTTTATTATTGTGATAATTATCACTTTATATTATAATTAAATTTGTATGAATAATGATAGTAACATAGTTTATATATTGATAAATATGGAAAAGAGGGAATTACATGAGTAGAATATTTGGTACTGATGGTGTTAGAGGAATAGCAAACACAGAGTTAACAGTACAACTTGCATATAGCTTAGGAAGAGCAGGGGCACATGTGCTAACAGAAGGAACACACAGACCTAAGATACTAGTAGGTATGGATACAAGAATTTCAGGAGATATGTTAGAAGCAGCATTAGTTTCTGGAATATTATCAGTGGGAGCAGAAGCAGTGTGTGTTGGCGTAGTTCCAACTCCAGCAGTAGCTTATCTCACAAGAAAATATGGTGCAGATGCAGGTGTAGTTATTTCTGCTTCTCATAATCCAGTAGAATACAATGGAATAAAGTTCTTTAATAAAGATGGATTTAAATTAAGTGATGAATTAGAAGATACAATTCAAGAAGTGATAGAAAGCAATTTTCAAGGTGTACCAACTCCTACAGGAGAAATGGTAGGAAGAAAGTTAGTTGTGGATACTGCTATAGAAGATTATGTAGCCTTTGCAAAATCAACTATTGATGGAGACTTAACTGGACTAAGAATAGCTATAGACTGCGCCAATGGAGCAGCATATAAAACTTCTGAAATAGCGCTAAAGGAACTTGGAGCTGAAGTGTTTGTTATTCATAACAATCCAGATGGAATAAATATAAATAGAAACTGTGGATCTACTCATCCAGAAGATTTAATGAAGTTTGTAGTAGAAAACAAATGTGATTTAGGACTTGCTTTTGATGGAGATGCAGATAGATGTCTTGCTGTTGATGAAAAGGGTAACCTTATCAATGGTGATTTTATGATATGCATTGCTGCTAAGCATTTAAAGGAAATTGGAAAGTTAAATCAGGATATGGTTGTGGTAACTGTCATGAGTAATCTTGGTCTTGATATTGCATTAAAAGAAGAAAATATTAAAACTATCAAAACAAAAGTTGGAGATAGATATGTTCTTGAAGAAATGCAAAAAGGTAACTATAGCATAGGTGGAGAACAATCAGGGCATGTAATATTCTTAGATTTTAACACTACAGGAGATGGTCTTGTTTCAGGGTTACAACTTGCTACAGTAATAAAAAAATCAGGAAAGTCCTTAGGTGAACTTGCAGCTATGATGACAGAACTTCCACAAGTTCTTGTTAATGCTAAAGTTCCAAATGATAAGAAGGATATTCATGTTAAGGATGAAGAAATAGCAGCTGAGATTAGAAAAATGGAAGAGAAGTTAGCTGGATGTGGAAGAGTATTAATCAGACCATCAGGAACTGAGCCACTAGTTAGAGTTATGCTAGAAGGAAAAGTTCAAAGTGAACTTGATGAAATGGCAACATCTCTTGCTAAATTAATAGAAGAAAAAGCTAATAAATAATAAAAATGATAGTATGGAGCCATATTGCTTCTTACTATCATTTTTTTATTTATTGAAAGGTTAAGTGTTTTATCTTCTAAAAATAGAAATTGAAATTTTGTTTTGTTGTTAAACGAAACTGACGTTATTTTTATAAAAATTTCAAAAAAATTACAAGTATCCTTTTATTCTAGAAAATAACATTGACCATTTAGCTTATTCAGAATATAATAAACTGAGGTTAAATTTCATAATTTAAATAAGTTTAACTAAGCGCCAGGACTTATTGTGTATTGTTTTATTAGCAAAGTAGGATAAATATTTTACTTTACTATTATTAAATAAGCCACATAAGTTGACGAGGATGGGGAGTATCGAATCTTCGGCGGGTGCCCCACGGTATCGCACTACCGTTAACGATTGATAAAAGCAGGAAGTGATTTCTGTGACAAAACGATCTGGTGTCAAAACCTTTATTATGTATGAATATAATTCATACCTGGATAAGTTAAGGATTTAACTAATTTTGAGTTAGTATTTTTTGCTATGCTTAATTTTAACCCTAATTTCTTAGTGTGCATTTCCTATTTTTATTTAGGCATAAATAGGTATGTTACTGAAGAGGTTAAAATAAATCATTAAGTTGATTATGTAAAATATCTTCATTGTTTATAAGATATTGGCATTAGGGAAATGCTATACAAAATGTGATTCTTCTTATTCATAAACAAAATTAAATTTTGAAAGGAAGATTTTTTATGTGCGGAATTGTAGGTTATTTTGGAAAGAGAGAAGCTTCATCACTTCTTATTGAGGGATTAAGCAAATTAGAGTACAGAGGGTATGACTCTGCTGGTGTGGCTATTTTAAATGAAGGACATTTAGAGGTTGTTAAGTGTAAAGGCAGACTTGCCAACTTAGAATCAAAGCTTAACCAGTGTCCTGTAGTAGGAAATATCGGTATAGGGCATACAAGATGGGCAACACATGGTGCACCATCAGATGTGAATTCACATCCCCATACAAATGCTAAAGGAACAGTAAGTGTTGTTCACAATGGAATTATTGAAAATTATATTTCTTTAAGAGAATGGTTGATTTCAAAAGGATATGAATTTATTTCTGAAACAGATACAGAAGTAATTCCAAATCTTGTAGATTACTATTATGAGGGAGACCTTTTAAAAGCTGTAATCAAAGCAACTGAAAAAATGGAAGGTAGTTATGCAATTGGGGTTGTTACAACTCACGAAGCTGACAAATTAGTTGCGGTTAGACATGAGAGCCCACTAGTAGTTGGTCTTGGAAAAGACGAAAGCTTCGTTGCTTCAGATATTCCAGCAGTGTTAAATCAAACAAGAGATGTTTATCTTTTAGAAGATAAAGAGTTTGTTGTATTAACAAAAGATGGGGTTAAACTATATAACAATTTAGAAGAAGAAATAAATAAAGATATATTCCATGTAACTTGGGATGCTGATGCTGCTGAAAAGGGTGGATATGAGCATTTCATGATTAAAGAAATTCATGAACAACCAAAAGCAATAAAAGATACAATGACATCAAGAATTATGTTGGGTCAACCAATAAAACTTGATGATATTCATATAACACAAGAACAAATAAAGAATTTAAATAAAATTTATATAGTTGCATGCGGAACAGCTTATCATGCAGGAGTTGTAGGTAAGTACGTTATAGAGAAGCTTGCAAGAATACCAGTAGAAATAGATATAGCTTCAGAGTTTAAATATAGAGATCCAATCATTGATGAAAACACATTAATGATAGTTATAAGCCAATCTGGAGAAACTGCAGACACTATGTCAGCTTTAAGACTTGCAAAATCAAAAGGTGCTAGAGTAATTGCTGTAACAAATGTTGTAGGAAGCTCAGCATCAAGAGAAGCACATGATGTATTATACACTTGGGCAGGTCCAGAAATCGCAGTTGCATCAACAAAAGCTTATGTAACTCAGCTTATAGCAATGTATATTATTGCTCTATTCTTTGCTCAGCACAAAGAAACTCTAACAAATGAAGAGATTGAAAATATAAAAACAGAAATGTTAAAGCTTCCAGAAAAAGCTGAGGAAGTTTTAAAATATAAAGAAACACTACAAAAGTTCACTACAAAAACTTCTAAGCATAAAGACATGTTCTTCTTAGGAAGAGGACTTGACTATGCAGTGGCGATGGAAGGATCTTTAAAGCTTAAAGAGATATCTTATATTCACTCAGAAGCATATGCTGCTGGAGAACTTAAACATGGTCCAATAGCATTAATAGAAGATGGTACCATTGTAATAACAATGGCAACTCAAGAAAGCTTATATGACAAGATGGTAAGCAATATAAAAGAGGTTTCAGCAAGAGGAGCTAAGGTATATGCCTTTGCACAAGAAGGCCACACTGAGATAGAAAAATCAGTGAACTCAGTATCTTATATTCCAAAAGTAATGGACTTATTAGCGCCAGTAATTGCAGTAATTCCACTACAATTATTCTCTTACTATATGGCAATTGAAAAAGGCTGCGATGTAGATAAACCAAGAAATCTTGCAAAATCAGTAACTGTTGAATAATTAAAAAAGTTTTTTAACTTTTTTAATTAGCATAATAGATAAAAATTTAAATAAGTTCAATGAATGCCGCACTTCGACGATGCTATTAAGTATAAGAAGTGCGGTTTATTTTGTATAAAGTAGATTTATAATATATATGATAAATAACATAAATAGTATAGGGGAATAAAAGGAGATAGGTGCATGAATATAGATTCAATTATTTTTGATTTAGATGGAACTCTATGGGATTCAACTGAGGTGATATTAAAAGCTTGGAATAAGGTAATATCAGATAAAGGAGAATTAAGAGATCCAATAACAATTAAAGAATTGCAAGGAACCATGGGGCTTTTAATCAAGGATATTGGTGCAAGATTACTTCCAAACTTGGATGAAGGAACTCAAGAAAAGGTTATGGAACTTTGTTGTAAGGTAGAAAAGGAATTATTACTTAAAGAAGGGGGAGTTCTTTATCCTAAACTAGAAGACACCCTAAGGGAATTATCACAAAAGTATTCTCTATTTATAGTAAGTAATTGTCAGTGTGGATATATAGAAACTTTTTTAGAATATCATAACATGGAAAAATACTTTAAGGATATTGAATGTGCAGGAAGTACTGGTTTAGTTAAGGGAGAAAATATTAAAAAAGTTATAGAGAGAAATAACCTTAAAAATCCAGTTTACGTAGGGGATACCCAGGGAGACTTTGATGGTGCAAGATTAGCAAAGATACCTTTTGTTTATGCAAGCTATGGCTTTGGAAAAGTAACAGAATATGATTATATTATTGAGGAAATATCAGATTTATTAAAAGTCTTCTAAAGTTAACTTAGTCGAGACTTGTATATCTAAGAAATATATGATAATTTTTGTACTTTGTAAATTCTGCTCAATAAAGCTAAAAGTAGTTAAATTTAAAGTTTAACTACTTTTTAATTGCTTTTAATAATTTATTCTTTTGAAATTACAAAAAGTTCATTAGCTATTCTATCAACTTCATTCACTGAAGCTACTACAGTTTGTACTGAAGCAACCTGTTCTTCTACGGAAGAGGCAATTTCATGCATTTGTATAGTTCCTTCCTTAGAAAGTCTATCTATATTTTCCATGATTGTTACAATTGTATTTGAATATTCGTTAATTCTCTTATTAGAATTAGTAATATTATTTAATTTATAGTAAGCTTCTTCATTTATTTCAGCCGTTTCTTTAAACATAGCTCCTGATCTTTTAACCATATGTAAGCCTTTGTCCACTTTATTAATATTACTTTCTGTAGCTTCAATTGCTTTATTTGTATCACTTAATACTTGATCAATAAGCATAGAAATATTCTTCGCTGCTTCAGAGGACTTATCTGCAAGTGTCCGTACTTCCTCCGCAACTACGGCAAAACCTCGCCCCATTTCCCCTGCTCTTGCTGCTTCTATAGCTGCGTTAAGTGCAAGAAGATTTGTTTGACTTGAAATAGAACTAATTACTTGAGATATTTCACTTACTTCAGCAGACCTTTCTCCTAACCTTTTAATTAGTATCCTATTCTCTTCAAACTCTTTTTGAATATTTTTCATTTCTTCCACTGTATTTTCAATTTCTTTTAAGCTGCTAGAAGAGGATTTTATTGCCCTATTTCCTGCTTCATTAACCTTGCTAGTTTCCTCTCCAATATCTTTTAAATCTTTAGAAATATTATTTATAGTTATAGATGCGTTTTCTATATAGGTAATGGTATCTTCAAAGGTTTTAGATGTTTTCCCAGCATTTTCTGCAATTAGCTCATTTGAGTAGCTAGTTTCAGTAGCCATGTGTTTTAAACTGTTAGCCGAGTCATTTAAAGTAGTAGAAACCTCTTTAATTTTATTTAAAATCTTAGTAATCTTATTAAGTAGCTTGGATTGTTCTTCCGCACCTATTAGGCCCAACATAATTTTTCTAGACCTATCAACAATCTTCAAAGTAACAAATACAATTGCTGCGAAGTTCAATAAGTTTGATATTGAAGAAATTATCCATGCTTTTAATACAGTTCTCCCACTAAAAAAACCATCTGCAATCATATCAGCTTGAACATAATAATCCACAGTTAAATAAGACAACATTGAAATAAAAAATGTAAGTTTAACAAGTTTCTTATCAAAATACATTGCGGATAAAATTATGGGAAAAGATAGTACAACGTAAGCATTCCATTTAAAGGGTCTAAATATAGAGGCTATCCCTAAGGTACAGGTAATTATAGCAAAATACTTAAACCAGGGCTTATCGTAATATCCAAATTTACTTACAAAGTAACATAATAAAAATATTATAAATGCAAAAGCTAATGGGAATTTTGCAGTGTCAAATGGGATTGGAAATATTCTAAAATAGATTAATGAAAATACAATGGGAATAATGATTACAGCTGTAATACAGAGAATAAATGCAACTTGTTTATTTACTTCATATTCATTCTTTATTAAATACTCTTTTTTTTCCATGATAATAGCTGCTTTTAAGCAGTTTCCCCCCTTTTTTTATCCTTATTCATATTAATTATACTATATTTTTCAATAATATACATTAATTTACTAAAAAATACATATTTTTCAATGTCATTATCATAATTTAAGCTAATATTTATTTATTACCCTACCAAGTAAATAACATATTTACATTATTTAGAATGTTTTATCATAAATAATGCAATGATAGTTGTAATTGATAAATAAAAGTAATATTCAGATTGATAAAATAACTTTATCTGCCCACCCCAGTTGGGAGTAAGAAAGAAACGTATTACTAATATATAATTTAAAACTTACTAGGGGGGATAATTAATGAAAAAGAACATTATAGCATTATTATTAGCAACTTATTTAACAGGAATAGGTGGTACGGCGTATGCAAGTGATAATGCTACTACAGATGCAAACCAGATAACAAATGAAACCGCAGCAGAAACTGAAACTAACACAGTAGTAGATGAAGTGAAAATTACTGAAACTGATGCAGTAGTAAGCGAAGAGGAAATAAAGGATTCAGCAGGTGTGCTACCTAACTCATCTTTTTATAATTTAGAGCTTGCTATAGAGAAGCTCCAAATTGCAATTACTAAAAGTGAAGAAAAGCTGGCGGCACTTAAGGCTCAATTAGCTACGGAAAGAGTTGCAGAAGCAGCTGTTATGGCAAATGAAGGCGAAGAAGAACTTGCTAGTGAAGCAACTTCTAATTACATGGAAATGTTAGCTTCAGCTGCAGAGCATATAAACAATGCTATTGAAGCAAAGGATGAGGCTGTACAAACTCTTGAATCTCTTAATGAGGCCTACATAAAAAGCGAGGAAATATTAAAGACTATCCTTGAAAAAGCTCCAGAAGAGTCTAAATTAGCTATTGAAAATGCATTAAATGAGCAGGATAAGGCAATTACAGCTGTTAATGTTTTTTATGCGGCAAAGACAGCTTTCTTTGATGCAAAAGAGCAGTTTGAGTTAGCAAAGAAAGATCTTGAAGAGGCAAAGAAAAATGGAGACCCAGAGGCGATTATATTAGCAGAAGAAAAGGTGAAGAGCGCTGAGGCTTTAAAGGATGAACTTGAGGAATTAAAGGACTTTGCTGATTCAGCAAAAGAGGAAGTAAAGAAGCTTGTTAAGCAAGCAGAAAAAAGAATTAAGTTGGGTATGAAGCAGGTTGAAAAGGCAAATCACAAGATAGAAAAGGTAGAAGAGAAAGCTTCTGTGGAAGAAAATAAGATAGAGGAAGCGGAAAAGAAAGTAGAAGAAAAAGCTAAGGAAGAACCTAAAAAGGATGAAGAAAAGGCTAGAGAAGAAGTAAAGAAATCTAAAGAAGAAGTGAAGAAGGCAGAGGAAAAATCTAGAGAAGAGGCTAAAAAGGCAGAAGAAAAGCTAAGAGAAGCTAATAAGAAAGCTGATGAAAAAGCAAAAGAGGAAGCCAAAAAAGCAGAAGAACAAAATAGAGACTAGCATAAATCTCAATGTATTATAAAAAGAGAATGCCCTGAGAAAAGGCAATTAATATAAAGTTAAATATACGTTGTTAAATGTATAAAAGAGCTATCTGAATCTAGAACCGCTTTCTAGGTTCAGATAGCTCAGAAGTGTAAATAGGGTTGATTTACATAAATCTATTTTAATTAATAGATCTGTTGACTTTCAAAGTTGAAGTGAAGATATGATTTTATATTCACGGTAAATAATTAGTAAAAGCTTAATAAAAAACCTCCTTGTGGATGGAAGTGACAATCACCATCTGTAAGGGGGTTTTATGATGTTATCTGACGATAAAAGGAATATAGAAGTATTTGTAAATTAATTGACTTTTATTACTTTAATGGATATAATTTACATATAACACATAGGGGGTACTATAAAATGATGATTACTACTTGCTAATTAATTTCAAAATTGAAATTTAATATTTAAAGAAGTTTTAAACGGCCTAATAAATTGGGTTTATTTGTTGTGCTTCTTTCAAGATTTGCAAGTAGACACTGTCAAACTTATAGAACTAAAATTAAAATCCTTTGTTTTACATTTAGCTTACTAGTATAAATTCATAATACACTTATGTATCTTAGTAATGTGAATTTCTCAATATTGGAATAAGTATGGAGATTTTCCAATTACTGTTATAGAACTCATTGAATTTATTTAGTGTATGTTTATTTTGTTATGTAAAATATTGTAGATATTTTTAGACTGTAATAAGGCTTTGCTTTATTACAGTCTTTTTAGTTTAGGAAAGAAGTAAATATATCATTTAATTAGGGCGGATAACAGCGAAACAATGAAAGATATAAGTAAGGGGGCTAATATATGAAAAATGTAGTAAACAATGAATTAATGGAAGTGCTAAATATAGTTCAAGAGGGTTATATACAAAGAGATTTGAAGGAAATTGATAACTTCATGGGTAAATTATTTGATAAAGATGAAAATGTAATTGTAGTTGGTACAAGTAATGGTGAATGGTGTCTAGGTTATGAGGAAGTTAAAGAAATATTTTTAGGGGATTGGGAGTATTGGGGAGATTTAAGAATTAACACTGATGAAGCCACCATAATTCCACTAGGAAACACAGCTTTAATATACACTACAGCTACTATCAAGTATTCTTTTGCAAGCAACAATGATACTTATGCACGTTATTTAGGATATATTAAAGAATATTTTGATGGAGTTTCTGATACTAGTAAAATGCCTAATAAAGTTAAGTTAACTGAAATCAATTGGAAGCTGTGCCATTTATTAAATAAGTGGGATGGTGAGAAAAGAGATTATTTATGGGATTTACGAATTTCTTTTATCCTCGTGAAAAAGGAATCGAGATGGATTATAAGGCAAATACAATTTTCACTCCCAGTAGTGGGATATTTACCTGATGTACGACTCGAGAATACTGGATATGAAATAGAAAGTTTTAAGGAAGAAGAAATGAAAATCAAGGAGTATTCTATTAACAATGCAGTAGAATACAGAGATGAAATATCAAAAATTCTACAAAATTTTAATAAGGAGTATTTGTGTCCAGATAAGGAAATACACATAGTTGCTAATAAGTATTTCACTGATGCCAATCCATTAATTGTTAACACAGACAAAACTGTTTGTAGTAATGAAGAAGAAATCAAGAAATTAATAAAAAACCATAGAGCATGTTACGATGAGATGATATTAGAACATGAAAATTGTTTAATTAATTCCAATGATGATGTGGTTTGGGTAGTTACCCATGGCATTATGAAGAAAGAAATTTCAGAAAAGGATGCCTTTGAAAATACAGTAGATATAATCAACAATATATTTGAAAGTGATTTAAATGATAAGGATAAGCTTTTTAATATAAGAAGAAGAATTGCTGACACTTTCAAAGAAAATGCTAGAGGTGAAGAATATGTTTGGCCATTTAGGCTTGAAGGAGTACTTATTCGAGAAAATGGGAATTGGGTATTTAAATATCTTCAATTTTCTCTTCCTTTCAATTATATCCTTGAAGGAAAAACTGAAGCAGCTTCTAGGATAGAACAGTAGAATTTTAATATAGAAAGAAATGTAAGGGGAGAAACAAATGAATATAAATAATAAAATAATAGAAAACTTGGATAAAGTTATTAAGGAATTTATGGACAATGAACCAATACCAGGGTTAACAGTAGGGGTAGTTTATAATAAGGAAGTTATTTATACAAAGGGTTTTGGAGTAAAAAATGTTGAAACAAGAGAATCAGTTACAGAAAATTCTCTTTTTCATATGGCCTCAGTGTCAAAAACTTTTGTGGCTACAGGGATAATGCAATTAGTTCAGCAAGGAAAGATTAATTTAGATTCACGTTTGGTGGAATACTTACCGTATTTTCAGCTTAACGATGAGAGATACAAAAAAATTACCATTAGACAATTGCTAAATCATATTTCAGGGATGCCAGATGTAGAAGATTATGAATGGAATAACCCTCAATATGATGAAGGTGCACTAGAAAGATATATTAGAAGTATAAAAGTTGAAACCTTAATGTGGGAACCAGGAGAAAAATTTGCTTATAGTAATATTGCTTTTGAAATATTAGGGGATGTTATTGCAAAGGTTTCAGGGGTATCCTTTGAGGAGTATATGAAGAAGAATATATTAGATATTCTAGATATGAAGGAAAGTAACTTTTATAAGCCATTACTTTCAAAAGAGTTACTTACAACTCCTCATATTCTAGGAATTGAAGGTGGATATGGTCCAAAGGTAAGTGAAGTTTTCCCATATAACCGCTTCCATGGACCAAGTTCTACCCTTTGTTCAAATGTAGTAGAGATGTGCAATTATGCTATTGCAAATTTGAACCATGGGACATTAGGTAATAAGCAGATATTAGAATCAGATAGTTACTTAGAACTTTGGACAGCGCAAGGAAATACAGGATGGGAGGGCTATGCCACAGAAATAGGACTTTCCTGGTTTCTAGGTGGATATAAAGGAAATAAGGTTAGAAGTCACAGTGGTGGGGACACAGGGTATGCAAGCAATTTGATGCTTTTTCCAGAAATCAATGCAGCATTAGTTGTAATGACAAATGCAGATTTTATTTCTCTCAATAACTTATGCTCTGCAATTATGGATATTATCATAGGAGTTGAACCAGAGAAGTTTAAGAAATCTCTTGCACGACATATTGCTAGGACACTGATTTCTAGCGGTTATGATGCTGCTTTAGAAAGTTATAGCTTTATGAAAGAAAAGGATAAGGAAAGCTATATAGCCATTGAGAGAGAGTTTAATTCTACTGCATATGGTTTTTTATGCGAGAAAGCAATAGAAAAAGCAATAGAGATTTTAAAAATAGGACTCCTTGAATTTCCAAAAGCATCAAATCTATATGATAGTTTAGGTGAAATGTATCTAATTAATGAAAACAAGAAGTTAGCCTTAGAAAACTATAAAAAATCAATAGAATTAGATCCAAACAATACAAGAGGGAAGAAGATTGTGGAGGAATTAGAAGGTGAACTAAAGTAAATTTACTAATTATTTAATTTGGAGAGTGTTAATGTGGAGTAAAATTATAATAAAAGTTTCACCATAAAAACCATAGGGAAGCAAGTTTATTCAAGCACTTAGATACAGTTTATAATAAGTGATTTTTACATTGTTTTTTATAGACGTAATATAGGGTAACACTCTGAAACCCGCATAGATACTATATATTCTTATATTGTTTAAAATATAAGAATAAAAGAATAAATATTTTTATATTCTTAAAAAGTTATATTTTAGTGGAGAAATAGCTTGGGAATTGAATCTGAAAGATAAACGAAATCTTAATTTAGCAAATATGTAAGGTTATTGGGGGATATATGTAATGAATATTCAAGAACAGATAGAAGAGATTGTTGAAAGTTATGCAGTGCATAAGGATTTCTCAGGAGCAATATTAGTGAAAAAGGAAGATATTACGTTGTTTAATGGGGCTTATGGTTATGCGCATAAGGGATGGAAAATAAAAAACACAGTATCCACAAGATTTGATACTGCATCTATCACAAAATTATTTACTGTAGTCGGCATACTTCTATTAATTGAAAAAGGACTTTTGAATTTTCAAGATAAAGTTTTAGAAATTTTAGGGATAGAGGATACTACAATTTCAAAGGAAGTTAATATTTATCATTTATTAACTCATACTTCAGGAATTGGAGATGATGCTGATGAGGAAGCAGGAGAGAATTATGAAGATATATGGAAGGTTAAGCCAAACTACTCTATAAGAGAAACTATTGATTTTTTGCCTCAATTTATTCATAAGGAGCCTAACTTTGAGCCAGGAAAAGGATGCAGATATAATAATGTTGCATTTGTTTTGCTGGGACTAGTTATTGAAAAGCTTACAGGACAGAAATATCGTCAGTACATTAAAGAGCAAGTTTTTGAAAAAATAGGAATGGTGAACTCAGACTTTTATAGTATGGATGATATCAATGAAAATGTAGCAGAAGGTTATAGTGCACTTTGCAATGATAAGGATGAAGTTATAGGGTTGAGGAAGAATATATACTCTTATCCACCAGTAGGATCCCCAGATGGAGGAGCTCATACAACTGTAGGTGATTTAGATTTGTTTATCCGTAAACTTTATAAAGGAAGTGTTTTATCAAAGGAACTCACAATGGACTTGTTTTCACCAAAGGAGCTTTATAGAGAGTACGAAAAAGCCACTGTTAAGATGGGATATGGTTTTGAATTTATTTTCAGAAGTGGGGATGATGAAATACTGCTAGTAACAAAGGATGGAGTGAATGCGGGAGTTGCGTGTAAGTTTAATTATTATCCTTCATTTGATACAACAGTTGTAATTCTTGCTAATCAGGACTGTAATGTTTGGGCATTGGCAAGGGAGATTCAAGAATTATTAGTAGGTAAGTTATAGTTATATTATAAAAATCCTTTCAGAGCTGCATTTCTGAAAGGATTTTTTATAATGTTTTAAAATATTATAAAGTCTTTATTAGTAATAATGCCATCGATTTTTATGTCAAATTCATCTGTAGGGACTTTTTCGTATAATTGAAAGTCGTAAGCTATAGCTATCTTTGGTACGGCATTGTTTAGCTTAGCAAGAAACTTATCATAGAAACCTGCACCATAGCCAACTCTTCCCCCTTCCATATCAAATGCAACTCCAGGCATTAAGATGAAATCAATGTCATCGGGAGAAGCTTTTGTGCACCCGTCTATTGGTTCTAAAATTCCAAAGTATCCTTCTTTTAAATCCTCAAAGCCTTTAATGATATGTGTTTCCATACCTTGCTTTTTTGATGGCACTTTTGGTACGCAAATAGTTTTGCCATCTTTTAAGGCTTGCTCTATAAATTTATGAGTATCAACTTCATCTCTGAAAGAAACAAAGGTAAAAATAACAGAGGAATTTTTGTAATAATCACTGTTAATTAGTTTATCTAAAATTATGTTATCCCACTGGTTTTTAGTATCAATAGCGAGTTGTGATCTAAGGGCTAAAAC
Source organism: Clostridium sp. (assembly GCF_036642255.1). GTDB lineage: Bacteria > Bacillota > Clostridia > Clostridiales > Clostridiaceae > Clostridium_J. Next base: position 67,792 of record NZ_JAVWDJ010000009.1, on the reverse strand, counting down.
TTCTTCTCTATATTCCTTTTTAGAAAGAGACACCATGAATATCACTCCTTAATAATTAGTTCGCGTTTATTTAAAAATAGATTTGTTACCTTATATACCATTATATATAAAGAATTGATGAAGTTAAAGAGTAATGGTACTCATATAAAGTACACCATTAGGATATATAGTGATATTTTTTTCTCTAATATAGGAGTTTAGGAATACTGCTAGGAATTATATTTTAAAGAGGGATCTTTTGTAATTTTAGGTGATTCCCTATAAATGGATTTGGAATGAAATTTTAGGACATACTAATAAATAATTATATGAGATTATTTGTAGCTTAACACAATTAAATAAAATAAAACATAATTACTTATAATTAAGTATAATTAATTATAGTGTAATTGAATTAAATAAGCACAGGTTAAAATAAATATATTTTATAAAACCCTATTATAATTTAACATATTCATATATAATAGAATATATAATGGACAGTATTAAGCAAAAATTCATATGAGTAAAAGATGTTTGTTATTACAAAATTGACTTTTTAAGGAATAAATAACCTTTAGGTTTTTTGTTTGAATTTTTGCAAGTTAATATATCTTGAAAATTTACTTTATGAAAATAATAGTTATGAAATAGATGAGATAAAGGGAAAATCCTATTTATAGCATTTAGTATTTAAAAATCCTTGGTAAAATTAAATGTAGTTAATAGGTTGGATAGAAGAGGAGCAAAAGGTAATGAATGATAATGAAATTATGACAGTTAGCGAAGTTGCAGAGTATTTTAAAATAAGCGAAGTTACCACTTATAAATTAGTACAAGAGGGGAAAATTCCAGCTTTTAAAATTGGCAGGCACTGGAGAGTAAAGAAAAGTGATTTATCAGAATTTATTGAGAAGTTAAAGCGCGGAGAAAGAATATAAAATTAATAACTTTTAATTATTATAATATAGAAAATCTAGGAGCTATTCCTTTATTAAATAGAGTTAATGACGAGTTTTATTCACACAAGTAAAAAACAAATAGAAAGAAGAGATATAAACATAAAACAAAAGAAATTTATAGAAATTAGGAGGACATATATTGAAAAGCAAGGTTAAAAATAAGATTAAAATTATTCCATTAGGCGGGTTAGGGGAAATTGGTAAGAATATTACAGTAATAGAGTATAAAGAAGAAATTATTGTAATAGATTGCGGGATTTCTTTTCCAGGAGCAGATATGTATGGTGTGGACTTAGTTATTCCTGATGCAACCTATTTGGTGGAAAATAAGGACAAAGTAAAGGGGTTTTTCTTGACCCACGGACATGAAGATCACATAGGGGCATTACCTTATATATTAAAACAAATTAATGTGCCAGTGTATGGAACGTGCTTAACTTTAGGACTAGTTAAGAATAAATTAGAAGAGCACAATATCCTTACAGATTGCGAACTTAATGTTGTTAAACCAGGAAGCGTTATTAAGGTTGGAGATATAAGCGTAGAATTTATAAGAAATAGTCACAGTATAGCAGATTCTTGTTCATTAGCTATACATACCCCTATTGGAAGAATTGTACACACTGGAGATTTTAAAATAGATTACACACCAATTGATGGTGAAATCATGGACTTAGAGCGCTTTGCAAGACTTGGAAAACAAGGAGTTTTATTACTTCTTGCGGATAGTACTAATGTAGAGCGTCCTGGATATACATTATCAGAAAAGGTGATTGGAGAATCTTTAAATAGAATCTTCGATAAGGCAAGTGGAAGAGTAATTGTAGCAACTTTTGCAACGAATATTCATAGATTACAAGAAATCGCAAATTCAGCTATTTCACATGGAAGAAAGATTGCTTTCAGTGGAAGAAGTATGGAGAGAATATCTAAAGTTGCAATGGAGCTTGGATATTTGCATATTCCAGAAGGTGCTATTATTGAAATCGACCAAATTCACAAGTACCCAAGTGAGAAAATTACAGTAATGACTACTGGTAGCCAAGGTGAGCCTATGTCTGCACTAACAAGAATTGCGGCAGGTACACATAGAAGTATTCAAATAACAAAAGGAGATTTAGTAATTATATCCGCATCTCCTATACCAGGAAATGAAAAGTGTATATCAAATGTTATAAATGAATTGTTTAAAAGAGGCGCAGAAGTTATATATGATGCTTTAGAAGAAGTTCACGTTTCAGGCCATGCATGCCAAGAGGAGTTAAAGTTAATTCATACTCTAGTGAAGCCTAAGTATTTTATGCCAGTTCATGGAGAATACAGACACTTAATACAACATGGAATGCTAGCTGAAAGATTAGGAATGGATAAAGCAAATATCTTTATTGGAGAAACTGGGCAAGTATTAGAAATAAACAGCAAAGAAGCAAGAGTGGCAGGAAAAGTTCAAACAGGTTCAATAATGGTAGATGGTCTTGGAGTTGGAGATGTTGGAAATATAGTACTTAGAGATAGAAGATTATTATCTCAAGATGGTATTCTAACTGTGGTTGTTACCATAGAAAAAGCTTCTTATAGCATTGCTGCAGGTCCTGATATTATAACAAGAGGATTCGTTTATGTGAAGGAATCTGATGGTCTTATTTATGAAGCAAGGGATATTGTAAGAAGTGAAGTAGAGAAGTGCTTAGATAATAAGACTATAAATTGGATAGCTATGAAAACATCTATAAGAAATTCTTTAGGTCAGTTTTTATATGCTAAAACAAAAAGACGTCCAATAATTATGCCAATAATTATGGAAGTTTAAGAGCTTAAATGAGTATAGGTAAATAAGAAGTAACTAATTTCAAATTATATAGCTTATACAATGTGAAGTGCTATAGACAACTTCCAGAAAGTTTAGTAAAATTAATTTATAAAGTTAAAGGTGATGGAGTTCACCTGAACCGCATTATGCTAATGACTCCTACAGGCAGTACCATAGGTATACCTGTAGGATTTTTTTGCGTTTAATTACGGGTTAGAAAACATTATGTTTTTATAAGAAAGGAAAAATATTATGGCAACTAGTTTAGGAATTATAGTTATACTTGGCCTATTAGCAAATGTACTTTTTACGAAGATAAAGCTACCAGGACTTTTAGGAATGCTTATTTTAGGAGTGTTTTTAGGACCATATGGTTTTAATTTGTTACAACCAGAAGTTTTAAGTGCCTCAGGAGATTTTAGAAAAATAGCTCTAATAATTATTTTATTAAGAGCAGGTATTGGAATTAGTAGGGAAGATTTAAATAAGGTAGGAAAAACTGCAATTAAGATGAGTTGCATTCCGGGATTAATTGAAGGATTCTTTATTGCCTTTGCAGCTATGAAATTTTTGGGATTCACTTTTATACAAGGCGGAATACTAGGGTTTATCATTGCGGCGGTATCGCCAGCAGTAGTAGTTCCTGCCATGCTTAGTTTTATGGAAAGAAAGCTCGGAACCAATAAGGGTATACCAACCTTGATTTTAGCAGGAGCATCTATAGATGATGTATTTGCTATCACTATATTTAGTACTTTTTTAGGACTATATAGTGGAAATCATGTTAACATAGGAATAAAATTATTAGGAATTCCAGTTTCAATTCTTCTAGGAATTGGAGCAGGAGCTATTATAGGGTTTATTATGGTAAGAGTATTTAAAAAATATCATATTAGAGATACAAAGAAAGTACTGCTTATTATAGGAGCATCAGTTTTATTAACGGCCCTAGAAACTTTATTAAAAAGTAAGATTGAAATTGCAGGGCTTTTAGGAGTTATGACTATTGGATTTATAATTCTTGAAAAGATGCCTCATGTAGGAAAAAGACTTTCTTTAAAGCTTAATAAGATATGGATTTTTGCAGAAATATTGCTTTTTGTATTAGTTGGAGCGGAGGTAAATGTAGGAGTAGCACTTAATGCAGGGGCTATGGGAATTGTGGTTATCTTAATTGGAGTTGTTGGAAGAAGTCTAGGAGTTTTGATTTCTATGATGGGAACAAATTTAAACTGGAAAGAAAGAGTGTTCTGTGTTATTGCTTATATACCTAAGGCTACTGTTCAAGCAGCTATAGGAGCAGTGCCATTATCTTTAGGAGTGGCATCAGGAGAAGTTATTTTAGCTATAGCAGTTCTATCAATTTTAATTACATCACCATTAGGAGCAATTGCTATAAATGCTTCTTCAACAAGATTGCTACAGATGGGAGAATAAACAACATCTTATTGATTATTAAAAAAAATTATACTAAGTAGTATAATAAGCAAAACTATGTTATTATAATCTAAGATTTAGGAAAGATAAACTAAGGCATAATATTTTATGAATAACATTTTATCTTCTAAGGATTAGAATCCTATTTTAAATCTATTTGAGTTATGATTAATTTTTAACATATGATCTAAAGCATTTGAACTGCTTTATTAAGTTTGGGGTGATTAAAAATGAATAAAACAAAAACAGCTATATTTGAAGCTGCAATAAAGTCTTTTTCTAGCCATGGTTATAATGGTACTACCATGGATCAAGTGGCTGAGGTTGCAGGAGTAGCAAAGGGAACACTATATTACCATTTTAAAAGTAAGGAAGAAATCTTTAACTTTATAATTGAAGAAGGACTTGGGGTAATGGTGGAAGAATTAAAAGAACATATTAAGACTGTGGTAAATCCTTTAGAAAAACTTAGAGTAATATGTAAAGCTCAGCTTTTTATATTGTATAGAAATAAGGACTTTTTCAAAGTACTCATGAGCCAGTTATGGGGTCAGGAGATTAGACAAGTAGAGTTAAGAAATAAATTAGGCTTTTTTATAGAGGAAATTAAGGATTTCTTTGAAGAGGCTATGGAACTTGGAGTTGTAAGAAAAGGTAATGCATCCTTTATGTCCTATGCCTTCTTTGGAACTCTATGCTCTGCAGCGGTTTATGAGGTTATAAATATAGATAGTATTGATTTAGATAACGTAGTGGAAGAATTAATCGAATACAGCTTAAGAGGCTTAAAAGCATAGTGAAGGGACTGATCATATAGCATATTTATGCATTATGAGGCAGCCCTTTTTATTTTTTTATTTATCCAGGATTATAAAGTATCGGATATGCTTTGTTTAGGTTAAATCAGTGACTAATGAACTTTCTTATAAGGTTTTAAAAACAATATTGACTTTAAACTTAAAAAGGAGTATAACTAAACTGACCAGTCAGTACAAAAATATAAATGAGGTGAGGAATATGAAATTTGCAAAGATTGCCTGGAAAGATATTTCTAGTATCTTTAAAAACAGGTTCATCAGAGTCTCAGTTGTAGCAATAATAATTGTACCATTGCTTTATAGCTTGCTTTATTTAGCTGCTTTCTGGGATCCTTATGCAAGACTTCAAGAGCTACCTGTAGCCTTTGTAAATCTTGATAAAGGAGGAACTAAAGATGGAGAAGCAGTAAACTATGGAGAAGATATATTAGAAAACCTAAAGGATAATAAAGAGGTGCAATGGCATTTTGTTAAACTTGAGGAAGGAAAAAGTGGACTTGAAAGTGATGGATATTATTCCATGTTTGTAATCCCCGAAGATTTTTCTAGAAAGATTATCAGTGCTAAAGATGGAAAGCCACAACAACCTTCTATTGTTTATTCAGCTAATGAGAAGAAAAATTTTCTCGCAGCACAGATAGGGGGAAGAGTTGAGGATAAACTGAAAGCTGAGATAGTACAAAATGTTAGCGAAGAATATACTAAAGTTACTTTCGATAATTTATACCAATTAAAAGATGGCATGAGAAAAGCGGCAGATGGAAGTAAGGAACTTTCAGATGGAATAAGCACTTTAAATAATAAGGTTCCAGAGATGGCAGATGGAGTGAATCAACTTTATGATGGTTCTACTAAATTGTCAGAGGGGCTTGGGAAGTTAAATAGTAACTCTTCCCAGATGGAAGAGGGAGTAGGTAAGTTATATAGTGGTTCTTCACAGCTTAAGGATGGAATTAATTCATTAAATGAAAACACTCCATCAATGGTTGCAGGAATAAATATCCTTTATGATGGAACTAATAAATTATCAGAGGGATTAAACACTACAGCGGTGGATTCTAATGGAAAACCTTTAGGTCTCACATATGGATTAAAAGGTTTATTACAAGGAATTAAACAAGTAAAGGATAGTGTAGGTGACCTAGGGTATTCTTTACAAAGTTTAAATAACGATGTAAATGTAGGAAGTCCTAATTCTCCTAGCTTAGTTCAAGGAGTAAGTAGCATAAATAAGGGAGTGTCAGGCATTTCTGCGGCACTTAGTGCTTTTAACAACACAGTAAATAATGGTGCAGTGCCATCATCTAATGGGATGTCAACAGATCAGGTTATTGGCGCTTTAACTAAACAGTATAATTCAGCAACAGATGATACTGTAAGAGTACAGGTACTAGCACAAATGGTAGGGGTTTTAAACTCAGCAGTAAATGTGGATAAAGGAGCAACAGAACCGTCACTAAAAACTGCAATGGGTGCTTTAAATAATAGTGTTAATGTAGATTCAGAGGGCAAGCCAAGCTTGAAAACAGCTATTGAAGGGTTAAATGCTGCAGTAAACAATGGCTATAGTGGAAAGCCTAGCTTAATATCTGGAATGGACACATTAGTTTCAGGAACTGATAATTTAGCTAATGGAGCTGGCGAAATAGGTGAAGGAGCATCACAGTTAAAAGGTGGCTTAGAACAGTTGAAAGGAAAAATGCCACAATTAACTGAGGGAACTAATAGTCTTGCTTCTGGTGCAACAGCACTAAATGGTGGATTATCTGAGTTAAAAGTTAAGATGCCAGAACTAGTTTCAGGAGTTAATCAGTTATCAGCGGGCTCAAAGGCATTAAATGTAGGCTTAGGAGAATTAAATAACAAAATACCAGAGCTAAAGGATGGTAGTGAAAAGTTAAGAGATGGTTCTATAGAATTATCAGAAAAGTTAAATGAAGGTGCAGATGAATTAGATAAAAACCTCGTAAACAGTAGCGAGGACATGGCTAAGTTTGTAAGTGAGCCTATTGTCATGAAGGATGATGCGGTGAATGCGGTTAAGGATTATGGTACTGGCTTTACATCTTATTTTATCCCATTATCATTATGGGTGGGAGCTATTATGATGTTTTTTGTAATTTCTTCTAAGGTTGGGGATAGCATGGATGCGGGACCAATTGCTACTGTGCTTGGTAAATATTTATCCTATGGATTTATAGGAACTTTACAAGCTGTGCTTGTGAGTATAGCAGTTTTGGCTCTTGGATTAAAACCACAAAACTTATTGTTATATTTCTTATTTAATATATTGATGTCATTATCTTTTATAGCAATAATACAATGTTTGATTTTCAGCTTAGGTGATGCGGGAAGACTGCTTGCTATAGTTTTATTGATTCTTCAATTAACTTCTTGTGCAGGAACTTTCCCATTAGAACTAGTTCCACAGTTCTTTAAGGTTATAAATCCTTATATGCCATTTACTTACTGCGTATCAGCATTAAGAGAAATAATATCTGGAAATAATTTAAGCTTAATTGGACATGATATATTAATTTTATCGGTAATCTTAGTTGTATTCCTTGGAATTTCTATGTTATTAAAAGAAAGAGGAGAACTATTACAGCTTAGAATGGAAGAGAGAAAAGAAGTAGAAGCATAATATAAAATATTTATAAAGTAAAAGAAGACATGAGTAATCATGACTTCTTTTTTTACTAGGATTTGGATTAATATGAGGTAACTATATAATTAATTTTAAGGTATCTTTCTAATCATCCAGCTCTTCATCAGCAATACAAGGGAGAGTAATTGTAAATGTAGTTCCTTCTCCAAGGATACTTTCTACATCAATTCTTCCTTTATGATCCTTAATAATTTGATAACATACATTTAATCCTAAGCCTGTACCAGTTTTCTTGGTTGTATAGAACATAGTTCCAATTTTCTCAAGTTGTTCCTTTGACATTCCTGTACCGTTATCAGTTATTTTTATATACATTTCATTAGTACCTTCAGAGTATCCCGTTTCTATTTTAAGCTTGCGATTATCAGTCTCATTCATGGCATCCACAGCATTTTTACAAATATTTAATACAACTTGCTTAATTTGAACTTCATCACAAAGTATGTATCTTTCTTCCTTGGAAATATCTAGAGTAACATCTACGCCTTTAGTTAAGGAAGTATTCTCAATAGTATTTGAAACAGTTTCAAATAAATCAAGCATAGATATTTCCTCAAGCAACACCTCTCTAGGCTTGGACAAAAATAGAAACTCGCTTATTATTCTATTCACTTCATCAACATCTTTATTAATTTTATTTGCGTAATCCTTTATTTTTTTATCACATACATTTACTTCAATTAATTGACAACGGCCTTTTATTGTGGTGAGGAAATTTCTTGTTTCGTGTACTATCCCCGCACCCATCTGTCCTAATAGAGCTAATTTTTCTTGTTGCTGGATAGCTAATTGATGTCTTTTTATTTCTGTTACATCAGTATCAACACTAATTCCGCCTATTATTTCACCATCAATATTTTTTATAGGTGCTGAATAGACAATTAAATCTACTTTATTTCCTTTAATGGTCCTTAGGGAAGCTTCACATTCATCATAATGTTTTTCTCCTGACAAGATTTTATTAGGGTTTTCTTTTTTTTCAAACAATAATAGATCATTTAGCTTGTCTATATCCATGCCCAAGAGTTCTGATTTATCTATCTCAAAAATTCTTTCCGCAGCTTTGTTACAAAGAACCACTTTTTTATTTCTATCTATCATAATGATTGCATTATTCACAGCATTTAATATGGTTTCAGTTTGAAGATGAAGATTTTTAATTTCTTGTTCTTCTTTTGCACACTTTAGCAAAGACAGAACCCCATTATTAATTCTATTGTTTTTTATTGATAGTTTCTTATATTCTCCATTTCCTACTCTATAAGTTCGAATAATATTCATGGCATTTTTATCTCCTGATAGAACCCTATCAGAAAGGAGGCTTTCATCATCTTCAAGTCTAGGAAATTTCGCAAGAAACTCTCCTGTTGTAATACCTATTGCATCATTTCTATCACATACAAATATTTCTTCAAACTTTTTATTTAAATAGTTTATCTTACTATTTTCATCATACATGAACACACCTAAAGGTAGAGCGTCGAGAACATCATTTAAGGTCTCAGACAGGTTAGTTACTTCCAAATTTGCTTTTGTTACTTTCTCGTAGGCCACTTCTAATTGCTTATGTTTAGCTTCCAGACTATCATAGGAATAAACGATGGCGCTTATAAAAACACCCTTATACATCAGATAGTAAGATACTATTTTAAAAATATGTACTATAAGCCAAATTAGATCCATTGAGTCCCCAAGTGCTAAAAAAAGTATTTCAGATGATATAAGTATTAATAAAGATAGAAATATATAAGAATAATCTAACTCACTTTTAATTTGAATTTTACTTTTTATCCTTATCAAAGAAGTGATTGCCAAAGCAATAATTACAATCTCCATGGTTATCCTGAAATAATTTGAAACCACAGTAGATGTAATTAGCTTGGTAAAACTGCCATTAATATGTGATATATATACCACTATTAATGATATAGTTATTACAAATAACAATTTTATAAATTTATTAATTTTAATTCTAATGTTTAAAGTAGATAAAAATATCACCAATACTTGCATAAACCTTCCTAATATCCAAAAGAACCAGGATAAATTAATATATGTTGGTCTTAATCCATATAGATTCAAAAAATAGTAGGTATGAAGCACATCAAGAATACCTACTAATAAGAATCCAAAACCTAGCATGCGAACACTTAAAGAGTAACGAGAATAATTATGCCATGCTATGGAAAACATACCCAACGCAAAAAAAGTACAAAACCCTTCTAATATAGTATGATATAAAACTAAATTTTCTTCCCAATTGCCTTTTGTTACAAAAATAAGTATTACCGCTGATATTAATAATAATAGATACCTTTTTGAAAGCCTGCCAATCAGACCTTCAGAAGTTTTTTTGTTTTTTACTGTCATTTCCATTTTTTAGTCCTCCTTTAATACTTTAAATATGGACTAAATATAACATTACTTTACAGAATATTCTATATTATTACAAATTATTACTATAGTTTACTAGGTATTATTACTTAACAAATATTCTTATATAATATTTGTTTTACAAAATATTGGGGGTGTCACTAGATTTTAAGTTGTTGACTTAACCTCTATTTAAAGTTATAATTACCATGAAAAACTAAATAGGACATTTAGGTGCTTTTAAATAAGTGAAAAGGGAATGTGGTTAAATTCCACAGCAGCCCCCGCTACTGTAAATGAGGACGAACCTTAATAAACCACTCGCAAGGGGAAGGTAAGGTGTAGGAAGATTCATAAGCCAGGAGACCTGCCTGAATTTTGGAATAAGCTTTCGGAGGGAAAGAACTATTGTTATTTAAAAGTATAATTTTTTATATTTGTAATAGTAGGTGAACCTTTGGGTTCACCTTTTTCGTTTTATTAAATAATACACAAGTTCATTTTTCTCTGGGCTTTTGATTGGGTATTTAAGTATCATCAAAGGTTACTGTAAAGAAGAAAAATCGTGAATGTACAAAGTAGGACAATTACTCTTCTGAAAGTTAGTTGAAAATAATATGTAAAGTGAGGTTATTGTTATGGCTAAAATCATGGTGCAAGGTACTGCTTCCTCTGTAGGAAAAAGTATTTTAGTTACTGCTCTTTGTAGAATTTTTAAACAGGATGGCTACTCGGTTTGCCCTTATAAATCTCAAAATATGTCCCTTAACTCATACATAACACTAGATGGTAAGGAAATGGGGAGAGCTCAGGTTCTTCAAGCTTATGCTGCAGGACTTGAACCACAGGTGTTTATGAATCCCATTCTTCTTAAACCTACTACGGACAAGAAGTGTCAGATTGTTTTTAATGGAGAAATCTATGGTAATAGTGATGCAAAACAATATCATAACCTAAAAGTTCAATTTAAGGATGAACTAAAAAAACAGTTTCAGGAAATTGAAAATAATTTTGATATTATAGTAATGGAAGGGGCAGGAAGCCCTGCAGAAATAAATTTAAGAGAAAATGACATTGTAAATATGGGGATGGCTGAACTTGTAGATGCGCCGGTTGTTCTTGTGGGAGATATTGATAAGGGGGGAGTATTTGCTTCGTTGGTTGGAACCTTAATGCTTATAAGTGATGATGAAAGAGAAAGAGTAAAAGGAACCATTATAAATAAGTTTAGAGGAGATATAGCCCTTTTAGAGCCAGGTCTTGAAATGCTTGAGGATATTTCAAAAAAGGAATGTCTTGGGGTAGTTCCGCATTTTACCTTAGCCTTGGAAGATGAAGATGGGGCTGTCGATCTTAATAAAGAAATTACAGATAAAATTGATATTGCAGTGATTAAGCTACCACACATATCAAATTTTACTGACTTTGATGCATTAAGCTGTGAGGAAGATGTATCTCTAAGATACATAACTAATGTAAAAGAGTTTAAAAATCCAGATTTACTAATAATACCTGGAACTAAAAACACCTTGGGAGACTTAGAAGCATTAAAGACTTCAGGGCTTTATGAAAGAATTCTAGAGCATAGTAAACATGGAGAAATTCTAGGTATTTGCGGTGGATACCAAATGCTAGGGAAAACCTTAGAAGATCCACTAGGAATAGAGACAGACTTAAAAGTTATGGAAGGTTTAGGACTTTTAGATGTTACAACGGTTTTCGAAGAGAAAAAGGTAACTACAAGGGTGGAAGCTAAGGTATGCAATGAAGAGTTAAATTGTATAAATAATGATAAGGCAATACCTCTTTATGGCTATGAAATCCACCTGGGAAAAACCACAATAGGAGAACATTCTAAGCCATTGTTTATTATTAATAAAAAGAATAATGAAACTGTAGAATACACTGATGGAGCTGTGAATGAAGCTGGAAATGTAATGGGTACTTATATTCATGGAGTTTTTGATGGAGTTAATTTCAGAGAGTTTATTGTAAATAAACTTAGAGATAAAAAAGGTATAGAACCTAAAAAATCAGTGGTGTATGAAAGTTTAAGAGATAAAGAGTTAGATAAACTGGCTGATATTGTTAGAAATTCATTAGATATGAATAAGATATATGAAATAATGAATCTTAAAAAATAGAAATGCATTGAAATAACTTAAATCTATAAGGAGGATAGTATGTTTAACTTTGATATTAAACTAAATATAATTTATGTTGTTATAGCTGCTATTATAGATTTTGTTTTAGGAGACCCTAACTGGCTTCCACATCCAATTATTTATATTGGAAAGTTAATAAGCAAGTTAGAGAGTTTCTTTAGAAATAGATTCAATTCAAATAAAGCACTTAAAATTTCTGGAGGCTTAATTGTAGTAATAGTTGCAATGTTAACTTACTTAATTCCTTATATTATTCTCTTTATTGCTAAGGTTAACATTTATGTTTTCCATGGCATTAATGTATTGATGATTTGGACAACTATTGCAGCAAAATCCTTATATAGTGCAGGGGCAGATGTATATAAGCCACTCATTGCTGGAGATATTGAAGAAGCTAGGCTTAAGTTGTCTTATATTGTGGGAAGAGACACAAAGGACCTAAATGAACATGAAATTATAAGGGCTACAGTGGAAACTGTTAGTGAGAATACTTCCGATGGAATAATTGCACCTTTGCTTTTTGCAATAGTTGGTGGAGCACCCTTGGCTATGCTGTATAAAGGAATTAATACCATGGATTCTATGCTAGGATATATGAATGAAAAGTTTAAATATATAGGGTTTTTCCCAGCGAAAACAGACGATGTATTTAATTTTATCCCTGCAAGAATCACAGGAATGTTAATGTGTTTAGGAGCACCTTTCCTTGGAGGAAATATATTTAAAACCTTTAAGATTATGATAAGAGATAGAAAAAATCATAAGAGTCCTAATTGTGCTTATCCTGAAGCAGCCACTGCTGGAGCATTAAAGGTTCAGCTTGGTGGAACAAATAGATATTTTGGTGAAGTAATGTACAAACCAACTATAGGTGATAATGTGGTGGAGTTAAAAGCAACTCATATTTTTGAAACAGGAAAATTAATGTACATAAGTGAAATTTTATTATTAGTTTTTGCTGCGTTATATATTTTAATATGAGGATATAAGTAAATTACATGAGAAAATTCATGAGTGAGTATCTAACAGGGGAAGTAAGGATGTGAAAGTGTGAAACATGGCGGAGATGTGTATAGCCACGGCATATTAGAGGGGAAGAAAATACTAGATTATAGTTCAAACATTAATCCATTACCAATTTCAAAAGAATTTTCTTCAAGAATTAAAGAAGCTTTAGAAATGGTGATTTTATATCCTGATGTAAAATACAGGACTTTAAAGGATGATATAATACAATACCTTAAAAAAAGTGAAAGCTATTTTCTAAAGTTTGAGGATGAAAGTGAAAATTCAACTGAGCTTTCTGAGGGAAAGTATATACAGGGAAGTTTCTTAGATGAAGAGTATAGTGCACCAAAAATGACTTTAGAAAAGCTTAAACCTACTTCTGAAGTTAGAGAATTAAAGGTAACTAGTGACTATCTAAAGGGGATTACTAGAGAAAATATTCTTGTAGGAAATGGAGCATCAGAGATTTTAGACTTAATAATAAGTAGTTTAAAATCCATAACAATTGTGGTTCCGTCCTTTGTGGAATATGAGGATTTCAGCAAGAAATATAAGGTTAGCATTAACTATTCATATCTTAATCAAGGTATGGAATATGATTACGAGGATATACTTTTAAAGTTAGAAAATACTGAAGCACTTATCATAGGAAATCCTAATAACCCCAATGGATGTATTATTGATGCAGATAAATTTATGCGCATATTAGATATGTGTGAAAAGCTAAATAAATTGGTTATTATAGATGAAGCTTTTATTGAATTTGTACTAGATTATGATAAGAGCATTATCCAATATATAGATAAATACAAATGTATTGTAATTGTAAGGGCAATTACTAAGTTCTTTGGTATGCCAGGAATCAGATTTGGATATGGTATTACTAGGAATGAAAAACTAATGCATTATTTCAGCAATACCCAAAATCCTTGGTCAGTGAATTGCTTTGCAGAGCTTGCAGTTAAATATGCTCTTAAGGATGCGGTGTTCATTGATAAATCAAAAGCTTGGATAAACACTGAGCGGAAGTATATGTACAATATGCTAAGTAATATTAGTTTTATTGAAAAAGTGTACATAAGTTACGGAAATTACTTCCTCTGTAAGTTAAAATATATAAGTAGTGGCAAACTTTATGATCACATGCTTAATCATGGAATACTAATAAGAAATTGCGATAATTATGTAGGGCTAGATGATTCATATGTAAGGCTTGCTATTAAAGACAGAAGTTCTAATGAAGTATTACTTAAAACATTAGAGGTTATAGCAGAAAATATATAATTTTATTGTACTGGAGAAGTGTTATGGAAATAGAAAATAAAGTTGAAGATTTCACCTTTCTTTCCATTAATTCTAAGAAGGTAAAAGTATTAGTCATAGGTGGTGGAAAAGCAGCCTTGATTAAGGCTAAATCCTTTCTAAGAAAGGGATTTGTGGTACATTGCATTGCACCAAATTTTAATGAAGAGTTTTTACAATTGAACTGTGAAACTTTGAAACTTATAGTAGAAGAGTTTAAAGATGAAATTGTTAGAAATTATCATATAGTGGTGATTTGTACTAATAAAGAAGAATTAAATAGGCGTATTAGGGTGCTATGTGATAAGGAATGTAAGGTTTATATTGATGCTACTATGCCAGAAGAGTCTATGGCAACCCTATGTGCAATGACCTCAACAAAGGAAGTAAGTGTTGGAGTACGGATTAAAGGCAAGAATCCAAAGACTTCTCAATTTTTAGCAAATAAGGTAAAACAGTATCTAACGCAATATGATGATTATGTTTTCTTTGCAACCCATGTTAGAAATAATATTGGTGACTTTCATAAAAAGTCAGAGGTTTTAGAGTTTATATCGTCTGAAGACTTTCTATTTTTCTTTGAGAAGCATTATGGAGAAGAAATATTAAATTTATTTTATGGAGGTTTTGATTTTGAACTTAAAATTAGCTACGAGAAAAAGTAAGCTTGCCTTGGTACAAACAGAGTATGTTATGAAGCTTATTGAGAAGACTCATAATATTGTGTGTGAAAAGGTTTTGACAGACACTTTAGGGGATCAAAGATTAGATGTAACCCTTGATAAAATCGGTGGCAAGGGTCTTTTTATAAAGGAATTAGAAAAAGCAATATTAGAAGGTCATGCTGATGCGGGAGTTCATAGCATGAAGGATGTACCCTATGAAATGCCAGAGGGTTTTGAAATTGCAGCAATGCCTGTAAGAGAAGATGTAAGAGACGCTTTTGTTTCCATGAATGGAGTACATTTTAAGGATTTAAAGCCAGGAGCCAAAGTAGGAACTAGCAGTAAAAGAAGAGCAGCTCAACTTCAAGTTCTTAGACCAGATGTTGAAATAGTTCCTGTTAGAGGAAATGTTCAAACTAGGATTGCCAAGATAGAAAGTGAAAACTTAGATGGTATTATCCTAGCTGCCGCTGGACTAAAAAGACTTGATATGGAATGTATTATTACAGACTACTTTGAACCAAATGAAATGATTCCAGCTATTGGACAGGGAGCTCTTGGAATTGAAATTCATGAGAATTGTAGAAATAGTGAAGTTTTCAAATCTTTAGATAATCCAGTGGTGAGAATTTGTGTGGAAGCGGAAAGAAGTTTTATGAGGGAGCTTGAAGGAGGCTGCAGTAGTACTATTGGAGCTTATGCAACCCTACATGGAGACATGTTGAATTTAGTAGGAATTTATGAAGTAGATGGTGATCTTGTTAGGGACAATGTAAGTGGCAATAAAGAAAATTATATAAGCTTAGGTAAAGAACTTGCAGAAAAGATACTTAGCAAAAAACTATAGATAATTATAGTAAAGCGATACCTAATGTTTTGAAATATCATATATGCACTTAATCAAGGCTAGGAAAATCATATTATTTAGTAATTTGATTTTATTAAGGAGAAAAACATGAGTAAAGTATATTTAATTGGTGGGGGTCCTGGTAGTGAGGAACTTATCACCTTAAGAGCAATAAAGGCATTAAAAAAGTGTACAGCAATAATGTATGATAGGCTTTCAGGAGAAGGAATTCTTAAATATGTAAATAGTGATGCAAGTATTTACTATTGTGGTAAGGAGCCAGGAAGTCATTATAAAACTCAGGATGAAATAAATGAAATGCTAATCACTCTTTCTAAAGAAGGACATACAGTAGGAAGAATAAAGGGTGGAGATCCTTATATTTTTGGCCGTGGTGGAGAAGAGGCCTTAGCACTTCTAAAGGAAAATATAGATTTTGAAGTTATTCCAGGGATAACATCTCCAATTTCAGTTTTAAACTATGCAGGAATTCCTGTGACTCATAGAAAAATAGCACAAAGCTTTCATGTTTTCACTGGGAAAAGTGTAGATAAACTTAATTTAGACTTTTCAGTAATCGCGAAGCTTAAAGGAACCTTGATTTTTATGATGAGTTTTGAAAACTTAGAAAGAATAACCTCAGAGTTAATAAACAATGGAATGGATGAAAATACTCCAGCTGCTGTGGTAATGAGAGGAACAACTTCTAAGCAAAAGAAAGCTATAGGAAATATAAAAAATATAGGAACTTTAGCACTGGAAAAGGGCTTATCTAACCCATCTATTATTGTGGTTGGGGAAGTTGTTAATTTTCATGATAAGTTAAATTGGTTTGAAAAGAAACCACTATATGGAAGAAATATTTGCGTAACTAGAACTAAAGAACAAAGTGAAGAAATAAGTGAAAAATTAAAAGACTTAGGTGCTGAAGTCACTGAAATAAATTCAATTAAGATTAAGGAAACTAAGTCAAAGCTAACACCATTTCTACATAAATTAAAGGATTATCAATATATAGTTATGTCCAGTGTTAATGCGGCAAATATTTTCTTTGATGCTTTAATGGAAAACAATATAGATGTAAGAAGCATTACAGCAAAGTTTGTAACTATTGGACCAGCTAGTGATAAAGCCGTAAGAAGTAGGGGAATTATACCACATTTAACTGCTAATGAATTTGTAAGCGAAAAGTTATTTGAAGCAATGGAACCTATTTTAAACCAGGGTGATAAAATTTTATTGCCACGTTCTAAAAGTGGGAGACCATTTATGGTGGAAGCCCTAACTAAGGCTAGCTGTGAAGTAGATGACTGTCACATATATGAAACAGTACTCGGAGAAAATAACAACTTAGCACAGTTTAAGGAAGCCGACACAGTGATTTTCACAAGTCCTAGTACAGTGAAAAATATGATAACTCTTGTGGGACTTGAAGCCATAAAGGAAAAGAAAGTTATATCTATTGGTCCTATAACATCTAAAGAATTAGATAACAATAACATAACCTATGAGCAATGTAATGAGAGTAGTAATGAAGGTATTGTAAGAAATCTTTTAGAACATAGAAACTTACTATAAGACTTTTAAAGATCTTTAACAACATTTTAAAAGTTTCAAGCTTCATACCAATCACTTAAATAAAATCAATAGCATTATTATAGAGTTCAAGAATTTAAATAGAGAAGTATCTGTGTTAAAAATCCTTTGACACAGAAAGTGAAATAAATTTATATAAACACCTGCAAAGGGTGATTTTAGGAGGAAATAACATGTACAAAAGACATAGAAGATTAAGAGAAAATGCAGCTATAAGAAGTTTGGTAAGAGAAACAATTTTAAATCCAAATGATTTCATATTACCAATTTTTGTTGTAGAAGGAGAAAATATAAAGAAAGAAATACCTTCACTTAAAGGACAATACCATTGGTCAATAGATAGATTACATGAAATAGTAGCCGAAGTTAAGGAAGCTAAGGTTAAAGGAATTATGGTTTTTGGACTTCCTGACCACAAGGATGAAGTTGGTACATCTGCTTTTGAAGAAATGGGAATAGTTCAAAGAGCTGTTGCTAAAATAAAAGAATTAGATAGAGAAATGTTTCTAGTTACAGATGTTTGTATGTGTCAATATACAAGCCATGGTCACTGCGGTATTATAGTTGATGAAAAAGTACATAATGATGAAAGTTTAAAATATATTGCACAAGTAGCATTGTCCCATGCTAAAGCTGGTGCTGATATGGTAGCTCCTTCTGATATGATGGATGGAAGAGTAAAAGCTATAAGAGATATATTAGATGAAAATGGTTTTGAACATATATCTATTATGAGCTATAGCGCAAAATATAGCTCTGCAATGTATGGTCCTTTTAGAGCAGCAGCAGATTCAGCTCCTCAATTTGGTGATAGAAAAACTTATCAAATGGACCCAGCAAATTCTAAAGAGGCTCTTAGAGAAATAGAAGCCGATATAGAAGAGGGTGCAGATATAGTAATGGTTAAACCAGCTATATTCTACTTAGACATTATTAGAGCAGCTAGAGATAAATATAATATGCCAATTGCAGCTTACAATGTAAGTGGAGAATATGCAATGCTTAAAATAGCAGCTGAAAATGGTCTTATAGATGAAAAGAATGCAACCCTTGAAATGCTTACCTCAATAAAAAGAGCTGGAGCAGATATTATTCTTACTTACTTTGCCATAGATGCATGTAAGTGGATTAAAGAGATGTAAGGAAAAACAATATGAAAAGTATTGTAATTTCTTCTAACAGCAGTGGTGGTGGAAAAACCACCACTACCGTTGGACTTATGCGAGCACTTATGAAAATGAATTATGATGTTCAGGGATATAAGGTAGGACCAGATTATATAGATACAGCTTTTCATAGTTTTATAACTAAGAAACCTTCACGAAACTTAGATTTATTTTTAATAGGCGAAGAAGGAGTTATGGAAGTTTACTCAAGAGGGACTGGAGACTTAGGTGTTATTGAAGGAGTTATGGGACTTTATGATGGAAAAGGCATTAACTCAAAATATTCAACAGCCCATGTGGCAAAGGTTTTAGATTTGCCAGTGGTATTAGTACTAAGTCCAAAGGCACAAAGTGCTACTTTAGGAGCGGAAATCCAAGGGTTACTAAATTATTGTGATGAGTTTGTGAAAGACGTAAACATTAAAGGTATAATCTTAAATAATATTTCACCAAGTTATTACAACCTTTTAAAGTTAGTCATCGAGAACTGCACTAGCCTAAAAGTTTATGGATATATACCAAAAGACGAGAGATTGTCGCTGGAATCAAGACATTTAGGACTTGTACAAGCAGGAGAAATAGGTGATTTAGAAAATAAGATAGAGATTTGTAGTGAATATATTTTAAAAAATGTAGACGTAAAATCACTTCTAGAAGATTTTAAAGAGAACCATGTTATAGATAAGTACAAGGAGCAAATAATCCCTAATGAGAAGCATTTAAAACCTATAGCTTTTTCAGAAGAGAGAGCCACTATAGGGGATAAAAAAGGTAAGTTTAACATGAAAAACCATAATCTTAGAATTGGAGTTGCAAAGGATGTGGCCTTCAGCTTTTATTATAGGGAAAACTTAGAGTTGCTTTCAGAAATTGGAGAGGTAGTATATTTTAGTCCATTATTAGATGAAAAGCTTCCAGAAGATTTGGAATTTTTATACATTGGTGGCGGATATCCAGAGGTGTTTGTTAAGGAATTAAGCCAGAATAAATCTATGCTTTCATCTATTAAGGAAGCTCTAGAACAGGGATTGCCTTGCTATGCAGAATGTGGGGGACTTATGTACCTTACAGAGGGAATAGCTCCCATGAATGAAGAGATGATATATGAAACTGTAGGCTTTTTTAAAGGATATTCTTACCTAACTAAAATGTTACAGAATTTTGGTTATGCTGAAATTCTAATAGATAAAGAAAACTCATTAGTAACACAAGGCAATAAAATTAATTGTCATGAATTCCATAAATCAAAGGTAAACCTAGAAGAAACTCCAGTGTATAAAGTTGAAAAGACTACTTACAACAATGAGGTTAAACAGTGGAGTTGTGGATATGTGAAGAACAACACTTTAGCAGGTTATGGACACGTTCATTTCTTCAACAATATGGAGTTCTTTAGAGAAATGATTAATAAAGTCCTTCAGTACAAAGAGAAAAAGAGTTAGTTGTTTAGCCATTAAATAAAATGTAAGGATTGATGAATATGGATTATATTAAGAACCCAATGGAAATAGAAAAAAGAAGCTTTGAGATAATTGGTAGTGAAATGAATCCACATAATTTTACTGAGGAAGAGCTTTTAATTGTAAAAAGAACTATTCATACTACAGGAGATTTTGATTATCAGAACATAGTACATATTGATAAACAAGCTATTGAAAGTGGAAAAGCATTACTTAAAAGTGGAATAACAATTTATACTGACACAAATATGGCTCTTTCTGGCATTAATAAAATGGCATTAAAAAAACTAGGTTGTGAGGTTAAGTGTTATGTTGCAAATGAGGAAGTAGCAAAAATTGCAAAGGAGAGAGGAATAACTCGATCTATGGCTGGAGTAGAAAAAGCTGTAGAAGAAGGTGTTGAATTCTTTGTATTTGGAAATGCCCCCACTGCAATATTTAAACTGTTGGATCTAATAAATGAAGGAAAAGCTAATCCTAAATTTGTAGTTGGTGCTCCTGTTGGATTTGTTGGAGCCAAGGAAAGTAAGGAAGAACTATTAAAATATAATATCCCTAATATAACAATAAGAGGACGAAAAGGCGGAAGCAACGTAGCAGCAGCCATTGTTAACGCTATTATGTACATGTTAATTGAAAGAGATTAGGAAAAATAAAGTTGGTGATTAATAATGCTTGATTTATATGTTGAAGCAAATGGAAAAAAACTAAGATGTGGCTTTACTACTGGTTCTTCAGCTACTGCCACTGCAAAGGCTGCAACAATGATGCTTTATAGCAATATCTTAAAAAAGAAAATCACAGACAAGTACAATGGAGAAGAAGTATACCAAGTAGAAGAAAATAAATATGTAATTAAGAATATTACCTTCAATACTCCTAAAAATATAGTGCTAACAATTCCTATAATCAATGTGGTGTTTGGAGAGAATTTCGTAGAGTGCTCAGTGATTAAAGATGGTGGAGATGATCCAGATAACACTCATGGCATTGAGATTGTTGCCAGGGCAACTGCTACAAAGGAAGGGTACACCTTAAAAGGTGGAAAGGGTGTAGGCATAGTTTGTGGAGAGGGGCTTTATGTTAAGAAGGGAGAACCTGCCATAAACCCTGTGCCAAGAGCAATGATAGAAAAGGAAGTTAGAGAAGTACTTCCTAAGGACTATGGAGTTGAAATTACTATTATAGTACCGAAGGGTGAAGAAGTTGCTAAAAAGACTTTTAATCCAAGGCTAAATATTCTAGGTGGGATATCTATTTTAGGTACGACAGGAATTGTAATGCCTATGTCTGAGGAATCCTTAACTGAGTCTATTAAATTAGAAATTAGTCAAAAGATTGCTAGTGGTTACAATGAACTTACACTACTCTTTGGAAACATGGGAGAAAACATGGCAAAAGAGTTGGAGCTAAAAGAGGAAAATATGGTGATAATATCAAACTATGTTGGCTTTGCTCTTGATACTCTTGTAGCTAGAAATATTAAAAAAATAACCCTTGTAGGGCATATAGGTAAGGTTTGTAAAATAGCTAGTGGAGCTTTTAATACCCATAGTAGAGTTTGTGATGTAAGACTTGAAACCTTAGCTTTAGAACTTGCGCTTCTTGGATATCCTAGTGAGTTAGTAAGAAGAATATATAATGAAAAAACCACAGAAGGAGCAGTTAATCTTCTTGGTGAAGGATATGAGGAGCTATACAAATCTATAGGAGAAAAGGTAAAGCACCGTATGGAGCAATATTCTTATGAGAGTATAGATGTAGATGTGATAATGTACTCTATGAAAAGGGGCGTACTTTACGATTCAAGAAATTGAAGAGATGGGGCCACCATATCAGGATAAAATCATAAAGTGAGGTGATTTCATGGTATATATTGTAGGACTTGGACCAGGACATAGAGATTATATACTTCCTGCGGCTATAAAGATTATGGAAGAAAGTGATGTAATCTTAGGATTTAAGAGAGCCTTAGAAACCTTGGATTTCATAGACAACAAGAAGGAAGTTAGGAATTCCTTACAAGATATATTAAAATACATAAAAGAAAATCAACATAAAACTATAGCCCTTGTAGCTTCAGGAGATCCTAACTTTTATGGAATCACCGATTATATAAATAGAAATTATCAAGAGGATATTGAGGTTATACCTGGTATTAGTTCTTACCAATATTTAATGGGTAAGCTAAATAAAAGCTGGCAACAGGCCTATTTATCCAGTGTTCATGGAAGAGAAGAAGCTTTTATAACTAAGGTAAAGGAATATGAAAAATCTATTTGGCTTACTGATAAAGAAAGAAACCCAAAAGTACTTTGTACGTTATTAGTAGTAAGCAATATAAATTGTGAGGTAGCCATAGGAGAGAATCTTTCTTATGAAGATGAGAAAATAAGTGTTGGACACCCAAAAGACCTTATGAACAATGAATATAGTAACCTGTCAGTGGTTTTTATAAATAAAAAAACGGAGTGATATCATGAAGTTTATAAAAGATGAAGAGTTTATTAGGGGTAATTGCCCTATGACCAAGGAAGAAATTAGAATCCTCACTGTTGCAAAATTAGAGCTAGAAAATGATTTTAACATCCTTGATGTAGGAGCAGGTACTGGTAGTGTATCTATTCAAATAGCTAAGTGTTGTCCCAAAGGACAAGTTACAGCAATTGAAATGGACAGTGAAGCACTAGAAACAATTAAAATTAACAAAGAGAAATTTAAGGCAGGCAATCTTCGAATAGTTGAAGGGGAAGCCTTAAAGGTTTTAGATAATATAAAAGGTGAGTTTGATGGAATATTCATCGGTGGAAGTGGCGGAAATATAGAAACTATAATTAGCGAGTATGGAAAGAAATTAAAAATAGGAAGAAAAATGCTGCTGAATTTCATCACTATTAATAACCTTTATAAAGCTATGAACACGCTAAAAGAGTTAAATTATTTAGTGGAATGTATAGAGGTGGGAGTATCCAAAACAGTTGGTAGTAGCTATATGCTTAAGGCTCAAAACCCTATTTTTATAATCACAGCAACAAAGGTTAAATAACTTTAGGTAACTGAAATAAAATAACAAGTGAAAGATAGGACGAACAGCTTGTCTCTATAAGAATACTTGTGAAGGCAGGGGAACAGGTTTTATTGATAGTTGTGATTTTAATGGGTTTCACGGGAGCAAGTATGCCGAAAAACAGACTAACATATGAAATAGTTATGAGATGAAGATGTCAAAAAATAATAGTTGGAGGAAAGAAAAATGAGTAATTTGGGAACATTATACGGAGTTGGAGTTGGTCCAGGTGGAGAAGAACTACTTACTCTTAAAGCTATAAAAGTAATAGAAAATAGTGATGTAATCATAGCGCCAAGCGCTATGGCTGGTGGACAAAGTATTGCTTATGATACAGCAAAGAATTTTATTAAGCCACATCAAGAGGTTATAATAAGTCACTTTCCAATGGGAAAGCCAGACAAAGAAGAGAAGGTTTATGATGCCTTTAAAACTATTGAAGGCTATTTAAAAGCAGGTAAAAATGTGGCTTTCTTAACTATAGGTGACCCTTTTGTTTATAGTACATATATTTACCTTTTAAAATACATAAAAGAAAAAAATTACACTACAGAAACCGTACCTGGAATTACATCTTTCTGCGCTAGTGCAAGTCTTGCAGGAGAAATTCTTGTAATTGGTGACGAGCCACTTTTAATTGTACCTGGAAGTCAGATAGAGAGAGTAAAAGATGAAAAATATATAGTAGTAATGAAATTCTACAATCAAGAAGAAAAAGTATTAAATTATCTAGATAAGGCAGGCTTTACATACTTTGCTGTAAAAAGAGCTTATAGAGAAGGCCAAGCAATTTTCCATACTAGAGAGGAAATATTAAATAACAAAGATTATATGACATTAATTATTGCTCATAGAAATAGTGAAATGTAGAAAGAGGTAAAACAATGGAAATTGGAAAAGTTTATTTTATCGGAGCGGGCCCAGGGGATCCAGATTTAATAACCGTAAAGGGAAGAAAGTTTCTTGAGGAAGCAGAAGTAATTATTTATGCTGGTTCTCTAGTGAGCAAAGAACATTTTAAATGTTGTAGGGAAGATGTAAAACTTTATAATTCAGCATCAATGACACTTAAAGAAGTTATTGATGCCGTAGTAGAAGCTAAAAATAACAATAAAAAAATTGTAAGATTACACACAGGTGATCCTTCAATATATGGCGCCATAAAGGAACAAATGGATGAACTAGATAAACTAGACATTAAGTATGAGGTAGTTCCAGGGGTAAGCTCCTTCACCGCTGCAGCAGCTTCAATAAACAGAGAATTCACCCTTCCAAGTGTATCTCAAACTGTGATTTTAACTAGAATGGAAGGAAGAACTCCTGTACCTGAAAAGGAAGATTTAGAGAGATTAGCATCAATTGGAGCATCCATGGCACTTTTTTTATCTGTAGGAATGATTGAAAAAGTTGTAGAGAAGTTGAGACGAGGTTATGGAAGAAATGTTCCAGTGGCAGTAATTCAAAGAGCTACCTGGGAAGATGAAAGAGTAGTTATAGGAACTTTAGACGATATTGCTGAAAAAGTAAAGGAAGCAGATATAACAAAACAAGCTCAAATATTAGTTGGTGATTTTATAGATTGTGAGTATGAGCAGAGTTTACTGTACCATGAGAACTTTACACACATGTTTAGAAAGGGTAAAGATGAAAATAGCAGTAATTAATGTTACAACTCTAGGAAGTAACATGGTGAATAGCCTTACAGTAGGTCTATGGCAACACTTTCAGGCTTTAGAGTTAAATATATTTAATAGTAAAGATAAAGAGTTTAATTTTAAACAATGCTGTAAAGATTCCTTTGAAAATAATGATGCAGTTATATTTATAAGCTCTACAGGTATTGCAGTAAGAGGAATAGCACCTCATATAGTAAATAAAAAAAATGACCCAGCAGTGGTGGTGATTGATAGTTCTTGTAAATATGCAATTTCTTTATTAAGTGGTCATCTTGGAGGAGCAAATAAGCTTACCAATATAATTAGTGGAATATTAGATTGTGAAGCTATTATAACTACTGCTACTGATAACTTAGGGATAACAGCACCAGATATGATTGCTGTGGATAATAATCTTCACATTGATAATATGACTATGGCGAAGGAAATTGCTACCCTTTTAGTGGAAGGTAAAACAGTAGGGTTTTTAGATGAAGAAGAGTTGATACCTTGCCCAAGTGGATATTTAAATTTAGAAATAGATTTAAAAGAGAGCTATGATAACCTGCAAGGTATTGTTGTAGTGACTTCCAGTGGTGAATCAACTGTAGAAAAAGCTTTTAATGGTATTCCAGTATTAAAGCTTATAAGAAAGAATGTTATCTTAGGGATTGGTTGTAAGAAGAACTTTCCAAGTGATGATATGCTTTCTTCAGTTAGGAAGTCCCTTGAGGAAAAGAATATTCATGAAAAGGCAGTAGATTATGTAGCTACGGTTTCTATCAAAAAGAATGAAACTGCAATTTTGGCTTTGTGTGAAGCTTTAGGAGTAGAACTTAAAATATTTAGTCCAGAGGAAATAAAGCTCGTAGAACACAAATATGCTACTAGCGAGTTTGTAAGAAAAACTATTGGAGTAGGGGCAGTTTGTGAACCTGTCATTGAGCTATCTAAGGGAGAAATTTTATATCCGAAAGAAAGCTTTAATGGAATGACACTTGCTATTGGTAGAACACTTTAAAATTACAGTTGGAAATAGTTATGGAATATAGAAAATAAATTTTAAATTAGGATTTAAAGAAAGGAACAAGTTATGGGAAAACTTTATGTAGTTGGAATTGGCCCAGGAGGTCAAGAGCATATGACTTTAAGAGCTATAGAAGCTATTAAGGACAGTAATATTATCGTTGGTTATAATAAATATATTGCTTATATAGAACATTTAATAGAAGGTAAAGAAGTAGTATCTACAGGAATGAAGGGGGAAGAGCAACGTTGTAGACAAGCGTTAGAGCTTTCTAAAGATAATAATGTAGCTATTATCAGTACTGGAGAAGCTGGAATATATGGCATGGCAGGGTTAATTCTTGAAATGGCAAAAGATGAAGAAGTTGAAGTAGTACCAGGAGTTACTGCATCTTCAGCAGCAGCATCAGTTCTAGGAGCTCCACTTATGCATGATAATTGCAATATAAGCCTTAGTGATCTTTTAACCCCTTACGAATTGATAAAAAAACGTGTAACAATGGCAGCGGATGGAGATTTTGTAATTTCTCTTTATAATCCTAAAAGTGTTGGCAGACCGCACTATTTGATGGAATGCATTAATATTATTAAGGAATATAGAAAAGGTAACACACCTGTTTCTGTAGTTAAAAATGCACTAAGACAGGGACAAGAAATACATAACTACACCCTAGAGAATTTTGATGATTCAGTAGTGGATATGATGTCAATTGTTATTATAGGAAATAGTAGCAGTTACTATAAGGATGGCAAATTTTTAACTCCTAGGGGCTATAAGCTGTGATTGGTTTAATATTAGGAACTAGTGAGGGAAAGCTAATATTAAATATGTTAAACAAATATACAGATAACATTTTAGTGTCAACCTCCAGTACCTATGGAGGAAGTCTACTAAAGGAATATAAGTATAGGTATATCAATGAGAAGCCATTATTAAAGGAAGAACTTAAAAGTCTTCTACAAGAAAAACAGGTTAAGGTTCTTATTGATGGCTCTCATCCTTATGCAAAAGAAATAACAAAGAATGCAATGGAAGTTTGTGCAGATCTTAATATCAAATATATAAGATACGAAAGACCTTCTGTTATTGATAAGTTCTTAAACAATGAAAACTTATATTATATAGAAGATTATGTTGAGCTTCCTAAGGTTGTTAATTTTAATGGAAACATATTAAACACTACTGGCAGTAGAAATATCGGAATCATAAGAATGCTAAATTTGCACAATAGAATTATACATAGAATTCTACCCACCTCAGAGGTTTTGAAGCAATGTGAAGAATTAGGAGTTCCCGTAGAAGATATCATAGCAATGAAAGGTCCATTTTCTAAAGAGTTAAATAAGGCTTTTATACAAGATTATGATATCCAGGGAATTTTGCTTAAGGATAGTGGCATTGAAGGTGGAACCCTAGAAAAGATTCAAGCCGCCATAGAATGTAATATTAAAATTATTGTAGTTGGAAGAAAAAAGGTTAATTATCCTATTATATTTAATGACCTAAATTCTTTAGAAGATTATATAAGATTAAATGGAATTATATAAGTTGCAGTAACCTTATTCATTATAACATTGTAAAAGTAACTTATATTAAATTCAATGTAAGATAAGAGGCTAAAAACTGTAGGATATATTACATGTTGATAAAAGAATGAAATTAATTATTTAGATATTTGTGAGTGTAAGAAGCAAAACCCAATGCCCTTGTTAAGAGAGTGGGGGCGGTAAGTAGAAGCTTCCACCAATATCTTTACATAAAAAGGAGAAGCTTATGAAGAAAAAAGCAATATTAGTAGTGAGTTTTGGCACTTCATACCATGAAGCCTTAGAGAATGCTATAGCAGCCACTGAGAATACAATTAAAGAAGGTTTTATGGATTTTGAAGTGAGAAGAGCGTTCACATCAAGTATTATAATAAAAAAGTTGAAAACTAGAGATAATTACTCCGTTGATAATGTAGAGGAGGCACTTATTAGATTACATAATGATGGATATGAAGAAGTTTATGTGCAACCCTTACATATTATCTTTGGAGAAGAATATGACAAAATTAAAGCTATAGTAAACAGTATTAGAGAATTGAATTACTTCAAAGTATTGGAACTTTCAACGCCACTACTTTACAAGAATCAAGATTACATTAATGCCTTTGAGGCACTTAAAAATGAAATTGGACATTATGATTCAAAGGAAGGAATAGTGTTAATGGCTCATGGAACTAAACATCCAGCAAATGCTTGCTATTTTCAGCTTCAAACAGTAGCTCAGAATATGGGTTTAAGCAATGTTCATGTGGCTACCGTTGAGGGATATCCAACCATTGAAGAAATAATTCCTATATTAAAGAGTAAAAATTATACCTCTTTAAATCTATTGCCATTTATGCTTGTATGTGGAGATCATGCAAGAAATGACATGGCTTCAGAAGAAGAGGATTCTTGGAAATCCATTTTAGAAGGAGAAGGGTTTAAGGTTAACTGTATTCTTAAGGGAATAGGAGAAATCAAAAGCTTTCAAAATCTATATGTTAAATTGTTAAATCAAGTTATTGAAAACAATTAATTTAAGGTTTCTAAAGGAGGATTTTAAATGAAGAAATTATTTTTGTACTATGTTACGGTTATTTTATTTTTTCTTCCTGCAAATGCCTATGCCATGCATATTGCAGAAGGGTTTTTACCAGTAAAATATAGTATCTTTTATTTCTTGCTATGCATTCCTTTTATTTATAAAGGCATAAAGGATATAAAGAGAAGTACAATTAAGAATAAGGATATAAAAATGTTATTAGGTTTAGTGGCTGCCTTCTGTTTTGTACTTTCTGCTTTAAAACTACCATCAATAACAGGAAGCTCATCACACCCAACGGGTACAGGATTTGGAACAATTCTTTTTGGACCCTTTGTAATGTCAGTAATCTCAATGATTGTACTTATATTTCAGGCAATATTTTTAGCTCATGGAGGAATTACAACTTTAGGCGCAAATACCTTTTCCATGGGGATTGTTGGACCTGTAGTTTCTTTTTTAGTATACAACTTATATAAAAACAAAAATAAAAAAGTATCAATTTTTTTAGCTGCCATGTTAGGGGATTTAGCAACTTATACTGTAACTGCTTTGCAGCTTGCATTGGCTTTTCCATCAACAAATGGTGGGATAATCACATCTCTATTAAAGTTCTTAAGTATATTTTCATTAACTCAAATACCATTAGCCATTATAGAAGGCATAATAACGGTAGTAATCTTTGATTTTATAGAAAAACATGCAGCAGCAGAAATGAGAGCATTGGAGGATATTAAGCAATGAAGAATAAGAATTTAGTATTAATTTTCATATGTGTAGCCATTGTGGGGATAAGCTTAATATTTGGTGCAGGTAAGGATTTTGGCGGTGCAGATAGTAAAGCTGAAGAAGAAATTAATGTAATAAATTCTGAATACGAGCCTTGGTTTGAAAGTATATGGGAACCACCTTCAGGAGAAACTGAAAGTTTGTTGTTTTCATTGCAGGCTGCAGCAGGCGCAGGGTTTATAGGATACTATATCGGAAGGAAAAAAAGTGTTCAGAATAATAGCAATGTACGCCAAGGCCAATAAGTTTGCTTATATAAATCCCTTAGAAAAAATCACTTTATGTATTTGCTGTATTATAATAAATGGGTTCTCAAACAACATTTTAGTACCATTAATTAATTTAATAGTCTTTATTATATTACATATGTTAGCAAGAAATCCTGTGAAGTATGTTATGAAGTTAATTATTGGTATAGCTACATTTTCCCTTATATCTTCCATTACTTTTATCTTTGATTATGGAATAAGTTATTCAGCGATTTTAATAACTAAAACACTATCTTCAGCCTTATGCTTATTATTCTTAAGCTTTACAACGCCCTTAAATCATATTTTATATTACATAAATAAAGTAAAATTCCTAGAGGACATTTGTGACATTATTAAAAGCACAGAAAGATTTATAATATCTATAGAAGATGAATCTGTGATAATTTTTAATGCAATTAGAGCAAGGGGTGGCTTTGAGACAAAAATTGATGTAGTGAAAAATACAGGGAAACTTGCAGGGTTACTTTTTGTGAATACTCTTAGAAAGTGGACCGAAGTAAAAGAAGCTATTAATAGTAGATGTTATAATGGACATATGGCATACATAAAAGGTGATTATAGATTCAGTAACTATAGATTTGCAGGTATACTTATTTATATAACAATGATTTTTAGTATCCTATATTAAGTAAATTTTAATATAGGATATTTTTTATTTCAGCGATAATTTATTTTTTCAAAGAAACCCATAATTGGTGTGTATAATAAATTCTTAGAATTTATATAAAAAAATCTAGCTGAACATAATTTATCTTGGTTAAAATACTTATTGGAAATAGAGAGAACAAAATAACCATGGGTTTATATAATAAAAAATATAGTGCAACTAATACAGGATATGTTGTATAATTATTATGAAAGAATGATTATCAATGGAGGTAACAGTTTTTATGGATATGAACTCAATTTTACTTGCCTTCGGGTTAACTTTATTTGCGGGGTTATCTACTGGAATAGGTAGTGCACTAGCATTTTTTACTAAGAGAACAAACACAAAATTTTTGTCTATATCCCTAGGTTTTTCTGGTGGGGTAATGATATATGTTTCATTTGTTGAGATATTTGCAAAGGCAAAGGATGCCTTAATACCAGCTCTAGGACTAAAGGGTGGCATGTGGGCTACTGTTTTAGGGTTCTTTGGAGGAATGCTATTAATTGCATTAATAGATAAATTAGTACCAAGTTTTGAGAATCCACACTCAATGCAACAGGTTGAAGATATTGATGATGCTGAGGAAGGAAGGAATGACCATAGACAAGGTTTGATGAGAATGGGAATGATGTCAGCTTTGGCTATAGCAATTCACAATTTCCCAGAAGGACTTGCAACCTTTACTGCAGCTATAAAGGATCCTAGTATTGGACTTCCAATTGCAGTTGCAGTGGCAATTCATAACATACCTGAGGGGATAGCAGTGTCAGTTCCAATTTACTATGCTACTGGAGATAGGAAAAAAGCATTTTTCTATTCATTTATTTCAGGACTTTCTGAGCCAGTAGGAGCAATAGTAGGTTTTGCACTTTTATCAAGATTCTTTAATGATGTAACATTTGGAATACTCTTTGCTATGGTAGCTGGAATTATGGTTTATATATCTTTAGATGAGCTTCTTCCTGCTTCAGAAAAATATGGAGAACATCACTTATCCATTTATGGACTTATAGCTGGAATGGTAGTTATGGCAGTGAGTTTACTATTATTTATATGATGTAAGGATAAAATTAAAAGTTAATATGATAGATCTAAGGATACTTCATTTTGAGGTATCTTTTTGACTTTTAAGAGGTATCCTAGGTAAACTATTGATTTTTAATGATAAAATATTAGTGTATGTATTAAAAAAAGTCTCGGAAGAATTAACCTAAAATTATGAATAGGTATAGTTTTAAATTAGTCTTTTATTACAGGAAGTAAATCTAGTGTATCAAAAAAGATGTAGTGTATCATCAATAATGAAAGTTGATACACAAGTATGTAAACCTTTAAATTAAAGGCGTTACGGAGTTGGCATGGTTTTTGCTCTATATAAGTGAAAAGGGAATTAAAGGAGGTGTTGATATGAAGGTTCTTATGGTGTGTTCAGGGGGAATGTCTAGTGCAATTGTAGTTAAGGCTATAAAACAAGAGGCAGATAAGCAAGGGTTTCAACTAGAAATTAAAGCTGTAGGTACACAAGAATTTGAAGAAGAACTTAAGACAACAGCATATGATCTTGCTATAGTTGCTCCACAAGTTAAACATAGATTTAATGTGTTTAAGGAGCAAGCAGAAAATTCGAATGTTCCAATCGAACTTATTGTACCTATGGGATATACACCAATAGGTGCACCAAAAGTTCTACAACAAATTAAAAAGTATGCAAAGTAATTTTAAAGCAAAAAAGGGGGACTATTGTTATGGAAAGATTCTTAAAGTGGGTTGAAGAAAAATTCATGCCACCAATGGCTAGACTTGCTGAACAAAGACATCTTAGGGCAATCAGAGACGGTATTATATCAACATTATCTCTTATTATCGTAGGTAGCTTCTTCTTAATAATTGCATCACCGCCAGTTAAATCTTGGGCAGATGCAGTGGCACCTTATGCAGGTAAGATACTTATACCTTTTAGAATGACTATGGGACTTATGTCGCTGTATGCTGCTTATGGAATGGGATATAGCTTGTCTAAGTCATATAAACTAGATGGAGTCACAGGGGGAGTTCTTTCTCTTGCAGCATTTTTATTAATGACTACTCCACTAAATGTGGATGCAGTACTTAAAGAGGCAGCAAAGGCTGGAGTACAAGGAGCTAACACCATGGGATGGGTACTTCCTATGGGAACACTTGGTGGAGCAGGAATGTTTGCTGCAATTCTTGCAATGATTTTTGCGGTAGAAGTTTTAAGACTTTTAAAGAAATACAATATAACTATTAAAATGCCAGAACAAGTTCCAGAATCAGTTGCTAGATCCTTTGAAGCGTTGATTCCAGCAGCAGTAATAATAGTTGTTGTATGGTTTGTAAGAGTATGGTTAAATTTCGATATTCAAAAATTCCTAATGGATATTTTTGCTCCAGTTAAAGGGGTTGCAGGTAACAGTATCTGGGGAGTTATAGTTCCAGTATTCTTTATTACACTTCTTTGGGCATCTGGTATTCATGGAGTTTCAATTATAGGTTCTATTTTAAGACCAGTATGGTTAGTACTTCTTGAAGAAAATGCGACTGCATTATCAGCAGGTCAAGCAATGCCTAACATTTTACCAGAGCAATTCTTCCAATGGTTTATTTGGATAGGAGGCTCAGGTGCAACTTTAAGTTTATGTTTACTAATGGTATTTTCAAAATCTGAATACTTAAAGAGGGTGGGAAGATTCTCAATTATCCCTGGAATATTCAATATTAATGAACCAATTATCTTTGGTGCACCATTAGTAATGAATCCACTTCTCGCTATACCATTTATTGTTGGACCAATAGTAACAGGAATAATATCTTATATTGCAGTTGCTGCAGGAATTGTAGGAAAGTTTGCTATTAATGCACCTTGGACATTACCAGCACCAATAGGAGCATACTTTGCAACAAATGGAAACTTCCCAGCAGTAATATTGGTTTTTGTGAACATTGCAATAACAACAGTAATCTATTATCCATTCTTTAAAGTATACGAGAAGAAGATGATTGCTGAAGAACATCAAAATGCTGAATTAGAAACAAGTACAACAACAATGTAGTTTAAAATAAAGAGTTATATAAGAAGTAGGCATATTAAATATAGTTAATATTTATCATAAACTCAAAATAGCTTAGTCACAGTTCTACCACATCTTGAAAGGAGAAGCTTTCATCCTTACTAGGTAGGGGTACTTTGCTAATAAGTAAACTTTTATGGAAGTTAAATCTTCATTAAAAGTTGTTGGACATAACTCATTAAAGAGATGTAGGAATTGGGCTAAGCTATTTATTTAAAATAAGAAGGGGGAAGAGCTAAGTGAAAGGATTGAAGGTTGTAATCATCGGAGGTGGAAGTAGCTATACTCCTGAAATAATTGAAGGATTTATAAAGAGAAATAGTGAACTACCAGTAGAAGAAATTCATTTAGTGGATATAAAAGCTGGAGAAGAAAAGCTTAATATAGTTGGAAACCTTGCTAGGAGAATGGTTGAAAAGGCAGAACTTAAAATAAAAATAGAACTTACTCTAGATAGACAAAATGCCCTTAAAGAAGCAGATTTTGTAGTTACCCAGTTTAGAGTTGGAGGTCTTGAAGCAAGAGCTAAGGATGAAAGATTTCCATTAAAGTATGATGTTTTAGGGCAAGAAACTACAGGCCCAGGGGGCTTTGCAAAGGCACTAAGAACTATACCAGTCATTCTTGAGATTTGTAGTGAGATAGAAAAATATTGCCCAAATGCTTGGTTAATTAATTTCACAAACCCATCTGGGGTTGTTACAGAAGCAGTTTTAAAGCACAGTAAAGTAAAGTGTATTGGTTTATGTAACGTACCAATTCATATGACTATGAATATAGCAAAGATTCTTCAGGTGGATCCTAAAGATATATTTATAGATTTTGTGGGGCTAAATCATCTTCTGTGGGGGAAGAAAGTTTGGTGTAGAGATAAAGATGTAACTAAGGAAGTTATTGAGGCCTTTCTAGATGGTGCTAGTCTAACAATGAAAAATATTTCAGATTTAAAATGGGATGGAGATTTTTTAAGAGCACTGAACATGGTTCCTTGCCCTTATCACAGATATTACTACATGACAGATAGGCTACTTAAGGAAGAAAAAGAAGCAATAGAAAATGGGACAGGTACAAGAGCAGAGCAGGTTAAGCAGGTTGAAAGAGCATTATTTGAAAAGTATAATGATGCAAATCTAAATGTTAAACCAAAAGAACTTGAAAAAAGAGGTGGAGCTTATTATTCAGAGGCTGCGGTTTCACTCATAAGTGCCATTTATAATAACAAGAAAGAAGTTCATGTAGTTAATACATTAAATAAGGGGTCAATTAGTGAACTTCCATATGATAGTGTAATTGAAGCAAACTGTTTGATTGATAGCAGAGGCGCAACACCCCTAAGTTTTAACGAAAAACTTTCACCAGAAATAAGTGGCTTAATTCAAGGAGTTAAAAGTTATGAAATTCTTGCTGTGGAAGCAGCAGTTAAAGGAGACAAAAACAAAGCTTTAATGGCACTAGTAGCACATCCCCTGGTACCTTCAGTTGAGATAGCTAAAAGTCTTTTAAAGGATTTGTTAAATATAAATAGGGATTATTAACCGCAATTTAGGTCTATAGAGTAAATAGAATTGACTTAAAAATAAAAGGAGGAATTTTTATGGAGAACGAAATTTTTGAAATAATATCTCATGGTGGAAATGCAAGAGCATTTGCTTTTGATGCTATAAAGGCTGCAGAAAATGGAAATATAGCAGAGGCAGAAGAGTTACTTTCAAAGGCTGAAGAAGAGCTTGATATTGCTCACAAAACTCAAACAAAACTTATACAAGCAGAGGTAAATGGCGAAGGTCTTCAAATGAACTTATTAATGGTTCATGCACAGGATCATCTTATGACAGCAATATCAGAAAAAAGTTTAATAGAACATATGGTTAGATTATATAAGGTTATTGAGAAAAATAATAAGACATCTGAAGCAAAATAACAAGTCAAAGATGCCACGGATGTTTTGCATCAGCCAAGGAAATAGGTTCTGTTGACGCAGTATGTTTCAAAATAGACTAGCATACTGACTAGCTATTTTTGAAGATGCCTAAAGAAAAATAAAAATATAAAGTAAAGAGGTAATTGATATGTGGAGTAAACTTTTATACATTTTAGTACTAATGATAGTAGTTTTAGCATCAGTAAGGTTCACTAAGCAGATGATGAAAAAATACAAATTGAATAGATGGATTATAGGTTTTTCAGCTCCTTTTGTATTAATAATACCAGCTTTATTATTTGATAATATTAACCCAGCAGTTTGGAACTTCCTTTCCATAATATT
This sequence comes from Clostridium sp., assembly GCF_036642255.1. Taxonomy (GTDB): domain Bacteria; phylum Bacillota; class Clostridia; order Clostridiales; family Clostridiaceae; genus Clostridium_J. Next base: position 32,148 of record NZ_JAVWDJ010000009.1, on the reverse strand, counting down.
CTCTGTTATGTGTATAATGTTTTTTGAAATTTCTAGAACTATGCTAGAAAAAGGTCAGTATAAGGGCATTGTTAAGTATAATAAAAAGTAATAATAATAGTATAATATGATAAAAGGCATATTTTAAAAAATAATGAATCAGTATTCTTGTGAATTCTTAAGGAGGATTAGATGGATGGATTTTTTGCAGACAAAACATCTGCAGAATCTATATTCTTCACTGACACAAAACATACTTTAAATTTAAGACCATTATTTTTCTTTCTATGCCTAAGAGAAGTAGAACAAGGTGGTATAAACATGAAATACTTAGAGGTATACAATGCTATAAGAGATTTATGTATAAAGCAGAGGGAAGAGCAAGGGGAAGTAAGTGGCTTTACCGCTGAAGAAGTTGCCAAGTTACTTAATATGAAAAGGCCAAATGTGGTTAGAGAATTTGGCAGGCTTACAAAGGAAGGCCTCCTTGAAAAAAAAGATGGAAGACCAGTATATTACTATGCAAAAGAAGAGTCACAAAAAGAAGATAGTGGAAGTGTAAACGAAAGAAGTTTAAATATTGAACACTCTATATTTGACTCTGTGGTGGGGAAGGAATCAAGTCTTAAACAGCAAATATCCCTTGCCAAGGCAGCAATAGTTTATCCTCCAAGAGGTCTTCATTCATTAATAGTTGGTGAAACTGGAGTTGGAAAGTCTTATTTTGCCAAGATTATGTTTAAATATGCATTACAAGTTAATGTGGTAAAGGATAGTAATGGATTTGCAGTTTTTAACTGTGCTGATTATGCTAATACACCTCAATTATTAGTATCTCAAATATTTGGAGTGAAAAAGGGCGCTTTTACAGGGGCAGTGGAAGATAGAGAAGGGATAATTGAAAAAGCTAGAAATGGTATATTGTTCCTTGATGAGGTTCATAGACTTCCACCTGAAGGACAGGAGATGCTTTTTACTCTCATCGATGAAGGGAAATATTCACCTTTAGGAAGTACAAAGGAAATTGCTATTGAGGTAATGATAATATGTGCCACAACTGAGAATATAAATTCTTCACTACTTAGAACTTTTACGAGAAGAATTCCTGTAACTATATCCTTACCGCCACTAAGGGAAAGGACCGTAGAAGATAGACTAAAACTTATACAAAGTTTTTTCGAAGAAGAGTCAAAAAGAGTAGGAAAGAAAATTGAAGTAGATGGTGATGCTATAACGGCACTAATTAACTACGATTGTTTTAATAATATTGGAGAATTAAAAAGCGATATACAAATAGCTTGTGCTAAAGCTTTTTTAAAAACTATGTTTTCGCATACAAAAATTAAGATAAACTTAGAGGACTTTTCTGATAAGGTGAAAGCAGGCCTTCTGAAGGCAAATAAGATTACACCAAGAAGTTATAAATTAAAAATAGATAATAAAGAAGAGGTAATGCTAGAAGACATTGGAGATAAATATAACCTCTCCACAAATATTTATGAATTTATAGAATCTAGAAGTGAATACCTTAAATCCTATGGATTAGAAAAAGAGGAGGTAAAGCAAAAGGTATCTAATGAGGTGGAAAAGTTTATTAATAAATATCTAGCTAGTATTAAAGATACCCATGTATTAAATGAAATAAAGTGCATAGTAAATGGGAGTTTATATGATTTTTTAAGTAATTTTATATATGTGGCAGAGTATAGATTGAAAAGAAAAATAAATAAAAATATCTTCATGGGATTACTTATTCACATTGACACCTTTTTAAGTAGGGCAAGGGCAAATAGGATAATAGAAAACCCTAAAATTGATGAGGTAAGAAAAAAGTATCCAGAAGAATTTAAGTTAGCAATGGTACTTGCAGACAAGCTTGAGGATAAATATAAGGTTGCAGTGCCTATGGATGAAATTGGATTTATAACAATGTTTTTTGCAGCAGATGGAAATGGTGATCAAGGTAAGGTTACGGTGATTGTAGCGATGCATGGTAACAGTACTGCCACATCTATGGCAGAGGTTGTAAACCAGCTACTAAATACAAACCATGCAATTGGCTTTGATATGCCACTGACTATGAAACCAGAAACTGCACTACAAAACATTGAAAATATTATAAAAGAAAGAAACGAAGGTTTAGGGGCATTACTTCTTGTGGATATGGGTTCCCTTAAATTCTTTGATAAGATAATAAAAAATAATACAGGTATTGAAGTTAAAACTGTGGATATGGTAACTACAGTAATGGTAATTGAGGCCGTAAGAAAGGCTATTATGAACCAACCCTTAGATGAAATTGTAAAATCCTTAGGTGGTTACAATAAATACTTAGGAAATAATCTAGATGAAAATGTTAAGAGTAAAAAACAGGTGATTATAACAGCTTGTTTTACAGGTGAAGGAACAGCTCAAAAGCTTAAAGATATTATCTATAAGAAATTTAATGAAGAGAGATATGAAGTTATAAACCTTGGCATTAAAGATAGGGACGAGTTTAAGAAGGCTGTTGAGAATATTCAAAAAGAAACTAACGTTTTGGCTATAGTCAGTCCATTTAACATAAAAATTGAGGGTATAGATTATATTCCTATGGATAAGTTCTTTAAGGAATTCTTAGATGAAGATTTTGATAGTTATATAAGTGATGAAGGTTTATTAGAAAATATGAAAACTATCTATAGGGAATATCTTGACCTTCATGAGGCTGAATATATAGTTAGCACCTTTATAGAGCTAATCTCTACAATCAAATATACCTTTGATATTCACTTAGATAGTGAAAAACTAAATGGATTATTAATGCACTTTGGTTCTTTGATACAAAAGCTTTTAGGGAGAGAAGACACCTATAAGTGTAGAAACTTAGAGGTTATTTTATCAAGGCATAGTGATCTTTTTAATTATCTAAAAGGTGGACTTAAAGAGTTAGAAAATGAAATTAATGTTAGTTTTTCTCATGAGGATATAGGAAATATCATTGAAATATTAATTAATCTATAAGGTTGGTGAGTTAAGTGAAGTATATTATAGGTGTTGATGGTGGTGGAACAAAAACAGAAGCTATTGCATACAGTTTGGAAGGAAAAGAGTTATGCATTGCAAGAACTGGATTTGGAAATGTGCTTATAAATGAAGAAGAGGCTATGGGAAATATTATTAGTGCTATAGATCAATGTATTGCAAAAATTCATCAGTGCTTAGAGCACTCCAAATGCGAAATCATATATTTAGGACTTGCGGGATCGGAAAGTGGTGAAAGCAGTTCATTCATTACAAGGATTTTAAGTGATAAGTATAAGGTGAAAGTTAAAGTAGTAAATGATGCTGTGATAGCTCTTGCGGCTCTTTTAAAAGGAGAGGACGGAATATTAACTATCTCAGGAACAGGATCTATAAGTTATGGAATTAGACATGGAAAAACTAAAAGTGCTGGAGGCTGGGGTCATTTGCTAGGTGATGAAGGTAGTGGATACTTCATTGCTATTGAAGCATTAAAAACATTAGCCTTGGAAGAAGATTTAGATATGGAACCAAGTAATCTTTCTAAGGTGATAATGAGGAAAATTGGTATAACTCATAGAGAAGATATAAAGAACTTTGTTTATTCTTCTACTAAGGGAGAGATTGCAGTCCTTGTTCCAGTGATAGTTAACACTGCAGAGAGTGGAGAAGCATCAGCGATAGAAATACTTAGGAAAAGTGGACAGGATCTAGCTGAAACAACCTTAAGGGTATATAGAAGTCTTAATTTTCAAGGTTCTGTAACAGTGGGGATAAAAGGAAGTATTTTAACTAAGATAGATATTGTTAGAAGTGAATTTGAGAGGGTTCTTACAGATAATATAAAGGATGTAACAATAGTAGATGAAGACCCGTCCTCAGCTTTAGGAGCATATTTTTTAGCTTTAAAAGAATTGAGAATTAACGGGATAGTATAGATGATGCAAAATATATCTTCGATTTAAGGTAGCTTTGATTCCTTATAGAATGTAAGGGATAAAGATGAAGGAGATTGAAAGTTATGGAAAAGTATGCTATTGGACTAATGTCAGGAACCTCATTAGATGGGATTGATGGGGCACTAGTGAAAATAGAAGGAGCAGGAATAAATACTAAAGTGGAACTCCTTCATTTCATTAATGAAACATTACCAGAGGAGATTAAGGAAGAAATTAAAAACTGCTGCTCTACTGATAAATCAAATGTTGAAGCTATTTGTAGCTTAAATTTCAGGATTGGATATTTACTTAGTGATACTGTAAAAAAGCTTTGTAGAGAGGCTAACTTTCCCTATGACAAGTTAGATTTTATCGGTTCCCATGGACAAACTATCTTTCATATTCCAAGAGAGTATGGCAAGTATATAAAATCAACTTTGCAAATAGGAGAACCTGCAATCATAGCTTATGAAACAGGAGTCACTGTGGTTTCAAATTTCAGAACCATGGATATAGCATCTGGAGGGCAAGGAGCGCCCCTTGTACCTTATACTGAATACCTTTTATATAGAAGTGACAAAAATAGATTATTGCAAAACATTGGTGGTATAGGAAATGTTACAGTGATTCCAGCCAATTGTGACATAGATGATATTTTTGCCTTTGATACAGGACCAGGAAATATGATTATTGATGAAGTTGTGAAAACCCTTAAGCAATTACCTTATGATAAGAATGGGGAGTTTGCAAAGAGGGGAAGTATCAAGGAAGGGCTTTTAAAAGAGCTTTTAGATTTGCCATATATTAACCTGGAGCCACCTAAAACTACAGGAAGAGAACTCTTTGGAAAACAATTTGTAGATGAAGTTTTAAGAAAGTGGAATGCAGAAAAAGACGAGGATATTATAGCCACAGTAACTGCGTTCACAGCTTATTCAATTGCTGAAAATTATAAAAGATTTATTTTTCCTTATCACCACATAGATGAAATCATTGTAGGTGGTGGTGGAAGTTATAATACCACACTTATAAATATGCTAAACACATTGCTTCCAGATTGTAAGGTTCTTATACAAGAGGATTTGGGATATTCCTCAGATGCAAAGGAAGCAATTGCCTTTGCAGTATTAGCAAATGAAACTTTAAATGGATTTGAAGGAAATGTCATTGGTGCCACTGGAGCAAAAGAAAGAGTAATACTTGGAAATATAACACCAGGAAAGAAATATTTTAGGAGGGAATAGCATGAGGGGATTAGGCATTTCAATATACCCAGAAAAAGCAAGTATAGAAGAGAATATAGATTATTTGAACCTTGCTCATAAGTACGGTTTTACAAGAGTTTTTACGTGTTTATTATCTGTTGACGGGGATAAAGAAAAGATAGTTAGGGACTTTAATGAAATTATAAATGAAGCAAATAGTTTAGGAATGGAAGTTATAGCAGATGTTAGTCCTAGAGTTTTTGGAGAGCTGGGGATAAGTTATAAAGATCTATCCTTCTTTAATGATTTAAAGGCTTATGGCATAAGACTTGATATGGGATTTAGTGGATTAGAAGAATCTATAATGACTTTTAATCCTTATGGTTTAAAAATAGAAATAAATATGAGTAATGGAACAAAGTATCTAGAAAATATAATGAGTCATAAACCAAATACTGAAAACTTACTCGGTTGCCATAACTTTTATCCTCATAGATATTCAGGATTAAGTTATGATCATTTCATAAAATGCAGCAAACAGTTTAAGGACTTTGGTATAAGAACTGCAGCTTTCATATCATCAAAGCATGCAAATTTTGGGCCTTGGCCAGTGAATGAAGGACTTTGCACAGTAGAGCTCCACAGAGATCTTTCAATAACTGCACAAGCAAAACATTTATTTGCAACTAATTTAATTGATTATGTGATAATTGCAAACTGCTTTGCTTCAGAGGAAGAACTTAGAGAGTTAGGAAGATTAAATCGTGACATGATTACTTTTCAAGTTGAACTTGTGGAGAATATCCCTGAAATAGAAAGAAAAATTGTTCTTGAAGAGTTTCATTTTAATAGAGGGGATGTTTCAGAGTATATGATAAGATCAACTCAAAGTAGGGTGAAATACAAAGGTCATGAATTTGTTTCTTTTAACTGTCCAGATATAAAAAGAGGGGACTTACTTGTTGATACATCTTTATATGGACATTATGCTGGAGAACTACAAGTGGCATTAAAGGATATGAAGAATTCAGGAAAAACCAATGTAGTGGGAAAAATAAATAGTGATGAACTATTCCTATTAGATTTTATAGAACCTTGGGAAAAATTTGGCTTTGTACAAATAAGTTCAATATAATTTTGTGAATATGTGAGAATCTTACTACAAAAGGCACGTTGTATAGATGTAAATTTAATTCTAAAAATAATTAACGAAATTAATTGTTCATTTCTTAAGGGGTTGATATATTTGAAAGTACAAGATTTAGAAAAGCTTTCAACAGAGGGTAGAAATATAAATACACTAAACATAGATAGAGTAAGTACTCTAGACATGATTTCTTTAATAAATGAAGAAGATAAGAAAGTTGCCATAGCTGTTGAGAAAGAAAAAGAGCAAATTGCTAAAGCCGTGGATATGATAGCAGAAAGAATGCTGCTAGGGGGAAGGCTTATATACGTAGGAGCGGGGACTAGTGGCAGACTAGGAATACTAGATGCCTCAGAATGTCCCCCAACCTATGGAGTAAGTTTTGACCTTGTACAGGGAATTATTGCAGGAGGAAATACTGCTATTTTTAAAGCAGTTGAAGGTGCAGAGGATAGCATAAGTCTTGGTAGGGAAGATGTTATGAAAATAAATCTTTCAAACAAGGATATTATCTGTGGAATAGCTGCTTCAGGAAGAACTCCATATGTTATTGGAGCAATGAAATATGGCAGAGCAATCGGAGCAGGGGTATTGGCTGTAACAATGAATAAGGAAAGTGAAATGGCTGATTATGCAGATGTTTTAATATCTATAGAAGTTGGTCCAGAGGTTATCATGGGATCTACGAGAATGAAAGCAGGCACAGCCCAAAAGATGGTGCTGAATATGCTTTCTACAGGTGCCATGATAAAACTGGGAAAAGTATATGGAAATTTAATGGTGGATGTGCAGCCTTCAAATGAAAAATTAAGAGTTAGAGCAAGGAGAATTGTAAATCTTGCCACAGGGGCAGCAGATGAAATGATTACCAACATCTTAGAAGAAACGGGATATAATGTGAAGCTTAGTATTTTTATGATAGAAACAGGTCTTTCCTTAGTAGACGCTAAGAAATTATTAGAAATGCATAGAGGATATATAGTTAAAGCTATAGAGGATGTGAATATATGAAAGCAATAGTTAATGGCAAAATCATAACTGAAGCTACTGTACTTTTAAATAGTGTTATTTTGTTTGATGATAAAATTGTAGATATTGTTACCGAGGATGAAATAATTAACTATAAGGATTTAGAAATTATTGATGCTAAAGGGCAATATGTTTCTCCGGGGTTCATTGACATACATATCCACGGCTCTGGTGGTTGCGATACTATGGATGGAAATATGGAAGCCCTTAAGGTAATAAGCAGAACCATAGCTAAAAATGGAGTAACTGGATTTTTACCTACAACTATGACCATGAGCAAGGAGCGCATCTATGGAGCTTTTCAGATTATAAGAGCTGCAATGAATTCTACCATGGAGGGTGCAGAGGTACTAGGTTGCCATATGGAAGGCCCTTTTATTAATGAGAAATATAAAGGGGCTCAAAATCCTGAGCATATTATAGAACCTAGCTTTGATTTTATTAAAGATTATTTAGATATAATAAAAATCATAACTATTGCCCCTGAAAAAGATGAAGATCATAAGTTTATTACAAAGATGAATGAATACAGTGAAATCGTAATTTCCATGGGTCATACCAATGCTACCTATGAAGAAGCTATGAAAAGTATCGAAATGGGCATATCCCATGCAACTCACCTTTTTAATGCAATGACTCCATTAAGTCATAGAGCACCAGGAGTTGTTGGAGCAGTGCTAAAAAGTAATATAACTTGTGAAATTATAGCAGATACAATTCATGTACATCCTGGAGTATTTGATGTCTTAAATACAATAAAAGGGAAAGACAAAATGGTACTTATTACTGATGCAATGAGGGCAGGATGTATGAAAGAAGGCAACTATGACCTCGGAGGACAGGAAGTTATAGTTAAAGATAATTCTGCTAGGTTAAGAAGTGGAGCTTTAGCAGGTAGTGTTCTCACCTTAAATAAAGCAGTTAAAAATATGTATGAGCATAGTACTTTAGAAATATATGAAGCAGTAAAGATGGCATCCTTGAATCCTGCAAAAGTAATTGGAGTTGACACACATAAGGGAAGCCTAGCCATTGGAAAACATAGCGATATTATAATTTTCGATGAAGAATTTAATGTTTCCAAAACAATTATTGGAGGTAAGGAGTTAGACTCGTAATGGAAAATAAAAATTAAGTTTAATTAGCTTAAATGAATTAAGTTCTTTGGAACTTATAAGTAATCATTACTTACGCAAGTAAAGATACTAAGCAAAGTGGCTAAGGATATTTTGTGTTAGGTGCAAAATATGTTTTGATCATAGTAAGGTTATCAGAGAATTTTTAAAGAAAATATATATAAAACACATTATCAGGCCAGTTTATTATTTTATAAAATATGCCTAAAGAAAGCAGGTGAAGTAAAGGATGAGAATTATAGTAGTCGCAAATTATATTGAAATGAGTAAAAAAGCAGCGGACATTGTTGCTAGTCAAATAATATTGAAACCTGAAAGTGTGGTTGGATTGGCAACTGGTGGCACTCCTATAGGATTTTATAAAGAACTTATTAAAATATATAAGGAGGGGAAATTTAGTTTTCAGGATGTAAAAACCTTCAATCTTGATGAGTACTATGGTTTAGATAAGAATAATCCTCAAAGCTATCATTATTATATGATGGATAATCTATTTAAACATATTGATATAAATATAAGAAATATAAATATACCAAGTGGAACAGCAAAGGATATTGAAGTGGAATGCAGAAGCTATGAAGCTAAGATAAAAAATGCTGGAGGCATTAATATTCAAGTATTAGGTATAGGCACCAATGGACATATAGGATTTAATGAGCCTGATATAAAATTTGAGGCTAGAACCCATTTGGTAAATCTTGATGAAGAAACTATAGAAGCAAACTCTAGGTTTTTTAACTCAATAGAAGAAGTGCCAAAGAGTGCTATTAGTATGGGGATTAAAACCATAATGCATGCTAAAAAAATTGTTCTTCTTGCATCAGGAAGTGAAAAGGCTAAGGTTGTTGAAAGAATGATAAATGGCCACATAACTCCAGATTTGCCAGCATCAATTCTTCAGCTTCATCCAGATGTAACGTTGATTTTAGATAAAGAAGCAGCTATGGAAATATTGGAAGAGGATATTAATGAGAAGTATAACTTAAATTAATTTATAGTACCCATAGTTTATTAGGAGGTGCAATTTTGATTAAGGGAATTGGCGCATCAAATGGGGTGTGCATAGGAAAAGCCTTTGTAATAAATAATTTCATACCTAAAGTGGAAAAGTTAGAAATTGAGAATAAAGCTTTAGAGTTAGAAAGGTTTAAAGCCGCTGTTGCAATAGCTGAATTGCAATTGGAAAATATAAGAGAAGTTGCAAGTAAAACCATTGGAGATGAAGAAGCAGAAATATTTGAAGCTCATCTTTTAATTCTTCAGGATCCAGAATTTATTGGAGCTACAGAGATGAAGATAAATTCAGAGGGAGTAAATTCAGAGTATGCACTTCAAGGAACCATAGACATGTTTATTTCAATATTTGAAGGCATGGATAATGAATATATGATGGAAAGAGCAGGCGATGTAAGGGATGTTGGCGGTAGGATAATGAATATTCTTTTAGGGATTAAAAACACATCCATAGCAGAAATTCATGAAGACTGCATAATAGTAATAAAAGATCTTACTCCTTCAGAAACAGCTCAAATAAATAAAGAAAAGGTGTTAGGATTTATTACAGGAGTTGGTGGAAGAACTTCTCATTCTGCAATAATGGCAAGAACTTTAGACATACCTGCAGTGGTTGGTATAGGAGCTCCAATTGACATCATTAAAGATGGAGATATGCTCATTATTAATGGAGATAGTGGAGAAATAATTGTAAATCCAGAAGAAGAAATCATTGAAAAATACAAAAAAATTCAAGCAGAGAATTTAGAACAAAAAAAACAACTTCTCATCTTAAAAGATGCAGAGACAATAACCCTGGATGGAAGGAAAGTAGAACTTGCAGGCAATATTGGAAATCCCCAAAATGCAAAAGATGTCATAAGAAATGGTGGCGAAGGAGTAGGGCTTTTCAGGACTGAATTCCTTTATATGGATAGTGACAAGGTTCCCACTGAAGAGGAGCAGTTTAATGCCTACAAAGAAGCCTTAGAAAATATGGAGGGGAAGCCCGTTATAATAAGAACCTTAGATATTGGTGGGGATAAAAAATTATCGTACCTTCCATTAGAAGAAGAAATGAATCCATTTTTGGGTTATAGAGCTTTGAGATTATGCCTTAATGAGAAGGAAATATTCAACACTCAGCTAAGAGCACTTTTAAGAGCATCTGTGATTGGAAACTTGAAGATAATGTTTCCTATGGTTTCAAGTGTCCAAGAAATCAGAGCTGCTAAGGCAGTTTTAGAGAGTGTGAAAAAAGATCTAAAAAAAGAAAACATTGTTTATAGTGAAAATATTGAGATAGGAATCATGATAGAAATACCTTCAGCAGCAGTGATCTCAGATTTACTTGCCAAGGAAGTTGACTTCTTTAGCATTGGTACTAATGATCTTATACAATACACTATAGCTGTAGATAGAATGAATGAGAAGGTATCATATCTGTATGATCCACTACATCCTGCAGTATTAAGGCTTATCAAACTAGTTATTGATAATGCACATAGTGCAGGGAAGTGGGTAGGAATGTGTGGAGAGTTGGCTGGAGATTTGAGAGTGATACCAATATTAATTGGTATGGGGTTAGATGAGTTTAGTATGAATGCACCGTCATTACTTAAAGCTAGAAAGCTTATTAGGAATATTAATTTTGAAGCATCAAAAAAAGTAGCAGACCATGTACTTAATATAGCAACTTCAGAAGAGATTTTAGAATATCTTAATAGTGTAGATGTGGGCATCTAGGTTAATAAGATAAAAAGCAAGAGCATTAAGTATTTAAATTAAACCTAGGAAGAGACTTTCAATAATAAAATTATAGCTTTTAAGATTTATAAACATTATAAAAATCATTAGTAATAGTGATTGCAACATAAATTTAAAATGACAAAATGGGGGGTACATTATGTTTGAAAGAAATGTTATAGTAAGGAATAAAATTGGGTTACATGCTAGACCAGCTGCAAAGGTTGTGGCTGAAGGTAATAAATATAAAAGTCTTATGACTATAAAAAAAGGTGACAAAGTGGTTAATATGAAAAGTATCTTAGGAGTACTTAGTATTGCTGCTATGTGTGGAGATGAAATAATAGTTCAAGCTCAGGGTGAAGATGAAGTAGAAGCAGTAGAAGCGGTGGTAAGAGTAATAGAAGCTATAGAAGAGTAAAAGACTTGGTAAATTACAAACCAAAGGTAGTAAGAGAAAATATTCTTACTACCTTTTTCTATGAAAAAATATAAATTTCAAATGAAACATACCAATAGTATCATTGATGTTTATTAAAGTTCTTATAAGTATTTTACAAAAAATTTGGAATAATGTAGAAAATTGTTAAAAAATAAACTATAATAATACAGTATATGGAGATTAGGGTCATTGGGTAAGACAAAAATAAAAGGGGAGAATTAGAAATGAAAAGTTTGGGAAACAAAATGCTTAAGATCATTGCAACAATATCATTTTTATCATTGAGTATATTGGTATTAGTGAATTTTATTGTTTTTAATATATTGTTTACAAAAATTCAAAATGAACTTAAGAATACTGTAGTTACTGCAACAAATTCGATAAATGGGGACAAACTCCGTGAGGTGATGAACAAAAAATCAATGGACAGTTATGAATATAAAGAAGTACAAAATGAAATGATTAAATGGAAAAATGATAAGAGTATAAATTACTTCTATACATTAGGAAAAAAGGATGAAAACACTGGATACTATTTAGTTGACTCATCTTTAATAGATCCTGAAGAAGTTGGTTCAGAGTATCCTTTAGAAGAAGAAATGAAAGAGGCCTTCGATGGGGAAGCAACTTATACAAGAAAGCCATATAAGGATGACCTAGGTACCTTTATATCTGCATATATACCGATAAAAGATTCAACGGGTAAAGTAATTGCCATCGCAGGAATAGATAAGGATGTAGCGTATTTTGTGGCAATCAGAGAAACAATTTTAATGAGTATAATAGTAGCTGCTGTGATTATAATGATTTTATCAATTTTATCAACTTTGGTATTTTCAAGAAAAGTATCATCTAATGTAGGAGAAATAAAGGAAGCATTAAATAAAATGGCTCAGGGTGATTTAAATATAACTCTAAGTATACAAAGTAAGGATGAATTTGAAGAGATAGCTAAAGCAATAAACGAATTTTCAACTAAATGTGGTGATACAATTAGAGTTATTAAGGATACTTCATCTAAGTTAGTTGAAGACTCAGAAAGTCTTTCAGCTGTTTCTGAAGAAATGGCAGCTTCTAGTGAAATGGTTTCGTCATCAGTAGAAGATGTTACTAATAGCTCTTCTTACCAAGCTGAAGAAGTGCTAAGTATGGATAATAATTTAAAAGGCTTTGGGATAAAAATTAATGAGGCCGTTAATGCTGTAAATGGAATTAATTCAAGAGTACAAAATGTAAATTCAAAAGCTATAATAAGTAGTGAAGATTTATCAGTTTTAGATAAATCAATAAAAGATATTTCAGGAGCTTTTAATGTGGTAAGTGACAAAATTAATGAACTTAGTATGAATCTATCACAGGTTAATGAAATTACTGGTCTAATAAACTCCATTGCTGAACAAACTAACTTGCTTGCTCTTAATGCAGCCATAGAAGCAGCACGTGCAGGAGATGCGGGAAGAGGTTTCTCGGTGGTAGCTGAAGAAATTAGAAAACTTGCGGAACAATCTAAGGAATCTTCAGAAGGAATCAATAAATTAATTGGAAGAATCTCTAAAGATAATTTAGAAGTCATGAATACATCTAAGAATATGAGTTGTAAACTAGATAATCAAATTCAAATAATAAATAATTCAATGACGTCTTTTATAGATATTATAGATAATATTGAAGAAGTTTCTGAAATGATTACAAAGGTAAATTCAAATATTAATTCTTTAAATCATGAAAAGGATAAGATATTGCAAGGGGTAGAAAATGTAACAAAAGGTGCTCAGGAAGTATCAGCTTATACTGAAGAGATACTAGCTTCTTCACAAGAACTTAGTTCATCTACGCAGGAAGTGGCGGCATCTTCTCAAGAATTGCGCAAGAAAGCTGAGGATATGATTGAGGCAGTAAACCATTTTAATGTTTAACAATAGTTTAAAAAGGTAGTAAGAAAAAACTTTCTTACTACCTTTCTCTATGAAAAAATATAAATTTTTAATGAGATCATTGTTATTAATTAATATAAACAAGGTAATTATTAAAATAGCATTTATAGATATCTTAATAATTACCTTACGTAATGACTAATGATTGTGTTTTGGATTTTTAGAAACTTTATCAATAGCATTGATTAGTTCTTTTAACACATCAGCACTAAATTGAATTTCCATTTCATTGACTTTTGCATAGAGATTACCCTGTTCTGTAACTACATATAATGGCTTTAGGTGATTTAGAGCTATTGCTCTTATATCATCTAAGCATTTCTCACAATTGCATACATGTTTATAATCTTGAAGTAGTTTAGGTAGTAGATGCTCCACTGCAATTTCCATATAATTTTTAACCATATAAACCTTCACCCCTAATTTTAAGTACTTTTAGTTTCGTTACAATTTTTATGAAATTAACATTGTATGTAAAAATAATGGTACATTAAAGCTGTTTTAGGCATTTTTGATAAAAATGCATTAAATCTTGATTTTGATATATTTATAAAAATTTGATTTTAAGATAGTGAGAAATGCTAATTTTTCAGTAATTACCTCGTATAAGTTAAGGTTAATGTTTAGAATCTACAATTAATTATAACTTTTAATATGATGTAAAGATATGAAAATTATTGTTAATTTATAAATAACTTGTATAATACATTTTATGTAAACTGCTATAACTATAATACTAAATACTAAATTAAGTAGATATCTTGTCATTACCACTTAATCATATAATATTTTAAAAATTCAATGTAAAAATATAAAAAATTATATTATTAAATCCAAATATGTAGAAATTTGTTAAAAAATAAATTATAATGATACAGGACATATAAGGTGTCGACATGAAAGGTATAAGAGGAGGGCTATAAGTGAAGAGTTTGGGAAACAAAATGCTTAAGATTATTGGAACAATTTCTTTTTTATCATTGAGTGTATTAGTAGTAATAAATTTTATTGTTTTTAATTTATTGTTTACAAAAATTCAAAATGAAGTTAAGGATACAATTGTTGAAGCTAGGGATTCTATAAATGTGGACAAGCTTGGGAAGGTTTTAGACAATGAATCCATGGATAGTGAGGAATATAAAGAAGTACAAAATGGTATGTTAGTTTATAAAAGTGATAAGAATTTAAATTACTTTTATACATTAACTAAAGAAGAAGATAAAACATACTTCCTTGTAGATGGAAACATAACAGAAGCTAGTGAATTAGGGGAAGAATACATATATTCAAAAGAAATAGAAAGTGCATTTGAAGGAGAAGTAACATATACAAAGGAGCCTGTGACGGATGACTATGGAACATTTATTTCAGCTTATGCACCTATTAAAGATTCAGCAGGCAAGGTAATTGCAATTGCAGCTGTGGATAAAGATGTAGCTTATTTTGTAACTATCAGACAAACAATTTTAATGAGTGTAATAGTTGCTGCGGTGTTTATTTTAATTTTATCTATTTTATCTACTTTGGTATTTTCAAGAAGAGTATCAGCGAATGTAGGAAAAATAAATGAAGCTTTGAATAAAATGGCTGATGGTGATTTGAATATAGAATTAAATATACATAGTAAAGATGAATTTGAAAGCATAGCTAAAGCAATTAATAAATTTTCAACTACCTGTAGCAATACGATTAAGGTTATTAAAGGAACTTCAACCAAATTAGTTGAAGACTCAGAAAGTCTTTCAGCAGTTTCTGAAGAAATGGCAGCTTCAAGTGAAATGGTTTCATCCTCTGTAGAAGATGTTACTAATAGTTCTTCTTCCCAAGCTGAAGAAGTTTTAAATATGGATAACAGTTTAAAAATCTTTGGAGTTAAGATTGATGAAGCTGTTAATGATGTTAATGGAATTAATTCAAAAGTACAAAACATAAATTCAAAGGCAATGATGAGTAATGAGGATTTATCAGTTTTAGATAAATCAATAAAAGATATTTCAGGAGCTTTTAATGTGGTAAGTGATAAAATTCATGGGTTAAGCATGAATCTATCTCAAGTTAACGAAATCACTAGCTTAATAAACTCTATTGCAGAACAAACAAACTTACTTGCTCTTAATGCTGCTATAGAAGCAGCTCGTGCAGGAGAAGCTGGTAGAGGTTTTTCAGTAGTAGCTGAAGAAATCAGAAAGCTTGCAGAACAATCTAAGGAATCCTCAGAAGGAATTAATAAATTAATAGGTAGAATTTCTAAGGATAATTCTGAGGTAATGAATACCTCAAAGGATATGAGTAATAAACTAGATAATCAAATCCAAATAATAAATAATTCAATGACTTCCTTTAAGGATATAATAGATAATATTGAAGATGTCTCCGAAGTGATTACAAAGGTAAATTCAAATATTAACTCCTTAAATGATGAAAAGGATAAAATATTAAAAGGTGTAGAAAATGTAACTAATGGTGCGCAGGAAGTATCAGCTTATACAGAAGAAATACTAGCATCTTCCCAAGAGCTTAGCTCCTCTACTCAGGAAGTGGCAGCATCAGCCCAAGATTTGCGTAAAAAAGCTGAAGATATGATTGAGGCAGTAAATCATTTTAATGTTTAATAATATTTTTCAAAGAACAAGTCTTCTATAGTTTTTAATTGAGGAATAAATTTCTTAACTAGAAGCAGTTGAAAAGATTTTGCTATTCATTAAGCAGTTAAATTTATAAAAATAAAAAGTACTATATTTTCAAGTAGATGAAAGTATAGTACTTTTATTTTTGAATTTTTCTATAGTGTTGTTCCTGAATAAATTGTCTCTTCTTAAGGAATAACTAAAAATGAATGTAGGTAGTTGTAAATTATTTTAAATAAAGTTAGTTAAATTTATATGTAAATTAAATTGCTCAGTTTCTACCTATAATTAAAGAGTAAAAGAGGAGGAAGTATAATGAAGAATCATAAGATTAAAGTATTTTTAACAGTACTTGTAATAGCTCTAACGATTATAATTGGCTATAGCGGCTCTTATGCAAAAGCTGGAGATCATAATAGCAGCAGATATCCATTTCAATTACCGCAACTGCCTTATAGCTATGATGCATTAGAACCATATATAGATACAGAGACTATGACTATTCATCATCAAAAACATCATAAGGCTTACGTAGATAATTTGAATAAAGCATTAAGTAATTATCCAGATTTACAGGGTAAAACTCTTGAAGAATTATTAATGAATTTAAATACACTACCAAGAGACATAAGAGAGCAAGTAAGAAATAACGGTGGAGGTCATTACAATCATAGCTTCTTTTGGACTATCATGGATAAAGGTAAAGGAGGAGAACCTAAAGGAAAATTAAAAGATGATATCATAAAATCCTTTGGATCCTTTGATAATTTCAAAAAGGAATTTAAGGATGAAGCAACAAAGAGATTTGGAAGCGGTTGGGCATGGCTTGTTAAAGGTAAGGATGGTAAATTAAGCATTACTAGTACTGCAAATCAAGATAGTACAATAATGGTTGGCATAACTCCAATTTTAGGTATTGATGTGTGGGAACATGCATATTATTTAAAATATAAAAATGAAAGAGGTAGTTATATTGATGCCTGGTGGAATGTTGTTAACTGGGATGAAATAGAGAAAAATTATAAATAGTAAATTCTAAGGATATTATAATACAAAGGCTTTTTAAAATTTCTCTTATTTTCATTAGGAGAAGATGTTTTAAAAAGCTTTTTTATTGTAACCAAATTATCATATATATAATAGTATGTAATATATCGTAAAAACGTGATATAGTAATAGTGAGCTATCCACTGTGAAGTAGTATGGGCTACAATGATATCCATATGGGGTATTTATACGAGGATTAAATAAAGTAAAGTACCCTACATGAAAATAAACTTTTAACTAAATTATGCGGAGGTAATATAAATGAATGTTACGGTTTATTCCACAAGATCATGCCCATGGTGCACAAGAGTAAAAGACTATTTAAAGGTGAATGATATCAACTTTAAAGAAATAAACGTAGCTGAAGACCGTGCTGGAGCTATGGAAATGATTAGAAAATCAGGTCAAATGGGGGTTCCAGTACTAGATTTGAATGGAATTATAGTAGTTGGATTTGATAAAGAAAAAATAGATAATGTTTTAAATCTTTACTAATATATGGATTTAAAATACTAATACTAATAAATATATAAAAAACTAGCAAATTAGTGAACTGCACCCTGTCTACTTCACAGGGTACAGTTCAGCTTTTTTATATATTATAGATTAGTTATCGTTGCCCCTAAAAAGCTTCATAGCGATGCCAGCCACCGGGTTAACCTTTTTAAGTTCTACCGCTTTATGAAGACAAAGACATTCAATACAAACATCATAGTTGATTTCCTTAGTGCCTGTATTAATCGCATCCACAGGACAACTTTCTAAACACATATTACATTGTTTACAGTTTTTTAAGTTTACTTTTGGTCTTGCCTCTAGATAATCTATAACTTTAATCACTGCATATAAGCTAACTAAATTCATTGATGTAATTTGCTTTATTTATTAGTTTTTTTACCTACAGCTGCAAGATAAATTGTAAATTCATTTTCACCATCTAGTTTTAATATGTTATCTACCATGGTTTGGTCGTAGATTCCAATAGCACAAGTACCTGCATCTATTGACTCGCTAGCTAGGTAAAGATTTTGACAGATGTGACCTACATCTATAAGAATCTTCTTGTGAGCTGTTACATCAAATTTCCACTCTGATCTATAAGGAATAGTGCTCCAAGCAAAAACCACAGAAGCTTTAGAAGCAAATCTTGGAACAAAGGGTTGTTCTAAAGTTAAATCATTTATTGTATCCATTATATTTTCAATTTCATAGACAAAAAGTAATTTATGCTCCATTGGTAAGTACCTATAGATTCCTTGTGTTAGCCCTTCAACGTTGATTATGAATAAATAAGTCTCAAAGGAATGAGTAGCTCCACTACATGGAACAGTTCTTAAGGTGAAAGTATTATTGTTTGAAACCTTAGTTATTCCTTGAGTTGCCCATAAAAGATATGAAAGCTCCTCTAAGGATAAAGGGTGATTTTCATATAATCGCACACTTCTTCTTTCTTTTATACACTGAAAAATATCATTATTTGTTAAAGTGTCTTTTCTTACTTCAGGTAGGTCTATGATAGTTGAAGTTTTGTCATAGTCTTTTACAAGAGGGGGTTGGGAAATCCCAAGAGCTCTATCAGCCTTATGATTTTTCATTGGGGTAAAATCCGTTTTCAAAAACTCTCTATTAGCTTTAAATCTATCCATTATTAATGCCTCCATCTTTGGTACATAGTTTATTATAAGTAGCTGCTGAAGACATATTCAATAACTAATTAAGTAGGAGTATTACTCTAAAATTATTAGTTATTAAATATTGTTTACTCCAATTTACTATTATATAAAATATAAAGGAAAAAGTCAGTAACATAAATCACAATATACTAATATAACAATGAAGAATGTGTTAAGATTTTTGATAATTTGAAGTATGTACAAATGTAATAAGTGTGAAAGTATTGAAATGATATTATGAATAGAGGTAATATAATTTTAGGGTATAGTAAAAATGCACATATATTTTGGACATATGGTAACATGGGCAGTTAAGAATGGTTACAATCTTGCTCCTCTAGAGGTTAAGATGGACTACTCTGCTTCAATAAATGGAACGGTGCATAAATTATTTTTAAGGATTGTGTAGATGAATGATGAATTATATTAAAAATATTATTGAGTTTGGAAAGAAAAAATCAAAAGAACTTAAAAAGGAAGTAGGGGCATTGTACTTAGCTTATAAGAGAAAAGATGTACCCTGGTATGCAAAAGCCTTTGCATTAATTGTGGTAGGATACGCTATGAGTCCTATAGACTTAATTCCAGATTTTATTCCAATTCTTGGTTACCTAGATGATTTAATTCTTATACCACTTGGAATATCCGTTGCGTTAAAACTTATTCCTAAAGAAATAATGAATGAATGTAGGGCTGAGGCAGAAAGAGTATTTGGAAGTAAGAAGTTGAATAATTGGATTGCTGGCGTAGTAGTAGTGTCCATTTGGATGATTATAATACTATTAATAATTTTCAAATAAAAAATAAAGGCAAGAGTTAAACTTAACTCTTGCCAATTATTTTAAACTTGAGAATTATGATTTACAATGTTTGAAACTTGAGTAAAGACACTTAAAAGGTCAACTAAATCATCATAAGAAATTGGAATTCTAAATAATCCATAGGAAGATGGAGTATATTCATGTGGTTGATAGAAAAGTACTATTCCCTTAGGAGTTAAATAGAACTGTTGACTATCAGTTACGCCTTCATAATCGCTTATAAAAGGAACTCCATTTTCATTACATTTCTCTATAGCGATATCACTTAAAACATCTTTATAATTTGTATTTGGATTAAATAAATCTTCAAATTCATACTTCTCACCAGTATTACAATCGAAGGTTAATGAACTAAAAATGGTATCCTCTTTACTATCGGGTAATTGAATATGAATTGAGAATACTATACAAATCAATCCATTTTCTTTTAAAGGAACCTGATAAGAAACATCTACTGCCTCAATTTCCTTTTGTTCTGGAACTATAACCTGATTATTTAATAAAGATGTAACCTCACTGATGATTATATCATTAATATTGCTTTGAACCTCTTCATTTTCTAAGCCTGTAACAATTGGATAATCAACCTTAAATTCAGTTGGTGCTATAGTTTGAGTTTGTAAATTAGCAGCTACGTCAGTTGCTGGAGTACCATTAGTTGCACCATTCATATCTGGCAAAGTGGTTCCATTTAAATCTGTCATATCTAATATATCTACATCCTCAGCAATATTCACAGTAGTGCCCATATCAGCAAGATCCTGCATATTAGC
This sequence comes from Clostridium sp., assembly GCF_036642255.1. Lineage (GTDB taxonomy): Bacteria > Bacillota > Clostridia > Clostridiales > Clostridiaceae > Clostridium_J. The sequence continues at coordinate 11,655 of NZ_JAVWDJ010000009.1, read as the reverse complement.
TAAGTTGCCCATGGTGTTTACATTGTCATTGAGAGTCATAGGGATAGGTTGACTAAAATCAGGCATAGTTGTTACATCAGGTAAAGTACTTTTACCTAAGTCATCTTTTCGGTCCATACATGATCTTCCAAAACATTGGAAAAATTCTATATTTTGCAAACTAACTCCAAAGTATGACCAACTCCTACCAGTCCATCTAAAACCAGAAGCAGTTCTGCTATCTACGTCAAGGAGCCAAGCCCAGAAGGATTGACCATTTTTAAGCCAAATATACACAAATTGATATAGACATGGGCGGATAGAACCAGGGGACACAGCAAAAGTCTGTGGACCGCTGGAAAAAGATTGGCTTTGAGTTGAACTAGGTTTCTTAGGAGTTCCAGATGGAGGAGCTCCTGGAGGGCCACCTATGCCCCTAGTATTAGCAGTATCTCTTCCAAAACATTGAAAGAAAGCGATTCTTCTTAAATCAACTCCGAAATAAGTCCAACTTCGTCCAGTCCACCTAAAACCTGAAGCTGATCTTCTATCTACTCTTAGAAGCCAAGCCCAGAAGGATTGACCGTTTGTAAGCCAGATATATACAAATTGATGTAAGCATGGGCGAATAGAACCAGGGGATACAGCAAGAGTCTGCGGACCACCTGAAAAAGATTGGGTTTGAGAAGAACTAGGTTTCGTTGGAGTTCCTGATGGTGGAGCTCCTGGAGGGCCACCTTGGCCACCGCCTGGACCGCTACTAGGGCCACCAGAAGGTGGGCCAAATGGTGGGCCAAAGCCTCTATCTTTACTATTACCGATAGTATTTCTACCATAACATTCAAAGTAGTCAATTCTTCTTAAATCAACACCAAAGTAAACCCACCTTCTACCATTCCATCTAAAGCCAGAAGCTGTTCTTCTATCTACATTGGTAAGCCATGCCCAGAAGGAACGACCATTTCTTAACCAAATATAAACAAATTGATATCTGCAAGGTCTTATAGAGCCAGGTGATACAGCAAGGACCTGTGGTCCACCAAACTGTCCTTGACTTTGGAAAGAAGCGCCAGACTTGCTAGGAGTCATTGAAGGTGGTGGGCCAGGAGGTCCGCCTCCAGGCCCACCTCCTGGTCCACCAGGAAAACCACCAGAGCCGCCTTGAGGTCCAAATAATAATTGAGTTAATGGATTATTTTGAAATGGTGGTAAGTAACGTTCATCAGATTCAGTATTATCAATGTCAAAGTTATCAGCATCTTCATTAAAACTGTAAGTATTTAAAGGTACATAAGATACTTCATCATCTGTTTCTATAAGGTAATTAGAATTAGCATTACGAACAAACATTATAATTATACTCCTTAGTATTACTACAATATTATAATATACACTTCCGTTCATAATGTGCTTTTATATAGCTATATATGTAATAAATTCTCAGGAATTTATACGTTACATAAAATAATTTAAAAAAATATTGTAAAAAAGTAAATTATTATGATTTAGTTAATACATTTACAGGTTACAAGTATTGAAATTATAAGAAAAAATGAAAATATTAATTTTATAATAGTGGCTTAATTAAACTATTGTGAAATATTGGAAACATAAAATTACTTATGAAAAAATAATTATCCAAAGCCACGAAATATTACAAGGGCTATTAATTGAGTTTCGGGACAAACTATAAATACACAAATAAATAAAAAAATTAAAAAGTACTGGCTATCATATCTCTAATAATTTGGTTAATAGAAACTAAATAAAGGAGGAATAACTTATGAAAAATATTAATGTAGCTAGACATAGGGCAATAAGTCCACAAACAAAACAACAATTAACAAAATTTAAACAAGAAATATCAGAAGATTTTGCTTGGCGAAATAAAAAGGAAGATAAATATCGAAAATAAATTAATTTTGAAAGTATTTAGTTACTAAAACTATAATAAGTTGTGAAATTAATTTTCTTTTAATATTCTAAAACTACCAACGTAATTGGTAGTTTTTTCTTTGAGATTTATAGTAAAATAAAATTATAGAAATTAAGATATTATTAAATGTGACAATTTATATAAAGGGTGAATTTTTTATTTTCCCACTTATAATACGTACTTTTATCTTATATCTAATAATTAGATGAAATAGGGGGATAAATATGATTTGCGGAAAGAAAGTAATCATAAGACAATTGGAATTAGGAGATGAAGCATATCTTTATAGATGGTGGAATGATGAAAACCTTATGGCTCATGCAGGCCTTGCTTTTGGAACATTGCAAAGTAAGGAAAGTATTAGATTGAATATTTTGAAGGAAATAGAAAGTTCAGCACTGTTTCCAGAGAAAAAAAGATTTATAATTTGTAAAAAAGAAGATATGACTCCTATAGGAGAAATGAACTACATTAGTTGGGATATAAGAAATCAAAAGTGTATGTTAGGAATTAAAATATGTGAAATACCTGAGCAAGGTAAGGGGTATGGGGAGGATGCACTTATTCATTTTATAGATTTTCTATTTAAGTTTTTAAATTTAAATAAGATAGAATTGGATACAATGGTAGATAATAAAAGATCTAGAAGCATCTATAAGAAGTTGGGCTTTAAGGAAATAGGGATTATTAGACAAGGGTATTTTGATAGTAGAAATGGAAAGTTTCAAGATGTAATGTACATGGATTTATTAAAATGTGATTGGAGAAGGAAAGAAGAGTAAAGGGGGAGAGGGTTTGAATAAAAGAAGGATACTTGTGTTAGCAATAATTTTTATGGTGGCAACGACTTTTATATATTATTCTAAGCCTACAAAAGTCACAGTAGAGCTCGAAGGAATAAGATTCAATAAAAATATAGAAAATAAAATAGACAATACTGCTATAAAGTTTGAGGGATATATCTATAAAAAAATCTCAAAACCTAATACTTTTAGAGGTCATATATACATTGATGGAAAAAAATATCCTCATGCCAGTATAGATTTATTAAAGGATTCCTATTCAGATTTATTGTATTGGGAAGGTGATGAAAACTCACCTGTGGATGGAATATTTTTAAGTCTTGGGCAAATATTTATAGATGAAAATTTTAGCAGATTTGAATTAAGGGTTAGTAATGAGTATGGAATAAGCACTGATGAAACTATAAGTGCACCTGCTAGTAATATGAACGAGGCTGAAGAAGTTTTACAGGAAATTAAATATAAAATAATGAGTAAGTATTAGTAACTCTTCTTATATTAGAACAAATAAACTTAACTAACTAATAAATCTGTATATGTATGAACAGCATACATTTTTAAGTTTTATCAATTGAAATAAATAGTAAATTTCATAGTGAAAAGATTTTCTAAACACATTAATAGAAGGAGAAACAATATGGATAAAGATTCTTTAGAGCAGCTTTTACAATTAGTTAAAGATGAAAAAATAAACATTGAGGAAGCTGTGTCAAAACTTACAGATCTACCATATAAAGATATGGGGTTTGCTAACATAGATAACCACAGAGAGCTAAGAGTAGGATATCCAGAGGTTATTTATTGTGGGGGAAAAACAGTAGAACAGGTAAAACATATTTTTGAATTTATGGCTACAAAAAACTGCAATATATTGGGCACAAGAGCTACAGAAGAAATGTATCAAGAGGTAAAGAAGATTTGTGAAGATGCTGAATATAATACGCTAGGAAGAACTATTACAGTAAAAAGAAAAGAAATGCAAACCACAGATAGCTATATTGCTATAGTAGCAGCAGGGACTTCGGATTTGCCGGTGGTAGAAGAGGCTTATGAAACAGCTAAAATTTTTGGCAATAAAGTTGAAAAAATTGTGGATGTAGGAGTGGCAGGTATACATAGACTTTTCAATAGATTGGAATTAATTAGAGGAGCAAAGGTTATTATAGTTGTTGCAGGTATGGAAGGGGCTCTTGCCAGTGTTATGGGAGGTTTGGTAGACAAACCAATCATAGGAGTTCCAACTAGCATCGGATATGGCACAAATTTTGGAGGAGTTTCTGCTCTTTTATGTATGCTAAATAGTTGCTCAAGCGGACTTAGTGTAGTTAATATTGATAACGGTTTTGGAGCTGCTTATCAAGCTAGTATGATAAATAAATTATAGGAGATGAACACCATCTATGGACTTAGTTGAAGTTCTAAAGATTTTAGGAGATGAAAATAGAATAAGAATTTTAAATATATTAAAAGAGGATGCTATTTGTGTATATGAAATTGAAAGTATTCTAGGGCTAAATCAATCCAATGTATCCAGGCACCTAACAAGGCTTACTTCCTGTAAGCTTATAAAAAGTTATAAAAAAGCACAATATGTGTATTATAGAATAAATGAAGAGATTCTTGAAAAACATAAGTTTATTAGAAATATATTAGATGAAGAGGTCTTAAACATAGATAAATGTATAAAAGATACTGAGACTCTTTTAGAATACAAGAATAAGAATTTAACTTGTGAGGACTTTGCAAATAATGCTGTAAAATGAGGCAAAAATAATTACATATATTACATATAAAGAAAGGAATTAAGAAAATGGTTACCTTTAATAATAAATGGGATGAACTTTTGCAAGAAGAATTTCAACAGGAATATTATTTAAAGTTAAGGCAATTTTTAGTTGAAGAATATAATACTAAAACTATCTATCCAGATAAAAATGACATATTTAATGCATTGAAATTAACGAGTTACCAGGATGTAAAAGTTGTTATCATTGGTCAAGATCCTTATCATGGGCCTAATCAAGCTCATGGGCTTTCCTTTTCTGTGCAACCTAATGTACAGGTACCACCATCACTTTTAAATATGTATAAGGAACTTAAAAATGATCTTGGGTGTTTTATTCCTAATAATGGGTACTTAGTGCCTTGGGCAGACCAAGGAGTATTGCTACTAAATGCAGTACTCACAGTAAGAGCTGGTGAAGCAAATTCTCATAGGAAAAAGGGTTGGGAAAAGTTCACAGATAAAGTAATAGCTTTATTAAATGAAAGGCCTGAACCAATTGTGTTTTTACTATGGGGTAATAATGCCAAAGAAAAAGGGGAGTTAGTAACAAACAAACAACATTTTATTCTGACCTCAGTACATCCAAGTCCTCTTTCTGCAAATAGAGGGTTCTTTGGGTGTAAGCATTTTTCTAAGACTAATGAAATATTAAAGTCCTTAGGGCAAGAAGAAATAAATTGGCAAATAGAAAATTTATAATTTAATTTTACAAAGGCATGGGTATTTAATTATACCCATGTCTTTTATAGTTTAAGGGCATTAAAAAATAACAATTCAAAGATAGCAACTCAAAGGTGTGATTAGTATCTTGAACTCACAAGCTTTCTTATGAGCATAAGACTTCTTATGAACATAAGATTTTAAGGCTCATTATGAGCATAGAACCTCTTATGCCAACAGGTAAGCTTTTTAAGGCAGAAAATAGAATCTTATGAAGTGTACTATCATTAGATTTCACTGATACAGAATGAAAGCAGATAGCTAAGTGTAATTTTAGTAATTTATGCCAAAATCCTTTTTTTACATAAAGTTCATCTCAGCTACATAGTTAAGTGATAACATATTGAAAGATAGTCACTTAGAAAATTAATACATATTCAAGGAAGTTTTAAGCTTAAAGTTGCATTTAAAGCGGTTTTAGAAGAATAGAAGTTTTATTTTCAGTAGTAGTTAAGCAAATTCAATGGAAATCTAGCCAGTATTTTCGACACATGTAATAAAATAAGCCAATTCACCATTATACACATTGAAGAATAAACAAATTTTGACAGCAAATGGAATAAATTTTAATAAAACCTTGTAATACTATGTAAAAATTAGTTATAATATTAACATGTGGATTAAAGTTACATATCCTAGAAAAGAAATAACTTAAATATAAGCTTATTTAGGACAAGCTTTATATAAGGAGGAACTATGAATAAAACAGTAAAAGTAATAATAGCTGCAATATTATGTAGCAATTTAATAACTGTATCAGTTATGGCTGATGATTTAGGAAGCAAAAAGGAAGAATCAAGTCAATTAAAACAAGAGATATCTAATAGTAAGGATAAAATGAAAGAGTTGGAAAATACTAAAAATGATATTCTTAAAGAGTTAGAAGCGATAAATAATAATATTACTACTTTAGATGAAGAAGTGGATAATTTAAATTTTAAAATTGCCAAAGCAACTGGCACTATAGTTGAGCTTGAAGAAAAGTCAGAAAAGTTAAGACTAGACTTGGAAAAAAATAAAGAGATAATGGACAAGCGACTTAGAGCTTTGTACATGAGCCAAGGTCAAGGATATGTTGAAGTATTATTTGAGGCAAAAGGTATATCTGATTTCATTGAAAAGTTAGAAGTTATTGGAACCCTTGTTAAGTATGATAAAGGTGTAATTAATGAGTTCAAGAAAAATCAAGATGAATTAGTTAATACATTAAACACTGTAGAAATAGAGAAAAAGGGTCTTGAAAGTAATAGAGCAATAGTTCAAGCTAAAGTAGATGAACTGAATAGTAAAAAGAGTGAAAAAGATATCTTAATGGCTAAGGCACAAGAGGATATTGCTACACAAGAAAAAGTTATAGCACAACAAGAAGATGAATTTCAGCAAATAGCTTCTATAATTAGCCAGATGGAAAAAGACCAGAGACCTTCAAGAGGTAATTCTGGAGGTGGACAAGTATCTAATGGAAACCTTTATTCCATTACAGGTGGAACTAGATATTCAATTACTTCAGGTTACGGATGGAGATCAAGTCCGATAAAAGGTGGACAAGAATTTCATCCAGCTATTGATATCGGAGCACCAAATGGCTCAGGAGTTTATTCTTTAATGGGCGGTACTGTGGCTTATGCAGGGTGGATGAATGGATATGGTAATGTAGTAGTTGTAAACCATGGTGATATTAGCACTTTATATGCTCATAATTCAAAGCTTTTAGTTAGTGTAGGTCAACAAGTTGAAGGTGGAGAAAAGATTTCATTAGTAGGATCAACAGGATGGTCAACTGGACCTCATATACATTTTGAAGTTAGAGATTCAAGTGGTCAAAAGATGGATCCAACAGATTACTATATATATTAAAATGTAGTTTAGCTTTTTTAAAGATTAAACACAATAAATTTAACTGCAAATAAAGCTATTATAAAAGCTTAATCCTTAGTTTTTATAATAGAAAAAAGTACTATCAAAATTAAATTAGTTTTGATAGTGCTTTTGTTTTAAGCGGATTTTTTTATTGTATTGTTTATCTGAGAATATATTTTAAAGTTAATTAAATATTTATCTTTATGAATCCATTCATAATTGCTCCATGATTTATTTCTATAATTTAAACATAGACAGAGAGAAAATAAAAGATATTTCTAGGAGGAATAAATATGAATAGAAAAGTTATAGTATCAACAATATTAGCAGCTGTTTTAGTTACATTTTCAGGAATTGCATATGCTGCAGAGCAAAACAATACTACACCAGAATGGTTTAAATCCATGATTGAATGGAGAAAAGACCAAGTTAATGAACAAGTTGAAAATGGTAATCTAACAAATGAGCAGGGAAAACAATGGAATGAAAAGATAGACGCTATGGAAGAATACCATAAAGAAAATGGATTCGGACCTGGTGCATGTGGGAATAGCATAAGTGAAGATGGATCTACACAAGGATTTGGTCCGGGAATGATGAGAAATTTTAAAGATAATAGTAATCTTCCTTCAGGAATGATGGAAAATTTTAAAAGTAACGATGATTTGGGATCAGGAATGATGGGTAATTTTAACGGATTATCAGAACAGTAGAATCATTAAATTAAATTGTAATACAGAAAAATTGATTTAATAAATAACACAGACTAAATTAAAGGAGGTAAATATATGTTTGGATGCGGAATAGGTGCAGGATTTACTGGTGGATGGTCAGCATGGATGATTATACCTATGATATTTAGATTGTTAGTAATTGTAGGGGTAATATATTTTGGAATAAAACTAGTTAAAAGTCATATTAAGAGTAATAACCACGCTGTTAAAATATTAGATGAAAAATATGCTATGGGAGAAATTACTGAAGAAGAATATTTAAAAAGAAAAAATATAATGGGCAAATAAAAAATAATGTATTTAGATAGCTAGGGACTAGTCTCTGGCTATTTTGATATAATAATAAACATATGAATCAAAAGAAATAGCCCTATTAATTTTTAAAATATGATAAGTTATGAATCCCATGAAAATAATAGTCTTTGGAATCAAAAGTTAATTAGTAAGCTATAATAAATCCTGTTTAAGAATTGGAGGATATCCATGAAGGAAAGATTTAAAATATTAGTTGTAGATGATGAGGAAAGAATAATAGAGGTTGTAAAGGCTTATTTAGAAAAGGAAGATTATGAAGTAATAACTGCTACAAATGGTAAAGAAGCTCTTGAATTATTTAAAGAAGATACAGTTCATTTAGTTGTATTAGATCTTATGATTCCGAAAATATCTGGAGAACAAGTTTGTTCAAAGATAAGAGAAGTTTCCCATGTACCCATTATTATGCTTACAGCAAAAGTGGAAGAAGAAGATAAACTAGAAGGGCTTGCTATTGGAGCTGATGACTATCTAACAAAGCCCTTTAGTGCAAGAGAACTTGTAGGAAGGGTAAAAGCTCTACTTAGAAGGGCATATAGGGAAGAAAGTCCACTTGCAGAACATTTAATCTTCAATGACGGGGATTTAGAAGTTGATATAAGAAAAATGAAAGTACTAAAAAGGGGAATTGAGGTTATTTTAACACCTTATGAGTTTAAGGTGTTGGTATCACTTTTAACTAATCCGGGGCAGGTTTTTTCAAGAGAACAGCTGGTTGAAAGAGCCTTTGGTTATGATTATGAAGGGTTTGATAGAACTATAGACACCTATATAAAGAACATAAGACAAAGGATTGAAGATAATCCCAAAAGTCCAAATTATATTACTACCATATATGGGGTAGGATATAGATTTGGGGGGAAAGACTAATGAAGATTTCTTTAAAAAGGAAACTCACCTTAGGATTTTTAATTGCAGTTATTGGTTCTATAATAATTGCCAGCACTATATCTAATCATATGATAGGTAAGAGATTTAATGAATACTTAGTCCAAGAACATAAGGAGAAAATAAATGAAGTTATAGTGGCAATTGAAGATATGTATTCGGTGGAGAATGGTTTTGAAGGGATAGAATATGATGAAATCAGAAGGTATGCTGTATTAAATGAATTGTATATAGAAATAGAAAATATGAATGAAAAAGTGGTATATACATCTGGAGATGCCCATCTTCAACATAAAAATATGATGGAGTCCATGATGGGAAGAGGAATGGGCAATATGATGGGAAATATGAATAATTTAAGCTTAGGAGATTACAAGGAAGAAAAACAATTGTTAAAGAAGGATTCTGTTACTTTTGGAAAGGTCACCATCGGTTATTTTGGTACTTCTTACTTAAGTACTGCAGCAATAACCTTTAGAATGACACTAAATCAATCTTTTATTATAGCCATGTTCATAACTCTCTTCTTAGGTCTTGTAGTGAGTTGGTTTTTATCTAGACAAATATCAAAACCCTTAGTAAAAATAAAAGAAGTGGCTAATAGCATGAGACATGGAAACTTAGAAGTAAGATCTAATATAAGGACTAACACCACGGAAATTCAAGAATTATCAAATTCCATCAATTATCTAGCAGAAGCTCTTCAGCAGCAAGAAACTCTTCGCAAAAGACTGACCTCAGATATAGCACATGAAATAAGAACCCCTCTTACTACCTTGAGAACCCACGTGGAGGCACTTATAGATGGAGTATGGGAGCCAACTAAAGATAGGTTGCAGGTTTTCTATGAGGAACTAGAACGGTTGACAAAGTTAGTAGAAAATTTAAGGAATCTTTCTAATTTAGAGAAATCTGAAACAATAATAAATAAAACAAACTTAAATCTAACAAATGAAATAACAAAGATTGTGGAAACTTTTGTTCCATTATATGAAAAGAGTGGATTTAAAATACTTACAAATTTGCAAATGGATGTGTATGGGGTTATGGATAAAGATAAATTAAAGCAAGTTCTGCATAATCTTCTTTCTAATGCTCATAGGTATTTGAATGAGGGTGGTATAGTGACTGTTTCGCTATCAACTATGAAAAATAAGACAATTATAAAAGTTGAAGATAATGGGGAAGGTATCCCTAGGGAGGATATACCTCATATATTCGAAAGATTTTATAGAAGTGACGTATCGAGAAATAAAACTACAGGGGGCACAGGTCTTGGGCTAACAATAACAAAAACTTTAGTTGAGGCTCATGGCGGAAACATAGGAGTAGAAAGTGAAGTAGGAATTGGAACTAGATTTATAATAGAAATCCCAACATAAAGATTTTAAGTTTATTAAAGACCTGACATTAAGTTGTCAGGTCTTTAATGTTTATTCATTTTTTGAAAATAATATCAACTGGTTGATTTTCACCTTAGTAGATGTTTTCTATTAATGCTTATAACTTTTCTTATATTAAATATCTTATATCTTTATATGTTCTACACATTTTAATACTAAAATAATCACAGTTAGTGAATGTTTTAGAGGGGTTAGAAATGGGTAAGTTCCAAAACGCTAAGGTGATTATAGATACATAAAATAAAAGAATATTGATTAGAATGTGTCCCTGGATTTATTATTTAAAATTTACCTAAACTACTTATTAAAAGGGACTCTAAAGTGATGAAAATTTGGACAAGTATAGTAAAACTTGTATGAAGATATAAAAAACTATATATGCAACATACTTTATTTATAGACGTTTTTAAAATCTATAATGATAATATATAAAATTACTAATGCAAAAAATCTTAAAGTCAATAACTTTGGAGGAAAAAATTCATGATTAAAAAACTGATCTACAAGTACCTGGTATACATTATTTATTTCTTAGGAATTGGTATGACCTCAAGTGGGATTGTATTAATGCCCTTTAACTCTGTAAGGTATTCAATAATATTAAGTATTGGACTTGGCTTGTTTATAACTGGATCGGTATTTAATGAGGTAGTAATTGATAATAGGCATTTATCCAAAATCGAAAGTATAAAGCTTGTTGTTGTTTCCTTAACTCTTGCTATAGGAATAGGAATGATAAGCGGTGGAATATCACATTTTAAAGAAAGTCCTAATTATGTAGCACTGTTGATTCCATTAGGAATAGTGATTTCTTTTATTAGTTTTACAATAAAGAGTAATGTTAAATTGAGTAAAGAAGCTTTTATTACATTAATTGTAGCTGTTGTGGCATTTGCAGTAGTAATTAATATAGGGTTGTCTATGATGGCAAGTGGAATGATGGTAGATATGGCACCAGGGGGAGATATCTTTAAAGGTGGACACTAATTTTAATAAAAGTCTTAGGCTAAAGATTTTATCTGTATGATATCCTTTGTAATTAAAGAAGAGCATGAGTAATAAAGTTTCATGAAAGTGTTGGGCTAAAAGTAAGTTATAAAAGCAAAGAAGTATTAAAATATTAAAAACATATAAATAAAACAAAATAATTAATAACTTAAAAAATAGGAGGAATTAAAAATGAAGAAAAGAAATATATTTATGAGTGCTGTTTTAGCGTTAACTTTAGCAA
>NZ_JAVWDJ010000008.1:0-143001 GCF_036642255.1 Clostridium sp. | reverse complement strand
TCTTTTCACTAAGAGTCGTTGTATTGCAGCGACTCTTTTCTATTAAATAATAATATGGAAAACAATTAAAGGATGGTCATGCATATGGAAAAACTAGCTATTTTTGATATTGATTTTACGCTTACAAAAAAAGAAACCTCTATAGAACTATATAAATATATGTTAAAAAAAGATCCGAAATTGATTAAACATTTACCAAGACATTTGATTACCTTGCTACTTTATGGAATAAAGTTTTATGATGAAAAAAAATCTAAAGAAGCTTTCTTGAGGTTTCTTGATGGGGTAGAAGAAAAAGAAGTACAGAGAATCGTGAAAAGTTTCTATAGAGAAAAACTCAGTAGTATTATCTATGAAGATGCAATTAATATGATAAAAAAACTCAAAAATGAAGGATATAAAGTATACTTGATTTCTGCTTCGGGAGAGTTTTACCTTAATGAATTATACAATATAAAAGAAGTGGATAAAATTATTGGAACAAAGTTTAAAGTTGAAAATGGAGTATTTAAATCACTAATGGAAGGTGCAAATTGTAAGGGGGAAGAAAAGATAAAAAGATTAATGGAAGAGTTGAAAAAAGATAATATTGAGGCGGATTTTAAAAATTCTTACATGTTTTCTGATTCACTTGCGGATTTGCCGTTATTAAAACTAGTAGGAAAAGGATACTTAATCAATTATAAAGGAACCCATGAACTTGAGATTTTAAGATGGAAATAAAGGTGTTTATCCCATTGATGATTGTTTATTAACTAAGTCCCAAATTTTAATTAAAATATTTTTACAGTAATTAAAAAATTATAATTGTTTAAAAGTTAAAAGGAGTATTAACATGAGTGAGTGTATAAATGATTTTTTTATTCATAATGGTGAAGTTAAAAACTCTAGTGAATTTCAAAAGGTATATCCAAAATCTACAAAGCTGTTATATGAAGTTTTAAGAATAATTGAAAAAAAACCACTATTCTTAAAAGAACATATAAAAAGATTGGAGAACTCAACTGAGCTATCTAATGTAGAAATAGATTTAAATAAAAAAAAATTAAGTCAGTATATAACAAAATTAATTCAAGAAAACCAAATAGTTAATGGTAATATAAAAATAATAATAGATGCAAATAACACCTTAGTATACAGTGTGAAACATAGTTATCCTTCTAATGAAATGTATGAAAAAGGAGTAAAAACTATCTTTTATTTTGGAGAAAGAGAAAACCCTAATGCTAAGGTTATAAATAATAGTTTTAGAGAGATAGTTAATGAAGAACTTAGAAAAGCAGACGCTTATGAGGCAATACTTGTTGATCATGAAGGAAATATAACAGAGGGAAGTAGGTCAAATATTTTTATGCTAAAGGGAAAAATCGTATATACAGCGCCTGTTAAAAATGTGCTTCCAGGAATTACAAGAGAAAAAATAATTTTAGCCTGTAAACGATTAGCCTTAGAAGTCTTAGAAGAAAATGTTAAATATAGTGAAATAAAATATTTTGACGGAGTGTTCATTTCTGGTACATCTCCAAAAGTTTTACCGGTTAATTCAATAGCTAATGATAAAATTTATTCTGAAAATAATGAAATTATAAAAGGAATTATGGGGGAATTCAACGAAATAATAAACGAGGATTTAGCTCTTAGGGATGAGGTTTAATTTTAGAGCAGTCTTCCTAATAGTAACAAATTTATTAGAAAAATAAGTTCTTTCTATTTAATATTCTGGAAGGGAAAGTTGTTATCTACAAAGTTTTTTATTAAATAAACTTTGAAAAACTTACAAGAGAAGCTAATCCTTCCAAAATCTCGTTAAAGAATCATAAAGTAAAGGCGAAATTTGACGATAATTAAACATATATAATATTTTTCTTTAATGGTTCCTATAGAAATGAACGAAAATGGGGGAATCAAGTGTGAAAGAGATTGAATTTTGGGGAAAGAATCTTGAACATTGCCTAGAACATGCAAAAAATGAGCTGAACCTACCTAAAGATAAATTAAATTATAAAATTATAAGTAATAAGACAAGTTTGTTTAAAAAAACTTTTAATATTGTAGTTTATATTGAAGCGGGTTCAAATGATGACACATATAATGATATAGAAAAGAACACTATTAAAGAAACTAAAAACAATGGTGAAATGGGAAAAACTGTATCAAACACTAATTGGGGCACTGCAAAAGTTGAAAAGGGAAGCTTAATAATTAGTGAAGGTAAAAATAGTGGACAAGAAGCTACTATAGTAAAGGGAACTGGAGTTACTTTACATGTGGATGAAGTAGAAGTAGCACAAAAAGCTAAAGTTACACCTGGAAGTAAAGTGGAAATTATATTTGAAAACAAAGTTGCAAAACGGGAAGCAAATATAAAAGTATCAGAAGATAAACTCAGTGCATCTCTTCAAATAACCTATTCGCCAGAGATAATTTATGGACTAGAGGATGCTAAGGAAGACAAATCTATAGTTTTAAATGCGGTGATAATAAAAGAAGAATATCCACCGAAGTATACTAAAGATAATATAATCACAATGCTTAAAGAGAAGGGTATAGTGTATGGATTAGTAGAGGAAAACATAGAAAAAGTGATAGAGGACACTAAAGGTACTGATATATTAATAGCAAAAGGCAAAGCGGTGGAAGCTGCAGTGCATGATAGCGTTAAGATATATTTTAAGCAATATGACAAACATGAATATGAAATAGATGATAATGGAAATATGGACTTTAAGTCCATAGGCAATGTAACAGGAGTAAAAAAAGGAGATATTCTTTGTGAGAGAATAGAAGGCAAAGAAGGGGTTTCAGGAAAAAATATATTTGGACAAGCTATTGAAGCAAAAAAAAGAAAGATTAAGGATTTAATACCTAAAGAGGGTTGTGAGTTTAAAGATAAAAACACAATTATTGCATCTATTGATGGCAGACCTCAAGCAAAGGGATTAACCTTTTCTGTACATATTATCCATGAAGTTTTTTCAGATGTTGATATAAAAACTGGAAATATTCATTTTATCGGCGATGTAATTGTTCATGGTGATGTAAAGGAAGGTATGGAAATTCAGTCAGGAAATTCTGTTAATATTAATTCGAATTTTTATAGATCCGTTTTAAAGGCTAATGGAGATGTTAATATAAGAGGAAATGTTATCACTTCATCTATAGTTGCTGGAGGTAGCTATGTGGAATATATAAAATATGTAAATTCACTAGATACATTAGCAGACTTATTAAAATACATATATGGTTCTGTAGGCATGATTAAGCATAAAGCAAAAATGATGCAAGGCGTCTCAGATAGCGACATAATAAGAACAGTAATTACAAATAAATTTAAAAATTTTAGAAGTGATCTGAATAATACATTAAAATATATAAGAATCTTTGGAAGCACTGATGATAAAGTTTTTAGGATTTTACATGATAAGTTCACAGATATATATTTTTCAAATATTAAAGATTTTGAGGAATTAAAAATTGTGGAAGGCTTGATCAGGGAAAAACATGCTGAGGTAAGTGTGAGTGAAGATTCAAAATCAAGTGCTACATTTAGCTATATACAAGATTCTAGTATCGAATGTTCTGGGGATATTTTCATTACAGGAAAAGGAGTGTACAAGTCCTATGTAACCGCAATGGACAGTATTTATTTTACTGGTAATGAAAACAGTATTGTTAGAGGTGGGGTTTTAAAAGCCTTAAATCAGATAAGAGCAAAAGTTATAGGATCCACTGCAGGAGTAGGTACAATAGTTTCAGTTTCCAAAGAAGGACACATATATAGTGATTTAGCTCACCACAACACAAAGTTAATTGTAGGTGAAAGAGAACTGGTTCTTGATGAATCTTATAGAAATGTACATTGCTATCTAAATGAAGACTTAGAAATAGTATTAGATAAATTTAACTTATAAGGGGGGAATATAACATGGCTAAAGAGTTTAAATTATTAGTATTTAATTTAGGAGATCAATATTTTGCTGGAGACATTATGGAGATTGAAAGAATATTGACATATGAAGTTTCAACAAAACTTCCAGACTCACCAGAGTTTTTAGAAGGTGTTATTAATTATGAAGGTAAAATTTTGCCAGTAATTAGTTTGGCAAAACGTTTTAATAAGGCATCATCTATTGATGCTAAAAAGAGTTGTATTATAGTTACAAGATATAATGAAAAAGCTGTGGGTATTATTGTGGATGCGGTAAATGAAGTGAAATCTGTTTATGAGGATGCTATTGAAGATGCACCAGAGATTTCTTCTAATATTGCTAAAAGGTATATAAAGGGATTAGTGAAAACTGATGATAAAATAATTATATTACTCCATTTAAGTAATGTTTTATCAGATGAAGAAAAAGAAAGAATTTAACTTTTGGGGGAAATATGGAGTACAAAGAAATTAAAGTAGGCATTGCGGACTTAAAAGTAGCAAAAGTTCCAGATAGGTTGATAACCATTGGATTAGGATCTTGCATAGGTATAGCATTAATTGATAAGATGTCGGGTATTGGAGGCTTGGCTCACATCATGTTACCAGATAGCACAAAGTTTAACAAAGTAAACAATGACATTAAATTTGCAGATTTAGCTATACCAATACTAATCACTAGAATGAAAGAAATGGGTGCTAATGCAAACAATCTTAAAGCAAAGATTGCTGGTGGAGCTTCCATGTTTACTTTTTCTGATAGTAAAATAAATATGGATATTGGAGACAGAAATGGTAAAGCAGTAAAAGAAGTTTTAAAAAGCTTTCGTATTCCTATTGAAAGTGAAGATATAGGAGGAACGAAAGGAAGAACCATTACCTTTGACACAGTAACAGGAGAACTTTTTGTGAAAACTGTAGGAGAAGGTGTGAAGACAATATAACTGGTGCTAAGCGGGGGTGATTATATGTTAACGAAAATTACAGTAATGGTTGCAGATGATTCAGCACTAATGCGACGAATGATTTCTGATATGATAAACATGGAAAGTGATATGGAAGTTATTGATATAGCACGTGATGGTGAAGATTTATTAAATAAACTAAAGAATAAAGTTCCAGATATAGTAACCCTTGATGTAGAAATGCCAAAGCTTAACGGAATCGGGGCACTGAAAAAGATAATTGAAGCTAAGATTCCTGTGAAAGTGATAATGCTTAGTAGTTTAACAATGGATGGAGCTAACATAACTATTGAATGCCTGCAAAGTGGCGCAGTAGATTTTGTTCAAAAACCAGGCGGTTCCATTTCATTAAATGTAAATACAGTTAGAGAAGAATTAGTAAATAAAATCAGGGTTGCCAATAGAATCGGGATAAAAACTAAAATATCTCGAAGTTCAGATATTCAAGAAGCTAAAAAAGAAGTTAAAGGGGCAGTTAATGAAACTGCATCTAAAGCAAAAAATATAGCAATAAAGGAAATTATCACTGCAAAAAATCCTGTAAGTAGAAAAAATATATCTGGAAGAGTTAATTGTGTAGTGATAGGAGCTTCAACAGGAGGCCCTAAAGCTCTTTATGAGGTTATAACAAGTCTTCCACAAGATCTAGGGGTTCCAGTGCTAGTGGTTCAGCATATGCCAGTAGGTTTTACAAAAGCCTTTGCAGAAAGATTGGACAAGTTTAGCAAGATTAAAGTGGTAGAAGCAACCCATGGTGAAAAGATTGAACATAATGTTGTATATATTGCTCCAGGTGGCAGTCATATGGAAGTTTCACTAGATAACACCATAAAGCTTACACAGGATCCACCTATATGGGGTGTGAGACCAGCTGTAGACAAATTGTTTATATCTGCTGCTAGAGTGTACAATGGAAAAATTCTAGGAGTAGTGCTCACCGGTATGGGCAAAGATGGTTCACAAGGTGTAATAGAAATTAAAAACCTTGGTGGATATAATATTTCGGAAGATGAATCAACATGTACCATTTACGGTATGCCAAAAGCTGCCTATGAAACTAATACAGTAGATGAAGTTGTACCATTGCATCATATCAGTGAGAAAGTTGTAAGCATAGTTGCAGGAAAGGGAAAAGTTTAATATGGATTTGAAATACTTTGAAACGTGGGTTTTAAAAGAATATAGCATAGATTTATCTGCATATAAATCCAATCAACTTCATAGAAGAATCCTTACCCTTATGTCAAGGGTAGGAGCAAATTCTGTGGAAGAATATATTAGTATGCTTAAGTCCAGTGCTGAACAAAAACAAAAATTTCTCGATTATATTACTATAAATGTTACTGAATTTTATAGAAATCCTGAAATTTTTAGAGAATTAAATAATTTTATTAAATCAAATTTAAGTTATAATAAGCCATTAAAAATATGGAGTGCAGCTTGTTCCATTGGAGCAGAGCCTTATTCCATTGCAATGATGCTTAAAGATATATCTCCTTCTGTGAGGCATAAAATTATAGCAACCGATATAGATAATACCATATTAAAAAGAGCTAAAGATGGAGTGTATGTAGGCAGTGATGTTAAAAATGTTCCTTCTTCTCAACTTGATAAGTATTTTATAAAACAGGGAGATAAATTTCAAATAAAAGATGAAATAAAGGAAATGGTTACTTTTAAAAAGCATGATTTAATATTAGATAGTTATGAAGGTAACTTCGATATTATTGTTTGTAGAAATGTTGTTATCTACTTTACAAACGAAATAAAAGAAAAAATATATGAGAAATTTAGTACTTCATTAAATAAAGGCGGATTGTTTTTTATAGGTGCTACTGAAAGTATTTACAACTATAAAAAGTATAACTTTGAGAAACTATCTACATTTATTTATAAGAAAATTTAAGGAGGGTTAAAATGGATACTTCTCAATACCTTTCAATGTTCCTTGAAGAATCAAGTGATAACTTGCAGACCTTAAATGAATGTCTACTTGCACTTGAAAGTGATCCAGGAGATGGAGAAAAGTTAAATGAAATATTTAGAGTTGCACATACTATAAAAGGTATGGCTGCAACTATGGGATACACTAAAATGGCAGAACTTACTCATAAAATGGAGGATGTACTTTCCAATTTTAGAGAAGGTAAGCTTAAAGTTACTCATAATGTGGTAACAGTGTTATTTAAATGTTTGGATACCCTTGAAGCTATGGTTGATAGTATAACTCAAGGTAATAATGGTGATATGGCAATAGATAAAATTGTGCATTCATTAGAGTCCATAGCTGATGGAGAAGAAATAGAAAATTTAAACATTAAAGAAGCCGAAGTAAATCTAGAAGCAAATGAAGAAATTGTGATAAAAGAAGATAGTATTGGGTTAAATGAATATGAACTTAATATAGTAAAGCAAGCAAAACATTCTAACTTTAATGCTTATCATATTCATGTAACTTTAGATGAAGGAACAATATTAAAATCGGCAAGAGCCTTTGTTTTATTCCAAACCTTAGAGCAAAACGGAGAGATAATTAAATCTGTGCCTTCTCTAGAAGATCTTGAAACAGAGAATTTTGATTTTGATATCGAATTAGTGTATATATCTAGTAAAACTCATGATGAAGTTCAGCATGAAATCAGTGGAATTTCTGAAATTAACGAAGTAGTAGTTACTGCAATAAATGGTAACTTTAATTCGCAAATTCCAAAGATGGATAATAAAGAAGATAAACCGAAGGCTATAGAATCTATAAAGGTGGAGGAAGTAAAAGCAGAAGTTATTTCTGAAAAGCCAATTGAAAAGAAAGAACCTGTAGCTAACGAAATTAAAAATAAACCAGTAGAGCAGCCAGCTTCTAATGGTAATGAAAAGAAAGTTAAGTCAAAAGGAATTGGACAATCAGTAAGAGTAGAGTTAGATAGATTAGACAAATTTATGAACATGGTATCAGAGCTTGTTATTCATAGAACTAGATTAGAACAAATAAGTTCAAACCATAAGATTATTGAACTTAACGAAACTCTTGAACAGGTGGCAAGAACTACTACAGATCTTCAGGATTTAGTGATGAAGATAAGAATGTTACCTTTAGATGTAGTATTTAATAGATTCCCAAGAATGATAAGAGATTTATCTTTAGAACTTGGTAAAGAAATTGAGCTAGTAATTCAAGGACAAGATACAGAACTTGATAGAACAGTAATTGAAGAAATCGGTGAGCCTTTAATTCATCTTTTAAGAAATGCTGCTGATCATGGTATTGAATCAACAGAAGAAAGAATAGCAAAGGGCAAGGACCCAGTAGGAAAAGTAAAATTAATTGCCTATTCTGAGGGAACAAAAGCAGTTATAAAGGTTGAAGATGATGGAAAAGGACTTGATGTTAAAAAAATCAAGGCAAAAGCTGAAAAAATAGGAATAAATACTGATGGAATGAGTGAAAATGATATTAAAAACTTAATTTTTGCTCAAGGCTTTAGTACTAATGAAGTAGTTACAGATATCTCCGGTAGAGGAGTTGGAATGGATGTTGTTAAAACAAAAATTTCATCACTTGGAGGAACTGTAGATGCTGTTAGTGAAGTGGGTAAAGGTACAAGCTTCATAATAAGGCTTCCATTAACTCTGCAAATTATTCAAGCCCTACTAGTTAAAGTAGGATCAGAAACTATGGCTATTTCCTTAGGGTTTATTGATAGAGTAATTGAATATAAACCAGAGAATATAAGAAAAACTAATAATAAGGAAGTAGTTTTATATAATGGCAATGTGATAAGTATTGTGAGATTAAACCAAAAGCTTAATATGGATTCAGTAGATCATGGTAAGAAATATATAATTCTTGTGAAAGTTGGAGAACGTGAAATGGGTCTAGTTGTAGATTCGTTACTTGGCCAACAAGAAATAGTAATAAAACCATTTGGAAAAACTTTAAAATCTACTCATGAATATATAGGAGCTACAATACTGGGTGATGGTCTTGTTACTTTAATTCTTGATGTAGCTGCACTTATTTAGGGGGTGCAGTAGTGAGTTATCTTGAGTTTAATGATATACAAATTGATGCCCTAAGAGAAGTTGGAAATATTGGAATAGGAAATGCAGCAACAGCTATGTCACAACTTTTAGGACGTGAAATTCAAATCACAGTGCCTAAGGTAAATGTTATAGGTCTGGAAGATATATTTTCTAGAATTGATGGTGAAGAAGTAGTTTATGCAGTAGTTGCTAGGGTTCTTGGAGATTGTCCAGGAAATATGTTATTTGTATTTGATAAACACACTATTTTTAAAATTGTAGAATCTCTAGTTGGAGAAACAGGAGAAGAATTAAGTGAAATAGGTTTTTCTGTTTTAGGTGAAATTGGTAACATTATTTTTGCCACATATATGAATGCTATAGGAAAACTTACTAATCTTAGTTTGTTCCCGTCTGTTCCAGCAGTGACAAAGGATATGCTTTGTGCTATACTTTCTACAACCTTTATAGAAGCAGGACAATATAGTGATAGTGTATTAGATATTGAAACAGACTTTATACAAGAAAAAGAAGAACTTAGGGGGAATTTTTATTTTATTCCTATGCCAGGTTCCTTAGAAAAAATATTAGAATCCTTAGGATTGAAATAATGGAGGTTTTAAAATGGCTAAAGTATTAATTGTAGACGATGCGACTTTTATGAGAATGATGATTAAAGATATATTAGAGAAAAATGGATTTCAAGTAATTGGTGAAGCGGCAAATGGAGCAAAAGCTGTAGAACTTTATAAGGCAGAAAGACCAGATGTGGTAACTATGGATATCACTATGCCAGAGATGGATGGAATCGAAGCAGTTAAGGCTATTAAGGCTTTTGATCCAAATGCAAAAGTAGTAATGTGTAGTGCTATGGGACAGCAAAGCATGGTTATGGATGCTATAAGAGCTGGAGCAAAAGATTTTATAGTTAAACCATTCCAAGCAGATAGAGTTTTAGAAGCAATAAAGAAAGTAATTGGGTAGGGGGAGTTTAGGTGCAAGTTGTTGTTTTTAATATAGGCGATGAACAGTTTGCAGTGGAAACTAGTAACGTGCAAAGTATAAATGATTTAATGAAAATTACTAAGGTTCCAAAGGCTCCAAGCTATATCAAAGGGCTTATTAATTTAAGAGGAAACATTATTTCCATTCTTGATATTAATTTACTTTTAGGTATGACTGTTGGGGACGATAAAAATGATAATATTATAATTTTAAAGCTTCAAGATGAGCTTGTGGGAATAACTGTAGACAATGTTGATGAAGTTATGGAATTTAATGAAGAAGAATTGGAAAAACTTCATAGTGAGATGGATAAATCATATATCAAGGGAGTTATAAATTTAAAAGATAGAATTATAACATTAATTGATTTCGAAAAGATGCTACAATAACACCTAGAGGTAGAAAAGAGGTAGAGTATGCCAGAAGTTTTATCCCAAAATGAAATAGATGCTCTTTTATCTGCCTTGTCTTCTGGTGATATAGAGCCGGATGAGCTCCAAGCTGATGAGTCTAAAGCCAAGGTAAAATTATATGACTTTAAAAGACCTCAAAAGTTTTCAAAGGATCATATTAGAACTTTAGAATTGATTCATGACAACTATGCTAGAATAATTTCAAATTATTTAACGGCACAACTTAGAAACAACGTGAAAGTTAAAATTGAAAGTGTTCAGCAAATAACTTATGAGGAGTTCATTCATTCTATACCAAGTTCAACTGTTCTTACAGTGTTTAAAATGCCACCTTTAAGCGGGCAAATTTTACTGGAAACCAATGAAGAATTTGTGTTAAGGATATTTGATGTATTGGCTGGTGGAAGAGGTATAAAAAAACCAAAGTTTAAAGAACTTACAGATATAGAAAAGAATCTAATAAAACATGTAAATACAGGATTAATATCAAACTTAAAGCTAGCTTGGGAAGATGTCATTGAGGTAAACCCAGAAGTTGAATCTGTTGAAACAAATCCAGCTCTAAATCAAACTCTTGCGCCAAACGAACCAGTAGCGCTAATTACCTTTACCGTGGAAATGTTAGAAACCAATATGTTTATTAACATTTGTATACCATTCTTAAGTTTAGAAAAAATACTAGAAAAATTAGTGGTACAGTATTGGTTTAGTGAAGGTGATGATGGACTACAACTCGAATCAAGAGAAAAACTCAATAAGAATTTGAAAAGGGTGAATGTGGGGTTGAAAGCTATGCTTGGAACCTCTGCAATTACCGTTCAGGACTTTTTGAGTTTAGAACTGGGAGATGTTATTACTTTAGATAATAAGTATGAGAATCCTATTGAAGTTTTTGTAGAGGAACAGTTAACTTTTATGGCAAAGCCAGGATTACATGGCAAAAATAAAGCAATTCAAATAATAGACTATATAGATAAGGATGTGGAGAATAATGAGTAATGGGTTCCTTTCACAAGAAGAAATAGATTCCTTATTAAATGGTGGCTTCACCGCGGAAGAACCTGCTCCTGATGTAGAACAGCTTTCAGATTTAGAGAAAGATTTGCTTGGAGAGGTTGGAAATATATCCATGGGCTCAGCATCTACAGCCCTGTCCACCATAGTAGGACAAAAGGTTAATATTACAACACCAAGTGTAAGTGTTACTACATTAAAACAATTAAAAGGTAGCTTTGAAACACCTAATGTTATTTTGGATGTTAAATTTACCAGTGGTATATCTGGTGGAAACCTTTTAATAATGAAAATCACAGATGCAGCAGTTATTGCAAACTTAATGATGGGGGGGAATGGAGAAGTAGAACCTCATTCGGAACTATCTGAAATAGAAATAAGTGCTGTGCAAGAAGCTATGAACCAAATGATAGGCTCAGCAGCAACTTCAATGGCTACTATGTTTAGACGCGAAGTTAATATTTCTCCACCGGTGTCATCTATTATTGATGAACACACATCACCAATTGCTAAGGATATTAATGAGGATGAGCAAATAATTCCTATATCTTTTAGAATGACCATAGGTGATTTAATAGATAGTAATATACTGCAAATTTTAACTTATGATACAGGAAAGAAAATAGTATCTATAATGATGGGTACAGAAGAACAGGATGAGCCTATGGCAACACCTAAGCAGCCGGAAATGCAAAGTCATAGTCATCAACCTGTAAGCAATAATACATATGGTGGAAATGAGGGTCAATCTTATAGAGAACCGTCACATGAAAATAGTAGTAATTCCATGGCTGGTTATAGCTATAAAGAGCCAGAAATTTATGCAGAGCCAGTACAGGTTAAACAAGCTGCTTTCCAACAGTTAAATGAAGTGGCAGTAAACTCTATGCCGAAGAATATTGATTTAATATTAGATGTACCTTTAGAAGTTTCGGTAGAACTAGGAAGAACAAAGAAGAATATCAGGGACATATTAGCCTTATCTGCAGGTTCCCTAATAGAGTTAAATAAACTGGCAGAGGAACCAGTAGATATATTTATAAATGGCAAAAAGATAGCTTACGGTGAAGTAGTAGTCATCGACGAAAACTTCGGTGTTAAAATTACAGGCATTGTTAGTGGTGAAGAGAGAATTAAAACTTTAGCAAAATAATGTTTAAAATGCATGTGATGGCAATTTTGGTTTTATTTTTTCATGTAAAGTTCACAATGTCACCCTAAACTTTTAAGATAAATATACGAATATAATCTTATGAGTAGTTAGGCATCTTTACTACACAAATATTTTAGATGCCTAAATATAGGCTAAACAGGAGTGTAAATATGAAAATAAATAATTCAAACAACTTAAATAACATTAAGTATATAAATAACTATAAAGCAAATAACGAAAAACTAAAAAGTAATGAGAAATCAAATAACAATGATAAATTAGAAATTTCTTCTATAGGGAAAGCTTTAAACAACTTCTCTATAGAAGAAAGTAAATTAGACTTAAAAGGAACAAAGGATATTGAAGCTATAAAAAACCAAATAGTAAACGGTAAGTATAAAGTAGACACTAAGGTGTTAGCTACAAAACTTATGGAAGCTATGAAAGGAAAAGCTTAGCCTATGTTGACTTTATTAAAAGAAATATTAAATGAAGAAATAAATACTGTAAAATCCCTACTAAACCTCCTTGAAGAGCAGCACAGCTACTTAGTTAATCAGGAGGTTTTTAACCTTGATGGGATTATTCCTAAAATTGAGGAAGGTTGCAAGTTAGTTGCAGCTTCAGAAAGCAAAAGAAGAAAACTTGTAGGAAGTAAGTCTATGAATTTAATTGTTGATGAATTTAAAGACATAGAATTACAAGAATTACATGAAAATTTACTAGGATTACTACAAGAGGCTTCAGTTCAGAAAGAAAGTAACGATTTACTTATTAAGCAAAGTTTAAGTTATACCAATTCTATGCTTAATATGTTAAAGCCAAGAAAAGAAACAAATACATATAACGGATATGGGAAACTTAAAAGATAAGAGGTGAAATCATGTCGGGACTATTTTCCACTTTAAATATTTCCAAAGGGGCAATGTTTGCTCAACAACAACAAATAAACGTAACAAGTCATAACATTTCTAATGCTGGCACACCAGGATACTCAAGACAAAATTTAATACTTCAAACGGGTAGACCTCAAACGGTAACTGGAGCTGGACAAGTAGGTACTGGGGTTGTGGTTAGTGAAGTTCAAAGAGCAAGAAATATATTCCTTGATTACCAAATAAGAAAAGAATCGAGTCACAAAGGGCAATATGGGATTAGAGAGCAATACTTAACAGAAATTGAAAGCGTGTTTAATGAACCCTCAGATTCAGGAATATCAAAACTAATGTCTGAGTTTTTTGATGGTTGGCAGAGTCTTTCCACCAATGCAGAAAAATCGGATGCAAGAACTATAGTAGCTCAGAAAGCTAAAACTCTTGCAGATGAACTTAATCGTACACATGGAAAATTAAATGCTATAAAAGAAAATTCCAAAGCTGAAATACAACAAAGCTTGTTTGATATAAATAATATATTCGATCAATTAAATTCTATCAATGATGAAATTAAAACAGTTACAGTGGCAGGAAATAATCCAAATGACTTAATGGATAGAAGAGATTTACTACTAGATGAATTAAGTTCAAAATTTGGAATTAACACAAAAAATGAAACTTACAACTCTATGAAATTGACTCCAGACGGTCTAAACGATATAAATCTAATAAACACTGATGGAAGCACACCAGTTAAAAAATTAGCCTTTGTTAATAAAATAGATTACATAAAAGATGCATCGGGAAATATAACTTCTGCAACTATTCAGTGCTACAAAAATGGTGATGTTACATCCCCTAAAAATAAGTTTGAATTAACAATTTCAGGAACAGCTGGAGCACCACTTGATTCAGATTCATTAAAACAACTAGAAAATATTGAAAAAACAAGAAACTTGTGGACAGAAGAAAAAGGTGATGGGTCAGGAGCTATTTCCATTGGCTTTGGAACAGGTAAAATAGACATAAATGTACCAACAACTACACCTGTGGCAATTACTAAGGAAAATCTTGATGGTTCATATTTCACACCATCCTCCGGAGCCTTTGGAGGTATTCTTTCAATCTACAAGGATGTAGATGCTTATATAGGACAATTAGATTCCCTTGCAAAAGCACTAGCCTACTCTGTTAACGCAATTCATACTGAAGGATATGTACCTGCAAGCGGTACAAGCATTAATTTCTTTGAAAGCAGTAATGGAAATATAGATGAAATAACTGCAGGGACAATAAAAGTTAATGAAGATATTTTAAGTGATGCAATGAAAATCCAAACTGGGGTAAGTGGAACTTCAGGAAGCACAGATGGAGCAAGAGCTTTAGCAATTGCACAACTAAGAGATTTAGCAATGGGAATTCAGAATATAGATAAAAATACAACCTATGCCACCTTTAAAGGCAATGAATTTACATTGCCTGCTGGAGAAACGATATTAAAGGGGAACAACTCAAGCTCAGGAATGAAAATAGAAGCTTTTTATAAAAACTCAATAAATAAACTTGGTATCCAAGCTCAAGAAGCACAAAGAATTGTTAAGAATCAAGAAACTTTACTTGAAGGATTATTAACAAGAAGGGCTTCAGTATCCGGGGTTTCCATGGATGAGGAAATGGTAAATCTAGTTCAATTCCAACATGCTTATCAAGCTAATGCAAAAATGATATCCACTGTTGATGAATTGTTAGACGTAGTTATCAATGGATTAAAGAGATAAGGTAAGGTGAAAATATGAGAATAACCAATGGAATGTTAAGCACCAGCTTTTTAGGTGACATGAACAGAAATTTAAATAGTATGCAAACTATACAAAAGCAATTAACTTCAGGTAAAGAGTTCAGTAGACCTTCCGATAATCCTTTTAAGGTAGCGCGTTCAATGCAAATGTATAGTGAGATTTATGCAAATAAACAATATAACTCAAACATTAAGGATACAATAAACTGGATGGACACCACAGATGCGGCTTTAGGTCAAGCAACAAATACTCTTCAAAGAGTAAGAGAACTTATGGTATCTGCAGGAAACGCTGCTTATGGAAGTTCAGAACTTAGCGCAATTAAAGATGAAATAAATGAGAAAGTGGCGGAGTTTGGACAAATTCTTAATACTAGCTTTGATGGGAAGTATATCTTTGGGGGTACTGAAGGAACTACAAAACCTATGAAGGTTACGGACACCGCTGGAACTAATGTGTTAGATTACACAAACACTGATACAACTAACGTAAACAAAAGTCTTTCAGTAGAGATATCTCCTGGAGTAACAGCAGAATATAATGTAACTGCAGGTGATGTATTAAATTATGATAAATCAACAGGAAATACTAACGAAAATGATTTATCTACACTATTTAACAACATTCTAACTCATTTAAGCAACTCAGCTGATAAGAGTAAAGTTACAGGTGATGACTTGAAAGAAATGGACATAGCAATAAATAATCTATTAAAGCTTTCCTCTAAGGTAGGAACTGTGCAAAACAGAATGGAAAGTGCCAAGGATTTAAATGTAGAACAGAACTTTAACATGACAGAGATCCTATCTGCCAACGAAGATATAGATATCGTAGAGAAAACCATGGAGTTTGCAACTATGCAAACTATTTACATGGCATCGCTTCAAACCAGTGCTAAAGTTTTACAACCAAGCTTGATAGATTATCTAAGATAAAAATAAATATTATATTAATTTAGTTTAAGAGAAATAATTTATTACACAATAATAGTGTTAAGGTTATTTCTCTATATTGCTAATTAGACTAATAAAAGGAGAAGTTTCTATGGAAATTACAACAAAGTATCATGGAACTGTGAAATATGAAGAAAAAGATATAATTACCTTTAAAAAAGGATTGCCAGGGTTTGAAGAGCTTCATGAATTTATTTCATTTCCCTTAGAGGATAATCCATGCTTTAGAATTCTCCAATCCAATAAAGAAAGTGAAATTGGATTAGTAACCATAAATCCCTTCGATTTTATAAGTGAATATGAAGTAAATCTAAGTAATGAATTGCAGAAGGAATTATCAATAGAAAAACCTGAGGACGTTCTGATATTAAATACAGTTACACTAAACTCAGATATAAAAAAAATAACCACCAACTTAAAAGCACCTATAATTATAAATATAAACAAGAGACTTGGGGAACAAATAATACTAGATAATGAAAAATACGGTATAAAACATCCTTTAATAAGGGAGTGATATTTTGTTAGTTATAACAAGAAAAAAAGGTGATTCAATCCTTATAGGTGATAATATTGAG
The DNA here is from genome assembly GCF_036642255.1 of Clostridium sp. Lineage (GTDB taxonomy): Bacteria > Bacillota > Clostridia > Clostridiales > Clostridiaceae > Clostridium_J. The sequence goes on along the minus strand of NZ_JAVWDJ010000008.1, from coordinate 126,298 downwards.
ATTACAGTTGTTAAATTAGATGATGGAAGTGTAAAGTTAGCGATAAATGCACCGAAAGAATTAGTAATACTTCGTAAAGAACTTTATAACGAAGTAAAAGAAGAAAATCAAAAATCAACAGAATATAATTTAGAGATACTTAAAAATTTAAAGAAGTAATTTAAGGTTGGGGTGTTATTAATATGGATGTTATAGGGATTAGTCAAGGAAGACAGAATTCTATGGAATACGGCTTAAATCAGAAAGTAATTAATAATGATGAGGTAAAAAATCTTAATCACAATGAAAATGCAGAAGGAAACTTTTCGGAAGAAAATATCAAGAAATCTGTAGAAAAATTAAATAAATTTCTAGAAGATGAAAAGGTACATGCTGTATATGAACGTCATGAAAAATTCAATCAAATTATGATTAAAATTGTAGATAATGACACAAAAGAAGTAATTGCAGAGTATCCACCAAAAAAAATACTAGATATGGTGGCAAAAATGTGTGAAATGGTTGGGATTTTAATAGACAAAAAAGGTTAAGCTGTAGAAATAGAGTTAAATCACCATAGAGACCATTTTTAGGTATAAGAAAATAGGAGGAGACAGTATGTATGGAAATAATGCATACAATGCATACAAGAATAATAGTGTAAACTTTGCTTCGAAGGAGCAACTTTTACTTATGCTTTTAGATGGATCAATAAAGTTTGCTAAAATAGCAAGACAAGCTATTTTAGAGAAAGATATAAAAAAAGCACATGAAAACTTAGTTAAAACTCAAAATATTTACTATGAATTAATAATAAGTCTTGATGTTACTAACGGTGGAGAGTGGGCTAATAATCTGATGGATATTTATAGATTTATTTTAGATAAGCTAGTTGAGATTAATATGAAAAAGGATATTAAAGTTTTAGATGAAATTATGCCTCTTATAGAGGATATTAGAGATACTTGGAATGAAGCTTACAAGGTTTCAAAAGGAAGTAAATAAAATGGGGGTGTTTAAATGAGGATAACAGGTCTAGGATCAGGACTAGATATGGAACAGTTAGTTAAAGAGTCCATGAAACCTTATAGGATAAAAATACAACAAAAAGGTCAAGATAAAGAAATTCTTGAGATAAAACAAAAACTTTATAGGGAAGTAGTAAAAGATTCTAGAGAACTTTACAATAAGTATTTTGATGTAACTAATAAAGATAGTTTGATTCTTAGCAAAAGTTGGACAACTACTAAATTTACTTCTTCTAATGAAAACTTAGTTTCAGTTACAGGGAGTAGTGATGCAAAGGTAGATACCTATACCATAACAGGTAAAAGTGCAAAGGCTAATCAAATAGCAATTACAGAAGGCATAAATAAAGATGATAAATTAGTGATTAATGGTGAGACTTTTACATTAAAAGGTGAAAGCGCAAAAGAAAGAGCTACTAATTTAAATAATGAACTTAAGGTAAAAGGAATTAATGTAAGTGTAAAATATACTGATTTTGCAGCAACTGGTGGAGAGAACAAAAGTGGATTTGTTTTAGAATCTACTGTATTGGGAGAAGACAGTAAGTTTACTATTGGCGGGGGATTTAGTGATAAGATAGGAATCCTTTTACAAGGTACTGATGCAACAGCATCAACTATAACTAATCCAAGTTTCACAATTGATAATTTTAAATCATCAGGTGGGAAAATAAAAATAGGGATTGGGACAGAAATCCAGATAAAAACAGATGGATTAACGAATTCAGATATAGAAAAAGTCCTTCAAGATAAATTGAAAGATTTCAAATTAACAGCTGAAATTAATGGAAGCAATGAAATTGTATTTAAAACTATAGTTTTAGGTAAAGGTGTAGCAGATCCTAAAATATCAATAAATGGTGTTGATGGTATATTCACTGAAGGAGAAAACGCCACATTCACAAAAAATACTATTGATTTAAGTGATATTTCAGGAAAGACAATTTCTATAAATGGAAATTTAGTAGATTTAACAGGTAAAACAACTGAAAAAGAAATTTCTGACCATATAAATAAAGTATTAAAAGATGGCGGAATTGCTATTACAGCTACTGGGGAATTAGGCACAGGTGAAATAATATTAACATCTAATATGGCTGGAGCAAGTCAAAATATTGATGTTAAGTTACCTAAAGTACTGGGTGATCCTGATTATGTTGAACCTATTAAGATTGTTTCAAATGGTCAAGATGCTGAAATGGTAATTAAAAATAGTAAGGGTGGAATTTATACTCATACTGGATTATCAAATTCCATTACTGTAGATGGGGTAACCTTTAAGGTTAATGGTGATATACCTGATGGTAGTTCTATAACTATAAATGGTAAACAAGATGTTACAGAAACTAAAGATAAATTAGTTAAGTTTATTAACGATTATAATAAATTAATTGAAAAGTTAAATACCTTAACTTCTGAAAAAAGAAATAAAAACTTTATGCCATTAACTGAAGACCAAAAGAAGGAAATGTCTGAGGATGAAATAAAGCTTTGGAATGAAAAAGTACAAAAGGGACAACTTAGTAGGGATAATGATGTAACTAGAATAGCAAATAACATGAAAGAAGCTATGAGAACACTTGTAGAAGGTTCTGGACTAAACCTTGAAAAAATAGGGATTAAGCCTGTAGCAGATTACCAAGGAACTAAAAATGGAACTTTTGCAATCGATGAAAGCAAATTAACAAAAGCGTTAGAAGAAAATTCAGAAGAAGTAATGAACTTATTTATAAAAGCAAAGCCTTCTGATCCTAGTCTTTCAAATGATAAAAAATATTCCCAAACTGGCTTAGCACAAAGATTGAATGATATTTTATATAACGAAACTGTAACAGTGGCTTCTTCTATGCTTAAAAAAGCAGGTATTGAAGGTTCTTCTACTGTTTTCAATAATGAAATAAGTAAGTCAATAGAAAAATATGAGCAAAAGATGAAGGAAATGGAAACAGACTTTTCAAGAAGAGAACAAGCTTTGTATAGTAAGTATGCATACTTAGAAACAATGATGAATAAATACACTTCACAACAAAGCTATTTAACTCAACAATTAGGAATGGGTTAAAAGTATAATGGTAGAAAGTATATTAGAGAGTTATAAAAAAATAACAGAAGAAACAATAGAAAATTTGAAAAATGATATTGATATAAGTAAACTTATGGATAAAAGAGAAGACTTAATAAAAGAATTATTTGAAGATGAAAAGATAAATAAAGACTATATAAAAGACGTTTATTTATCAATGGGATTATTAAAGCTAGATGAAAAATTAAAGCTTATAATAAAAGAGGAACAAGCAAAAGTAAAAGAAGAAATAAGAAGTCTCTATGAAAAGAAAAATGCCAACAATATTTATGGAAAAAATATAAATACCATTAATATCTTTAGTAAAAAGATTTAAAAAAACATAAAAAACTTTAAAATAAAATATAAAGTTTTAAAAGCTTGCACGATAATTATAATATAAGGATGAACAGTCCTTAAAAATCAAAGACAAGGATGTCTAAATTAAAATTCAAGGAGGAATTTATTATGATAATCAATCACAATATGAATGCTATGAATTCTCATAGAAATATGGGGATGAACACTGTTAACAGTGGAAAGTCAATGGAAAAATTAAGCTCAGGTTTAAGAATAAACAGAGCTGGAGATGATGCTGCAGGTCTTGCAATATCAGAAAAAATGAGAGGACAAATCAGAGGATTAGACCAAGCTTCAAGAAATGCTCAAGATGGTATCTCTTTAATTCAAACAGCTGAAGGTGCTTTAAATGAAACACAAGCAATTCTTCAAAGAATGAAAGAATTATCAACTCAATCATCAAATGGAACATTAGATGATGGTGTTGATAGAGCAGCTATACAAACAGAAGTTACTAAGTTAAATGAAGAAATCGATAGAATAGCTTCGACAACTAATTTTAATGGTAAAAAGCTTTTAGATGGTTCTATTGGTGCAGGAAGTACTTCTAATGCTGCTTATAACGGTGCAGCTCTAGTAGATTTATCAGCAACTGCAAAAGTATTTACAACTTCTGTTACAGGTGTAGATGTTGCCGCTGGTTCAAAGGTTACTGCAATAGCACATGTTCCTGCAGATACTACTAAATTAGATTTTACAGTTACAGACGCTAATGGTAATGCAACTACTACAGTTCTTGATTTAGATGAGCTTCTTACAAATAAAACTACAGGTGGAGCATGGAATCCAGCTGATCCTGCAGGTACACAAGGAGTTTTAGACCTTACATCTGTTGGATTAGGTAGGATAGAGTTTACATCTTCCGACAACGCTAGTGCAACATCAGCTAATTTAGTTTCTGATTTAATAACTGCATTTACCGCACCAGTTGCATTTACAGCAGGTGCTGGAGCAGGTGGCGGAGCATTACAACTTCAAGTTGGTGACTCAACAGATTCAGCTCAAAAAGTTTCTGTTGATATATCAAGCATGAGTTCATCAGCTTTAAAAGTAGGTGGTCTTGATGTTTCAAGTCAAAGTGCAGCTACTGCAGCTATAGATAAGGTTAAGGATGCAATAAACACTGTATCTACTCAAAGAGCTAAATTAGGAGCAACTCAAAACAGATTAGAGCATACAATTAACAACTTAGGAACAACAAGTGAAAACTTAACTGCTGCTGAAAGCAGAATTAGAGACGTTGATATGGCTAAAGAAATGATGGCATTCCAAAAGAATAACATTCTTAGCCAAGCTGCACAAGCTATGCTTGCTCAAGCTAATCAACAACCTCAAGGAGTTCTTCAATTACTAAGATAATTGATAAACTTATAAAAAGATAACAAAGAGCCAGGGTGAAAACTCTGGCTCTTTATTAAGTCAGAGGATTATTATAATGATTAAAAAACTTGAGATTTATTTAGATGATAATATACCTGAATGCATGAGCGGCATTATAAGATGTGGAACGATTATTCTAAAGGTGAGAATGGTATTGAAACTAACCATCAAGAACTAATAGATAATAGTGAATATCATTCTGAAGATTCATTGATTAAGGATATAGCAAAGAGATTAGGAGTAAACAAAGACATAATAGAAATAATTTATCAAAGAGACAATGGATATCAGTCTCAAGACATGAGCTGTTTCTAGAGTCTGATTTTATTAAATATATCTAAATGATTCTCAATATTAGTTTGAAAAAACATCATTACATAAGTTGCTTGATTTATCAAATCTGAAAATATCCTATTTAAAATAATTCTATAGAATGATAAAATAAATGCATAATATAAATGAAGGTTTAAAGGTTATTGAAAGAAGTGAAAATATAAAATTTTAATTAATTTATTTACCCTTTTGAAATTCATTATTTAAAAGTAGGTATTTTCCATAAGCGATACAGTTAATATTTAAAAATAACGGAGGGGAAAAATGAATAATAGAAAAAAGTTACTAATACCAAAGTATATGAATGATTTTAAATGTACGGGATCAGCTTGTGAAGATACATGTTGTGCGGGTTGGTCTATTCCTATAGATGAAATAACTTATAAAAAATACAAGAAAAATAATGATATAGAGTTAAAAAATGCTTTTAATAAAAATGTTAGCCGTAATAGAGCTAATCCTACTGAAGGAAATTATGCAAAAATCAAATTAAACGATAAAAATGAATGTCCATTTTTAACTGAAGAAAAATTGTGTAATATTCATTGTAAATTGGGGGAAGAAGCTTTATCCCAAACATGTTCTATGTATCCTAGATTATATAATGTGGTTAATAAAGTTATTGAAAAATCAGCTACATTATCCTGTCCAGAAGTTGTGCGATTAGTATTACTAAAACCACAATTAATTGAATTTGATGAGATTTATGAAGAGTTCTCTGGTAGAAGTTATATTGGAAATGAAATTAATACAGGGAACAATAATTTTTTAAATAAGGTAGAAGGATATTTTTGGGAGCTTCGTATTTTTACTATTCAATTGTTACAAAATAGAAACTATAAAATATGGGAAAGACTAATTATATTAGGAATGTTTTATCAAAAAGTTCAGGAAGCTATAGAAGATAATAAGATAAAAGATGTTGCAAGTATTATAGATTCATACAGTAATATGATGAACTCTAACGTGGTTATAGAAGCTTTAAAAAGTATTCCAACTCATTCAATAATTCAAATGGAGATACTTAAGGAATTGGTGGATATAAAGTTTTCTAAGGGTATAAGCAATAAAAGATATTTAGAATGTATTTTTGAAACATTGGAAGGCTTAAAGTATACAAATGAAACAACAATAGAAGAAGTTGGAGAAAATTACAAATATGTTTATGAAAAGTATTATGAACCATTTATGAAGGATAAGGAATATATATTTGAAAATTATCTAGTTAATTATGTATTTACTAATCTTTTCCCTACAAGACCATATAAAAATTTGTTTGACAACTATATTATGTTGGTTATTCATTATGCATGGATTAAAATGAATTTAATAGGAATAGCTGGTTACCACAAAGAAGACTTTAATGAAGAAAATATAGTTAAACTTGTCCAATCTTTCTCTAAAACAATAGACCATAATAACGTGTTTTTAAAGCATATTTTAGATACATTAGAAAAAAGTAATATGACTACTATGCCTTATATGGCTATCCTTATTAAGAATTAATACTATCAAGTTTGATCTTACTTGACATGCTTATAAGATGCCAGCCTCTAGACGTTTCTAGAGGCTGATTTTATAATAATTTTCTGGAAATTACATTATAAGCGAAAATAACAAGCTCAGGATTTGTCCCTCGCTAACATCTTTAGGGAGTGCGATTTAATTTTATCAATTATTCTAACTTCGCTATCAATTTCTACATAATCTTCTAATGACTCTACTCTAATCTGTTCTCTAGCATCACTGCAAGTATAGTTCATTATTTAACAATCATTTTTGACACAATTTTATATCTACATACAAAATTAAACTATATAAGTTTGATTTTCGCACAGCCTCCCGGAGGTGTAGCGAGGATTTCAAGGGACTAAGCTTGCTATTGTACCTTTTAAACTTGGATTATGAAAAATCTTCCCTCTAATGTAGACTAATAGAAAATAAAAAACTGAAGACCTCATGGTGTTTAAGGAATAATTTTTCCATCTAAAAATTTATCAAAAGAATTTTAGGGATTTTGTAAAAGTACCCCTCATAGGCATATTTCTTATATGGATAGAAAAAAATAATTTACTACATAGCTAAGAGCAATTTTTTAGATTTAAACATGAGCAAACTAAGGGGAATAACCATGGACTTAAATGATATAAAGAGTAAATTTAAAGTTACAATGGATTATTGCATTAAGTGCATGGTCCATTGCTCAGCTTATAATGATAAGGTTTCGTCCCAAAGCCTGGAGTACAAAATAGATAAGGACAAGAATCCTAACAGGGGAAAATGCCTATGCTGTAAGGCAAAACTATGGCAGAGAATTTCAGCTTAAGCCAGAATTTAAGCTATGGATTTCATCAAATGAAATTGAGCCTGAAGCTGGCAGGAAAAAGCTTTTAAAAGAATAAAAGAATCCATGCCAATACCTTTGGTGTAATTGAACTAAAATAAGGTACTCAATATTAATTGAACTAAAATTTCAAAATATAAAGGACTAAAAAGACTTTATGGAAGCTGCATGGATACCTTGTGAAGACTTAAAAAGAAACGAAGCTTAGCACAAACCTTTGAAAACAAAGGCGTGACTCAAAGATTATGGAGACTTGGATACTATGGATACCTTATAGAAGTTTCCATAGGAAAATCTCTCTAATAAAAGTTTAAATAAGTATCCATACCTTCCATAGTATCCATTAGAAGTAGTGGATTAGTTAATAAAAATAAAAAGCCATTAATGAATCTAAAGTGGCCATTGCAAAAGGTACACTTTAATCCTCACTAATAGCTATAAAAACAACTTACTTTATGTTCATATAAATTAGTACTTTGCTTGACACTTACAAGGCGTGAAAGAGGCTGAGCTTAAAAATTCGCACAGGACAAGTTGTCGCATGCGAAAGTTAAAAACTATATTAGTAAGCATTAAGATACATAATGAAAATCTTTTTCCTCATAAGCGTAAGCAATATAGAGCTTTCAGTACTCTTAATAGATACACCTCTGATTATTGGGGTTTCATGTGGATATTCGTTCCATGGATACACTGAAAAATCATGAAGAAACCCTCCAAAGTGGCATGAATACTATATATTCTTTTATTGTTATATTTTTAAGAATATAAGAACATAAAAAATATATATTTGTGAGTTTTATTTAAAAAGGGAAATGATAAAACTATACCTCTAAAGTTTAAATTATTTAGTACGATTAAGAAACTATATTACTATACATAATTGGAGTGAATTATATGAGATTATATCATAATTTAGCATCTATGAATTTATATAGAAAATATCAAGACAATTTATCTGCTCAAAGTATTGCCCATGGAAGAGTTTCTTCAGGGGTCAAAGTTCAATCCTCAAAAGATGATCCCAATGCTATGGCTGAGAGTCAAAAGCTGAAATTGCAAATTAGGGGATTACAAATGGCATCAAGAAACATGCAGGATGGCATGAGTATGCTTCAAACTGCTGATGGTGCAATGCAAAATATTAATGATTCTGTGCTGCGTATTAGAGAACTAATGGTTCAGGCTAGTGGAGTCACTTCTGATGAAGATAAACAAGTTATTCAAAGTGAAGTAAACCAAATGATAGAACATATTAATACAATAGCAGAAGCCACTGAAACCAATGGAGTAAAGCTTTTAAGTAAAGCTAATGGAATAGGTAACATGACATCAATTCTTATAGGCGCAATGGCTGAGGAAGAATTAAAATTACCAATGTACAACTTAAGTGCTGAAGGTCTTGAAATAAAGGATGTTAAAACCACTCATATAGATATTTCCTTAAGCAAGCTTGATGAAGCCATAAACACTATTGGTGAATATAGAGGAAAATATGGAGCAATTTCAAATAGACTTGAAACTACCTATAACAATGCAAATGAAATGTCTATAAGAGTTGAAGGTGCAGAAGCAGAACTTACAGGTGCAGATATTGCTTATGAAATGATGGAATATACTAGAGCATCTTTACTTGTGGATTCAGGTATAGCTTTAATAGCACAAACCAACAAATTTCCACAAGATATTCTTAGAATTCTTGAAAATGTTAAATCTAGATAAAATTATATTAGAAAATAATACATATTAAAAATAAACATGTTTAAAAGTAACTTTCATGATGAAAAATCTTGTAGTTGCTTTTTTTTTATGTAAAAATAATATAGGCGAAATTTGTTGTTACTTAACAATCTATATTAAGTATTTTTCGCCTAATAGTAAGTATATGGAAATTAACTTCCATATTATTTTTATGGTTCTTGAATTTTCATTCAATTTCTAAGTAATTTTTATGAATAATTTGATTTAAATCATAGTTTGTTTTAGTTTTGAGTAATAAACTTTTGTGAGATAAGATTTTTATTTAACAAACCTAGTGAGTATTCCACCAATACTGGATAAATGTACATAAAAGTAATGTTTGAATTTGGATTTGATTTATATTAAAATTAAAATAGTAAAAGTGTTGTCTGAATTTGAATAAAAATGTAAATGAAATTAAAAAAACTATAATTATTTGCATAAAAAGAAGGAATTTTGAAAAATTTGTCTAATTATATAAGTCGAGGTGAGTAAATGGCTAATGAAATAGGTTCAATCAGTAAGTCAACCTATAACCTTATTAAGAAGTCTATGGATGTTACAGTAACTAGTAATAAGGTAATAGCAAATAATATAGCAAATGTTAATACAAAGGGATACAAGAGATATTACGTACCTTTCGATGAAATTTTGAAAAACAACATAGGTGAAGCGCCTATAAAGACCACGAGAGAAAAGCACATTACTAATTCTTCTCAAGATGTTTCAATTAAAAGAGATAACAGTACAAGCATGAGGGAAGATGGAAACAACGTAGATATTGAAAGTGAAATGACAAGTCAGGCTGCCAATACTATGATGTATGAATCCTTAGTTAGATTAGTAAGTGGTAAGCTAAATGCTACTAGTAGCGTAATTAAAGGAGGAGGTAAATAATAATGGAAGCTTTCAGAGGACTTAGAATTAGTGCTAGTGGTCTTTCAGCAGAAAGACTTAGACTTGATACCATAGCTTCTAATATTGCGAATGCATCTACCACTAGAGGAGAAGATGGACAGCCCTACATAAGAAAAATAGCTGTGTTCCAAGAAAGTATGAAGTCAGAACTTGATAAAGCCACAGGTAAAGTTCAGGATAAAAATCTAGGAGTAAAAGCAGTTGGAGTTGAGAATGATAAATCACCTCTAAAAAAAGTTTATGATCCTAGTCATCCTGATGCTGACGAAGAAGGTTACGTAACCATGCCAAATGTTAATGTGCTTAATGAGATGGTAGATTTAATTGCAGCTACAAGAGCTTATGAAGCAAATATAAACACTATGAATGCACAAAAGAGTATGTTTATGAAAACATTAGAAATAGGAAGATAGGAGCTAACTTATGATAGTAAATACTTACATACCTAATATGAAGGTTTTTCAGAATAATTTTAATAATTTGCAAAGTGAAAACAAAAGTCAAGATAATAAAGGGGTATCTTTTAGCAATGTTTTAAAAGATGAATTACAAAAGGTAAACGATAAACAAATAAATTCTGAAAATACTATTCAAGGATACATAAATGGAGAAAAAGATATTCATGAGGTGATGGTGGCTAGTGAAGAAGCTAGTTTATCACTAGAACTTGCTATACAAGTTAGAAATAAACTAATCAGTGTCTACGAGGAATTTAATAGAATGCAGGTATAGTAGGAGGTGGAATATTTGAACAAGCTATCCGACCTAATAAAAAATTTGACTACTAAATGGAAAGAAATGAGCAAGTCCAAAAAGATAGCTTATTCCATCATTGCTACTGTTTCATTTTTAACTCTTGGAATTTTATTATATGTTAATCTTACACCAAAGTATGTGGTTTTATTTTCTAATATGACCTCCGAAGATTCAGGTGCAATAATTCAAGGATTAGATGGTAAAAAAGTAAGCTATAAAGTAGATGGAGATTCTATATTAGTAGAAAAAGGCCAAGTTGATAAGCTAAGGATGGAGCTTTTATCGGAAGTTCCTTTAAAAGAAGGAAGTCAAGGCTTTGAACTTTTCGACAGTGGAAAGGTGGCACCCACGGATTCAGAAGCAAAGATTATGTATCAAAGAGCACTATCAGGTGAACTTGAAAGAACTATTAAATCTTTTAGTGCCGTTGAATGGGCCAAGGTGAATTTAGTATTGCCTGATAATTCAGCCTTTGTGACAAAACCAAGCCCAGCAACAGCCTCTGTTACATTAAAACTAGCAGCAGGTAAGCAACTAGGTGAAGATCAAGTGAGAGCAATTGTTTCTTTAGTATCTGGAAGTGTAGAAAATTTACCAAAAGAAAATGTAACAATAGTATCGGATAATTTTAAGCTATTAACTGAAGGAATATTTGATGAAGATAAAGATGACTATACTGCATCCTCAGATAAGCAGTTAATTGTAAAAAAGGAAATAGAAGATGAATATCAAAAGAAGATTTTAAATGTCCTTGAACCAATCTATAAGGACGGCATTAGAGTTTCAGTGAATACTAAGGTAAACTTTGATGCAAAAAAAGAAGATAATACTATTTATGAGAACGGAGCAGTTGTTAGTGAACATGAGATTAAAACAGGAACTTCAGCTGGAGGGAATACTTCTGGCAGTGGAGTTGATAATAATTTAACTAACAATCAAAATCCAGGGAATAATAGTGAAACAACTAATCATGAGGAAACTACAAAAAATTATGAGCCTACTAAAAAGGTTGAAACTACAGTTAAGGCTCCAGGTCAAGTTGAAAGAGTTACAGCCTCTGTAGTTGTGAACAAAGAATTAGATGATCAAACTCGTGTAGCAATAAGTAATCTTGTCAGTGAAGCCATTGGATATGATCAAAAAAGAGGCGACACTATTACTGTTGAAAGTTTAGCCTTTAACACTGATGCTCAAGATTTAGCACAAAAGAGTATTGAGGAAATGAAAGCACAAGAAGCAAAAGCTAAACGAGATAGGCTTATAGCCCTTGGAGTAGGCGCAGGTGCAGCACTTATTATTTTAATTATAATTTTATCTTCTATTAGAAGAAGAAAAACAAAAGCAGATGCAGATGCAGATGAACTTCTAGATTTTGAGGGCCTTGACATGGTAATTGGAGAGACGATAACTCCAAAACCTAAGGAAATTTTCGAAGAATTAGATTTAGAAACAGAAACACAAAAAGACCATGTTATAAAAGAAGTTAAAAAATATGCAGAACAAAAACCAGAACAAGTGGCTGATGTTATAAAATCATGGCTAGCTGAGGATGAGAGGAGATAGTAAATGGCAAAAACAGAAAAATTAACTGGAGTTCAAAAAGCAGCTATTTTATTTATCACCTTGGGCCCCGAAGCGGCTTCTGGAATTATAAAAAAGTTACCTGAAAAGGAAATTCAAAAGATCACTTATGAAATAGCAAATATGAGCAGCGTTAAATCAGAGGAAAGACAACAAATATTAGATGAATTTATGGAAATGAATAAAGCTAAAGACTACATCCTAGAGGGTGGACTTGAATATGCAAGAAGCCTTCTTTCCAAGGCATTGGGTACTCAAAGAGCCAGTGAAATATTGGATAGGGTTAGTGAGTATTCCCAGCAGTACAGACCTTTTTCAATTGCTAGAAAAGCAGATGCAGCACAACTTATGAATGTAATTGTCAATGAGCATCCACAAACCATTGCCCTAATACTTTGTCATCTTCAATCAGATAAAGCAGGGCAAATTTTATCTTCTCTGCCAGCTGACTTACAAAGTGATGTTGCATACAGAATTGCTACAATGAGCAATATTTACCCTGTTGTAGTAAAGGAAATTGAATCAGTACTTAATGATAAATTATCTAATGTTATCAGCTCTGAGAGCAGTGTAGTAGGTGGACTTCAATCACTTGTTAATATTCTAAACCAAGTAGATAGGGGTACAGAAAAGAATATTACAGAAGGCTTAGAAAGAGAAGATGTTGAGCTTGCTGAAAAGGTTAAGGAATCTATGTTTGTATTTGAAGATATTATTACTCTTGATGATGTGGCAATTCAGAGAATTTTACGTGAAGTGGACTCTAAAGAATTGTGCCTGGCACTTAAGGGGTCTTCAGAGCAAGTAATGGAAACTATTATGAAAAACCAATCAAAGAGAGCAGCAGCAACCTTAAAGGAAGATATGGAATTCTTGGGACCGGTAAGACTTGTAGATGTAGAAAAAGCTCAACAAAAAATTGTTGGCTTAATTAGAAGATTAGAGGATGCAGGAGAAATTACAGTTTCAAGAGGTGGACATGATGCAATCGTCCTATAAGGTTATCAAAAGTAACAGTATAGTAAATGAAGGAAATAAAGAAATTGTATCTAATTTTGTTGGGCCGAAGGAAATTGTAGTAGAAACAAAAAATTGCAATGCTGAGTTTGAATCCTTAGAAAAGATAGCAGCAGGAATTATTGAAAATGCTCAAAGAGAAAGTAAAAATATCTTGTTTGGAGCTTATGAAAAGGCTAGGGTTATTGAAAATGATGCCAAGGAGCAAGGTTTTCAGCAAGGTTATGAAGAAGGAAGAAACATTGGATATAATGATGGCTATGAAGAAGGATTCAATGTAGGAAAAGCCCAAGGTGATGAAATTGTAGAAAATGCAAACTTTATGCTGTTTCAAGCTAAGGAAGAGTACAATAAGTTCATAAAAGATAAAGAAGTACATTTTCGAAACTTAGTAATTACTACTGTAGAATCAATTTTGAAAAGCGAAGTTAAAGATTCAGAAAGTTTAAATTCCTTAATATTTCAGGTGCTGGAAGAAGAAAAGCAAGAAAAAGCCTTTATAATAAAGTGTAATTCAAATTATTATCCTTCTATACAAGGTGAAATCTTTAATTTTAAAAACAAATTGGCATTCAGAGGCGATATTTTTGTAGTTGAAGATAATTTGCTTCAAGATGGAACTGTGATCATTGAAAAAAATAGTGGAAAAACTACCTTGAGTATAGATTATAGCATCGAAAAACTTAAAGCACTTTTAATGGAAAGTTAAACTTGAGGAAGTTTAATAGTAAGACATGTCATTAAGGAAACAGGTGAAGAAATGATAACCTTAGATTTTGAAAAATTAACTCATAGTATAAAAAATACTAATTTTAAATACATAGAAGGTAAGGTTACAAATGTAATAGGGCTCACCATAGAAGTTGAAGGAATTAAAGCTTTTGTAGGAGAAATTTGCACTATTTACAACGAGAAAAATGAACCTATAATTTCTGAGGTGGTAGGTTTTAAGTCTAATAAAATAATTTTAATGCCTCTTGGAAATTTAGTTGGAATATCACCGGGTTGCAGAGTAGTTCCAAGTGGAGAGCAGCTTAGTGTAAAGTGTTCTGATGACCTTTTAGGGAAAATACTAGATGGTATAGGAAATCCACTTAGAGAGCAAGAAATTTCTAGATATTCACCGTATCCTTTAGAAGCCATGCCACCAGACCCTTTAAAAAGAAGAAGGATTAAGGAAGTACTTTCAACAGGAGTTAGAGCAATTGATTCTTTTTTAACCTGCGGAGAAGGACAAAGAATAGGTATATTTGCAGGTTCTGGAGTTGGTAAAAGTACTACTCTAGGAATGATTGCAAGGGAAGCAAAAGCAGATATCAATGTTATTGCTCTTATTGGTGAGAGAGGTAGAGAAGTTCTTGAGTTTATAGAAAATGATTTGGGAGAAGAAGGTCTTAAAAGATCTGTGGTAGTTTGTGCCACCTCAGACCAACCAGCCCTTGTAAGACTAAAAGGAGCATTTACAGCTACTGCCATTGCTGAGTATTTTAGAGATAAAGGACTTAAAGTAATATTAATGATGGACTCAGTTACTCGTTTTGCTATGGCTCAAAGAGAAATTGGACTAGCTATTGGAGAGCCACCAGCAACTAAGGGATATACTCCTTCGGTATTTGCAATGCTTCCAAAGCTTTTGGAACGAAGTGGTATGTCTGATAAAGGTTCCATTACTGCTTTTTATACTGTTCTTGTTGATGGAGATGATTTTAATGAACCTATAGCGGATGCAGTTAGGGGTATTTTAGATGGCCACATAGTACTGTCAAGGGATCTTGCAGCAAAAAATCATTATCCAGCTATTGATATTTTAAGTAGTATATCAAGGCTGATGCCACAAATAGCCAATGATGACCATAAACAAGTTGCATCCATGGCAAGGGACTTACTAGCTGCTTATAAGGATTCAGAAGACTTGATAAATCTTGGTGCTTATGTAAAGGGCACAAACAAGAGAGTAGATATGTCCATAGAGTATATTGACAGAATCAATGGATTTTTAAAGCAAAAAGTTGATGAACATACAAACTTTGAGGAAAGTGTACTTTCACTTCTAAAGATGTTTTCAAAATAATTTCTAAAGGAGTAATTAAATGGCATTAGGGTATAAATTTAAACTTCAAAAGCTTCTAGAAATTAGAGAGCATGAAGAAGAAAATAAGAAAATACAGTTTATGAAAGCCAATAGTGAAAAGCAGAATATTGAGAAGACCTTAGAAAATTTGGAGGATAATTATTTAAAATATTCTTCCATGGATGTGTCCTTAGCCCCTACTTTTCAAAGAAAAATACAACAAAATTATTTATCACTTCTAAATAGTACAATAGAAGCCACTACAACAACTTTAGAAGAACTAAGCAAAATCTTAGAAAATAAAAGACAAGATTTAGTTTTGGCTCAAGTGAATAGAAAAACTGTTGAAATACTAAAAGAAAAAAAGAAATCCCAGTTCTTACAAGAGCAAGATAGAATAGAGCAGTTACAAAATGATGAGTTTGCGCTCTATGGATTTATAAGACAGACCAGGAGGTGAAGCATTTGGACATTTCTAATTTAGATTTTGCAACAACTAATAATATTAATAGTAAAAACAAGTTTAATAAAAGCGTTACCCAAAGCAAAGATAACTTTTCTAAGGTTCTTCAAGAGAAAACTAATGAGAAAAGTTCTTCAAAGATAGACGATAGACATGCTGTAGAAGAAAAGCCAACTAAGAATAAAGAAGAAGCTAACTTGTCAGAAGCCACTGATGGTAAAAAAACTGTTTCATCAAACGAAAGTAACACTGAAGAAAAGAAAGTAAGCGCAAATTCAAGCGAAGAAAACAATCTATCTTCAGAAGAAAAAGTAGCACTAGAAGGTTCAACAAAGAATTCTAGTGAAGTCAATAAAGATACGGATACACTTCTATTGGAATATCTAAACTTAAACGGTATTGATTTAGCTAACTTAATTAATAATCTTCAACTAGAACCAGAAGTTAAAGAAGAGTTAAAGAGTTTAGTTCAGGCTTTAATATCAAATGGTGAACTAAAAGTAAATAAACAAGACATTAAATCAAATCCTCTGCTTGCCTTAATGAAAAAAGTTGAAGATGCTACAATAGATGGTAACTTCAAATCTCAAATAGCTTCCTTATTAAAAGAAACCTTGAGTGAATCAAGAAGTGTTGCAAAAAATATAGAACAAAATAACGTAAATAATTCTAGCAATGAAAACAGTGTAGAAAAAGATTTAATTGACAGAATTACATCTAGAATCAAAAATACCTTAGTTTCGGAAAATAATGTGGCTGAAAGATATCTTAGTTCTGAACCACAAAGCAATGTTAAGTCACTAAATAATAATTTCGTAAATGAACATAGCAAAAATGGGGTATCACAAAATAATTTATTAGAAAATAGAAATTTCACTAAAGAGAATGGAATTCTGGAAAAATTTATTGACGGTGATAAATCTGATTCTAAAATAGATAGAGTATCCAGCTTAATGAACTCTATAAGTGGGAATAGGTTTGAATTAAACAATGTAAGTGAAGTTAATAAAGCACCTGTGTATATTTCTAAATCAACTTTCAACGAAGATGTTATTAAAGCAATTAAATTTATGGATGTAAATAGCATTAAGGATTTAAGTGTGAAAATTTATCCTAAGGAATTAGGAGAAGTTTTAATTTCTGTAACAATGGAGCAAGGTGCCCTAAAAGCAGTAATTAAAGCAACTAATAAAGATGCAGTGGATATTCTAAATTTAGGACTTAGAGATATAAATGAAAAGTTAAACTTAAATAATGTAAAAATAGAATCAGTAGACATTGGCCTTTATAAAGACGATACCACTTATTTTTCAAGTGGTAGCTTTGAGCAGCAACAACAAGCTTCTCAGGAATTTAAGGAAAAGACTGCAAATAAGTCTTATACATCTGTAGATGAGGAGCAAAATACTGAAGAAACGGTTAATGACAGTGCAGTGAACCTGTTAGTTTAAGAGGGGGATTATATGGAAATTTCAACAAAAAGTACGGTACAGACAACGAAGACCACAGATAGGGGAACTCCTATTGTTAAACCTGGCGAGGAAATGAATAAAAACTCATTTCTACAAATTTTAGCAGCAGAAATGGCTAATCAAGACCCAACTAAGCCTCAAGATACTACGGCTTACATCACTCAGTTATCACAATTTGCTTCCTTGGAGCAGATGTCGAACTTAAATACTACAATGAGAATGTCTTCAGCTCAAAATGTATCAGGTAAATTTGTGGCATTAGATGTTTATAACAGCAGTGGATACCAAGAATCTGGAGTGGTGAAATCAGTATTTAAACGAAATAATGAAGTTTATATTACTGTGGAAGATAGCTATGGAAATTTAAAAGAATATGGTTTTGATCAAGTAACAGACATAATGGATCTGCCTGATTATAATATGGACAATATAAACTTTATCAACACTGCTTCCTTAATTGGAAAAACCGTTGAGGTTCCTGGAGAAGATAATGAAAATCCAATTCAAGGAGTGGTAAAGGAAGTATTTAGAAGTAATGAAGGCATTAAAGTTAAGATTGAAAGTAATGGCGAAATTAAGGATTATTTATATAGCAATATTATAAAAATAAAATAAAGTTCAAAATCATAAAACTACTAATAAAATCTTAGCAAAATTAATTAATAATTTACTTAATATGGGAATGAAATGAAGTTAACCCTTTGATGAACTAAAGTGGAGTACTTTAATCCATTGTAATACATTCATTCACCATATAAAATGTGACTACATAGAATAATTGATAATCGTTTTCAGTTACATAGTTAATATTGTTAAGGTTTTTATCGAAATTGTTTGTTTTATAAAGGCTTTCATCAATAGACAATATATAAAAGCTTTTATTAAAAATAGTTTTAGTGTGTCAATAAACCAAAAAAATATAAGTCAACTAAAAATACACTTTATTATGGGAGGGAAACAACATGTTAAATTCAATGTATGCAGGTATTTCAGGGTTAAATGCAAATCAAAAAAAATTAGACGTAATAGGTAATAATATAGCAAACTCAGGTACTACGGCGTTTAAGGCATCCTCTGTAACTTTTCAGGATAGCATGTATCAAACTATAAAATCAGCATCTAGTGCAAGTTTAAACTTAGGGGGAACTAACCCTTCTCAAGTTGGTCTTGGTGTATCTGTTCAAGGGATAAATGTAAATATGGGACAGGGAAGTTTGCAACCTACAGGAAGACCACTTGATATGGCAATAGATGGAAAGGGATATTTCATAATTGCAAAAGGACCTTCTGAAGGTGAAATACCAGTAGATAGTACTAAAAATATTTTTGATAAAGCAACTACTCCTGCATTAGCAATGACAGAAACATTTTTTTCAAGAGATGGATCCTTTAAGTTAGATCCAAATGGTAATTTATTAAACTCAAATGGACTTAGAATAATGGGATATGCTGTTACTGATGGAACGGAAACAGCTCCAAGTTATAATGATGATGTAACAACTATAGAAACTTTTTCATATGTAGATCCTGATAATGCAGGTTTTGAGTCAGTTGGTGAGTCTTTAGTACCATTAAGGATACCAGAATCTATTACAAAGGGAACACCAGCTGTTGAAGTGAAGGTACAAAGTTTTTCTATTGAAAAGGATGGAATGATTAAGGCAGTACTTGCTGATGGTAGTACAACTGCTCTTGGTCAAGTTGCTATAGCATCTTTTAATAATGAAACAGGTCTTAAGCAAGTTGGTCAAAATATGTATTCACCATCTACAAACTCTGGAGAGCCGGTGCTTAGAGCAGGAAAAGGTTCGACTAATGACAATAGTAAAGCTTATGGAGATATGGTTCAAGGAGCTCTAGAAATGTCAAACACAGACCTAGCAGTTCAGTTTACTGATATGATAGTTGCTAGCCGTTCTTTCCAAGCTTGTAGTAAAGTTATCACCACTGGTGATGAAATACTTCAAGAGTTAGTTAATTTAAAGAGATAGCTATAAATGATATACAAGCTCTATGATATAGTAATAGAAATTTCTTTATATTCTCACTTAATACATGAAGAACTAAGGCGAGTATAGAGCTTGTTTATCAAAAATTAATGCATGGAAAAAAGCAATGATATTAAAACATTTTATAGGTAAGTTAAATACTTAAACTAAAAAAGTATTTGTCTTATATGAAATACTAATTTAATCAGGTTTGTGTAAAATATAAAATCTTAAGCATATTATAGGTTTAAGTTTTATTAAAATAATTTTACACAATTTATGAGGAGGAAATATGATAGAGGTTAGCACACTAACTGGCACTCCCTTTGTTCTTAATTGTGAACATATTGAAAAAATAGAACAACTACCTGAAACAATAATTACATTGACTAATGGAAAGAAATATTTAGTAAAAGAAGATGTGGAAGAAATCATAAGGAGAGTAATCCGGTACAAAAATAGAATTTACAATCTGAATGTCTAGGAGGATGTGACGTGAAGAAGAATGATTTTTTAACCATAATAGGGTTTATAGCTGCAGTTGCTCTTATGATATATGGAATGAAGAGTAATGCAGGTTACCTTGTTTTCTGGGATCCTCTGTCAGTTTACATCACTGTTGGTGGAGCTATAGGAACTTTATTGATGGCTTACCCAATGGATGAATTTAAAAGACTTGGTAAAGTAACAATACAAGTTATGAAAACAGAAGAGTTGTCTAAACTTGAAACCATCACTTTGTTCACAACTTTGTCAAGAAAGGCAAGAAGAGAAGGATTACTTTCTTTAGAGGATGAAATATCTCAAATTCAAAATGATTTTATAAAGAAAGCTATGGGGATGGTTGTAGACGGAATTGAACCAGAGTCTATAAAGGAAATTATGACACTTGAAATTGAGGAAATGGAAAAACGTCATGGTGATGCTGCTGCAGTATTTAAAACCTTGGGAGCATATGCACCAGCAATGGGTATGCTTGGAACCCTAATTGGTCTTATTCAAATGCTAGCAGACTTATCAGATGCCTCAAACCTTGCAAAAGGTATGGGAAAAGCACTTATAACTACCTTCTATGGATCTATAGTTGCCAATATGATTGCTATACCAATAGCAGCAAAGTTAGAATATAGAAGTGCTAAAGAAGTTGGAACAAGACAAATGATCATTGAAGGTGTTTTAGCCATTCAATCAGGTGTTAATCCAAGGATAATAGAAGACAAGCTAGTGGCATACCTATCTCCAGATGAAAGAAAGCAGTACCATACAGTATCCGCCAGTGGTGAGGGAGTTGCACAAAATGGCTAAAAGAGAAATTAAAACTGATGCATGGCTTGCCACATATGCAGATACTGTAACCTTACTTTTAACTTTCTTTGTGCTCTTATACTCATTTTCTACTGTGGATGCTGAAAAGTTTAGGCAAATCTCAAATTCATTTCAAAGTATGTTTAGTGGAGATGCTGCCTCGCAAATATTAGATTTTAATATTGCTAATGGAGAAGTACCAGTAGTTGGGGAACCACAACCTTCAGCAGAAGCTTCAAAGCCAGAAACCATGTATGATGAAATTGTTAATTTCATAAAAGAAAATAATTTAGAAGATGATGTGCAAGTATACGAAAATTATAAAGGTGTTAATATTGAACTAAAGGAAGCCGTTCTTTTCGATACAGGAAAGGCAATTTTGCACAGTGATAGCTTGGGATTATTAAATAAGGTTAATGATGTAGTGAGTAAAGTGTCAAGTAGAATTATTATTGAAGGACATTCGGATAATGTGCCAATAAAAACAGCTCAGTTTCCAAGTAATTGGTATTTGTCCTCAGCTAGAGCAATTAGTGTTTTGGATTATTTCTTAATAACTAAGGGTCAAATAAATCCAGAAAGATTTTCAGTGCAGGCCTTTGGAGAATATAGTCCTATAGTATCTAATGATACACCAGAAAATAGAGCAAAAAATAGACGAGTTAATATAATAATAGTGTCAAGTAAGACAGAACAATAAAAGGAGTAGTAATATGGCAGTTGAGAAGAAAGAAAAGAAAGCAAAAAAAGGGTCAAAAGTTGTTTTAATAATATTTGGTGTGGTTTTAGGATTGCTTCTAATTGGTGGAGTTGCTTTTGGAGGATATTATATTGCAGCTAAAAATGCTCCTTCCCCTAGTAATGAACATGCTTCAAGTGAAAAGGGAAGTGCGGGACAAGAGCTAACCTTTGAAGTTGATGAAATACTAGTAAACTTAGCAGATGAAGGAAAACCAAGGTACCTTAAGATAAAAATTTTCATTGGTCATACGGATAATGAAGAGTTAAAAAGTGAATTAACAACAAAAAAACCAATCATCAGAGATACAATTAATAATACTTTAAGAACAAAGAAAACCACAGATCTAACAGCAGAAGGAGAAGAAGTTCTAAAAAATGTACTTTCAGAAAAAATAAATGACCTCTTAACCACAGGAAAGATAACTAATGTTTATTTTTCAGAAATCTTAATTCAGTAGGTGAAAAAATGGATGGACAATTTTGGGTTACGTTGTTAAAAATATTGATTTTTTTCCCCTTTATAATAGCACTTATTCTTATTTTTGGAAAACTAGGAACTAAGCTTAATTTAGGAACCAGTAACAAGTATATGAAGGTTCTTGAAAGATTACCTCTTTCAAAGGAAAATTCATTGGCAATTGTAAAGGTGGGTGACAAGGGATATCTTATGAGTTCATCCACAGGAAAGATAGAAATTTTGAAAGAATTAGATAGTGTTGAGATTGAAACTATAAAAGATATTAATGAAGTAAATTTGGAACAGCTTAATAAAACTATTAAGAATATAAATTTAAAGAGTTTAAATCTTTCTAGTCTTTCAAAACGTCAATTAAAGAAGGAAAGTGAACAATGAAGAAAATAAAGCTTAAACCATTTATTATATTAGGAGCTCTACTATTAATTGTACTATTTAATGAAAATATAGTTTATGCTACAAATACTACTATTCCAATACCTAATGTAGATATAACCTTTGATAATCCGTCCTCACCAGTTGAGTACGTAGATAATATAAAGCTGCTATTAATATTAACTGTTCTTACAATATTACCTTCAATTTTGATTATGACTACAGGTTTTGTGAGAATAGTTACAGTGTTATCTTTTTTAAAAAATGCTATTGGTGCTGCGCAATCCATTCCAAGACAGGTAACTGTTGGACTAGCACTGTTTCTAACTTTTTTCGTCATGGCACCTACTTTCAATAACATTACTAAAGATGCGGTGACTCCATACTTAAATGGTGAAATCACAACTGAAGTAGCAATGGATAAAGGTACGAGGCCTTTAAAAGATTTTATGCTAAGACAAACTAGGGTTAAAGATTTAAAATTATTTTTAGAAGCAGGGAATCTTCAAGATACCGTGACAACGGAAGTTGGAGAAGGTGGGATTGAAAGTGCTAACTATGACGCAGTTCCAATTCATGTAATACTTCCAGCCTTTGTTATTAGTGAACTTAGAACAGCCTTTGAAATTGGATTTTTGCTCTTTATACCATTTTTAGTTATCGATATTGTAGCTTCTAGTGTTCTAATGTCTATGGGGATGTTCATGTTACCACCAGCTATGATTTCATTACCTTTTAAGTTGCTTTTATTTGTACTAGTAGATGGATGGAACTTAATAAGTCAATCTTTAATTTTAAGCTTTAAGTAATGAGGTGAAAATATGACAGATACCATGGTAATTGCACTGATAAAAGATATGATTAAAGTGGCTCTCATGGCCTCGGCGCCAATTTTAATTACTGCCACCTTGGTAGGATTATTAATAAGTATTTTTCAAGCTACTACCCAAATACAGGAGCAAACCTTAACCTTTGTTCCTAAGATATTGGCAGTAGCTGTGGTAGGACTTCTCACTGCTAGTTGGATGGGTAATCAATTAGTAAGTTTTACAAAACAAATCTTTTCAATTATTACTAATATGGGAGCTTAGGTGGGATAAACTTGATAAACTTAGCATTATTCATAGGATTTTTAATGATATTTATTAGAATTACATCATTAATCTTTTCTGTACAAGCTTTTTTCCCCAGTGATACTCCAGTACTCTTAAAAATTGGATTTTCTATGGTGATTTCCATGATAATTGCACCCTTGGTAGATTTAAATGCAGTAGGGGAAATAAGTGGTATTTTACAGTTAGTACCACTGATGTTTAAAGAAGTAATTGTAGGATTATCCATGGGTTTTATAATTAATTTAATATTTGGTATTGTTCAAATGGCGGGGCAATTAATGGACTTTTCCATTGGGTTTTCTATGATGACTTTATTTGACCCTATCGCAAGTGAAAATCTCTCTGTGATGGGAAGAGTATTATATTGGTTATGTCTTATGGTATTTCTATTAGTGGATGGTCATTTACTGGTAATTAAGTCATTAATAGATAGCTTTAAGGTAATAGCAATAGGTAGCTTCACATTTTTGCCAGAACATGCTACCTATATGATTCATGTTATTTTCCAGCTCTTTGTAATTGGAATAAAAATTGCAATACCAATAATATTAATTTTACTTATTACTGAATTTGTACTTGGGTTAGTATCAAGAGTAATGCCACAGCTTAATGCAATGATACTTGGTATGCCCATTAAGTTGCTTGTAGGTCTTTCAGCTTTTGGTGTTGTTTTACCTATGATTATGAAGGTAATTGTTGCAAATTTTGGAAGACTTGACGATTTTTTTATCCAATACTTCAACATTTTACCCTTTCTTGTGATGTTTGTAGCCAGTGATAGTGGTGAAAAAACTGAGGATGCTACTCCTAAAAAGAAAAGGGATGCAAAGGAAAAAGGACAGGTTGTTAAAAGTAAGGAATTAACCTCTTCTATAACTTTAGTTGCAACTACTTTAATTCTAATAGTAGTCGGTGGCTTTGCTATAGATAAGTTAAAGGAAACTCTAATCTTATTTTTACACTACTATCCTAACTTCGTATTAAATAACCAAAGCTTTAAGGGTATTTTAATAAATTCTTTTATAAGAATCATGATGATTTTTTTACCAATAGCAATTCCAATCATGATAATTGGCATTATTGCTAATGTAGCACAAACAGGTAAGGTTTTAACTACAGAAACCCTAAAACCAAAACTTGAAAAAATAAATCCTATTAGTGGATTTAAGAGAATGTTTTCTATGAAGGCCTTTGTGGATTTAATTAAAAATTTACTTATAGTTTCTATTGTTGGGTATGTAGGCTATGATTTTATAAAAGATAACTACTATTCAATGACAAACTATAGCAATTTTAAAATAGATGCGATAATTATAGAGCTTTCTAGCTTAATTATAAATATATTTAGTAAGGTTTCACTAGTATTAATTGCTATTGGAATTATAGATTATGTATACCAAAGATATCAATTTAATAAAGATCTAAAAATGAGTAAACAAGAAATAAAAGAAGAGTATAAACAACAAGAAGGAGATCCTCAAATTAAATCTAAAATTAGACAAAAACAAAGAGATATGGCAATGAAGAGAATGATGCAGTCTGTTCCAGATGCAACAGTTGTTATCACTAACCCAACTCATATTGCAGTAGCTATAAAATATGATGAAGCAAATGGAAAAGCACCTATGGTTGTAGCAAAGGGTAGTGATAATATTGCAGTTAAAATAAAAGAAATAGCCATAGAAAATAAAGTTCCAATCATTGAAAACAAGCCACTTGCAAGACTCATGTTTAGTAATGTGGAAATAGATGAAGAAGTGCCTTATGAGATGTATCAAGCAATAGCAGAAATTCTTGTATTAGTTTTAAAGGCATCTTCAAAAAGGTAGCTATCAGTATGTTAGTTTATGGCATATCGTGTCAGCAGAACCTTATATGTAAAAAAGATCAATATACTTGTTTCCTCGTCATCACAAGAAAGCTTGCAACACAAGGTTGCTTGTGAACGCAAAATATTTTGTCTCATCTTTGACTTATTATTTTGCTTAAGAAGTTTAAATTAAAGAAATAAAGAAAAAGGATGATGGACTTGGCAGAATACGGCGCAGTTAAGATAAAAAATAATTTAGACATAATGGTTGCTTTTGCAGTAATTCTTATTGTACTTATGATAATTATTCCACTTCCACCATGGTTACTGGATATTTTCTTTGCAATAAATATATCAGTTTCTATAGTAATATTACTTATTTCTATGTTTACTACAAATGTATTGCAATTATCTGTGTTTCCAACTTTGTTATTGGTTACAACACTGTTTAGATTGTCACTGAATGTATCTTCCACAAGACTTATTTTGTCAACGGCGGATGCTGGAAAAATTGTCCAGGCATTTGGAGACTTCGTAATTGGTGGAAATTATGCAGTTGGTATTATAATTTTCTTAATCATAGTGATTATTCAATTTATTGTTATCACCAATGGAGCAGGAAGAGTTTCTGAGGTTACAGCAAGATTTACACTCGATGCTATGCCAGGAAAGCAAATGAGTATTGATGCTGATTTAAATGCAGGAATGATAACAGAGGATCAGGCAAGACAGAGAAGAAAGAATCTTCAAAGTGAAGCTGATTTTTACGGAGCAATGGATGGAGCTTCAAAGTTTGTAAAGGGAGATGCCATTGCAGGTATTATTATAACTATAATAAATATTATTGGTGGTATAGTTATTGGAATTCTAATGATGAATATGGATGCTGCTGAGGCAGCTGCTACATATACTCAACTTACTATTGGAGATGGACTTGTAGGCCAGATTCCTGCACTGTTAATTTCTACAGCATCAGGTATTTTAGTTACTCGATCAGGTAGTGATGAAAGTCTTGGTACACAGGTTTCAGGGCAACTTACTGCTTTTCCAGTGGTTATTGCTATAGCTTCCTTTGTATTGTTTATCTTTGCACTTATACCAGGAATGCCAACTTTAATTTTTTTAATGTTATCTGGAGCTACAGGTTTTAGTGCTTACCTACTATTTAAAGAAGAAAAGACAAAGGCAGCAACAACTATTGAACTTCAGGAAAAAGAGATTATTGAGACTGAAAGTCGTGAACCAGAAAATGTAATGAATTTAATTGCTGTGGAGCCTCTAGAAATAGAAATTGGCTACGGATTAATTCCATTAGCAGATGAGTCTACTGGAGGAGATTTACTTCAAAGAATTTCTTCTGTAAGACGTCAATGTGCCATTGAAATGGGAATTGTAGTTCAACCTATAAGGATAAGAGATAACTTGCAATTAAAGACTAATGAATACGTAATTAAAATTAGGGGAACAGTTATTGCGAAGTCAGAATTAATGCCAAATATGTTCCTATGCATGGATCCGAGCAATGATAATCTTTCAATGCCAGGTATTAAAACTATTGAACCAACCTTTGGTATTGAAGCATTATGGATAAATAAGGACCAAAGAGAAGAGGCAGAAATAAAGGGATTAACAGTGGTAGATCCAACTACGGTAATGGTTACTCACTTGACAGAAACCATTAAGTCTCATAGCTATGAACTTCTAGGACGTCAAGAGACTAAGATGATTATAGATTCTGTAAAAGAAAAATATAGCACGGTTATTGAGGAACTTATTCCTGATTTGATGACCATAGGAGAAATTCAGAAGGTGCTACAAAATCTTCTAAAAGAAAAAGTATCTATAAAGGATATGGTAACCATTTTAGAGTGTCTTGCAGATAATTCTAGAGGGACTAAGGATATAGAACTTCTTACTGAATATGTAAGATTTTCCCTTGGAAGAAATATATGTAATGAGTTAGTAGATGAAAATAATGCTATTACAGTAATAACTTTATCACCAGAAATTGAGAACATCATCGGTAGCAATATTCAAAAATCTATGCAAGGTTCTTTCCCAGCTGTGAGTCCTGATGTGACTACTGAAATTTTCAACTCAATTAAAAGTTCTTTAGATAGAACTTATTTCCCAAGCAATGTACCAGTAATTTTAGTTTCCCCAAGGATAAGGCCAGCTTTTAGGAAATTAATTGAAATGGTATTTCCAAATGTTGCAGTGCTTTCACTTAATGAGATACCAAATGACATTGAGATAAGAACTGAAGGAGTTGTATCAGTGTAATGATAATAAAGCGATACTTAGCAAGAACTATGAAGGAAGCACTAAATAAAATTGGTGAAGAACTAGGAAAAGAAGCAGTGATTATTAGCCAACGGAAGATTAAAAGACCAGGAATTAAAGGCTTCTTTTCTAGTAAAATATTTGAGGTTACTGCTGCAAATGATTCCAAGGAAACTTCGATAAAAGAAAAACAAGATACAGGTTCTTCAGTACTTTTAAAAGAAGTAGAAGAAATGAAGTCAATGATGAGCACCTTAATGGTAAATAGCAATAAAGTGGCTTTCCAAGGTTCTGAGGAAAAAACTGAAATTCATAATCTTTTACAAGATCTTGATGTGGAAGATGAAATTATTGAAAGCATTATGGATAGTTTGTCAAAATCAGAATCAAAGGAAATGTGGAAGGATAACTTAACTGAAATATTTAAAGGGATGTTAAGTGTGCAGGTTCCAACCATGGAAGGCACTGTGGCACTTATTGGTCCCACTGGAGTAGGAAAAACTACATCCATAGCTAAAATGGCTGGAAAACTTGCTCTTATAGATAAAAAGAAGGTAGGATTAATAACCGTAGATACTTATAGGATAGGTGCTGTAGATCAACTGAAGACCTATGCAGAAATAATGAACATACCTTTTAAAGTAGTATTTTCTATTGGAGAAATGGAAAGCGCTGTAGACAGTATGAAGGGTTGTGACGTCATACTTGTAGATACTACAGGAAGAAGTAGTAAAAACACTATGCAAATTTCAGAGTTAAGAGCTTATATAGATAAGGCAAAGGCTAGTGAAACCCATCTAGTTATAAGCGCCACAACAAAAAATAAAGATATCAAGATTATAACTGAAGGTTATAAACCACTAAATTATGATTATGTAATAATCACCAAGTTGGATGAGACTTCAACCTATGGATCTATATTAAATATTTGTTATAAAGCAAAGGCTCCAATTAGCTTTATAACCACAGGACAAAATGTTCCAGAGGACATTAAGACCCCAACTGAAAATGAAGTTATAAACTTAATTTTGGGAGAGATAAGCATATGTTAGATCAGGCGGCTAAATTAAGGAAAATGGCAGAGGGAAACCTATCAGAGAAAGAAAACGCCCCTAGAGATACTAAAATTTTTACAATAACTTCAGGAAAAGGTGGAGTGGGGAAGAGCAATATAGTAGTGAACTTAGGCATAACCCTTCAAAAATCAGGTAAAAAAGTAATGATTTTTGATGCCGACTTAGGCATGGGAAATGATGACGTGTTAATTGGATGTATACCAAAATATAGTGTGTTTGATACTATCTTTTCAGGAAAAGAAATTCACGAGGTTTTAATTGAAGGTCCTTATGGTATAAAGCTACTACCAGGAGGCTCAGGACTTTCAAAGGTGGATGACTTAACGGATGTTCAAAGAAAAATTTTTCTAAACAAGCTTGAGTCTATAGAAGGTTTTGATTATATATTCATTGATACTGGTGCAGGAATTAACAGGAGCGTTCTTGGATTTATAGCATGTAGTGATGAGTTACTTATAGTGACAACCCCTGAACCAACTGCCCTTACAGATGCATATAGTTTATTAAAGGCAGTAAGCCATTTTAAAATTAAGAATACTGCAAAAGTGATTATAAACAGAGTAATAGATTTAAATGAAGGTAAGACAACTTTTAATAAGTTTAACAATGCTGCAGAAAGATTTTTAGGAGTTAAGCTACATCATTTAGGTAATGTAAGTGATGATAGAAAGCTTACTCAGGCAGTTAGAGCGCAAACCCCTTTAGTAATAGCTTATCCTAACTCAAATGCTGCTAAGGATATTGAGAGCCTCGCAAAGCAAATAGAAGGCATTAATTTAAAATCAAGCGGTGAAGGGGTTCAGGGCTTGTTCAAGAAGATATTTAAGATTTTTTCATAGGGGGTCAAAATGAATAATATTTCTTTCCAAATTAATCAAAAACTAGAAATAATGTGTGAGGATGGCGCTATAGCTAAAAGTGTTATCCAAGAAATCGAAGAACATTGCATTTATATTGGGGTTCCTATGAATGGTGGGATGTATTATCCTCTGAATAAAGGAGATATTATTGAAGCCTACTATAAAGATAATAGAGGCAATGTATACAAGTTTAATACTGTAGTAACAGGAAGAAAATTTGATAAAATTCCACTACTAATGATTGAAATGCCATCAGAAGTTTATAAGGTTCAAAGAAGAACATTTGTAAGAATCGATCATCTTTTTGATATTAGCTATGCTCCTATTAAAGAAGTCATCGAAAATCCAACTAAAAAAGTTTTAAAAGAGGATTTTATTAAGGGATATGCCCTTGATATAAGTGGCGGAGGAATGAGGATTAAAATCTCTACAGAAGTAAAGCTCGGAGATTATTTAATGGTTTCGGTGCCTATAGGAGATGAGATATTCTTAGCTGTAAGTAAAGTGGTAAGGGTAGAAAGAGATTTGGAAAATAAGTTCTTAATTTGTGGAATTGCATTTAAAGAACTTAATAATAATACAAGGGAAAAAATTATAGAATACATTTTTAAAAATATGAGGAAAACCATTAGATCAAAATAGGAGGAATTAATATGTCTGTAGCACATCATTTAGATTTAAAGACAGAAATAGTGAAGAAATATTTGCCTTTAGTAAAATATATTGCGTCAAAAATAATAGTTGGCAAGACTAAGTATGTGGAGTATGAGGATTTAGTGAGCTATGGAATGCTTGGACTTATGGATGCATTAAGTAAATTTGATGAAAGTAAGGGCATGAAGTTTTCCACTTATGCATCTATAAGAGTTAAGGGTTCAATGATTGATGAGTTAAGAAGAAATAGTCCGATTCCTAAGAGATCTATGGATAAACTTAATAGATATAATGCGGCAGTAGAAAGCCTTCAAAACAAGCTACTTAGAGACCCAACAGATATGGAAATTGCCAAGGCAATGGAAATTAATTTAGAAGAATTAGGGCAAATAGAAGGCTATGTTAACTATATGTCAATGGTGTCTTTAGATTCATTGTTATTCAGTGAAGATGATGATGTAGCACTTTTAAATTCAATTGAAGATGTGAATAGTCCAAGTCCTCAGAAAACTTTAGAGGATAAAGAAATGTATGAATATTTGCTTAAAGCCCTAGAACTGCTTCGAGATAAGGATAAATTAGTTTTAAACCTTTATTACTACGAAGGATTAACCTTAAAACAAATTGGTGAAGTTTTAGAGGTTTCAGAATCTAGAGTTTGTCAGCTACATAGTAAGGCAATTCTGAACCTAAGAAAAGCAATAGAAAAATTAAAATATAATATTAATGAATAGGTGAACTTATGTATATTATGCTTTTTACAATTGGAATTTCACTAGTTATTTTAAATGCACTGGCTATAAAAAGAGAAAAAAGATCTTTTAAGAATACCTTTCAAATAGCAGAATCAGATATTACGGAGACTGACATCAAAATAGGTGAACTAAGAAGAGAATTTGCAGAAACTATAACTGAACTTCAAAGTGAAATTATATATTTGAAAGAATTAGTAGAAAGTCTTCAAAGCAATGATTCAAAACTACATAACAGTAATAATTATGAGGTAAAAGTAGTAGGGAAAACAGAAGTAAACACTGAATTAAAAGATAGTATAATGGATGATCTTAGAGAATTTTATTATAATAATGCAGAAAATCTCGAAACAAGTTATAATAAGAACATATTACTAGAAAACCTATCTGTTGAAAAACAAGAAAATACTGAAACTTCTTCATCATCTGATAAATATGAAGATGAAAATAAAGAAATAAAAGAATCACACCGTGTTGAAAAAAACATGGAGCCTAGCTCAAATAATTTAAAAATTGAAGATGTAAGGAATTTGTTTGATAAGGGGTTAAATGTAGATGAAATTGCATCTCAACTTAACATTGGAAAGGGTGAGGTACTATTAATAAAGGAATTATATCTAAGATAAAATTCGTTGTAGATTTTCTAAGTGATAGAAAGATTTTATTAGGAATAGGAATCGGAATAGTAATTGGTACATTTTTCTCACTAGCCAATGATTTTAGCTACCAGCTCAGTGATGGTCAAGTAGAAATAAGAGCTAGGAAATTAGGAATGAAGTATCCTGATGAAATCAAGATAATGATTAAGGATGAGGTGAAGTAATGATAAGAGGACTATATACTGCAGCTTCTGGGCTAATTACTAGCGAAGCAAAGCAAAATGTTATAATGAATAATATTGCAAACTCTAATACATCAGGTTTTAAGTCTGAAAATATATCAATAAAGAGCTTTGATGAGGTAATGATTTCAAATAGAGATAAGTTTCAAGGTGATAAAAATGTCCGTAATGATATTGGTTATCTTAGCAATGGATCAGAGATAAATGATAGAAATACAAACTTCACACAAGGATTAATTAAGGACACTGGTTTTAAGACAGACTTTGCCATTGAGGGAGAAGGATTCTTCGTGGTTCAAAGAAATGAAGCAAATGGAACTAAAAACTATTATACTAGAGATGGGCATTTTAATATTGATGCTAATGGATACTTAGTTACAAATAGTGGAGATAGGGTCTTGGGTACCAATGCAAATGGAGTGCTAGAACCAGTATACGTAGGTAGTGGAAATATTAATTGTAGTAAAGAAGGAATAATCACTGTAGATGGAGTACAAAAGGGAAAGTTAGCAATAGCAAGTTTTTCCAAGGAAAATGGTGATTTTAAAAATATCGTTAAAGCCAGTGATAACTTATATTCGGGAGAAAATCCAATTATAGCCACCAACTATTCAATTCATCAAAGTGCATTAGAAGGTTCAAACGTAGACATAATCAAAGAAATGTCAGATATGATGGCCGTGATGAGAAACTTTGAAAGTGATACTAAAGTTTTAAAGGCCTTGGATGAAACCTTAGGTAAAGCTGTTAATGAAATAGGTACTGTAAGATAGAGCTATAAGGAGTGGAGTAAATGTATACATTATTATATACAAATAGAAGTGCAATGACGGCACAGCAGAATAAAATAGATGCCATATCAAATAATATAGCTAATGTTAATACTGTTGGTTATAAGAAGGTAAATATTCAATTTCAAGATTTATACAATAATTCACTAGAAAGACTTGGATATCCCACTTCTGAGGGAGCAGAAAACTTATATGCTGGAAGCGGAATTAAAAGCACTACTGCACTTAGGCAATTCTCACAAGGAAGCATTCATGAAACAGGGTTATCTACTGATTTAGCTATTGATGGTAGAGGGCTTTTTAAGGTTTATAAGCATGATGGGACATCTGCTTACACAAGGAATGGTAATTTTAATGTGGATGCCTCTGGAGTTTTAGTAGACAATAATGGTTATAGATTAAGCATTGTTGATAATGAAGGCAATGAATTAAACTATAATGGTGGAACCTTAAACCTTTCTGGGGAT
Organism: Clostridium sp.; assembly: GCF_036642255.1. GTDB lineage: Bacteria > Bacillota > Clostridia > Clostridiales > Clostridiaceae > Clostridium_J. Next base: position 93,261 of record NZ_JAVWDJ010000008.1, on the reverse strand, counting down.
AATTTTAATGTAGATAAAGAAGGAAACTTTTATGTTAAAAATAATGCTGAGTTTGAAAAACTTGGACAAGTAAAAACTTTTGATTCTGTAGGGGGAAATGGCTTACTTTCTTCGGGAGAAAACTTATTTATCCCTATGGAAGGGGTTACTATGGAAGAAGTCACTGATAGAAGTATATATGTAGGTTCCTTAGAAAATTCTAATGTTGATATTGGCCAGGAAATGACAGATATGATTTTAACTCAAAGAGCTTTTCAATTGAATTCTACAGGGCTAAAAACTGTAGATGAAATGTGGCAAATGATTAATAACCTTAGATAGAAAAGATAAACCAATTTACTAGAAAGTAAATCTTAATAATAAAAATGGTGATTTTTAACTGCTGACAGATTATTTGTCAGCAGTTTGTTTTTTTGCCTGCCATTTTTAAGTAAAAGGTTAAACCCTCAGTCTAATTCTAAATTATGGAGTAGCTACATATAATGTATAAAATGTTAATACAAAAGTTTAAATTATATTTTTGCTTTTGTGAATTAACTATATTTAAACATTGCAATAAATTAATTCACTAATGATATAGTGGTGATTCATGTCTAATATATTCGTAGGAATTAGTTATGCAACAGTATTATATATTAAATGTTTATTTTGAGGGGGAGAATTTATGGGTGTAGGATATCTTTTTGGGTGTTTGCTTAGCATAATAATGTGGAAAGTTGATAGACATGAACTATTTTACAAATTCAATACACTATTAAGAAAAAGGTTAAAGAACAACGCTTATATACAGTTATTTTACTTAATTTTTGTTGGAGTCTTATGCCTTTTAATTTCCTTAATAAGTAATAAGGAGTTACAAAATGGTGTTGTAGCATTTTTAGTAATCGAAGTGAGTAATAGTGAGAGAAAAACCTTAATTAACAAAACTATAGATAAAAAGCACTTTTATGACACCTTATCCATTATTTCAAGATCTTTAGTTTGCGGCTTTATTGCACCTATAGTTTATATAATATGCTTTGGAAATGTGGGAGGAATTGCCTATACTTTAATTTATTATATAAGTTTTGATAGCACACTATCAGTATTTAACTTCTTAAACCGTATTCTGAACATTATACCTTCTTTGATAACCGTTGCGATTTTATATGTTATATATGTGCCAAGAAATAAAACTTTTAAAATAGATTTTAAAGGAGATTTTTCAACAAATATAATTTACGAACCATTGCTTAATGTATATATACTTTCTGCTTATATTGAATCTGTTAATTTTTATTATCATATAGAAAAGAAAAATGTCCACTATCTTAAAAGCTATGGAGTCTATACTAATAAGATTAATGATGTGTCTATAAAAGACTTTTTATCATTAATATATAGTGTGTGCTTTATTGTATTTGTGGCATTTTGGTTATATAAGGCTGAAATAGTTAGTTTTCTAGTATTAAATTTATTTTAATATTGAGACTATGTCAGGAAGTTACATTAGGTTAAATGAAATTTTCTCCAAGAACTACATTTAGCATGAAAACGCTATAAAAATTTAATAAAGAATATAAAAAACAGCTGTATTCGTACAGCTGTTTTGATTATGGATTAAAAGTTTTTAATATTACTTACTTAGTTTGACCAATTATTTCTGTAATTGGTGGAATCACTTGTTTCTTTCTTGAAACGATTCCATCTAAATAAACGGTATCATCTTTAGTTTTCACATTAAAGGCTCTATAAAATAATTCTTTATGCTCACCAGCAGCAATGAACAGTGAACTGCTACTAAATATATCGGTAATCATTAAAAGAATAATATCAAAGCCACTGGAAGCTGCTTTTTTAGCCATCAAAGTTTTTAAATCTTCTATCAGTGGGTTGAAACCTTCGATATATGTAGTTGTAACTTGAGCAACTCCAACCTTGTAATTGCTAATTAAGAATGTCTTGAAATCTTGATAAAAGATTTCCTTAGCAGTTTTTCCTTCAAGTGAGGTTCCAGCTTTGAACATTTCTTTGGCAAAGTCTTCAATATTAAGGTTAGCAATTTCAGCTAATCTCTTAAGCATTATTTCATCCACTAAAGTTGCAGTTGGAGATTTTAATAAAAGTGTGTCTGAAATTATTGCAGCACATAAAATTCCAGCAATTTTTTTGCTAGGTCTTATGCCATTTTCAAAGAAAATCGACGATACAATAGTTGAAGTACTACCTACAGGTTCATTTCTGAAGTAAATTGGAAGCCCTGTTTGAATGTCTGCAATTCTGTGATGATCTAGAATTTCTAAGATACTAGCATCTTCAAGGCCTGCTACAGATTGGGCTTTTTCATTGTGATCCACTAAAATAACTTTCTTTTTATTCTGAGTAATTAAGTGGTATCTAGAAATACTTCCAATTACTTTTCCATCTTCATTTAAAACTGGGTAACTTCTATATCTAGTTTCTAGCATGATGTCTTTAATTTCCTCAATAAAATCACTAGAATTAAAGGAGATCACGTTATTCTTAGTCATTACGTAACTTATTGGAATACTTTGTGGAATAAGCCTTGCAGAGGTAAATGAATCAAATGGTGTAGTTATTATAGAACAACCATTTTCCTTTGCAATATCGATAGTTTTTTCAGATGGAAGTTTGTTTCCACAAATAATCATAAGTTGTGCGCATTTTTCCACAATAAACTGCTGAGTATCTTCTCTATCGCCACAAATTACTATGTCTCCAGGTTCAATAATAGTTTTATCATTATCAGGTTCCATGGTAGAAACTACAACTTTACCTGACAGTGAAAGATTTTCATCTGATAAGTAAACAGTTTTCGCAGACAAGGTTTCTAATATATTATTTAGAGAAGTATTGCTCTTAGCCAATATGTAGTTGTCCCAAATATCAAGGTAGCTTGATGCAAGATTAGATACTGAAACAATCCCAGATAATCTATCCGAAGAATCAATAACAGGTAAAGTTTTAATGTTATTTTTCTTCATAATAGACCAAGCCATCTTTAGAGAAATGTCAGGGGCTATTGGAGCCACTGTATCTATATCTAAGTCTGACACTTGAGTTTTAACTGTTTGAATAAGCTGAGGAGGTTCTACACCAAAATAGTTTAATATAAAATCTGTTTCCCTATTAATTTCTCCAAGTCTTATAGGAATAGCAGGAACTCTTTGAGTTTTGTTTTTAAACTCAGCATAAGCAATAGCAGAACAAATTGAATCAGAGTCTGGATTCCTATGTCCTGTAATATATATGGTATTTTTCATAGAGGCCTCCTTAAAAATATTTTTCAATACATGTTTAATTTTTCTTAGTCATATTTAGTATTTTATAATTTTATTTCCGGTATGTAAAGGTAAAAGTTATAAATCTCAGATATAACTCTTAAAGTTAAATGAAAATTTAAGAATTAATTCAGTTATTACATTAGTTTTAGTGAAATTTCAACGCCGTTTATGTAATGTTACTAAAATTTTTACTTATAAGAATATCATAAATTATAACATTTCATGTGTACATATAGTTCATATCCTATAAAGCTAGTACATATATTTTATAGAAATGTATTTAATTAGAAAAGAAAAAATATATGAAAAGGGGGAAAAAGTGTGAAAGCTAAAGAATACAGAGGGCTTACTAATGAAGAAGCGGAAAGAAAGTTAAAAGAGTATGGCCTTAATTTGTTAGAAAACAAGAAAAAGATTTCTGCCATTAAGATTTTTCTTTCACAATTTAATGATTTAATCATCTGGATATTAATTGTGGCAACTTTAATTTCAGGTATTATGGGGGACAAGGCTGATGCAATAACTATCCTTATAATTGTATTTATGAATGCAATCTTAGGTTTTGTCCAAGAGTTTAAGACAGAAAAGTCGCTTGAGGCGTTAAAGGAATTAGCATCACCTACTGCTAAGGTAATAAGAAATGAGAAGATTGAAGTAATTAATTCCATTTATCTTGTACCTGGTGATTTATTGTTATTGGAAAGTGGTGATAGAATACCTGCAGATTGTATTTTAGTGGAAGAGAACAATATTATGGTAGATGAATCCTTACTTACAGGAGAATCAGTAGGTGTATATAAGAACTGTGATGATGACAACAGCAATTTATATATGGGTACCATAGTTCTTACTGGTAAGGGTAAAGCAAAGGTCTATTCCACTGGAATGAATACAGAAATGGGAAGAATTGCTGATATGCTTGGTAACATAGAAGATGAAATTTCACCTCTTAAAGAGAGATTAAACTCCCTTGGTAGAGTACTAGTAATACTATGTCTAGCTATTTGCTCACTTGTTACCTTATTAGGTATTTGGCGTGGACAAAATGCATATGAAATGTTTTTATCAGGTGTAACCTTAGCAGTAGCTGCTATTCCAGAAGGCTTATCTGCTATTGTTACTGTTGCTCTAGCCCTTGGAGTTTCAAGAATGCTAAACAGAAATGCCTTAGTAAGAAAGCTTCCAGCAGTAGAAACCTTAGGTTGTACTTCTGTTATTTGTAGTGACAAGACTGGAACGCTAACACAAAATAAAATGACAGTTAAGGCTCTACTTTATGATGGTAAAATTCATAATTTAGATGAGGAAAAAGAGTTTAATCAAGATATGTTAAAGAAAATATTTACCTATTGTAATGACTGTAATTATGATTTTACAAGTAATTCAGTAGAGAAAGCATTAATGGGGGACCCAACTGAAACAGCACTTATTAAAGGATTTTTCAATAAGACCAAGGACATTGAAAGATTTGTTGGTTCCGCTACAAGAGTTTACGATATTCAATTTAATTCTACAAGAAAAATGATGACGGTTATCATGAAGGATAATGGCAGAGAAACTTGTTATGTTAAGGGAGCTCCTGAGAGAATTACTGAAAGGTGTTCTCATATTTTGATCAATGGTAGAGTAGAGCCTTTTACTACAGCATATAGAAAAAGTATAGAGAAACATATCGACGATATGTCTTTTAGAGCTTTAAGATGTATTGCTGGAGCATATAAGGATAGCAATTTAGTAAAAAGCGAAAAGGTGGAAAGTGATTTAATTTTTGTTGGGGTAGCAGGAATTATTGATCCACCAAGAAGAGAAGTTAAGGATGCAGTTTTGGAATGTAAGATTGCAGGAATTAAACCTGTAATGATTACTGGGGATCACAAAAATACTGCTTTTGCCATTGGTAAGGAATTGGATATTTGCTCCGATGCTTCAGAAGTAATAACTGGAGCTGAGCTTGATGTACTTAGTGATAAGGAATTAAATAAAAATATAGATAAATATAGAATTTTCGCTAGAGTAAGTCCTAAGCATAAGTTAAGAATCGTTAAAGCCTTTAAAGCGCAAAATAAAATTGTTGCCATGACTGGTGACGGAGTTAATGATGCTCCTGCTGTGAAAGAAGCAGATATCGGTATTGCAATGGGTGTTTCAGGTACAGACGTAACCAAGGAAGCTGCTTCCATGATTCTTCTTGATGATAACTTTGCAACCATTGTAGCTGCAGTAGAAGAAGGAAGGGTTATTTACGACAATATTAGAAAATTTATAAGATATCTACTATCTTGTAACTTAGGTGAGGTTCTAACTATGTTTCTTGCTTCCTTATTTTATTTGGAAGTACCACTTTTACCAATTCAAATACTCTTTGTTAACTTGGTTACAGATGGTCTCCCAGCTATTGCTTTGGGAGTAGATCCAGCAGATAAGAATATCATGTATGAAAGACCAAGAGATAAAAATGAAGGAGTATTTTCAAGAGGATTAAAAGAAAAAATACTATTAAGAGGTTCATTAATTGGTATTTGTACTGTTTTGGCATTTTTAGTAGGTAAATATTATAGATTCAACTTAGAGACTTGTAGAACCCTTGCCCTAGGAACTTTAATTTGTTCCCAGTTAGTTCACGTTTTTGAGTGTAGAAGTGAAAAACAATCATTGTTTGAGATTAATCCTTTTAGTAACTTATATTTAATAGGAGCTGTGTCTATTTCTATTTTAGCATTAATTTCCATTATATACCTACCAGTTCTCCAAGGTATATTCCACACTTCTGCTATTAATTTCGGTCAATGGATGATTATTGTATTCTTCTCAGGAATAATTTCCCTTATTAATAGTGTTTACATCTTTGTAAGCCATAAACAATAGTTCATTCAAAACCCCAAAAATGTATAATATAACATTTTTGGGGTTTTCCTATTAAAACTTAGTTTATACATTGATTTAAAACGCTATAGGTAGTCAATATATTTAATAGTAAAATAAGTTTTATGCTGAAACCCTAACTAAATCAGTGCTATGAACAGTAAATAATTGAAAACTATTATTTTTTAAGTAATGAAAAGATTCATTTTGTTCAATAACTTTGGAAAGTAATTAAGCTCAAACTTGTTTAAGCACTAGTGAGGAGGGGGTAATTAACCTTTGAAAATATGGCTTTAACAAAGAAACAACTGTAAATTTTATTAATTTACAGTTGTTTTTTTATTTGTTATTAAATTTAATTTTATCTAAATCTTCTATCTGCTCTAACTCTTTGAGTTTTCAGACCACCTTCTACCGGAATTAAATCTTTTTTTGTAGTTAAGTTCATAACGTTCATTATAGAAATAAATTCTTTTATGTCCTTCTTATTCTTTTTCTTTCTATCAGGTTTCAAACCTTGAACAACCAAAGAATGACCTTGCTTTATATCAATAAATTCTGGTTTTTTAAACCATCTTCTCTTTTTATAAACACAAGTAGATACAGCTTTACTGTTTTCTTGCTTTAACACTAATGTCACAGTAAGCCAATTAATAATGCCTAAGAAACTTTTTTCTTCTGATTTGATAGAAAGAACTCTACCCTGAAGTTGAGTAAGTCTATCACCATATTTTTTCATCCAATTATTTGTATAGCTTTGTGTTAGTTTTTCTTTAAATCCCATATGAATGACTCCTTTACATGAAGAATATAAACTTATAATTACTTAAAGTATATGTTTATTTATAAATATTATTATGATTTTAGAACTATTATATAATAACTACCTAATTATAACAAGTTTATATTGAAGAATCAACAAATCATTTTCTAGTCATTTAGATAAATTGGTTTATTGTAACTTTAAGCATATAGAATAATAGGTTTTCTTGTATATTAAAAGATTTATTTATGTCTCATTATAAATAACTTAATTTTTGATTTATATATTAGAAATAAATTCGATATTTTTGATAAAAAGAAAGGTATTTAAAAATTTTATATTTTTGTTCCAAAAACCACTTTGAAAGAATATTAATATAATAAGTGATTTTCAAGGAGGAGAGTATGTATAAAGAATTAACTCCAAAGGACATAATTTATGATTTTGATATTCAAAGAGTATCTTCTACTGAGGAAAAGTGGATGTTACCTCAGTATATAGAGGCATATAAAAAGATAAAAACAGCTCTTCATATAGATAATGATGGATATAACATTTATTTAGTTGATGATTATTCTAAGGATAGAATTAAACATATAATTGACTATGTAAAAGATATCTTTAAAGATAAGATGGTTCCAGATGATATTTGCTACGTCATTAAGGATGACGATAAACAACCCATACCTATTTTTCTATCTAATGGGCTAGGGAATACTTTTAAAGAAGTATTAGAAGAGCTACAAGGATTATACGCTGAATATACTTTTCAATTTTATAATGATTCAGGTAACAAGGAAAAAGATAGCTTGGTGGATAAAATACAAAAGAACAGAAATGAAATAATAAACAGTTTAGTTGAAGTTTCAAAGACTAATGGATTCGATATAAAAACCAACGATGGAGGATTTACATTTATTCCTTTAAATGAGGGGAGAGAAATGACAGAGGAAGAATATGAGGGATTAGATGTAGATGAAAAAGATGATATGATCACAAAAGTTAATGAACTAAAACTTAAGGCAAAAGACATTTTAGAAGAGCTAAAAAACATGGAACTAAATGAATTGAAAAAAATTAAAGAGCTTATGGTAATGTACTTAAATGACCAAATAGAATTTAAAAAAGAGGAGTTTAGATCAAAATTTAGAAACACTCCAGAAGCAGTAGAATATTTTGAGTATATTTGTAATGCTATAGAAAATAATTTAGTGGAAAATTATACTATTAATTATGATGATGATGAAGAGAAAATCAATGAAATAATATACAAATATATGGTTAATGTGATTGTAGATAATAGTAATTTGGAAAGTCCTCCAGTGATTTTTGAAGAAGATCCAAGTGTAACTAATCTTCTTGGAAATATAGAGTATGAAAATCATAATAATGTTTATGTATCAGATGTATCACAAATTAAGGCTGGTAGTATGATAAAGGCTAATGGGGGATGTTTGATCATTAGGGTAAATAGCCTTTTAACTAATGTGCAATCATACTATTATCTAAAAAAAGTATTAATGACTGAAAAGGTTGATTTAGACTACAATAAAGGCTACTTTGAACTTTTAGCCCTAAGTGGGTTAAAACCTAAACCAATAAAAATTAATCAAAAAATCATCTTAATTGGAGATTATGAAACCTATGATCTACTATATACCAATGATGATGACTTTAAAAAGATTTTCAAAATGAGAACAGAATATAAAACTGTATTGGATATTGATGAGAGTATTAAGGGAACTTTAGTAAGTGAAATAAATAGATTTTGTACTAAAAATAAGATTAAGCCCCTTAGTAATGAGGCAATAAAGGAAATTGCAAAAATATTATCAAGAAAAGCTGAGAATAAAAATAAAATCTATTTCGATGATTATGACCTAACAAATATGATTATCTTAGCTAATGATAGAGTGATAGAAAAGCAAAAAGAAACTATTGATGCCGAGGATATAATAGAGGTAGCTTATAAGAAAGAGCTCATTGAGGAAGAAATATTAAATACCTACAAAGAAAAGAAAATGCTCATTGATGTAACTGGAAGTAGGGTAGGACAAATTAATGGACTTTCAGTAATAGATACGGGGTACGTGAGCTTCGGTAAACCTTTAAAAATAACTTGTACTTGTTACAAGGGCGATGGTCATATAATTGATACTCAGAGAGAATCTAACTTAAGTGGTAGAATTCATAATAAGGCAGTAAGCATTTTGCGAGGATATATAAATTCTATAAATGGAGGCTACAAAAAGTTGCCTGTAGATTTTCATATTAGTTTTGAACAACTTTATGGAATTGTTGATGGTGATAGTGCTTCTGTGGCAGAAGTTATTTGTATGATATCTTCGCTAACAAAATTGCCAATTAAACAAAATATAGCTGTTACTGGCTCAATAAATCAGTTTGGAGAGGTTCAACCTATTGGTGGAGTAAATGAGAAGATTGAAGGTTTCTTTAGAGTGTGTAAGGAGCTTGATTCAGTTGAAGGCAAAGGAGTGCTGATACCAGCGTCAAACAAGGATGATTTAGTTCTCTGTGAGGAAGTTGAAGAGGCAATTTTAAGAGGGCAATTGAAACTTTATACTATGGAAACTGTGGAAGATGCTATGCAGGTTCTATTTAATTTGAAAGATTGTTCCTTAGAAAAGGTTCTTAAGACAATTGAGAAAGAAAGCAAAAAATACATTGAAAAACCAAAGGTTCAAAAAGTTCCTGCAGAAAATTCTAAGCTAGAAAAATGTACTGATGTGTTAAAAGGTGAAAAAACAAGAAGAACAAGAAAATAGATTTGAACAAAATAACCTAGTGTAAGAGTTTTGAAGAAAAATAATTTTACCAAAAGTGATTCTTAAGAATTTAATACTAAATAAAAAAAGGGGTATCCCCCTTTTTTTTATACATTAAATCTAAAGTTAACTACATCTCCATCTTGCATTATATACTCTTTACCTTCAAGTCTATAGAGACCTTTTTCTTTTGCCGCGGCTTCAGAGCCACATTCTACAAGCTTGTCATAGGAAACTATTTCAGCTCGTATAAAACCTCTTTCTATGTCACTATGAATTTTACCAGCTGCTGCAGGTGCTTTTGTACCTACTTTAATTGTCCATGCTCGCACTTCTTGAACACCAGCAGTTAAGAAACTCATAAGTCCTAGAAGACTATAACTTTCTCTTATTAATTGATCTAATCCTGATTCATTCAAGCCGTACTCACTAAGTAATTCCTTTTTTTCCTCATCATCAAGTGTTGAAAGTTCTTCCTCTAGTTTTGCACAAACTATTATTACACCAGAACCTTCAGCTTCAGCGTAAGCTCTTACCTTTTGAACCAATTCATTTTCACTATTACCAGACATCAAATCTTCTTCACTTACATTACAACTGTACAGTACTGGTTTAGAAGTTATTAAGAATAATCCTTTTACAAAGGCGTCCTCTTCTTCAGTAAATTCCAAAGTTCTAACTGGCATATTGTTTTCTAACTGATTTTTAACTTTCTCCATTATGTCATATTCTGCCTTAGCAGTCTTATCACCTGATCTTACAAGTTTAAGTGATTTCTCCATTCTTCTCTCAAGAACCTCAAGATCAGAGAATATTAACTCAAGGTTTATAGTTTCAATATCTCTTATTGGATCTACAGAACCTTCAACATGAACTATATTATCATCATCGAAACATCTAACTACATGAACAATAGAAGAAACCTCTCTTATGTGAGATAAAAACTTGTTTCCAAGTCCCTCACCCTTACTTGCACCTTTAACAAGACCTGCAATATCGTAAAACTCTATTGCGGTATGAACTTGTTTTTTTGAGTTATAAATTTTTTGAAGTACATCTAGACGTGTATCAGGTACACTTACTACACCCACGTTTGGTTCAATGGTACAAAAAGGATAGTTAGCAGATTCTGCTCCAGCCTGAGTAATAGCATTAAATAACGTACTTTTGCCTACATTTGGTAGACCTACAATTCCCAATTTCATATGTTTTCTTTCCTTTCTATATAAGGCATCTCAAGTAAAATAACTACATAGTATGGTAAATTATTTTGTGCAATACTATAAGGTTAGATTCTGTTAATTACAGATCTATTAATGAAATCTGTAATCAGAATAACCAAAGCAAAACATAAACTTTAAAAAGTTATTTTACAGACCTAACACGTTGTGAGCAAATAATATTAATTGTTACAATATAATTTTCAATTTAATCCTTTTAAATTATACTCTACAAATTAATATATTTCAAGAATACACGAAAAGACATGTTTTATTAATTTATAAAGTTTAGTTAAAGATGAATAAAAAATTGCAAAATTGGGGTTTATAAATAAAAATATGCTGTAATATAAAAAGGTTATGAAATACAGCAATTTACAATATTTGTAAGCGAAAACACTGTTGAAATATAAAACATAAAATCACAAAAAAAAGCAATAAATCCTTCACCTTTTTGAAGGAATTTTTAACCATGCATAGAATAATTATGATAGAATATATAATATATGCAATTATTTTTAGATTTATGAAATTAATTTGAAAAAATGTTAAAAATATACACAGAACTATTCGCAGAAGGAGAAGATGAACATGGAATTTAAACATATATCTGTCATGCTTCAAGAATGCATTGAGGGTTTGAATATTAAGCCTAACGGTATATACGTAGATTGTACACTAGGAGGGGCAGGTCATTCTTTAGAAATTGCAAAAAAATTGTCTAAGGAAGGAAGGCTTATTGGTATCGATCAAGATTTGGATGCGTTAAATGCAGCAAAAATAAGATTAAACTCTTTTGAGAATATAACCTTTGTTCATGACAATTTTTATAACATAGATGAAATTCTTCAAGAACTTAATATAGATAAGGTAGATGGAATACTAATGGACTTGGGTGTTTCTTCTTACCAATTGGATGAAGCTGAAAGAGGATTTAGTTATATGCAAGATGCACCATTAGACATGAGGATGAATCGTAGTAGTGATTTTTCAGCCTACAATGTGGTAAATGAATATAGTGAAGCTGAACTACATGATGTTATTAAGAGCTTTGGCGAGGAAAAGTTCGCAAAGAAGATCGCCATGATAATTGTGGATAGAAGAAAGAAAAAGCCAATAGAAACTACTTTTGAACTTGTGGATATAATAAAAGCATCAATACCTGCTAAATTTAGAAGAGAAGGTGGGCATCCAGCCAAAAGAACCTTCCAAGCTATTAGAATTGAGGTTAATAAAGAATTACATATTTTAGATAAAACGATAACTGATGGTATAAATTCATTAAATTCAGGCGGGAGAATGGCTATAATAACATTTCACTCACTTGAAGATAGAATTGTTAAAAATAAGTTTAGAGATCTACAAGATCCTTGCACTTGTCCAAAGGAATTCCCTATGTGTATGTGCAACAAAAAGCCAATAATAAAACTTATAAACAGAAAACCGATTGAAGCATCTGGAGAAGAATTAGAACTTAATTCTAGAAGTAAAAGTGCCAAACTAAGAATCGCTGAGAAAATTTAGTTCTAAAAATGGTATGGGGGTCGTAAAATGTTATTAGAGAATGAGAGTAATTCAATTTATGGAAATACGGTTTTAGCATCTCAAGGAAGTGCTTTGCCAAAAGAGAAAGTTAAAAAACAGGAAGAAGTTAAGAAAAAACAACAACAAAAACAGGAGCAACAGGAGAGGCTTTTTAGAGCGTTAAAATTTGCAGGTACTCTAGCTACTGGATTTACCCTGGCATTTACTATCCTCTTTAGATACAGCGCAATTTATACAACGCAAAAGGAACTTAGTGAAGTAAATAGTGCTATTTATAACTTAACTGAAGAGAATGAGGCGCTCAAAGTACAACTTATCAAGTACAATAATATTAGTTACATTGAGGAAGTTGCTACTAAGGAATTAAAAATGGTGAATCCAATTGCTGGAAATGCAATTTACTGTAATTTAAAATCTATTGAATTACCTCTTGAAGAAAAAAAGGCAGAAAGCACATCAATAGCTTTGTTTAAGAAGATAAAAGGTTTTTTATTTTAGCCATGTTTTTGGGGTATAAGTGTAAGATGTTCTTCTTTAGAGTTTCAACTTGAAGAGAATATTCATGAAGGTTAAATCTCCTTCCAAGAAGTGGTGTAAGTAAATCACTAGTTGATTATTTAATTTTAGTTAGTGGGGGAGTATAGGTGGCGAAAAAAGAATTTAGAGACAAAGTAATTATGAAAAAAAGGATGCTACTTGTCCTTGGTGTAATATTTATAATCTTTATTGGATTAATGATAAGGCTTAGCTTTATTATGTTTGTTAAAGGAGATACATATAAGGCAAGAGCCACTCAACAATGGACAAGTGATGTTAAAATTAATGCAAAACGTGGAAGAATTCTAGATAGAAATGAAAAAGAACTAGCAGTAAGTGCTAATGTGTATAGGGTAGACTTAGACCTTAATGCTCTAAGAAAATCCCTAGAAGACAAAACATTAAAAATGGAAAGCATATCGCCTAAGCTTGCGGAAATTTTGCAAATGGATCCTGCTAAGGTGTTAGATATTTTGACTAGACCATTGCCAAATGGTAAATTAAGAGGTTCTGCCATATTAAAAAGAAGAATTGAAAAAGATATGGCTGATGCAATTAAAAAGTACTCTGAAGAAACTGAACTTCGAGGACTTGTAATTTCACCGGATACTAAGAGATATTACCCTAATGGAAGCTTTGCTGCGCATATATTAGGACATACTAACTCTGATGGGGAAGGGCTTACAGGGATTGAACTTCAATATAATAAATATTTAGCTGGAGTACCTGGAATCAAAATTGCAGAAACAGACCAAAAAAGTGAAGATTTACCTTATAAAATATCAGAGTATACAGAGCCTGTAGATGGAAGAGACGTAATTTTAACCATTGATCAGAATATACAATACTTTGCTGAAAAAGCAGCTTCACAGGCCTTAAAAGATAATGATGCAAAAGCTGTTTCTGTCATCGTAATGGATCCTAAAAATGGTGAAATATTAGCTATGGTTAATAAACCAGATTATGATCCTAATAATCCATGGCCGGAAAATTTAAGTGATGAAGAGACACAGAAAACTTGGAGAAATAGAGCTGTAAGTGATGCTTATGAACCAGGATCTATTTTCAAGGTAGTTACGGCTACAGCAGCAATCGAAAAAGGAATTTTAAAAGAAGGTGAGACCTTTAATTGTGGTGGAGGATTAACCATTGGCGGAAGAACAATTCACTGTTGGAAAACCATAGGACACGGCCCACTAGATTTTGAAGGAATTATTAAAAACTCTTGTAACGTAGGATTTATGATCTTAGCTGATAGAATGGGAAAAGAATCATTAAATGAATATATATATAAGTATGGCTTCGGCCAAAAGACAGGTATAGATTTGCCAGGTGAAGCAAAGGGAATTGTTAAACCTACAGATCAAATATCTATTACGGATTTAGCCACTATATCCTTCGGACAAAGTAATACGGTATCAGCTATTCAATATATGCAAGCCTTTAATAGTATTGCTAATGGAGGTACTCTAATTACACCACATTTAATGAGGGAAGTTATACATTATGATGGAGATAGCAATAGAGTAATAGATGCTACCTTCTCTAATTTAAATAAGAGAGCTGAAATCAAACCAGAAACTATGGAAAGGATGAGGGGTCATTTAGAAGCCACTGTTAGTAGTGGAGGAGCTTCTAAGACTTATATTCCAGGATATCATATTGCAGGAAAAACTGGTACTGCGCAGAAGATTGATCCTGTTAATGGTGGATACGCAGCGAGTAAGTATATTTCCTCATTTGCGGGGATGGCTCCAGCAAATGACCCAAAAGTTACTGTATTTATATCCATTGATGAACCGAATCCTTCATTATACTATGCAGGTCAAATTGCTGCTCCAGTAGGAAAAGTTTTATTCAATGATATATTTAACTACTATGCTTTAAAACCAGATGCAAGTGCAGAAGATATTCAACACAGTTTAAAGAAGGATGTTGTAATTCCTGAGTTTAGAGGTTCAAAAAATGCTGATGGAATTAAGATTTTAAAGGAAAATGGATTAAACTACAGAATTGAAGGAGACGGAGAGTATGTGGTTGACGTTAGTCCTAAACCAGGATACATGGTTAAAGAAGGAAGTGAAATAATTCTTTACACAGGCAAACAGTCCCAAATTGATAGAACTGTTGTAGTGCCCGATTTAAGAGGATCAACCCCAGAGGCTGTGAGAAAGTTATTACAAAACTTGGGTTTATCAGTAGAATTTGTTGGAGAGGGTGTAGTAGCAGAGCAAAGTGTGGGGGCTGGGCAACATGTAAAAAAAGGAACTGTAGTAACTTGTCACCTACAAATTATTGCAGATTAATAATATACTGAACTGTGGCTTATTGCACATCATACCGATATGGTGTATAAATATAATATGTTTAAATTTATAAACCGGTAGCTTACAGTTTTTACTGTGCTACCGGATTTGCCATGTTTAGGCACATTTTATAATTGTTTTGCAAGTAGAAAATTACAATTGTATTTAAGTGGCATTCGCATTTGAGACATTATCTTAGAGGTTAAAGTGCTATGTAAAGAATGATTAATTTAAATAAAATTATTGATTATTAATAGACATCGAATAATTCAATTAATAAAAGGAGTGGAAAAATGGAATTTAAAAACCTTTTTAAGAACATTAACTATACTTTAGTAAGTGGAGAAGATAGTATTATAATAAATTCAGTACAATATGATAGTAGGAAAATAAAACAGGGAGATGCCTTTTTTGCTATCGAAGGATTTAACTTGGATGGGCATGATTTTATTAAAAAGGCCATAGAAAAAGGCGCAACTGTGATAATAGTTCAAAGAGATGTGGAATTGTTAGAAGGTATAACCTTTATTAAGGTTGAAGATAGTAGAAAAGCTTTAGCTATAGCGGCAGCAAATTATTATGGTAACCCAAGTGAAAAAATGAAAATTATCGGTATTACTGGAACCAATGGTAAGACCACTTCAGCATTTATGATTAAAGCTATTTTGGAAGAAAGTGGTTACAAAGTAGGCTTGATAGGAACCATAGCTAATTACATTGGTGATGTTGAAATTCATACTGACAAGACCACACCAGAATCCTTAGAGTTACAGAAGTTATTTAAAGAGATGGTAGATAAAAATGTTGATTACTGTGTGATGGAGGTATCTTCTCATTCTTTAGATCTACAGAGAGTTTATGGCGTAGAATTTTCACAAAGTATTTTTACAAATCTTACAAGAGATCACCTAGATTTTCATAAAACCTTTGAAAATTATTTTAATGCTAAGTCTAAATTATTTAAAATGAGTAGAAACTCTATAATAAATGTAGATGATAGTTACGGATTAAAATTAGTGGAAATGGTAGGAGATAAGGCTACTACCTATTCATTAAATAATTCTAGTAATTTGCAGGGGTACAATTTGAATTTACACTCCAGAGGAATAGAATTTACTTTAGATCATAAGGGAGACAAGGTAGAAATAAAGTTATCTATACCAGGAAAATATAATGTTTATAATGCCCTAGGATGTATTGGTGCTACCTTAAATGAAGGAGTGGACATATATAAGATAAAAACTGCTCTTGAAAAGGTAACAGTTCCTGGCAGATGTGAAATTGTTACTTTAAATAACCATTTAGGATTTGATATAATTGTAGATTATTCACATACTCCAGATAGTTTGGAAAATATACTTAATAACGTTAGAGAGTTTACTCAAGGAAACCTAATTTGTGTTTTTGGATGTGGCGGTGATAGAGATAGGACTAAAAGACCGATTATGGGCAACATAGGATCAAATTTAAGTGATTTTGCGATAATAACCTCTGATAATCCAAGAACAGAAAATCCTTATGAGATTTTAAAGGAAATTGTGGTAGGTGTGGAAACGGACAATTATGAATTAATTGAAAGTAGAAGAGATGCAATTAAGAGAGCAATTTCAATGGCTCAAAAAGGGGATATTGTTGTTATTGCTGGTAAAGGACATGAGACCTATCAAATATTAAAAGACAAAACAATAGATTTCGATGAGAGAAAAATTGTAGCAGAGATTATAAAGGAGTTGGGACTATAGATGGAAAGCATAAGTCTAGAACAGGTACTAAAGGGTGTCCATGGAAAGATTATAAAAAAGGGAAAGAATTTTAGTTTTAATAATGTTTCTATAGATAGCAGAAAAGTACGCAATGGAGATATATTCTTTGCTTTAACTGGAGAGAATTTTGATGGACACGACTATTTAGAAAAAGCTATAGAATCAGGTGCATCTCTCTGTATAGTTCATAAAGAACCTTTACACATAAATAACTATAATGAAGAAGTATCCATTATTATGGTTAAAGATACGAGAAAAGCTCTTTTAGATTTAAGTGAATTTTACTTAAGAAGCTTAAATATTAAGGTAGTTGGAATAACAGGATCTACAGGAAAGACTTCAACGAAGGATTTAGTAGCTGCAGTTTTAGGGGAAAAATATAAAGTATTTAAAACTCTAGGAAATTTCAATAATGAAGTTGGATTACCTCTAATGATATTCAATCTAGATAATAGCTTCGATATTGCTGTATTAGAAATGGGAATGAATAACCTAGGCGAAATTGAAAAATTAGCAAAGGTTGCAAAGCCAGATATAGCAATAATAACTAATATAGGATTATCACATATAGAAAACTTAAGAACTAGGGAAAATATCTTGAAAGCTAAGATGGAAATAACCACACTTTTTAATGAAAACAATACGTTGATTTTGAACGGGGATAATGATCTTTTAAATCAAATTTATTCCATTGAGTACAAAATTATAAAAATTGGTGTAGAAAAGGATTATAATTTTAAGGGAAGCAGAATAATTATTAATAATGACAATATTAAATTTAATGTAGTAGAAAATGGAGCGGAAATATCAAATGTCATTGAGGTTGGAATTCCAGGTAAACATAATGTGCTAAATTCTCTTCTTGCTATTGCTTGTGCTAGGGAACTTGGTTTAAGCTATGAAGAAATTGCCAGAGGTATAAGAAAGTTAGAATTTACTTCTATGAGATTAGACATTATTAATTGTGGAAATTATATAATTATAAATGATGCCTATAATGCGAGTCCAGACTCAATGGAAGCGGCTTTAGAAGTGCTGAAAAACTACCAAGGTAAAAGGAAAATTGCAGTGCTTGGAACAATGAAAGAGCTAGGGGAAGAAGCTTTCAATGCTCACAAAAGAGTTGGAAGTTATGCTGAGAAATGTGAAATTGACTTATTATTCACTACTGGAGAATTTAATGAAGCTTTTAGAGAGGGTTTTGAAAAAGAGAATATTTTCACCTTCCATACTGGAGAGGAATTATTAAATTATTTATCCACTATTATTGAGGATGGCGATGTTGTTTTAGTAAAAGCTTCAAGATCCATGAAGTTCGAAGATATTGTGAGTGGAATACAAAAGATAACTGTTTAGGGAGGGGTAGAGTATGAGTAAAGTTGTATATTCTGTTTTAGTTGCGTTTTTAGTGGCACTGTTAATAGCTCCATTTCTTATTCCAATGCTTCATAAATTTAAATTTGGTCAAAACATTAGAGATGAGGGACCAGAGAGCCACAAGAAGAAACAAGGTACTCCTACCATGGGAGGGATAATTTTTATAATCGCAACTTGCATAACCATGGTAATTATTGTTAGGAATCCCAATGATGAAGCTATGGTTGCAGTATATTCCTTAGTTGCATTTGGAGTAATCGGACTCATAGATGATGCACTTAAAATTATTAAAAAGAAAAACGAGGGATTAAAGAGTTATCAAAAGATGATACTTTTGATATTAGCCTCGGGAGTTCTAGGATACTACGCATCAAATAGAATTGGTACTGATATAATGATACCGTTTCTAACTTCAACAACCTTTGATCTAGGAAAACTATTTATACCATTTATAATAATTTATTTTGTTGCTGCTTCCAATGCCGTTAATTTAACTGATGGACTTGATGGGTTAGCTAGCTCTATCACACTTTTAATAATGACTTTCTTTGCACTTGTAAGCTTTGGAATGGGATATTATACCCTATCTATATTCTGTGGAATTCTTGCAGGAGCATTATTAGGATTTCTTAGATATAATTCCTATCCAGCCCAAATCTTTATGGGTGATACAGGTTCCTTAGCATTAGGAGGAGCTTTGGGTGCTATAGCAATGATTTTAAAATTAGAATTATTGGTTCTTATAGTGGGTGGAATTTATGTGGTAGAAACTTTATCTGTTATTATCCAAGTTATTTCTTTCAAATTAACAGGAAAAAGGGTTTTTAAAATGAGCCCACTTCATCATCATTTTGAGCTAAGTGGATGGCATGAAAGCAAGATTGTGGCAGTTTTTTCAATAACTACAGTTGTACTATGTTTAATAGGTTTCTTATCCATAACTCATTAACATACAATAGGGGGATTAAATATGAAAAAACCCAAAATGAAGTTGGGTGAAGTAGATTTTATTCTTTTCGCAACAATTTTAATGCTTGTTACTGTTGGGGTAGTAATGGTTTATAGTGCAAGCTCCTATTTTGCAGCTTTTAGATATGATGATGCAGAATACTTTCTTTGGAGACAGTTATTATGGGCCAGTATAGGACTTGTAGCTATGATTTTTACCCTTAACACAGATTATCACTTATTTAAAAGATATACAAAAATATTAATTATATTTACTTTTATTGCTCTATGCCTTGTATTTGCATTTCCACCTGTAAATGGAGCTCAAAGATGGATAAGACTTGGACCAGCATCCTTTCAACCCTCAGAAATTACAAAATATGTTGTAGTTTTGTTTATAGCTAAAAGTATAGAATCAAAGGGTGAAAAAATTAAGCTGTTCTTTAAAGGAGTTGTACCTCATCTTGCATTCGCTGGTTTTTTTGCAGGTATGGTAATTTTAGAAAAAAATCTTAGTATAGCAACAGTAATTATGCTAGTTACCGTTGGAATGTTGTTTATTGGAGGAACTAAGTTTTCTTATATTGCTGAAATGGGTTTAGGATTAATAGGACTAGTTGTAGCAGCCATAATTTTAGAGCCTTATAGAATGAGAAGAATTACAGGCTTTTTAGATCCTTGGTCTGATTCTCAAGCTACAGGATATCAACTGGTTCAATCTCTTTTGGCCCTCGGTTCTGGTGGACTTACTGGAGTTGGAATAGGACAGTCGAGACAAAAATGTTTCTATATTCCAGAGCCACATAATGACTTTATTTTTTCAGTAATAGGAGAAGAACTTGGATTTATAGGTTGTATCTTCATTATTATTTTATTCATAGTGTTTCTATGGAGGGGAATAATGGCAGCTGCTAAAGCTAAGGATATATATGGTTCTCTTTTAGCTACTGGAATAACCGCTGTAGTAATACTACAGAGCTTAATCAATATTGCCGTAGTAACTGGATCAATGCCTGTTACAGGTGTGCCGCTACCCTTTATTAGCTATGGAGGCTCATCGCTTGTTATCAATATGATGTTTATGGGAATACTACTAAATATAACAAGGCAAAACAACAATAAGTCATAAAAGTTATTAAGAATAAAGATTTTCAACTTAAAAAGTCTTTTAAACAAAAATGATATGTTTTAAACATATCATTTTGTTTTTTGAAGTTTTTGAATTAATTTCAGTAATTTTAATATAAATAAAAAAACAATTAAAAATATTTTATTTATGTAAATTATAATGAATTTACTTCCATTTAATGATATCATGGTAATATATTATTGTACTATTTTTTACAAGTTATTTATGGTGGTGAAATAATGAAAAAAGTTGAAAAGAAAAATGAGTATGGAAAGTATATACTTCAAAATAAAGATGCAATTTTAAAAAAGAAAAGAAAACTAAGAACTATAAAAAGAAGTATATTAACCTTAGTTGTTTTATTTTCTATATTAGTCACTTTGTGCTTTAATCTGGACTATTTTAACACAACTGAAATTAAGGTTTCGGCGAACTCCAATGTTACATCTGATGAAATAATTGCACTTTCACAGTTAAAGAAAGGGGATAATATATTTAAATTTAAAGTTAGCAACGTTAGAAAAAATGTTCTAAAAAATCCATACATTTTAGACTTGAAAGTAAATAGAGTATTCCCGAGCAACATAAATATTGAGGTGGTGGAAAGAAAGGCAACCTTCTATATTTCATATAATGATAGCTTCTATGTCATAGATAACAATGCTATAATTTTGGAAAAAAGAGATACAGTTGAAGGAATGAATTTGGTAAGACTAGAAGGTGTTGATTTATCAACAGTTGATATTGGAAAATCTATACCTCTAAATGGAGAAGAAAAGAAAAGAGTTTTGACAGAACTATGTGAGTTTATTTACAACGATAATGCTGTGGGGGAACATGTTATTTCAATGATACAATTAAATGATTTTATAGATATAAATATTGTGGTAGATAACTTAACCGTAAAGCTGGGAACAAGTGAAAAGGTAAAGGAAAAGCTCACAAGGGCTTTTAGCATTATAAAAGATGAACAGTTTGCTGGAATAAAGGGCTATGTTGATGTAAGTTTTGATGGTAATCCAGTAATTTATAGAGAAGAATAGGAGGAAATACATTGAAAAAGTTTATTTCTCAATTGACTATAGGACTAATATTTTTATTATTTGGATTTATGATAACATCTCAAATGAACATGCTTAATAAACAAGTGGCTTCTGCTGAAAATAAGCAAAGCCCAGAAATTCTTGTTGAGAATGAACAATTAAAAAAGCAAAGAGATGAATTAAAGAAAAAAATAGATGAACTTACTAAAAAAACTGAGGAGTTTGAATCAGCTGCAGCGGGAAGAACTGATGAAGCCAATTTAATACTCCAGGAATTACAAGAAACTAGATTAAGAGCAGGATTATCTGATGTAAAGGGTGAGGGTATTACTATTTATATAACACCTAAAGCGAATCTATTTGGAAACACAATCGATAATCAACCTATTATTGATTTAGATTTATTAAATATTGTAAATGAACTAAATGCAGCCAGTGCTGAGGCTATTTCAATAAATGATATAAGATTAATGGGAAGAAGTGGTATTAGAACCGCAGGTAATAGTATTATTATAAATAATGAAAGAATTTCTCCGCAGAAGAGAGTTACTATAAAAGCTATTGGAAGTAAGAAGAACTTGGAGGGAGCTATGAACTTTCCAGGAACAATACCAGAAAGACTTACAAACAGTTGTGAAGTAGTTATTGAAACTAATGATAATATAGTTATTAAAAAAGGACAAAATACTTTAAAGTATGAATATGCTAAGCAAGTTAGTGAATAGAGGTGTTTAAATGGTTGCGTTTGTTGGACTTATCCTTGGAATTGTCTTAGGTCTTGTTTGGAACATTAATATACCTTTAAAATTTTCGCCATATATATCTGTGGCAATATTTGCATGTATAGACTCTATGCTAGGGGCTGTTAGGTCTACCTTAAATAAGGATTTTAGACCAGATATATTTATTTCTGGTTTTTTCGGAAATGCAGTATTAGCAGCTCTTATGGTTTACCTAGGTGATAAATTAGGTATTCCAATATACTTAGCCGCCATTATAGTTTTTGGAGGAAGGGTATTTACAAATTTCGCAATAATAAGAAGATTACTTATGGAACGAACAAAGTTCCGTCATTGAGGTGATTAGATGCAAACCAATGAGGCAAATATATTTTTATTTATAGCTTCCATT
Source organism: Clostridium sp. (assembly GCF_036642255.1). GTDB lineage: Bacteria > Bacillota > Clostridia > Clostridiales > Clostridiaceae > Clostridium_J. The sequence continues at coordinate 70,567 of NZ_JAVWDJ010000008.1, read as the reverse complement.
ATTATTGGGCTTTTAATAGCAATGAATATGGATTTAGGAAAGGGAGCTATGCTTTTAGACGTAGAACAGTACGAAGTTGCTTATAGTGAGAGAACTAAGCTTCAAGGTGAAATTTCAGGACTTCAAAAGGAATATTTGGAATTACAAAATAAAGTTAATGGTTTTGATACAAATTCAAAAAATCAAAATGATGTATTAAAAGAAATTACAGATGAACTAAAAAGAAATAGAATTATTTTAGGCTCTGTCCCTGTTATTGGGGAAGGAATTAAAATTACACTAAATGATGCTCCTGAAGTAATGTTTGGAGGCGATTACACTAATAATATGTTAGTCCATGATAAAGATTTAGTCAGAGTAATTAATGATTTAAGGAATGCTGGTGCGGAAGCTATAGCAATAAACGATCATAGAATAGTTTTTAACTCTGCAGGACTATGTTGGGGGACAACTATAGATTTTGATGGAATAAAAGTAATTGCACCTTTTTATATTACTGCAATTGGGAATAAAAATGTGTTAGAAAACTTTTTAGAAACTCAAGAAAATCAAGTTAAAAGATTAAAGATGAGAAAATGCTATGTTGAAGTGGAGTCACTTTCGGAATTAATAATTCCTGCATACAATGGAAGTTTAGAAAATAAATATTTATTTCCAGACACATAAAGGAGATAGCATTTTAGTTAGTGAATTTTATTTGCTAAAGTAACGAAAATTAAAAGTGAAAATCTGTAATAATGTTAAAATATTTGCTAATTATTGAAGGAATTTCATAAACTTGTGAAGAATAATGTAAAGTACCCTAACTCCTGGAATAACTTATGTATACCAATCTACAGATGTTAGGGTATGCAAGGAGGAGTAAAGTTGTCAGTTGAAGAAAATTACAGAATCATATTGAAGCAAATTCCAAGTCAGGTTAATTTAGTGACTGTATCAAAAACTAGAAGTATAGAGGAAGTGTTACAGGCATACCACGCTGGAGCAAGAGAATTTGGAGAGAATAAAGTTCAGGAACTTACAATGAAATATGATGAATTACCGAAAGATATTAAATGGCATTTAATTGGTCATCTACAAAGAAATAAAGTTAAATATTTAGTTGGTAAAGTGCATTTAATTCATTCTCTTGACAGCATAAAACTTTTGGAAGAAATAGAAAAGCAGTTTGCAGCAAAGAATAAAATTGCAAATGTATTGATTCAAATTAATATTGGAAATGAATCCTCAAAAACAGGAATCCATTTAGACGAGTTAGAAGAATTATTAAATTCCTGTGAGAAATGCATCGCTGTGAAGGTTAAAGGGCTTATGGCTACAATACCAATTGGTGGTGAGGAAAGCTGTAGATTTTATTTTAAAGAAATGAAAAAAATATACGATAAATTAAGTGAAAAGAACTTCGACAATATTAATATGGAATTTTTGTCAATTGGAATGACTGGAGACTATACTATTGCCATTGAAGAAGGATCTAATATGATTCGTATTGGAGAAGGTATCTTTGGAAAAAGAAATTATAATAAATAATTTTTGGGAGGATAAATTATGGAAAACAAGTTTATAAAGGGTTTAGGAAAGATTATTGGATTTGATGAAGATGATTATGAAGATGATGAAGTACTTGAAAAAGAAGCTGAAAAAGATGAACAAGCGCAAGATGATATAGAAATTGAACCTTTTATGGCAAATGTGAAAAAGCAAAATAAGATTGTAAACATTCATACTGCATCATCTGCGAAGGTTGTAATTATAAAGCCGATGAATTATGACGAAGGAACTGCTATAGTAGACAATCTTAAAAATAGAAGAATAGCTATCGTTAATATTAATGCCGTAGAACAAAAGGTTGGACATAAAATTTTAGATTTCCTTATAGGTGCAATTTATGCTTTAGAGGGTGGATTGCAACAAGTTGAGAAGGGCGTTTTTATACTAACTCCATCTAATGTAGAAGTTACGAGTGAATTAAAAACTGAGTTAACTAATAAAGGGATTTTTAGTTGGTCTAAATAGGAGGATCTAATGGTTATAAGAATTATTAATACTTTAATTGAAGTACTAAAGATGGCAATTTTAATTGAAGTAATACTTTCATGGGTGCCAAGTGGAAGGCAATCGAAGATTTCCTATGCTATAAGGGCATTTACTGCACCTATAATGGAACCTTGTGAAAAAATTAATAATAAAATTTTTTCTGGTGCTCCAATTGATTTTTCACCTATAATTGCTTACTTTATAATTTCTTTCTTACAAAGAATTATTTTAGGCATATTGGGAAATATATAAAAAAGGTATTTGGATATGGAAAAAAATTCATTCATTAATTCCTTTCCACAATGGGATAAAAATTATATATCTAATATTTATGATAACATAATGCTTTGTAAAAAGATTCGTAGGACTATTTTTACAAAGGAATTTGTTTCACCTTATATTTATAATAAATTGATGTTGATGGAACATGAATTAGGGGTAAAAACCTTTTGCTATGGAGTTTTTGAAGAAGCTGAAAGAAAAATGTTAGCTTTTGATTTGTATGAAGAACCTGAGGATTATCCTATTGATTTAATAAAAATCGTAAATAAATCAAAATTCAAGGTTTTAACTCATAGGGATTTTCTTGGAACTCTAATGTCATTTGGGGTGAAACGGGAAGTCTTAGGAGATCTACTAGTTGAAAATGACTATTGTTATGTGCCAGTAATAAAGGACATAACAAGCTACATATTTAATAATTTGGAGACCATAGGAAATTGTCCCTGCGAAATAGAAATCTTAGATAAAAATCCTGATAATATTCCTAAAGTGAAGTATGAGGAAAAAGTTATAATTATTACTTCTCTGCGATTGGATAATACTATTAGTGGGATTTGTAATCTATCTAGAAACGAAGTAAATACATTGATTAATAATGGATCTATTATGATAAATCATGTGCAATCTTCGAAAAGAGATAAGCTAGTTAAACCCCAAGATATAGTTACAGTTAGGGGATACGGAAAGTATAAAATAGAAGAGATTGTTGGTGAAACTCAGAAAAATAGGTTGAAGATTGCTATAAAGAAATATATTTAATATAGGGGTGATTAGTATGAAAATAACTTCAATGGATATTAACAATAAGGAATTCAAAAGAGTAATGAGGGGTTATAGTGCAGATGAAGTTGATGAATTCCTAGAAAAAGTTGCAGAAGACTATGAGATAATATATAAAGAAAATACTACATTAAAAGAACGACTAAGTGTATTCCAAGATAAATTGGATCACTATTCAAAGATAGAAAATACTATTCAAAGCACATTATTACTAGCACAAAACGCAGCAGAGCAAGCTAAAGCAAGTGCGCAGACTGAAGCAGAATTAATTGTTAGAAATGCTAATGATAGTGCTAAAAGAATAATTGATAAAGCTCATAGTGATGTACTACATATAAATGATGAATATGAAAGAACAAAACAAGAATTTGCGAAATTCAGAAGTAAGTTTAGAAATTTCATGCTAAGCCAAATGGAGATGTTTCAAGCTTTAGAAAAAGATTTTGACAAAAACTATAATATTTCAACGGTTGTAGAAGAAACAAATAATGCAGCAATTTTAAATACAAAGTTAAATGATAAAAAGGTAAAAGAAATAGAAAAATTTGATTATAATACAGCTGAACTTGAAGAAATTAAAAGTTTCTTCGCAACAGAGTCAAATTAGCCTTAGAAACAAAATAATGAGTTAAAAAAGCCACGGATGTTTTGCATCGAAAGTTAAGATGTGTTCTGTTGATATGGTATGGTGAAAATTTGTTGTTTTTTCAAGATGTTTAAAGGAAATACCCAAAAATCTCACTCTTGGAGTGAGGTTTTTTATTTTTCATTTAAAAGTTTCTAATGTAGTGCATAATAGAAAATGAAATCCATTATTTATAAGGAGAATAAGATGAAAGAATTAATTGTAAATGCTGACAATAGCTCATGCAAGATATACTTAGATCATAATATTGAAACTCTTGAAAGTGCATTAGGTGAACATAAAATAACAACTAATCATAAGTTTTTTGTAATAACTGATGATAATATTTATGGGGCTTATAAGGAAAAGCTGGAAGGTATATTGAAAAAATATAATTATAAGATTTTTATTATGAAACATGGTGAAGATTATAAAAGTTATGAAACTGTAAAAGATATCTATGAGTTTCTACTGAAAAATGATGGTGATAGAAATAGTATAATTATTGCTTTTGGGGGAGGAATAGTTGGTGATATATCTGGCTATGTAGCTGCCACCTATATGAGGGGAATTAAGTATATAAATATTCCTACTACTTTGATGTCTATGGTGGATAGTTCTATTGGTGGAAAGGTAGCCTATAACTTTAATGGTATCAAAAATCTCATTGGAACTTTCTACAATCCAATATTTATTTTTATAAGTGTTGAATTCTTAAAAACCCTACCTAGAAATGAAGTTATAAATGGGTTTTCTGAAGTAATAAAACATGGGTTACTTAAGGATAAAAATCTCCTTAAGTATTGTAAGGATAACTTAAATGAGATTGTTGCGGTAAAAAATGATAAATTGATTTATATTATAGAACGTTGTATAGATATAAAAAATGAAATTGTGAAAAGAGACTACAAAGATAATGATTTTAGAAATGTTTTAAATTTCGGACATACTATAGGTCATGGTATCGAAGTGATATCGAATCATCAGATTTCTCATGGTTATGCAGTAGCGTTGGGGATTCTTGTGGAACTAAAAATATCAGAATATATGATGGATTTGGATGAAGAAGTCTACAATGAGATGGAGAAGCTTTTTCATACCATAGGATTTCCAACTAAGTACAAAGTTGACAATATGAATATGTTTATGTATGCTATTAACCATGATAAGAAAAATACGAATAACAACATAAACTTTTCCTTATTAGAAGATGTGGAAAAACCTATTACAAAGGTAATTGTTAGTGATAAAGTTATTAGAGAATCAATAAGGGAAAGCATTGAGAGGAGATAAAAAACTTATGAAATTTGGAATAATTGGAGCTATGGAAGAAGAAGTAACATCTTTAATAGATGAAATGGAAGTAAACCATAAAATTGCTAAAGCTAAAATGGTTTTTAATTCAGGGAATATTTTTAATAAAGAAGTGGTTATAGTGACTAGTGGCATTGGAAAAGTTAATGCTGCTGTTTGCACTCAAATATTAGTAGATGAGTTTAAAGTAGACTATGTTATAAATGTTGGTATTGCTGGAGGAATTGGCGAAGATATTTATCCAGGAGATATTGTAATCGCAAACACATTAATTCAACACGATGTAGACACATCAGCTTTTGGTGAAAAGTTAGGCCAAATTCCTAGAATGGATATATTTGATTTTAAATGCGATAAAACTTTACTTCAACATGCTAAAATTGCCTGTGCTGAATTAAGTGAAGTAAATACTTTTGTAGGAAGAGTTGTATCAGGAGATCAATTTATTGCAAGTGGAGATAAGATTAAATGGTTAGGTAAAGAATTTAATGCCTTGGCTTGTGAAATGGAAGGAGCCAGCATAGCTCATGTGGCATACCTTAATGATATTCCATTCATAATTATTAGGTCAATATCAGATAATGCAAATAACGGTGCTCATATGGACTATGAAAAATTTAAGCATATTGCGGTTAAAAATTCTAATATTATTTTACGAAGTATGTTAAAATCAATGTAGGTGATGTTATATGGAAAGGTTACTAGTTGATAATAATAGTGGACCTAAAATTACTATTAATATTAAAGGAATTACAATAGGTCAAGGTGAAAGTGTTTTTATATCTGGACCTTGTTCCGTGGAAGATTATGATAAGATGATGGCTATAGGACATGATTTAAAAAAGATTGGAATTCATGTTCTTAGGGGAGGGGCTTTTAAACCAAGAACTTCACCCTATGACTTCCAAGGGCTAAAAATGGAAGGAGTTCATATTCTTCATGAAGTGGGAAAAAGATACGACATGCCCATAGTTACTGAAATTATGGATGCTAGAGATATTGAACAATGTATTCCCTATATAGACATAGTTCAAATAGGATCGAGAAATATGTATAACTATACATTATTGAAGGAACTAGGAAAATATGATGTTCCAGTCATTTTAAAAAGAGGAATGAGCGCTACCCTTTCAGAGTGGCTTTATGCCGCAGAATATATAATGAGTGGGGGAAATTCAAAAGTAATATTATGTGAAAGAGGAATTAGAACTTTTGAAACTTATACTAGAAACACCTTAGATCTAAATTCTGTGGCTGTTATTAAACAAAATTATCGACTTCCCATAATCGTAGATCCAAGCCACGGCACAGGGAAAAGAGAACTTGTGGAAGCTATGAGTATGGGAGCCATTGCTTGTGGTGCAGATGGTTTAATGATTGAAAGTCATATTACTCCAGATAATGCTATATCGGATGCAAGACAAACCATTAACATGGATACCTTGGAAAGAATAGTTAATAAATCAAAAATTATTAGAGAAATAATTTAAAAGTTTTGAGGGAAGCTTATGAAGGTAGTTTTGAGAGGGTGTAAAAGCAATTTTAATGTGGAACTTACCCTACCGGGAGATAAATCTATAGCTCATAGATCTTTAATTATTGGAGCTATGCCAAAAGGAAGTTATACCGTAGAAAACTATCCTATGGGAGAAGATTGTAAAGCAACCATTGAGGTAGTAAAAAAGTTAGGGGTTTCCATTGTTTCACATGAAAACAAATTAATGGTAAATTCTCCTGGTGTATGCAAATTCAGTAGCAAAGTTAAAGAATTAGATTGTAGAAATTCTGGAACCACTGCTAGGCTAATAAGTGGGCTTATTTGTGGTGCAAATATAATTACTAGTTTGACTGGAGATGAATCCTTAAGTAAAAGGCCTATGAGAAGAATAATTGATCCCCTAAAGAGAATGGGAGGTAATATTGCTCATTCCAACGAAACCTTACCTCTTGCATTCTTAAAAAATAATGGTTTAAATGGGATAGAATACAAACTTCCTGTAGCTTCAGCTCAAGTTAAATCTGCAATCTTAATTGCTGGTTTTTTAGCTAAGGGCATAACTAAAGTTATTGAACCTATGCCGACTAGAGATCATACAGAAAGACTTTTCAAGTTTCTTGGGGCTGAAATAGATACTTTAGATAATGAAATTACTATTTCTAACTCTAAAATTCAGTGTAAAGATATTTTTGTACCAGGGGATAGTTCCTCCTCGTGTTTTTTGGTAGGTTGTGCATTGCTAGGAGATAATATAAAGCTTACTATAAAGGATATGCTTTTAAATCATGGCAGAATTGAATATTTAAAAGTGCTAAAGGATATGGGTGGAGATATTGAAATAATTTCTAAGGATAAGAAGAATAACGAACCTATTGGTGATATTATAGTTAAAAGTAGTAAGTTGAGAGGTATAAAAATATCCAAGGATATAGCTCCAAGAATTATTGATGAAATTCCGGTACTTAGTATAGTAGCGGCATTTAGCGAAGGAAACACTTTATTTGAAGGAGTAGAGGAACTAAAGGTTAAGGAATGTGACAGGATAGAGGCATTAGTTAAAAACTTTGAAAAATTAAATATTAGAGTATTGTATAAAGATAATAATCTAGCGATTAAAGGAATAGGCAGCTCAAAAATAAATTTAAACTATGAGTTTATTGAAATAAATACTTTTAATGACCACAGAATAGCCATGGCTTTTTCTATAGCTGCAATGAAGTTAAATAATAAATTGGTTATTGATAATTGGGAGTGTACTAAAATATCTTTCCCAGATGCAAAGGAATATTTCAACAAATTTATAAATTTCTTAGAATAGTGTAATAAATTTTTCTATAAGGTAGAAAATAATTAGGTAACATAAATATTAACCTTAATTTAAGGAGTTGTTTTTATGAATAAAAATAAACTTAATTACTTTAAAGAAAAATTGTTAGAAGAAAAGAATGATGTTAATAACTTAATTAAGCAAATGAGCGATAATGATACCACTACTCCTCTTGTTGAAAGAAATACGGAGCTCTCATACTATGACAATCACGGTGCTGAAAATGGAGGAGAATTAAACGATTTATTGAGAGGCCTTGCACTAGAAGGAAATGAAAAATCTATAAGAAGCAAAATAGACCGTGCTTTAAGAGACATTGAAAATGGAGATTATGGAGTATGTAAAATCTGTGGCAAGGAAATACCTCAAGAGAGACTAGAATTTATACCTTATGCTGAGCATTGTGTTGGTTGCCAAAATGGCATTAATGCAGCTATGCCAGAGGATATTTCCGATGCAAGTAGACCTGTAGAAGAAGAGGTTTTAGGAAGGCCATTTAGAAGGGGCTTTAATGACCACACAGATTATGTGGGATTTGATGCAGAAGATAGCTATCAAGCAGTGGCAAGTTATAACTCAAAGTATTATGATGGCTATGATGATGATGAATTTGAAAGCGGATACGTAGAGCCTGTTGAACTAATTAGTAATGATCAATATAAGAGTCAGCTTCCTGATTAGCAAAAGGTAAATAAAATTATAAAGCAGCACAAAGGGAAAAGCCTCCTATCTTAACAGATAGGAGTTTCCTTCCATAATTTTAATTTAGTATTAAAATAGAATTCTTTAACAACTATTAATGAAAAATCAGATTATTTATTTTAAATATAAAAAATTTCTGACAGTTTTTATGTCAGAAATTTATTTATTGTGGTAGGGGGATAAATATGTTACTTGAATTGGTAATAATAATTTTAGGATTAATATTAGATAGAATAAGTAAGTTGTGGGCTTTAGGCAGCTTAAAAGGTACGGAAGGAATTGAAGTCATTAAAAATATTTTTGCTTTTGAGTATCTTGAGAATAGAGGAGCAGCCTTTGGAATGCTTCAAAACAAAATTTGGTTTTTAGTTATTACTACTGTGTTAGTAGCTGGTGGCATGGTTTATTATTTAATTAAACACAAACCTAAATCCAAAATTCTTAGAATTGGGCTCGCTATGATTATATCTGGTGCTATAGGAAATTTTATAGATAGAATAAATTACAATTTTGTAGTGGATTTTATCTTATTTCACTATAAAGAGGTTTATTATTTTCCTACCTTCAATGTAGCAGATATATTAGTAAGTGTAGGAACCTTCTTTTTAATAATTTGTATATTAAAGGATGAGATTTAATGGCAATAGAAAAATTTTTGGTTAGTGAATTAGACATTGATAAAAGATTAGATTTATTTTTAAGTGAGAACTTAGAGGGAATGTCTAGATCTTATGTCCAGGGAATTATAGAGAAAGATGCGGTTAGAGTTAATGGGAAGCAAAAAAAAAGCAACTATAAAATGAAACTTAATGATGAAATTAGTATAGATATTCCTAGTCCAGTAGAATTGCAAGTGGAGCCTGAGAATATTCCTATTAATATTGTTTATGAAGATAGTGATGTTATAGTAGTTAACAAACCACAGGATATGGTGGTGCACCCTGCACCTGGGAATTATAATGGAACCCTAGTAAATGCATTACTTTATCATTGCAAGGATCTATCTGGAATAAATGGAGTAATTCGTCCAGGGATCGTTCATAGAATAGATAAGGATACTACAGGGATACTTGTAATTGCTAAAAATGATAATGCACACAATAAGTTAGCACTACAATTAAAAGATCACTCCATGACAAGAACCTATTATGCATTGGTAGAAGGTAATGTGAAATCTGATGAAGGAACAATAGATGCCCCTATAGGTAGACATCCATCAGATAGAATAAAAATGACTGTTATAAAAGATGGGAGGGAGGCTATTACTCACTTCAAGGTCTTAGAAAGATTTGGTGAATATACTTTAATTCAATGTAATTTAGAGACAGGAAGAACTCATCAGATAAGAGTCCATATGGCGCATATTGGACATCCACTAGTGGGAGATAATGTTTATGGCCGTAAAAAACAAAAATTCAAGGTTTTAGGCCAAGTACTTCATGCTAGAAAACTAGGGTTTATGCATCCAACAACAGGAGCATATATTGAGTTTGATTCAGAGCTTCCAGAATACTTTCAAGATCTTTTAGACAAACTTAGAAATAAGCTGTAAAAACATTCTATGTAATTAATATATTACATTTTAAGACTTGAAAGTAGTTTTAGATGTAAAAAATGATTTGATAAATTTTAATTATTATTGTATTGAATTTAGGAGTGAAAATTAATATGGAATTAAAATCAGTTTTGTTAGATGATAAAGCAATAAAAAGAACCTTAACTAGAATTTCTCATGAAATTATAGAAAAAAATAAGGGAACAGAAAATTTAGTCCTTATTGGAATAAAAAGTAGGGGAGTTCCTCTTGCTAACCGAATTGCAGATTTAATCGAGCAATTTGAGGAGAAAAAATTAGAAGTAGGAAGTGTAGACATAACTTTATATAGAGATGATTTAACCACTCTAGGAGAGCAGCCTACCCTAAATAGTAAAGAACTTGGAATAGAAATAAAAGGCAAAAAGATTATTTTAGTAGATGATGTATTATATACTGGAAGAACTGTAAGGGCGGCAATTGATGCTATCATCGATGTGGGAAGACCTGAAATGATTCAGTTAGCAGTACTAGTAGATAGAGGGCATAGAGAACTACCTATTAGAGCAGATTATGTGGGAAAAAATATACCAACTTCGAAAAAAGAAATAATTTCTGTGCAACTTGAAGAGGTTGATGGTAAAGACTTAGTAAACTTATATGAGAGTAATTAGGAGATTAATATATGTATAATTTAATTGCAACTACAACTTTTGGTCTTGAAGCAATAACTGCTAAAGAACTTAAAAATTTAGGTTATGAAGATTTAATAGTGGAAAATGGGAGAGTGATCTTTCAGGGGGATGAAATGGATATAGCAATATGCAATATTCATCTTAGAACTGCTGAGAGAGTTTTTATAAAAATGGCTGAGTTTAAGGCAACTTCTTTTGAAGAATTATTTCAAGGGACAAAAGCTGTGAACTGGGGAGAATTAATACCTGTAGATGGTAAAATGCATGTAAATGGAAAATCAATAAAATCTCAATTACATAGTGTGCCAGACTGTCAAGGAATTGTTAAGAAAGCTATTGTTGAAAAAATGAAGGAAAAATATAAGACTGACTGGTTTACTGAAGAGGGACCAGTATACAAGATAGAAGTAGCTCTTTTAAAAGATGTAGTTACTCTTTCTATAGATACCTCAGGAACAGGATTACATAAACGCGGTTATAGAGAACATTCAGGAGAAGCACCACTAAAAGAAACACTAGCAGCAGCGTTAGTACTTTTAACAAAGTTTGATGGTTCAAGACAGCTTATTGATCCATTTTGTGGATCAGGAACTATAGCAATTGAGGCTGCGATGATTGCAAAAAATATAGCACCAGGATTGAATAGAACCTTTATAAGTGAAACTTGGCCAACTATGGATAAGGAAACTTGGGAGCAAGTGAGAGATGGAGCTAAAGCAGCAATTAATAATAAAGAATTTAAAATTCAATGCTCAGATATTGATAGTTGGGTATTAAGAACTGCTAACAATAATGTTGAAAAAGCTGGATTGAGTGATTATATAAATTTTCAAAAGCTTCCAATGCAAAGTGTTAGTTCGAAAAAGAAAAATGGATTAATAATCACTAATCCACCATATGGAGAAAGATTAGGAGAACGTGAAGAAATTAAGACTTTATATAAAGAGTTTTCAACTATGTACTCCAAGCTAGATGATTGGTCTTGTTACGTGTTGACTTCCTTTGAAGAATTTGAGAAGACCTTCGGTAAAAAAGCCGATAAAAACAGAAAGTTATACAATGGAAGAATTCAATGCTATTACTATCAATATAATGTAAAATAACTTCATTGAAAAAGGTCATAAGATACAAAGTTTCAATGCTTCTATGATGTCTATAAAGATTTCAAAGAATTTTCAAGCATTATAAGGGATATGTATAAGATAAAATAGATTATAAGGATTTTATTGTAAGATTTGTTTTCAAAATCAAAGTTAACGTATTCTAAAATAATAAGAACCTATAAATATTATTCTAAATAATATTTATAGGTTCTTATTATTTGCAAGAAAAACTAAGAAATTGTAGGATTATCTAATATTTCTTTGAATTTTTAATAATATTATAGTGTTCTATATATTAAGCTGTATTATAGTAATTTTGAAACTTTCAAAAACATTTATAAGCTTAATTATCTTTCACATTGTGGATTTAATACTTACATTAATGATTAAGTAATTAATATTTTGAGGCAAAATAAATTATGCCATTAATAAAATTACATATATTGCAAAATCACACTATAAAATTATCAGTGATAGTTATGCAAAATATAAGATTTAAATTGTCTTTAAGTTAAGTTCTTCAGGGGTAGCATAGATAGTTTTATTAGTATAATAAATAACCATTCCAGGCTTAGCCCCAGACATTTTACGGATATTTTTAATTTCGGTGTAATCCACTGGTACATTAGAAGAATTTTTTGCTTTGCTATAATAAGCGGCTAGAGTAGCTGCTTCCAGTAGTGTTCTTTCAGGAATCTCTCCATTACTTTTAACAATAACGTGAGATCCAGGAATGTTTTTTGTATGAAACCAAAGGTCATTTTTAGTTGCAAATTTTAGTGTTAAGTAATCATTTTGAATATTATTCTTTCCTACATAAATTTCAATGCCATCAGTAGAAAGAAAATGTAGGGGTTTTGAGGATTTTGCTTTTTTATCCTTTGCAGCCTTCTTAAAGGCAATATACCCTGTTTCTATAAGCTCGTTTCTAATATCTTGAATTTCAGTATAATTATCAGCATTTAAAATATTTGATAATACAGATTGAAGATATTGATCCTCTTCTTCAGCTAGTTTTATTTGTATAGTAGCATTCTCCTCAGACTTTTTTAGTTTATTGTATTTTTTAAAATAAGCTTGAGCATTTTCTGAAGGAGATTTATTTATTTTAAGAGGAATTTCAATATACTCCTCATTTTCAGAGTAGTAGTTTAAAACTTTTGTAACTTTATCACCCTTATTAATATTGTATATATTTGAAGTTATCAATTCACCAAATAAATTGTATTTTTGCTTTTCGTTACATTCTGTGAGAGTTTCTTGTAGGATATTAAGTTTTTTATTTACTCTATCTAAATTATTATTAACTAATTTTTGTAGGTCATTACTTTTAGCATTTAACCTATCAAACTTATCCTTTTCATAATAATAATTTTGGATTAGTTCGCTTGGAGAAGAGAATTCGTTAAATTTGTAGCCATCATCAATAAGATTTAAAAGTTCAACACAATGGAATTCTTTTAATGATCCGTCTTTACTATAAGAGCCGATTTTGGAAGTTCCACTTTCTACATTATTGAAAAAATCAGTAGTAAATTTAAAAATTTCAGAAGAGTTATCTTTAGTAAATTTAATGGAACTTTTTTCAAGCCTATAAAACATTTCATTTGAAAGGGGACCACTAACGCCATTAATAACAGTACTAAATACTTTGCTGTCTAAAGGTTTTTCATCATACTTTAAGTTTATTAAGTTTTCAAAATCCTCTATTGTAAAGTTGAAAGCATTTAATTTATCTGATTTTGGAGGATAGATATATTCCATTCCAGGATAGAGTACCCTGTAACTATTCATATCAGATGAAAGGTGTTTTATACAGTCCATTATTTTATTATCCCGTTCTCTAACCAAGGTAATGTTGCTATGACGTCCCATGATTTCTATAACGAGATTATATACACTGTTAAAACCTAAATCGTCTGTTCCTTCAAAATCAAGAATAACAATTCTATCACTTTCTAGTTGCCTCACATTAACTAAAGTAGCTGTGTTTAAATATTTTCTTAGTACCATGCAAAACATTGGAGGTTGTAGTGGGTTCTCTTTTAAATCATTTGTAAAATTGATTCTAGGATAGTTAGAACTTGAACTGATTAGTAGTTTTTTACTTTTTCTATTAACTTTAAAACTTAATATTATTTCATCTTTTTCTGGTTGATTAATTTTCTCAACTCTACAATTAAGAACCTCAGAATTTATCTCTTTCAGCAAGCTGCGAAGGTATATTCCATCTAATGACATATATATCATCCTTTCTATAGGTAAAACTCAGTAGTATTATAAAATACATTTATGTATTACTAAGGCTTAAAAGGCACAAATTGTGGCTAATTATATATAGTATAACATTATAGACAAATATTGAGAATAGTATCTGCATTATACATAGAAGGCATAAAAATTACTGATGCATTTGTACAGTACTATTAATCTATTAATTACTAGTTAAATAATTTAAACTTACATTTAGTTTAACCAATTTTCAATGAGATTTGATAGATAAAGAAGTTTTTTCAAATAAAGTTTACTACATTAAATATAAGCACATTATAATTTTAAAATTTGAAAAGAATTAGCTTAATCTTTGGAAAGATTAATTATGAATTTGTTAACAATATTATTAGTTTTAAGTAATATAAAATATGGTAATATTTAAAGTATAATATTATTGAAGATATAAAATCTAAATTAAAGGGTGGTAGCATGGAAAATTTAAAGTTTACAAAAATGCATGGTGCAGGGAATAATTTTATTGTGTTTGAAGATTTCAATGAGAAATATATGGATTTAAATAGTTTAGCTAAAACCTTATGTCATAAAGATTTTGGCATAGGTGGAGATGGAATTTTGGTTGTGAGAAACAGTGATATTGCTGATATTCAAATGATTATTATAAATGCAGATGGTTCCTATGCTGCCATGTGTGGTAACGGTATAAGATGTTTTGCAAAATACATTTATGAGAAAAAAATCATATCTAAAGAGAAGATTAAAATACAAACAGGTGATGGCATAAAAATAGCAGAGCTAACTGTAAGTGATGGTAGGGTACAAGAAGTCACTATTAATATGGGAGTACCATCTTATGAACCTGACAACATACCAGCTTTAAGCAATGAAGTTATAAAGAAGAAAATTATTACGATTAAGAATAAAGAATATGTTATAAACTCTATGCTTCTTGGAGTTCCTCACACAGTTATTATTGATAAACTATCAAATTATGATATAGAAGAAGGAAGACATATAGAGAAATATGAGATTTTTCCAGAGGGAACTAATGTAAACTTTTGTGAGGTTTTATCTAGAAGTGAAATAAGGGTTAAAACTTGGGAAAGAGGTGCTGGGGCAACTCTTGCTTGTGGTACTGGTGCTACAGCATCAGTGGTGGCATGTTATGATTTAAACTTAGTAGATAAAAAGGTATTAGTTAATATTCCAGGAGGAAAATTAACTATTGAGATTAAGAGTGAGGGTGTTATGATGACAGGACCTGCAGTGAATGTGTTCCATGGAGAAACTTTAGATCTGTTATAAGTGTTACCTTAGAATGAAATTTTGTAAAAGTTTTATTCTTTTATTTCTATAATTAAAGAAAAGCACTATGAATTAAATGTTCATAGTGTTTTTAGCATATATAGGACAAGAATTTTTGGGATTCTATATTATCTCTCCACTTAGCGAGGATTCTTTTTAATGTATGCAATCAAGGATTAAAAAAACCAGTTTTATTTTTATATAAGATTAAATGCTTTAATAATTTAAGTTATTGAAAATTAATATGTTTATAATTTTTTTACAACTTAGCAGTTTAATATATTTAAGTTTGGACAAAGTAAGAGATAGTTTGTATATTAATAGAATTTATAAATGGATTCTACTGATAACTGCAAGTTATTAAAGGAGTATAGAGAAGCGTATGTTGGAATATAGTAGTTTTTATCTGGACTTGGATGATGTCACAATCGATGCTCAGTCAATAAAATGTTTAACCAAAGAGCAGTGTGAAAAGTATATGGTTTTCCCATATAAAATTGTAGAAAACACCTTATTTATAGCTATAGCAAATCCATTACACAAAGACATAGTCAATACACTTAAATTTATTACAAAAAGAGACTTAGAATTTTTTACAACCTCTAGGGTAAGCATAGTTAATTACATTAATAATTATTATGGCAAAGATTATACAAATAAAGTTTTAAAAGAATTACAGCAGGAGAAAACGTCAACTTTAAAAGTTGATAAGGAAGGTAAAGATAATCTGAATGAAGTTATTGGACCTGCTATCGAAGCTATAGATTCAATTATAAATAATGGAGTAATGCATCATGCCAGTGATATTCACATAGAACCCTTCAAAGAACATGTAACTCTAAGATTTAGAATTGATGGAACTCTAAAAATTTTTAATACCTTCTCAAAAAACATTTATGATTCGCTATGTACAAGAGTGAAGATCATTTCCAAAATGAATATTGCATGTAAACATATACCACAAGATGGAAAGTTTTCTCAAACCGTGAATGGAGAAGAATATGATTTTAGAGTTTCATCCTTACCAACTATTAATGGAGAAAAATTTGTGATAAGAATCCTGCATAAAAATTGCAACGTCTTAACTTTCAATGGTCTTGGATTTCAGATTAAAGATTCTGAAGTTTTAAAGCAGATACTGAAGAATAGACAAGGACTAATATTAATTACTGGTCCTACTGGAAGTGGGAAAACATCTACCTTATATACGATGCTTAAAGAAATTAATGCAGAAGATAGAAATTTAATTACCATTGAGGATCCTGTAGAATATCGGCTAGAGGGTATAAATCAAGTAAATGTGAACAACCAAAGTGAATTAACCTTTTCCAAAGTTCTAAAAGCAACTTTAAGACAAGATCCTGATGTGATAATGGTAGGGGAAATATTAGATGAAATTACTGCAGAGACTGCCATTAGAGCTGCTTTAACTGGACACTTGGTTCTTACAACTTTACACACAAATGACGCTGCAAGCTCTATTAATAGATTAACAGATATGAATATCCCAGCATATCTAATAAGCGATTCAATTGTTGCAGTCCTTGCTCAAAGATTAGCACGAAAGGTATGTGAATTTTGCAAGGTAAGCTATAACCCTAATTATGGTGAAAGAATGCTCTTAAATCTTAAAGAGGGAGAATTTCTTTATAAAGGTACGGGATGTTCTAAATGCAATGATACTGGGTATAAGGGAAGAACTGTAGCCTATGAATTAATGGTAATGGATGAAAAGCACAAAAAGATTATTTGTTGTAGTAGCAATAGTGAAGATTTAAGAAAATACGCAAAAAATAATGGGATGAAATCCCTTAAGGATTACTTTAAGGAATTAGTAGTTAAAGGGGAAACAACTGTAGAGGAATATTTATATAACATACAGGAATTTAATCCACAAAGAGTTACTGAGGTACATAATGCAATTTAAGTACAGAGCTACCACTATAGAAGGAAAATATAAAAATGGGAAAAAGAAAGCTAAAAATTATGAGGAACTAATTATAAATTTAAGAAAAGAAAATTTATTTTGTATAAGTTATGAGACAGAAAGAATAAATATATTTAACAAAGCCCTCTCATTTATTTCTTCAAAAGATTTAGCACTGTTCTGCAAATATATGAATACATCCTTAAAAGCAGGAATGAATATTTGTGATATATTGAATTTAATTTCACTTCAATTTAATAATAAAATTTTATCTACCTGTTTAATTGAAGCGAGAGTTAGCATCGAAAATGGTTATAGTTTAAATGAAGCTTTAGACAGTTTTCCAAAAATATTTCCAGTATTTCTACGAAGAATGGTTTATTTAGGAGAAGAAACCGGAAAATTACAAGACATATTTTTAAACTTAGAATCTTATTACCAATTTCAATACAAAAGGAATAAGAAAATCATCAATTCATTAGTGTACCCTTCCCTTGTATTCATATTCTCTGTGACTATTGGAGTTTTTATGATTACTAAAATACTACCTAAATTTGTAAGTCAACTAGCAAATTTAGGCGGAGAACTTCCAAATATTACTAAATTGTATTTAAATATAGGAAATTTCTTAAATCTTTATGGAATAATAGTGCTACCAATAATTATTATTACTTTAGGATTTATTTATTATATTTTAAAAAGCTTCTTCATCATAGAAGATATATCATTTATTATATTAAAAATTCCCTTTGTGAAATCAATTGTTAAAAGAATCTTCTACACTAAGTTTAGTTACTCTATGTATATTTTGACCAGTAGTGGTATAGGTATTATTTCATCTTTAAATATAATTGTTAACTATGAAAAGTCAAGTTATTTCAAAAACAAGTTAATGAAGTGCGCTCATGTCATTGAACGAGGAGAATCAATACATAGAGCTTTAAATTATATAGGAATATTTCCTAAATTTTTTATTACTATGATTGGTATTGGTGAGGAAAATGGAACTTTAGAGGAAATGCTTAAAACCTCTAGTGAAATCTTTGAAGAAGAATTAAATTCTGCTTTAGATAAGGGTTCTACACTCATTGAACCAATTCTCATACTTTTATTGGGAAGTTTCATAGGTACAATTATAATTGCTATAATGATACCGATTTTAAACTTATCCACAGGGGGAATTAGATAGTGAAAAAGGGATTCACCTTAATAGAATTAATTACCACAATTGGATTAATTGCAATTTTGTTAGGGATTTCATTTCCTACTATTAAAGCATTTAATGGGTTGAAATCAGAAATTGAGATGGATCATGCGGTAAATTCCATAGTGGAATTTATTAATGGATGCAAAAGCTATTCTAGAAGTAATTCATTATCAACTAAGATTAAAAGGGAAGGAAATAACACTGAAATAAGCCAGTATCTAGGTAATAACAAAATTAGATTTTATTCTTTACCAGAAAGAATAAGAATTTCTATATTTAATCCCAATACAGTAGACAATGCCATACATATTGATAATTTTGGTGTTACTAATGATGCTTGCACCATAACTTTGATTAATGAAATGGAAAATATAAGGTCAATCACCTTAAAGGTAGGAACTTGGTATGTTAGTGAAAAAAAATAAGGGGTTTAGTCTTATTGAAATAGTAGTAAGTTTATTTATTTTATCTATAATTCTAACAGCATTTATGTCTTCCGAAACTTTAGCTTTAAATTTCAAAGTAAGGCAAGCTAAAGTAGATAAAGCTATCATGGTTATGGGAACTACAAGTAAAATTATAATAAAAAATTTAACCTACGATGAAGTTTTGAGTTTTTTTGGCAATAATGTAAGATATGTGAAAAGTAGTTCTATAGATACTGGGTCATTTAAATACAATAATATAATAAGCATATCTTCCTCAGTTTCAGGAGGGAAATATCCCTTTTTAAGAATAAGTGCCCTTAAAGACAATTTTGATGATGTTATTAAGATAACTTTAAACTACATACTAAGTGATAATGAAGGAGATAACTTAGTCTATGTTTTTTATAAAGGAAAGTATTAAAAAGACAAAAGGGGTTACGCTTATAGAAGTAGTGGGTTCATTAACTTTGCTAACTATAATTATATCACTATTGTTTAGCACTCTTAGAACTCATTTAAACATTTATGAGTCTGTATCTAGTTATTCTACAACTAGCATAAGTATCAAGGAAACTCTAGAATTTATTGAAACAGAGATAGATAAAAATAGTATAGGTGTAAAAATTGAGGCGAGTACCTTATTTCTTGGGAAGACTATTTCCAACAGTGGAATACAGTGGTCTAAAGCAAATAAGATTTCTAAAAATGGAACAACATTAAGTTTTTATTTTTATGATATTTCTTCAGGAGGGTACAAAGCCCAGCCTTTACTATATGATGTAGAATCTTTTACATTAGAGGAAAACAATAAGGTGTTATTTATAAAAATACAATCTAAGGATGGAACTATCTGTGAAAAAGCTTTTTTCAAGAAAGGTTAATATAGAAAATAAGAGTAAAGGTAGCGTGTTATTACTTACTTTAATCATAGGAAACCTTATCTTGCTTTTGAGCCTATATTTAATTAGCAAAGTTGAGAGTATGAGCTTTTATAATAGTAATTTATCAAAGTTTATATTAAAGGAAGACGCTATATCAAAAAAACGAGAATATTTAATGTCTAGATTTAATAGTTATCTAACTCTAAATTTTGTAGGAACAAGTGAAGAAGAGCTTCATGAGTTTTTCATGAAGTTCAATGATTTATCTATAGTTACTTATGAGGATGCAAGAATAAGATATGATAAGTTGAAAAAAGAGTTTTTTATAGAGACTATAGTAGAAAGAAGTAATGTTGTAATTGATAAGTTTATTGTAGAAGTGAGTGAAAATACCATTAAGTATAAATTTTAAATTATAAAAGAGTTACTATGACGTTAGCATTGAAAAGGGAGGTAACTATCATTAGATCCAATTTTATATTTCAAATAAATAACAATTCCGTTAAGGCAATACCGTTTAAAAAGGCTCCTATATTGAATAAGATAAGGTATTTTAATGAAAGCTTTGTTGATAGAGATTTTTTAGCAAAGATAAAAAATAGAAAATTAATTGTTATCATAGAAGGTGAAGAAATTTACATTAATATTATAACTATACCTAAAGTTAAAAATTTTAAAATATATGACCTCATAAAAAACGAACTAATATGTAAATTTAATAGTATTGATAATATAATATTTGATTACAATATAATCCAAGAAAATGAAATTTCTTTAGAAATCATTGTTTATTGTGTTAACATAGGCAATTTCCATGTATTAAATGATGAAAATGATGATAGAGTCACTTTTTCAAAAGTTAATTTAGTTCAAAATTACATTTTGAGTTATCTAAAAAGGTTTATTAAGGAAGATAACTATTTTTTTGTATTTAGATATAAGAGAAATATTTACTTTTTATTGGTGAATAAAGGAAACATAATTGCTAATAAAGTAATAGCAATGGATAATAATCTGTTAAATCATACTGAGGAATTGTCAAGATTCATTGAAAGTTATAAAGAAGAATTTAGTTATATCAATATAATTTATACTGTGAATTTGATGTTATCGAATACACAATTAGAGAAATTTATTGTAATAAAGTTAAAGGATATAATCACAAAAGATTTTTTAAACCATATAATCTTAAAGGGGTAGAATATGAGAAAAGCTTATTTTCCACAATGGTATATTAATAAGTTTGAAAAAAAGGAAGAAAAATATTATAAGTCTTTTACTCTGATATTAATTGTTATTGTGTTTATATTTTCTATAATAACTTTAAATAACTTGAGTACATACAAAGGATTAATTAATGAAAGTAATAATACCGTAGATGAAGAAACTATCAATGCAAATAATAAATTGACACTGGAAACTTTCACTAATATTAAACAAAGCATTATAAATAGTCCAATGAAAACGAGAAGTATTATAGTAGATGCAAATGTTGTGACAATGAATATCGACTTGGAAGATAGAAATGAATATTTAAGTGATATAAAACATTTGGAACACTGTGGAGACATTATTTATATTTCTAATATTATCGAAAGCGATAACGGAAAGTACTTTGAAGTGAAGGTGAAAATAAAAAATGAAGATGATTAAATATAAGTTATCTATAATAATATTATTATTTTTATGCAGTTCAACTTTAATTGTAAATAATAGATTAGTTTTTAAAATTAATGAACAAATATTCAAAGAAGATATGACAGTTAATGTAAAACCTAAAATTAAATATACTTTATATGATGCATTAAACGAAATTTATAAGTATGATATGTTAGTTATAGAAAAAATTAATTTAGAAGAAAAAAATACATGCCATTTTGAAATTATTTATAATGGAGATATCAGCATATTAGATGATATACTTCAAAAACTATCAAAAATACAACAAGTTAGTGAAATCAGCAATATTTCTATTAATAAGAATGAAAATAACGCAAGATTTAGTGTGAAATTTATGCTCTATAAATAAAATATAGAAATATCAGTAATTATATCACACAAACAATTTTTAATTACCCATTATTTTACACTATAAAAAATATAAACTTTATTTTAACATAGTTATATAAAAATATTGAGCAACTTATTGTAATATAAAAGAATATATTTGCAAATAATCACAAGTTTTGATAAAATAGTTTTGTTAGCGAAAAAACAAGGTGTTTAAAAAATCAAATATACGATAATACTTTGATAGGTAATTAACACAAAAATTCATTTGGTATTAATTTATTTTAATAGGTTATAATAAACGTAACTAACAATGCAATTATACAGGAGGTAACACTGATGATATCAGCAGGAGATTTAAGAAAAGGTACAACTTTTGAAGAGGGTGGACAAGTTTATACAGTTATAGACTTTTTACATGTTAAACCAGGTAAGGGAGCTGCTTTCGTTAGAACAAAATTAAGAAATGCTGTAACTGGTGGAGTTACTGAGACAACTTTTAATCCTACAGCAAAATTACAAGAAGCAGTTATTGAAAGAAAAGAAATGCAATATTTGTATTCTGATGGAGAGTTATACTACTTCATGGATCAAGAAACTTACGAGCAAATTCCTCTTAACTATGAAAAAGTTGAAGAAGCTATAAAGTTTTTAAAAGAAAATATGTATGCCGTTATTAAATTCTATAAAGGAGAAGCTTTTTCAGTTGAAGCTCCAAACTTTGTTGAATTAATAATTACTCATTGCGAACCAGGTGCTAAAGGAAATAGTTCAGGTAACGTTTTAAAACCAGCTACTGTTGAGACTGGAGCAATTGTTCACGTTCCACTGTTTGTAAATGAAGGCGAAACAATAAGAATAGACACAAGATCTGGAGAATATATGGAAAGAGTTTAAAGCTTTCTTTTAAAGATTAATTGAATTTTATTCAGTTAATCTTTTTTTACTTTTTAGCATAAGCAATTAATCTTTCTTAACCGTTATCTAGTAATCGAAATTCGTTGATATTAAAGTGATCGGCTATTAGTCCATTATTACTGAGAAGATTGTATTCAAAATTTTTAGAGAAAAAAAGCACTATGAAAACTTATTGAAATTCAGTAAGTTTTCATAGTGCTTTTATTATATTTAATGAAAATCATAAATTTTTTTCTTAGGTAACTTCTTTTCTTTTATAAATTATTTATATTTTTGTAATATTTAAGTGGCTTAGTTAATAACAATTAAGTAAGAAAGGGTGATACTTATGTTAACTAAAGATATATTGCATATATTACCAAATGTTATTAAAGATGAAATAAAACAAAACAAAAATCTTGATAAGTTGCAGGAAATTAGAATTAAAATAGATAAACCTGTATTTTTAGTTTGTAACAATCAAGAATTCAAATTAACTTATATTGCAACTATAGAGGATATAAAAATGATTCTTCAAAGAATAAGTAATTATTCTATTTACGCCTTTGAAGATGAAATTAAACAGGGATATATAACTATACAGGGAGGCCATAGAGTGGGACTTTGTGGTAGTTGTGTTATAGATAAAAACTCAGTAAAAACAATGAAAAATATTTCTTCCATTAATATTAGAGTTGCTAGAGAGGTGCTTGGCTGTAGTAGTAATATTTTACCTTATATCATAAATGAAGACAGAGTAATGAATACAATAATTATTTCTCCACCAAAGTGTGGGAAAACTACTATTTTGAGGGATCTGGTAAGAATCATTTCTAATGGTGCATACAAATATAACTTAACAGGAAAGTGCGTTTCAGTAATTGATGAGAGAAGCGAAATTGGATCCTGTTATAAAGGGGTGCCACAAATGGATGTGGGATTAAGGACAGATGTCTTGGACAATTGCCCTAAAAATGAGGGCATAATAATGGCAATTCGAAGTATGGCACCACAAGTAGTAGCTTGTGATGAAATAGGTACACCTAAAGATATGGATAGTATAATTATGGCGTTGAACTCAGGGGTTAGTTTAATAACTACAATACATGGGTTTGATATAGAGGACTTATACAGACGTTCTGTGTTCAAGGATGTGATAGATAATAAAGTTTTTGAAAGAGGTATAGTTTTAAGTAATAGAAAAGGAATTGCCACCATAGAATATATATATGATTTTACTAAAGGAGAGAAAGTGAGGGGAGATTATTATTGATTAAAATTTTAGGTTTGTTATTGATAGTAGGATCTTCCACCGTCATAGGTTTTATCTATGGTGATGGAATGAGAAAAAGGGTGAGAGAACTAAAAGAATTGCAACGAGGAATTTATGTATTAAAAAATGAGATTAATTTTATGCAGTCTCTCTTACCAGAAGCATTGGTTAAGGTCTCTGAAAAGTGTACAGGTTCTATAAATAAAATTTTCAGGACAACCTCCGACATACTTTTAAAAAACGAAGAGGTAGATGTATTTAGAAGCTTTAAAAAATCTATAGAAATTAATAGCAAAATTTTAAGTCTTACAAACGAGGATTTAAATATATTTTTGGATTTGTGCAAAAGCTTGGGGGAAATGGATGTTGAAGGTCATAATGATATGTTTAATTTAGTGTCGGAAAACTTAAACAAGGCTATAAATGAAGCGGAAAGTAATTTAGATAAAAATATAAAGATGTATAGATTTCTTGGTTTTTCTTTTGGAGCCATGGTTGCAATTATTTTAATTTAGGAGGGGTAACATGTTAGATGTTAGTATAATTTTTAAAATAGCAGTGGTTGGGATTATTATGATAATTCTAGAAAAACTTTTAAATAGTGGAGGTAAATCAGAATATGCTGTAATAAGCAACCTAGCGGGGATAATAATAATATTAATGCTTGTTGTTAGCCTAATTAGTAAGTTATTTAATTCTATACAAACCTTATTCTACTTTTAGGAGGGTAATATGGAAATAATAAAAATTGTGGCCTTTGCACTAATTGCTCTTTTAATTGTGATGGTAGTTAAGGATGAAAGACGTGATATAGCAGTATTTTTAAGCCTAATTGCTGGAATAATGATTTTTATGTTCATGCTTAGCAAACTTACAATTGTAATTAACTTTCTTCAAAGTCTTTCAAATAAGGCGAATATAGATGTGATATATCTTGATACTGTATTTAAGATATTGGGAATTGCTTATTTATCCTCTTTCTGTAGTGAAATATGTAAGGATGCGGGTGAAAGTAGTATTGCGGCAAAGGTTGAATTTGCAGGAAAAATTTTAATACTTACTCTTGCCATACCAATTCTAATGGCAGTAATGCAAACAATATTAAAAATAATGTAGAGGTAGATTATGAAGAAGATAGTATTGATTCTAATGATGATACTTTGGATACCTTGGAATGTAAAAGCTTTGGATAATGTTCAAATAGATGAAGACCAAATGAATAAGATAAATGGATTATATAATTATATTTCTAATATGCAAAATGAACATGAGCTATTAAGAAACATGTCACCTAAGGAATTTGTTGAAGCATATATGGAAGATGGACAAGGTGACATAAATGGTAAGGATGTAACTAAGCTTGTAATGACATATATATTTAAAGAGGTAGTAGCATCTTTTAAGCTAGTGGGAGGACTTATTATTATCGCTGTAGTTTGTGCCTTGCTTAATAATCTACAAAATGCGTTTAGTAATGATAGTTTATCTAATATTGCTTATTTTGCCTGCTATGCAGTGATGATAACAATAATAGCTAAGGGATTTTATGTAGGCGTGGATTTAGTACATGATGTGATTATAAGCATTAGCAATTTCATGGCAGCACTTATGCCGGTATTAATTGCCTTGCTAGCTAGTGTAGGGAGTTTTACAGAAGCAATTGTGATGGATCCCATTGTAATGGGTGCATGCACCTTAGGAGCCAATATCTATGCTTCAATTATAATTCCTATAATATCCATGAGTTTTGTATTAGATTTTGTAAATAATATTTCTGATAAATATAACATTGATAATCTAACAAGTCTTTTAAGAAAATCTGCACTTTGGGCTCAAGGAATAATCTTAACTATATTTGTTGGAATAATAACCATAAGAGGTATTGCTGCAAGTAGTTTAGATTTAATAACAACTAAGACTGCAAAGTTTGCAGTGGATAGTTTCATTCCAGTAGTTGGGAAAACACTATCTGATGCAATCACCACTGTCGCTAGTTATACTATGCTTTTAAAAAGTTCTGTGAGCATTCTAGGTGTTGTAGTATTAATTGGTATAGTATTAACTCCAATTATTAAAATTGCTATCATGGCATTTATGTACAAGCTCACTGCTGCATTGTTACAACCAGTAAGTGATAAAAAGGTAACTGCTGTAATTGATTCTGCAGGTAACTCCTTGACGCTTTTAGGCTCTTGCTTAATAAGTGTTACCATAATGTTCTTTATTATGATAACCATTATAGCGTCCACAGGTAAAGGATTAATACTTGCCTAAATAGTGGAGGATCTAATCTTTCAAAATATCAAGTGTTATTAAGAGAAGGTGAGAATATGATTGAAGCTTTAAAAACATGGATTATAACTATTTGTACTGCAGTTTTTTTTACTACTGCAGTTCAAATGATACTTCCAGATAATGCACTTAAAAAGTACTGTAACTTTGTGTTAGGGCTAATTATTTTAGTGGTAATGCTAAATCCAATAGTTCAAATATTTAATCCAAATGTGAATATCAATGATTTAATAGAAACATCATCATCATACTTATCTAGTAAAAAATATGAAAGTGACATTGAAGAATATAGAGATGCTAATATAAATAATACTTTAGCAACTTTTAAAGTCAATCTTGAAAAACAATGTGTTAAAGATTTGGTAGATACTTTTGGTAAAGATAAATACACTGCTAAAGTAAATGCAGCTTATAGTAAAAGTGATAATATTTTTGTTATTGAAAGCATAGAAGTAGGAATAAATGATAGTTCAATAGAGAAAATAAAAAAAGTTGAGATAGGTAAAGAAAGTACACCAGTTGACAATTCAAAAATTGTTGAAAGTGAGAAGGCAGAAGAAATAAAAGAATATATTAGTTCTAAATATGATATTTCTAAAAATAAAATTTATATATATAGATCAAATTCTGTATATAAAATTAATTAAATAATTTAAAACACATGATTAGAAAGGGAGGTAAATAAATGTTTGAGGAGCTAAAAAATAAGGTAACTATGTTTATTAAAGGTGAACTAAAAGTTTCTAAAAGTTCGCCAGAAAGCAACGGAGATAAGGGTAAAGAAGAGAAAAAACTAAAGATTAAGCCTGGGAAAAATACTTTTTTTAATATGATGATTTTGTTTTTATCAGGAATACTTCTAGTAATTGTTAGCAGTATATTTAAACCAGATATTATACCAACTATGGGAAGTAAACCACAAGATAACGCTGTCCAAGCTGATAACCAAAGTTTAAATAGCTCTACTATTAATAGCTCTTACAAAGAAAAAGTTGAAAATGAATTAGTAACCACACTAGAACATATTGATGGAGTTGGTAAAGTAGAAGTGATGATTTACTTTGAAGGAGGAGAAGAGCAGGTACCTGCCTTTAACACTAATGATTCTACGAATACTACAGATGAGAAAGATCCATCAGGGGGAACTAGAAAAATAACTCAAGAAAACAAGGGAGATACAGTTGTTATGTCAGGTGATGGTAGTAAACAACAACCATTAATCGTAAAAACATATCATCCAAAAATTACTGGGATGTGTATCGTAGCTGAAGGAGCAAGTGAGAAAGTTACTGAGCTTAGGGTGCGTCAAGCAGTAACAGCGTTGTTTGGATTATCTGATAATAAAGTTCAGGTATATCCTATGAAAAAGTAGCATATAATGTTTTAGAAATAAAAAATTGGGGGGAAAATAAATGAATAAAAAACAAACTATAATTATTTCTGTACTTTTAGTACTAATCGTATTTGCTGGGTACTTAGCAACTCAAGTAAATGGACCACTTTATGTAACTGATGATCAATTTGTTGGAGAAACTGCAAAAACTTCTACTAAAAATAATTTCTTCACAGAAGCAGTAATTGAGCGTGACCAAGCACAAGTTAAAGCAATACAAACATTAAAAACTTTAATAGACGATGAAAACATTCCAGCTGAACAAAAGGCTCAAGCAGCTGAAGAGTATAAAACTCTAGCGCTTCAACCAGAAAAAGAAGTTAATATTGAATTAGCATTAAAAGCTCAAGGTTATGAAGAAGCTCTTTGTACATTAGACAAGGATAAGGCTACAATTATTGTTAAATCAGAGCAAGAGTTAAGCGATCAACAAGCAAGACAAATAAGAGATGTGGTAATGAGCAAAGCTGACATAAAAAACATAGAAATTAAGGTTGCTCAATAGTATTTGTAAAATTATTTTCTATCTGATATAATAGTATTAGTAACTTTTACCTAATAAAATAAGGGGGTACTGATATGGAAGAAAACATGTATAATGAACAAGAAGTTGGAATAGTAAAGATTTCAGATGAAGTAGTAAGCGTTATAGCAGGATTAGCAACAGCTGAAGTAGAAGGTATTGCAGGCATGAGTGCTAGTATTGTTGGAGAGATAAGTCAAATTTTTACAGGCAAAAAGAATGTTTCGAAGGGTGTAAAGGTAAGTGTAGAAAACAACAGCGCAATTATTGACTTATATACAGTAGTTGAGTATGGAGTTAGGATACCAGAACTTGCTCAAAAGGTTCAAGCTAATGTAAAGAAGACTGTTGAAACCATGACTGGCTTAGAAGTATCAGGTGTTAACATTTATATACAAAATGTTATACTCCCAAAACCAGATAAAGAAGAGGCAATAGATTAATAGATAAACACCCTCTGGATTCAGAGGGTGTTTCCATGTTTACATTTTATTTTTGATTTGACTTAGATACCTTGATAAGTATATAGGTCATAACCCAATCTTAATAGAAGTTTATATGCAATACTAAAGTGTCTGGAGATTTTAAGTTATTTAATCAACCTATGATTATTTTATAAAAGTATATTTTAATTGATAATTTAATTGAAGTTATGGTTAAGATACTAGATATAGTAGTTTTTTGCAGATTAATTAGTGTATTATGAAATTAAATAAACTCTACACTTTAATTTTACATACAATACATACAAATTTTGCTATACTATATATAGTAATTGTTAATTTAAACAAAAATATTTTATTAGTATAAAGAAACTTAAAAACATAGTAATTAAAAATATGTGTAGACATTGTAATATATGGAGGTAAATTATGAATAGAAGAAAATCTAGAGATGTAGCAATGAAATTATTATTTGAAATGTCAATAAATAAAGAAGACCACGATACTATTATAGAAAATTTTAAGGAAAATACGGATACGGATTTAAGTGGTGTTGATTTTGAGTACATAACAAGATTACTTAGTGGTATAAAGAATAATGAGGAAAAAATAGACTCAACTATTGATAAATATTTAGTGAAATGGAAGTTTGAAAGACTTCCTAAAATGAGTCTCGCTATATTAAGAATAGCTACCTTTGAATTATTATTTGATGAAGATATTCCGGAAAGAGTATCAATAAATGAAGCTATTGAACTTGCAAAAACCTATGGAGATGAAAATGCGCCCTCTTTTATCAATGCAGTTTTAAATAACTTAGTTAAATAGTTTATACAGAAATTTATTAGAATGCTGAAATAAGGAAAGCAAGATAAAAGATTATTAGTGTAAAAGTATTATCGAACATGAACTTTACTGAAAAAAGTTAGGTGAAACAATTATCATAATAATTAAAGATGCTTGTGAGGCGTGATTAAAGATGTATGCGAAGATACTTTCTGTAACAGCAGTAAATAATTATATTAAAAAGGTAATAGACAATGATTTTATTTTAAATAATTCAAATATTAAAGGTGAACTGTCTAATGTGAAAATTCATAGCAGTGGTCATATTTATTTTTCACTAAAAGATAATTTTAGCAAAATCAATTGCATTATGTTTAAAAGTAATGGAAGTAAGCTTATGTTTACGCCAAAGGATGGAATGAATGTAATTGTTTCTGGGAATATATCTGTGTATGAAAAAGAAGGAACATATCAGCTTTATTGCAATTCAATGAAGCTTGAAGGAGAAGGCGAGCTTTTTATTGCTTTTCAAAAGTTAAAAAAAACACTTGAAGAAGAAGGACTATTTGAGCTTTGGAGAAAGAAAACATTACCTATGTTTCCTAGGAGGATTGGCGTTATAACCTCACCAACTGGAGCGGCAATAAGAGATATAATAAATGTATCACAAAGAAGAAATAGAAATGTTAATCTTTTAATTTATCCATCCTTAGTTCAAGGAATTAATGCATCTGAGGATATTGCAAATGGCATTAGCATACTCAATAATATTAATGAAGTAGATGTTATAATTTTAGCAAGAGGTGGAGGGTCTATAGAAGAACTATGGGCATTTAATGAAGAAAAAGTGGCAAGAGCCATAGCAAATTCAAAGAAACCTATTGTTACTGGTATAGGGCATGAAACAGATTTCACTATAGCTGATTTTGTTAGTGACATAAGAGGTGCCACTCCTTCTCAGGCTGCTGAAATAGTAGTGAATAGTCTTGAAGAAATAATCTATAAGTTAAATAACTTAAGTCAAAGACTTGAAAACTCCATGGAAAAAATTATTCAAAGCGAATTTAATAGACTTAATATGGATTTGCGAAGTTTAAAACTATATAGCCCATATAATTATGTAGTTAATCAGTACAATAAAGTTGACAATATGAAAAATAGGTTAGATTTTATTATGAAGATAATGATTAGCAATGAAAGAAATAAATTAAACAATATGAATGAACTTTTAAATGTGCATAACCCTTTAAATATTCTTAATAAGGGTTATAGCATTCTTCAGGATAATAATAATAAAATTATATCATCTGTAAAAGATTTAAAAGAAAAAAATAGTATAACAGCTATTTTAAAAGATGGAAAAGTCATTTTAAACATTCACCACATGGAGGAGTAACATGGCTAAAAAAAAAGAAAGTTATGAAGATAAAATAAAGAAACTAGAAGAAATCTTATCTCAGATGGAAAACAGTGATTTAACACTAGATGAATCAATGACGAAATATGAGGAAGGTATCAAACTATATAAAGAATTGTACAAATTGCTAGGTGATGCAGAAGGAAAAATTAAGATTCTTAATGATGAAAAAGAAGTAGATTTTATAGAAGAATAGATTATTTTATTTTAAGAGGAGTAAAAATGAACTTAAATCTTTATAAAAGTAAAGTTGAACAATGGTTAGAACAGTACTTTATTAGTAAACCAAAAGAAAACCAGAGATTTTTTGAACCTATGAAATATAGTTTGAGAGTAGGTGGAAAAAGAATAAGGCCTATTCTTATGATTTGCACTTATAATATGTATGGTAATAGTGAAGATTTGGTGCTTCCTTTTGCAGCAGCAATGGAAATGATACATACATATTCTCTTATTCACGATGATTTACCTTGTATGGATGATGATGATTTAAGAAGAGGTAAACCCACTAATCACAAGGTTTATGGAGAAGCTATTGCTACTTTAGCTGGGGATGGATTATTGAACGAAGCAATGATTATTATGTTTAATCAATGTATTGGTGGTGACATAGTTAAGATAAATGCTAGTAATGTTATTGCAAATTCTGCAGGGGCAGAAGGTATGATTAAAGGGCAATTTATAGATATTGAAAGTGAAGGGGAAAAAATTGATGAAAAAACCCTTTTAAATATGCATGAAAATAAGACAGGACAATTAATCAAAGCATCAATTTTGGCAGGTGCAATTCTTGGCAATGCAAATGAAAAGGAGATTGAGATTCTAAAGGAATTTGGTGAAAAATTAGGATTAGCTTTTCAAATAAAGGATGACATCTTGGATATAGAAGGAAATGCTGAGCTTTTAGGAAAAACTCAAAGTGATAAAGATAATGAAAAAACTACATTTATTACAATGTATGGCTTAGAAGAATGTAAGGAGATTTGCGGGGATTTAACAACTCAGTGTTATGAACTGCTTAATAAGCTAACAAAAGATACTGAAGAGTTAAAAAGTATCACTAAATTTTTGCTTGAAAGAGAATATTAGTAGTATATTTTAATTAGTTGAAGGTATTTTATGTTTGAAGTTTTACACTTTAATTGTAATAGTAAAAATAATATATTTTATAAAAAGAGGATAGAAACAATGGCAAATAATTTAGAGAACTACAAGGATTTTAGTCAGATTAAAAGTATGAATATAACAGAACTAAATACATTTGCAGAAGAAATTAGAGAGTTTTTGATAGATAAGGTTTCTAAAACTGGAGGACATCTTGCGTCTAATTTGGGTGTAGTTGAACTTACTATAAGTTTGTATAATGTATTTAACTTTGATAGCGATAAGCTTATATGGGATGTAGGTCATCAATCCTATATACATAAAATCCTTACAGGGCGAAAAGATAAATTTGACACTTTAAGAAATTTTGGTGGTCTTAGTGGATTTCCTAAAAAGGAAGAAAGTAAATATGATATGTTCAACACTGGACATAGTAGTACCTCAATATCTGCAGCAGTAGGTATGGCACGAGCTAGAGATCTTCAAGGACAAAATTATAATGTTGTAGCTGTAATTGGGGATGGTGCTCTAACTGGAGGAATGGCCTTTGAAGCGCTAAATGATGTAGGGTACAATAAGACAAAAATGATTGTAGTTTTAAATGATAATCAAATGTCCATTTCAAAAAATGTAGGTGGACTTTCAACATATTTAAGTGAAATAAGAATGGGCACCATGTATAATAGATTTAAAAATGATTTTACAGCAACTTTAGAAAAGATTCCTGGGGTAGGTAAAGGCATGGTAACTTCCATGAATAAAATCAAAGATTCCGTAAAACAATTAATAGTTCCAGGGATGCTTTTTGAGGATATGGGAATTAAGTATTATGGGCCTATTGATGGACATAATATTAAGGAACTAAGTAAGGTATTTAAGAAAGCAGAAAAAGTCGAAGGACCAGTATTAATTCACGTAATAACTACAAAAGGAAAAGGTTATAAATTTGCAGAAAAGTTTCCACATAAATTTCATGGGGTGGGTCCCTTTGATTGTGATAGTGGAGAAGTAAGTGGTAGTGGTAATAAATCTTATTCTTCCGTATTCGGTGATACCATGATGGATTTGGCACAAAGAAACAAGGATATCGTAGCTATTACAGCAGCAATGCCAGAAGGTACAGGATTAGACGGATTTGCAAAAAAATATCCAAACAGATTTTTTGATGTAGGAATTGCAGAGCAGCATGCAGTAACAATGGCTGCAGGAATGGCTGCACAGGGATTAAAGCCGATATTTGCAGTTTATTCTACCTTTTTACAAAGAGCATATGACCAAATATTACATGATGTAGCTTTACAAAAGCTACCAGTGATTTTTGCTATTGATAGGGCTGGAGTAGTAGGGCAAGATGGTGAAACACATCAAGGGGTTTTTGATATTTCTTATTTAAGTCATATGCCAAATATGACTATAATGAGTCCTAAGTGTACAGAGGAACTTAAAAATATGCTTTCATTTGCTGCTAATCAAAATTATCCCATTGCCATAAGATATCCTAGAGGTGGAGACGGTTGCAATGTTCACCTATCTCCTATAAATAATTTTAAAAAAGGCAAATGGGAAATAATTGGGGAAAAACAAGGGAAAATTGTTTTGATTGCTACAGGCAAGATGGTTCAAAATGCGGTAGTGGTAAAAGAAAAATTATCTAAAATAGGAATTAATTGCACCATTGTTAATGCTTGTTTTATTAAGCCAATTGATAAAGTTTTAATAAGAGAGTTTATCCAGGAAGGGTACAGTTTTGTAACTATAGAAGATAATGTAATTACAGGAGGACTAGGATCCTTAGTACTGCAATTTATACATAATGAGTGCTCAAAGATTAAAGTCATAAACCTTGGTTTTAAAGATGAATTCATCACCCATGGAAATGTAGATATATTATACAAACTATACAACTTGGATGTAGATGGGATATACAATAGCATTTTAAATATGTTATAAACAAGGAGACAGTATGATAGAAGATATAATTAGATTGGATATGCTTGTTTTTAATAAAAATATAGCTACTTC
This sequence comes from Clostridium sp., assembly GCF_036642255.1. Lineage (GTDB taxonomy): Bacteria > Bacillota > Clostridia > Clostridiales > Clostridiaceae > Clostridium_J. Next base: position 36,530 of record NZ_JAVWDJ010000008.1, on the reverse strand, counting down.
AAGAGAAAAAGCCAGAGAATACATTATAAGTGGCAAAATACTTGTTAATGGAAGTGTGGAAAGAAAGTGTGGTAGAAAAGTTAAAAAAGATGCCACGATTGAAATGATAGGTGATGCAATTCCATACGTAAGTAGAGGTGGGCTTAAACTTGAAAAGGCCATAAAAAGCTTTAAGATTGATTTAAAAAATAACACATGTATAGATATAGGTGCTTCCACAGGTGGTTTTACTCAGTGTATGTTAGAATTTGGTGCAAGTAAGGTTTATGCCATAGATGTAGGGAGTAACCAATTGGCCACAGTTTTGTTAAATGATGATAGAGTCATATCCATGGAGAATACAAATATCAGAACTCTCAAATACGAACAAATTGGAGAAAAGTGTGATTTTGCATCTATAGATGTTTCTTTTATATCTCTTGATAAGGTAGTTCCAAATGTTTTGAATTTAATTAAGGATCAGGGACAGGTAGTGGCATTAATAAAACCTCAGTTTGAAGTAGGTAGGGGTAAGGTTAGTAAAAAGGGAGTCGTTAAAGATCCTAGTTTACATATTGAAGTTATATATAAGTTTGTTACGTTTTTAAAAGAAAACAATATAAAAATAATGGGTTTAGATTTCTCAAGTATAAAAGGTCCTAATGGAAATATAGAGTACTTAATATATTTTACAAAAGATTCAAAGATTATTGAAAGTTTTAATACTAGTTACATCTCTGATGTAGTATACAAATCTCATAAAGAACTGAATTCGGAGGAAGTATGAGAAAAATAGGCATAAACATTAATTCAACAAAAGATGATGATGGAAAAGTTTTAAAAGGTGTTTGTAATAATGTAAATAAGCATTTTCCAGATAGTGAGCTTATTACTTATAAGGACTCGGTGAAACTGAATGAAGAATCTAGCAAAGATTTGGACATAGTTATTGCTCTTGGTGGAGATGGCACTATACTAGGAGTAGCGAGAGCCCTGGAAAAATATAATGTGCCTATACTTGGAGTTAACATTGGCAATCTTGGGTTTTTAGCTAGTTCGGAAATGAACCACTTGGAAGCAGCCCTAGAAGAACTTAAGCTTGGAAAGTATGTTCTTGAGCAGAGGATAATGATACAATGTACCTTACCAAGAAGAGATGACAAAACCTATTATGTTGCGTTAAATGATATTGTTATAAGTAAGGGTCCTTTATCTAGAGTTGTAAATTTTGATATATATATTGATGATAAACTTTATTCACAATATAGGGCAGATGGATTAATAGTGGCTACTCCAACAGGTTCTACGGCGTATTCTCTTTCAGCAGGAGGACCTATTATATATCCAACTTTGGATATAATATCTTTAACTCCAATTTGCCCAATTACTTTCGGAATAAAGACAATAGTTTTAGATTCTAAGAATAAGGTTAGTATAAGGATAAAGCCAAATCAAGAAAGTGTTTATTTAACTACAGACGGACAAATGGTTCTTGAATTAAATAGTGATGAGGAAGTTTTAATTCAAGTACTTCCAAGAAAATGTAGCTTTGTTAAGTTTGATGACTATAATTATTTTAAGGTTCTTAGAAAGAAGATACTGTCAAGATCTAAAGATTGCGAAGGGGAGAAGTTTTAATTTATGAAAGAGCAACGTCAAGAAAAGATTTTAGAGATTATTAAAAACATGGAAATTGAAACTCAAGAAGAACTAGCAGATGAATTAAGAAATAAGGGTATTCATATAACTCAAGCCACAGTATCAAGAGATATTAAAGAGTTAAATTTAATAAAAATATTATCACATAATGGCAAATATAAATATGCACAGGTATCTCAAAATAAGAATACAAACATAAGTGCACTGGCTAGTATTTTTTCAAATACTGCTATTTCTATTGAAAGAGTTGATAAAATTTTGGTAGTGAAAACCATTTCAGCTTCAGCATCACTTGCAGCGGAAGCTATTGATTCCTTTAATTTGGATGGCGTGGTTGGAACTTTAGCAGGGGATAACACTATTTTTATAGCTGTTAGAACGGATGAGAAAGCAGAAGAACTGCTTCAAGAAATAAAAAAAATGATTAATGAATAGGATGGTAGTTAATGCTTTTGCAGTTAAATATTAAAAATTTTGCGCTTATCGAGAATTTATCTATTGATTTTCAACAAGGATTTAATGTGCTCTCAGGTGAAACTGGAGCAGGTAAATCAATTTTAATCGATGCAATTAATTTTGTTCTTGGAGGGAAATTTAATAAAAACCTCATAAGAATAGGAGAAGATAAAACTGTTGTTGAGGCAGTGTTTTCTATAAAAAATGATAGGACTAAAAACGTACTAAATGAGCTCGAAATAACTTATGATGATTTAGTCATTCTCAGTAGAGAAAGCTTTCAATCAGGAAAAACAGTGGCAAAGGTAAATGGTAAGACATTACTTTTATCAAAGATAAAGTGTATTAGCGAAACTCTCTTAGATATTCATGGGCAACATGAGAATCAAAATTTATTGGACAATAATAATCATATAATTTATGTAGATTCTTTTGGGGAAGTTAAATTAAAAGATGTGATGAAAGAGTATAAAGAGCATTATGAACAACTTTCCTTAATTCAAAATAAGATTTATGAACTGCAAGGTGAAGGTGGAGCAAGAGAAAAAAATATTGATTATTTAAAGTATCAAATTGATGAAATTAATAATGTTAATCCTAATGTTGGTGAAGATGAAGAGCTGGAAGAGAAGTTTTCAATGCTTTCTAATGCTGAAAAAATTGAAAAAAGCTTAGCCATTTCTTATAAATTATTGAAAGACAGTGATGAGGAAAGAAGTTCCGTAATGGATTCATTAACACATATTATTAGAGAGTTAAGAAGTATAGAAAAGCATAAAGAAAAAATTAAAAATATAGCTGACTCTTTACAAGACGTATATTATCTAATTCAACAAAATACTGATGAAGTTAGAGATATAAAAGACAATATTTATTATGACGAGAATGAATTAGACTATATAAATTCAAGAATATATCAATTATCCAATTGTAAAAAGAAATACGGTGAAACAATTAAAGATGTATTGAAATATAAAGAAGAAATTCAAATAAAACATGATGAATTAATAAATAGCACCGTGATAATAGAAAAACTTCAAAGTGACAGAAAAAATATTATTACTAACATGAAGTTGATTGCTAGTAAGATTCATGAAATCCGATGTGAAATTAGTATCGACCTTGAAGAAAAGGTAAAAAAAGAATTAGATTATGTTGGACTTGACAAAAGTACCTTTAAAATAGATATAAAACAAATTGAAGAATTAATGCAAAATGGAAATGATAAGGTTCAATTTATAATTTCAACTAATCCTGGTCAACCTTTGGAACCATTAGAGGAAATTGTTTCTGGGGGCGAACTTTCAAGAATAATGTTAGCTTTAAAGACTGTTTTTGTTGATAAAGATGAAATTCCTTCAGTTATTTTTGATGAAATTGATACTGGAATTAGTGGTAGAATAGCACAAAGAGTAGCAGAAAAAATGTTTTTAATTTCAAAAAATCATCAAGTTTTTTGCGTAACTCATTTGCCACAAATTGCTACTATGGCTGATATTAACTACCTTATTGAGAAACAATGGACTGAAGATACAACATTTACAAAAGTTAAAAGACTTTCATTTAAAGAAGTTGAATTTGAAATTGCTAGGATGATTGGCGGCAGTGAGGTAACTAAGTTAACTATTGAAAATGCCAAGGAAATGATTGATTTAGCGTCTGAGCTAAAGAAAAATGTATTAAAATAAATTATTTATTATACATAAAATTTTTTAATAACGCTAAGATATAACTATGAACTGAAATATTTATCAGTTCATAGTTTTTTTGCATAATTATATTGTATATAAGTTATTATGGTATTAAACAATATTCTAATGTAATAGATTGATAGGTTATCATTATCTAAGTTAATATTACAAGGATGTATTCCATTGTTCTGCACTGCATAATATAACAGCCTTAATTCAAATGTATATAAAATAATTAATAAAATAATTCTAAATAATGTTAAGAACAAGTTTTTTTGGCTATTATTGAAATATAATAGCAACATAAAAAGTTCAAAATGGGGCAATTTAAAATTAGATATCTTTAATAACAAAATTAATAGCATCTTAGTGTTTTTTCTAGCATAGTCAATCAATAGAAATAACTGATAAAAAAATTAAGTTTTTTATTTAATATAGAATATCAGTGACAAATTGAAGATATTTTTAATTTTAGATTCCATGACATAAAGATTATAGGAGGTATAGCATCATGAGAAAAAGTAAGAATATTTTATACTGGATATTAATACCGATACTACTTTTTATTTTTAGTAATTATGATTTCATAAAGCATACTCCTACAATTACAAAACTAAAAAAAATAAATGAAGTTATAGAACTAAATTCCAAAAGTGATAATAAAGATTCATTAGAAACTTCTCAAGGAAGCTTCACCAGTGGGAATTTAGCTTATACAAAAGCCTCTGATATTATGGTTTACCCCGGAGGCCAACCAGTTGGGATTAAATTGAGTACAAAAGGAGCACTTGTAATTGCACTATCAGATATTGAGACAATGAATAATAAAGTGCAAAGTCCAGCATCACTTTCAGGTATTCAAATTGGTGATAGTGTACTAGAAATAAATGATGTTAATATAAAAAGTTCCGAAGATATTGCAACATTAGTTAACAGATCAAATGGAAAAGATGTAAATGTAACTGTTAGTAGAAAAGGAGAAATTCTTAATTTTAAAGTATCTCCAGTATTAAGTAAAAATGATGATAAGTATAAAATAGGACTTTGGGTTAGAGATTCAACAGCTGGTGTGGGAACATTGACCTTTTATGATCCTAAAACAAAAGGGTTTGCCGCACTAGGTCACCCAATTACTGATGTAGATACAGGTGATATTATGGAAGTTGAAAATGGAGAAGTAATCGCTTCAAATATAGTATCAGTAAGAAAAGGTGTAAAAGGAAATCCGGGAGAATTGAGGGGAATATTTATTAATGAGCAACAATCCTTAGGGATAATAAAAAATAATACTGAATGCGGAATCTTCGGTGTAGGAAATGAAGCATTGATAAATAAAAAGTTTAACAAGCCAATGAAAGTAGCTTTGAAAAATGAAGTTAAAGTTGGTAAAGCGCAAATATTAACCACTGTGGAAGGTAATGAGCCAAAACTTTATGATATAGTTATAGAAAGATTATTGCCTCAAGAAACACCTGGATCAAAAAGTATGATCATTAAGATTATTGATCCTGCATTTGTAGAGATAACAGGTGGAATAGTGCAAGGTATGAGCGGAAGCCCAATAATACAAAATAACAAATTAGTAGGCGCAGTTACCCATGTTTTGATAAATAAACCTGATACAGGTTATGGAATATATATGGACTGGATGTTACAAGATGCTGAAATTTTAAAAAATAACTATTAAATGTTCAGAAAATAATGTAAAATAAGAGATGTTAGATTATATAACTATAATTTAACATCTTTTACTATTTAATATGATATAATTTTTATTTAAAAAATAAAAAATAGAAAAAATAAAAAAGTTATGATTTAAAGAAGGATTTAATTTACTTTTGTCGAAAATATATATGTATGAAAATGGTAATTTCTAGTAGAAGGGGAGTTAGGGTATGGATCAAAATTATATAAATGTGTTGATTGCTGATGATAATAAGGAGTTTTGTAATATTTTAAATGATTACTTACTTAGTCAAAGAGATATTAATGTAGTTGCTATAGCTAAAGATGGTATTGAAGCATTAAAATTAATACAAGAAAAAAATCCTGATTTAGTGGTTTTAGACATAATCATGCCACATTTAGATGGATTAGGGGTATTGGAAAAGTTGAATAGCATGAATATAGACCCAATGCCAAGAATTATTGTATTATCAGCTGTAGGACAAGATAAGATAACTCAAAGAGCAATCACTTTAGGTGCTGATTATTATGTTGTGAAACCATTTGATATGGATGTATTTACAAAAAGAATAAGACAAATGTTTAATAATACAATTAGTGGAGATGAAACTAAAAGATCTATAATGATAAATGATTCATCAGAGATTAAAATTAAATCTAATAACGAGCCAATGGATTTAGAGGCTGAAATTACAAGTATAATACATGAAATTGGTGTACCAGCACACATAAAAGGATATATGTATTTAAGAGAAGCTATAACTTTAGTTGTTAATGATATAGAACTTTTATCAGCGGTGACAAAAGAGTTGTATCCAAGCATTGCGAAAAGATACAATACTACTGCAAGTAGAGTCGAGAGAGCAATAAGACACGCTATAGAAGTAGCTTGGAGCAGAGGTCAGGTAGAAACAATTAACAAGCTATTTGGATACACTATTCACAATGATAAAGGCAAGCCAACAAATTCTGAATTTATTGCAATGGTTGCAGATAAATTAAGATTAAAAAATAAAGTAAGTTAGTAAAGAGATGATAAATAAGGCTATTCAATTTAATGAAATAGAGTATTAAATTTTAAATTTATATTATTTAGAGTACTAAGAAAATATTTAAGGATTAATAATAATTCCGCCTATTTGTTTTTTAGCAGGTAGGAGGAATTTTTTCATTAATAAAAAATCATTAAGATCTTAATTTGCAAATAAAACTTATAGTCATATTCCTACACTGGATATCATAAATATGAACTAATTCATAGATTAAAAACCAAGGGGGAAATATTATGACACTAAAAAAACTTATGGATAATTTTAATAAACATTTTAGAGATAATTTTTGGATATATCTTATAACGATACTTTTCCTTTCTACAGGTGCAATTTTGGGTATTTATAGTGTGAAATACATGAGTGATAGTGATAAAAACAGTTTAATAAATTATATTACATCTTTAAGTAAATCAACTACCTTGGAAAGTATTGATAACAAAGCAATATTCCTAGAAGCAATAAAAAGTAATTTACCCATTATCATTGGTTATTGGTTCTTAGGCTTAACTATAGTAGGAATTCCGGTAATTTTAATTTTAAGCGTTTTTAAAGGGTTTTCCATTGGGTTTACAATTAGTTTTTTTATTCATAGCTTGAAAGATAAGGGTTTAATCTTAGCTGTTTTAGGGGTTTTACCGCAGAATATTATATATATTCCTTGTATAATACTGGCTTCAGTTTTATCCATTCAATTTTCCTTTAGTATGTTAAGAGATAAAGTTAATAAAAATTATAAGGGATGCAACGAAAACAGTATAGTAAATTACACATTATGCTTTATAGTTTTTATTATTGTTATGTTAATAGGATTTTTACTTGAAGCATTTATTACACCAAACCTTATAAGATTTGCACTAAAAACTGTGGGAGTGTAATTCTATGAACGAAGACAGTAAGAGATTCTTGATTTTATATTTTCAGTCTTTACTTATTTTAGTAATTATGGGTATAATATTACCATACTTAATAGATACTTTATTATTTTATATTACTAAAGATTCAACGATATATCACAATAGTATTCTAGTGTCAAAATCAACAAATAAACAATTAAAAATATTGTATAACTTTCTTTATACATTTAAGGTGTTGATAAGATAGAGTTAACAAAATAATATAGATGATACTTAGAGAGTGCCACTATTAGTTATTTGAGTTATTTTTTATAATACTCAAATAATTAATTGATAGGCACATCATTTATTTATTGAAATCTTTTTGATATAGATACTTAAGAAGATAAAAAAATAAAAGGAAATTTCTAATATGAATGTAAAACCTATTACAGGTGCATAGTAATACTAAATAATAAATTATCAATAGTAAGTGAAAGGAAGATATTATGAATAGAAAAATCACATTAATTATTCTTGATAGCGTAGGTATAGGCGAATTGCCTGACGCTAAATTATACGGTGATGAAGGAAGCAATACACTTGGGAATATCGCTCAGAAAGTAAAAGGATTCTCATTACCGAACTTAGAAAACATAGGTCTTGGAAACATTGATAATAGCATTGGTTTTGATAAAAAGGACAATGTTCAAGGAGCCTATGGAAAATGTGCAGAATTGTCTAAGGGCAAAGATACAATTACTGGACATTGGGAAATTGGTGGAGTTATTTTGGAAACACCTTTAAATACTTACCCAAATGGATTTACAAAAGAAATAATTCAAGAATTTGAAAGTAAAATTGGAAGAAAAACCTTAGGAAATGTAGTAGCTTCAGGAACTGCTATTATTGAAGAACTTGGAGAAGAACACATGAAAACAGGGTATCCAATCATATACACTTCAGCAGACAGTGTTTTTCAAATAGCAGCTCATGAAGAAATTATTCCATTAGAAGAGCTTTATAAAATGTGTGAAATTGCAAGAGAAATGCTAGTTGGGGATAAAATGGTAGGTAGGGTAATTGCAAGGCCATTTATTGGAACCAAAAAGGAAGACTTTTCTAGAACATCAAATAGACATGATTATGCATTGGAACCCTTCAATAAAACAATGCTTGAGTATATAAGTGAAGCTGGACAAAAAGTTATGGCAGTAGGAAAAATTAAAGACATATTTACTGGAAAGGGAGTTACAGATTCAGTAACCATTAAAAATAATATGGATGGAGTTGACAAAACTCTTGAATTCATGAGAAATAATGGAACTGGATTAATCTTCACAAACCTTGTAGACTTTGACATGAAGTTTGGTCATAGAAATGATGTTGAAGGATATGCTAATGCGTTAATAGAGTTTGATAAGAGAATGCCAGAAATAATTAATTCTTTAGGTGAAAATGACATACTTATGATTACTGCAGATCATGGTTGTGACCCAACCACTGAAAGCACTGATCACTCAAGGGAATATGTACCTTTATTAGTTTATGGAAAAGGTGTTAAAAATAACGTAAATATAGGAATTCGTAATAGTTTTAGCGATATGGGTAAAACAATTCTAGAACTATTAGAAATAGATAACGACTTAGCAGGAGAAAGTTTTGCTAATTTAATACTAAAGTAGAATAAGAGATTAACTTTTTAGGAGGATAATTATGGATTTAAATATTTTAAATGAAAGTGTTGAATATGTGAAAAGTAAATTGAAATTTCAACCAGAAATTGGTATAATTTTAGGTTCTGGACTAGGGGATATGGCAGATACATTAGATGAAAAAACAGTAATTAAATACTCAGAAGTACCAAATTTACCAGTTTCTACTGTACAAGGTCATGCAGGACAGTTTGTGGTTGGAAAGCTAGGAAATAAGAAAGTTATTATGATGCAAGGAAGATTTCATTATTATGAAGGTCATCCTATGTCCTTACTTGCATTACCAATATACATTATGAAATACATTGGTGTAAAATCACTTATTGTTACCAATGCTTGTGGTGGAGTAAATACAGATTTTGTTCCTGGAGATTTAATGATAATCAAAGATCATATAAACTTTGCAGGAAATAATCCACTTATAGGTAGAAATAATGAAGAGATTGGTCCAAGATTCCCAGATATGTCTACTCCATATGATAAAGAATATGGAATCTTAGCTAGAGAAGTTGGTAAATCCTTAGATGTAGAATTAAAAGAAGGAACTTACATGATGTTTACAGGTCCAACTTATGAAACACCTGCGGAGGTAAGAATGGCTAGAATAGTGGGAGCAGATGCTGTAGGAATGTCAACAGTACCAGAAGTAATCGCTGCAAGACACTGTGGACTAAAGGTTTTAGGAATTTCATGCATTACAAACATGGCTGCGGGTATACTAGATCAACCTTTAAATCATGAAGAAGTGATTGAAACATCAACAAAAGTGAAAAGTAAGTTTATCTCTTTGGTAAATGGAATTGTAGAGAAGATGCAATAATTTAAATAGTTGTGCTGGCAAAATTTATTTTGTTATTATAAATTGCTGGCACAACATATTGTTTATTACACTTATTTTTAAAATTCAGTTAAGGGTGAAAATGAGGAGGATAATAATGGATTTGCTACAACGCATTAGAGATGCAAAAGAATATATTATAGATAAGGATAATTCAAATATTGATATCGCTATAATACTTGGAAGTGGACTTGGTGGCATTGTCAATGATATAGAAAATAAAAAAGTTATTAAGTATTCGGATATTCCTGGATTTCCACAATCTACTGTAAAAGGTCACGCAGGAGAAATGATAATTGGGGATTTATGTGGCAAGAGAGTACTTGCTATGAACGGCAGATTTCATTACTATGAAGGATATGATATGCAAACAGTTACTTTCCCAGTTAGGGTGATTAAGGCACTTGGAATAAATCAAATTATCGTTACTAATGCCGCAGGGGGAATGAATCCTAATTTTGAACCAGGAGATTTAATGATTATTACAGATCATATTAATATGATAGGAGATAATCCGTTGATTGGACAGAACTTTGAAGAGTTAGGACCAAGATTCCCAGATATGTCTTGTGCCTATAGTAAAGACTTAAGAGAAGCAGCTTTAAAAGCTGCAGAAAAATTAAATATAAAAGTACAACAAGGCGTTTACTGTCCAGTTTCAGGACCAACTTACGAGACACCAGCAGAATTAAAAATGCTAAGACTTATCGGTGGAGATGCTGTTGGAATGTCAACAGTACCTGAAGTAATAGTTGCTAATCATATGTCGATGAAAATTTTAGGCATTTCTTGCATAACTGATATGGCAATTGCAGATAGTTTAGAACCACTTGACCATTTAAGAGTTGTTGAAACAGCTAATAAAGCTATGACTAAGTTTATATCACTTGTGAAAGAAATAATAAGTAATTTGTAATATAACTTGATTTTGTGTTTAGATAGGAGGTGGGTGTTTTTAGTTCTACTAAAAACAATACTTATGAGAATGTATGATTTAATCATTAAAAAGAGAAATGGAAATGAATTAACAACAGAAGAAATAAATTATTTTGTTGATAAATACTCCAATGGGGAAATACCTGATTATCAAGTATCTGCATTATTAATGGCGATTTTCTTCCAAAAAATGAATGGAAGAGAAACTGCTGATTTAACTATGGCTATGGTTAATTCAGGGGATACTTTAGATTTAAGTGAAATAAATGGTGTAAAGGTAGATAAGCATAGTACTGGAGGCGTTGGAGATACTACTACCTTAGTATTAGGACCAATGGTTGCAGCACTGGGAGTACCTGTTGCAAAAATGTCAGGAAGAGGGCTTGGTCATACAGGTGGAACTATAGATAAATTGGAATCCTTTAAAGGATTTTCAGTAGAAATACCAAGAAAGCAATTTATCGATAATGTTAACCATATTAAAATTGCAGTTGGTGGCCAGACAGGAGAGTTGGCTCCAGCAGATAAGAAGCTTTATGCATTAAGAGATGTTACTGCTACAGTTGATAATGTATCCTTAATAGCATCGAGTATTATGAGCAAAAAAATCGCATCTGGTGCAGATTGTATTGTGCTTGATGTTAAGGTTGGTGAAGGGGCCTTCATGAAAACCCCTGAAGCGGCACATGAACTTGCATCTGAGATGGTTAGTATTGGTACCAATGTTGGACGTAGAACTGTAGCCATAATTTCTGATATGGACCAACCTCTCGGTCTTGCCATAGGAAATGCTTTGGAAGTTGAAGAGGCAATAAATGCTTTAAAAGGAAATGGTCCAGAAGATTTACTAGAGCTTTGCTTAACTTTAGGTAGTTATATGGTTACTATGGCTGGAGTGGCTGATAATGTAGAAATAGCTAGGGAAATGCTCCAAAACACAATTAGCTCAGGAGCTGCAATAAGCAAATTAAAGGAATTTGTTATAGCACAACAGGGTGATGCTAGTTGCATAGATGATACGAACTTGCTGCCAAAAGCAAAATATGTTATTCCTGTAATTTCAGATGAAGAAGGATATGTAGAAAAAATTCATGCTGAAAGTATAGGATTAATTGCAATGGAACTTGGGGCAGGAAGAGCTACTAAGGAAAGCATAATAGATCTAGCGGTAGGAATTGTTTTAAATAAAAAAAGAGGAGATAAAGTCTCAAAAGGTGATATATTAGCATATATACATAGTAATGACGAAAGCAATATAGAAAAAGCAAAACAAGATGTTTTAAACAACTATGTAATTTCTTTGGACTTTGTTAATAACATTCCACTAATACACAATATAGTAGAATAAAAGTTTGGGTCAGATTTCTTATCTGACCTTTTAATTTTTTTTTGGATAAATTTTGAGATTGTTGGTAAAAATAGCTCTATAAAAAAGTTTTATGGAGGTAAGTTATGAGAAAAAATAGTGCAATATTTAGTTTATTATTATCAATAGTATTTTCATTGCAATTCTTTGTGTTGCCAGTAAAGGCATTAGCTCCCGAAGATAACAAGAAAAATGGGGCACAAGGGACTATTGGCTTTGAACCACAAGCAAGATCTGTTTTGTTGATTGAGCCAACCACTGGAAAAGTTCTATATGAAAAGAATTCAAAAGAAAAATTTGCTCCAGCATCTGTAACAAAAATAATGACTATGCTTCTTGCTATGGAAGCCTTAGATAGTGGAAAAATTAAGCTTAGTGATAAAATCGTATGTAGTGAAAAAGTTAAGTCAATGGGTGGAAGCAGTATGATTCTTGATACTGGTGAGGTAAGAACCGTTGAAGAAATACTTAAAGGTATTGCTATAGCGTCTGGTAATGATGCTGCAGTTGCCATGGGTGAGTTTTTAGAGGGTAGTGAAGAAGCTTTTGTTGTTAAAATGAATGAGAAAGCTAAAGCTTTAGGAATGATGGATACTTCATTTAAAAATTGCACTGGATTAAGTGCTGATGGGCACTTATCTACCGCCAATGATATTGCTATAATGTCAATGGAACTTTTAAAACACCCAACTATACTCAAATATTCATCTATTTATATGGAAACTATAAGCGAAGGAAGACAAAGTCCTATAGAGCTTGTTAATCATAATAAATTAGTAAGATTTTATAAGGGCTGTGACGGTTTAAAAACTGGATTTACCCAGGAAGCAATGTACTGTATATCTGCTACATCACTCAGAAATGATGTAAGAATGTTAGCAGTAATTATGGGAGCACCAAGCTATAAACAAAGAAATGCTGATGCTAGTAAACTTATGGATTACGGGTTTGCTAAATTTGAAAGTAAGAAATTAGTAGGAAAAGATGAAGAAGTTCAGAAAGTCCCTCTTAATAAAAGTGGAGATAAATTCTATATAGCTAAAGCAAAAGATGATATCAGAATTACAATTGAAAAGGGTACTGAAGAACAAATAAATAAAAAAGTGACCATAGATCCAAACTTAAAGAGTATTAAAGAAGGAGATATAGTTGGAATATGCGAACTATATATTGGGGATACACTTGTTAATAAAACAGAACTTTATAGTGATAGAGAAGTAAAACAATCTCAATTTTTGAATAACCTAAAAAATATATTTATAGAAATCTTCGATCATGCAATATAGTAATTTAAAGAAAAAAGCCTATTTAATAGGCTTTTTTCTATGTCTAGATAATTTCAGATTAGATAATCATATAAATTAGTCAGTGGTATGCTAGTTTTATCAGGTAATAAAGGAGTTTTGCATATCCATAGCTTGAATCGTATTCAACTTGCTTTTGTTCAATGCAAATGTCTACCACATCTTTGACTTGTTATTTCATTTCAGATGCCTTAAAATAAGTTATGATAATTATTAAGATAAATAAATTCCTTTCATAATTAAAGTTAGTTGTTGATTTTTATTCATAACAATTGATGGACTTTTCAAATTCATATAACAAGGAGCAAATTATGTCACTTAGTATTAAGATAACCAACTTTGAAGGACCTTTTGATTTATTATTGCATTTAATTAAAAAAAATGAAATGGATATATATAATATAAGAATCTTGGAAATAACTAACCAATATCTAGATTTTCTTAAGCAAATGAAGAACATGGATTTAGATATAACTTCTGAATTTATTGTTATTGCTGCTACTTTAATTGAAATTAAGTCCAAGCTTCTTTTACCCAAACCTAAAACGGAAGATGATGAGGATGAAAAAGATATAGCACAAGAACTATTAGATAAACTTTTATTATATAAAAGATTTAAATTAGCTGCAGAATTCTTACTTGAAAGAGAAAAAGAAGTAGGAATAATGTTTACTAAAAAGCCTGAGATCATTGAAGAAAAGCAGAGTAACAAGGATACTACAGTAGATATACTAAAGGATATTACAATGCTTGATTTATATAATATATATAACGATTTAATAAACAATTATATGAGTAAAATAAATACTGAGACTAATATTGAAGATAAAATAAAAATGGAAACCTATAAAATAGAAGATAAAATGGTAGAAATTAAATCTTTAATAAAAGTTACCTCTAAAGTTCATTTTACTTCTATGTTAAAAAATTATAGTAGTAAAACAGAGATTATTGTAACTTTTCTAGCATTACTTGAACTCATAAAGTTAAGGGATATAAAGGTTATTCAGGAAGGGAATTTTAAGGACATTTATATAGAAAGGATAGAACAAGATGAATAGTGTCACTCTAGAACAATTAGAACTTGATGAAATTTCGATAAGAAAAACTTATTATTCTATAATAGAATCTTTATTGTTTGCAACAGGAGATCCATTATACATTAATACAATTGCATCGATAATTGAATGTACAGTTAATTTTACTGAACAGCTTTTAGATGAAATGATTAAAATTTATGATGAAGATAGAAGCAGGGGACTTAGAATAGTAAATATTAATAGTGAATATCAAATGGTCACAAAGCCTAAAAATAGTGATCAGATACAAAAGTTACTTAAAACAAATATTAGACAATCATTATCAAGGGCATCATTAGAAACCCTGGCGATTATTGCTTATAAACAACCTATCACAAGAATTGAAATAGAAGAGATAAGAGGTGTTAAAAGTGATAGAGCCATAACTACCTTAATTGAAAAAAGTTTAATTAAGGAAAGTGGGAAAAAGGATGTAGTGGGAAGGCCGAATCTGTATGGTACTACAGAAGAATTTTTAAAACATTTTAATTTTAATAATATAGAACAATTGCCTTCTTTGGATAACTTTATTAAGGATATTGAATTAGAAGATGAAATTAATTTAATATAAAAAAGATTGCCATGATAGGCAATCTTTTTTACTATGAAACTTATTCAGGAGGATCACAAGGATCAAAAGGAACTTTATCAACACAAGGTTCCTTTTTTTCATTTTCATTCTCAACACAACATTCATCATCTTTTGATTTAAACATATCTTTGAACATATCAATAATTTGAGGTACAGTATCAACAATTTTGTCATAAGTATTGGTTTGGTCTACAGGTAACATTCTTATAGAATCACCCTTTACGACTAAAAATCCTACAGGTCGTATAGAAATACCAGCACCTGAACCTCCACCAAAAGGATGTCTATCACACTTGTCTAAATCTCTTGTATTTTCAAATTCTGTTCCTCCAGATGCAAATCCAAAGGAAACCTTTGAAATTGGTATTATCACTGTTCCATCATAGGCAGTGACAGGTTCGCCTACCACCGTATTAACATCAATCATATCTTTGATACTTTCCATGGTGCTTCTCATTAAGTTTTCTATTGGATGATGATTATCCATTTTGCATTTCCTCCTTATATTGAACCTTTGGTAATTTTAATTTTTTTGGACCAAATTTTAGAGCATGAAGAATAATAATACATATATATATAAGTTTTCCTAAATTTACAAAAACTATACTAGTTATTTCGAAATTTAAGTAGTATTTGTTGTATTGCGGATTTATATTGTATTTATAATCTTTTACATTTAAAAACATAGCTAAAAATCCATGTAAATAACTCAGTAACTGATTTAAAAATCCATACATAATTGCTGTATGAGCAGCGTCTTCCAAGGAGTAAGTAATTGATATATTACTTTTGTAATTAAATTTAAATTTATTTCTTTTAAGAATTTTCAAGATTTTTTTAATGTTATGTGGGTTAAAAAAATCTTTGTGTATAACATCTTCTTCAATCTTATCTGTTACTTTTACAGTTGTCTTTTTTATCTTTTTTTTCACTCTTTTAGTAATATTGATTTCCTTATTATATATTTTAATGTGTGCTTTTTTACCAGAATAAGATAGTGTTATTTTAAGAGGAATAGGTAATAATAATATCAATGATGTTATAGTTAACACTATTAAGAAAATTTTCAACGTAATCCCTCCATAAATTTTGTATTTATAATTCTATCCATTTAAAGTTTTAATATACAATTTCTACTAATTACTGTTTTAAAATAACGCATAAATTTATTTTATTCCACCACTTCAAGAAGGAAATGATTTTTACATATGAATATGTCAATAAGTAAGTAATATATCCTTCTGAAATGTCATTAAAAATCTAGTGTTAGGAGTGAAATTATGAAAAATAAATTTTTAAAACTATTCTCAATGTTTATCATTGTTACCATGATAGTAACAGTTTTTTCCCCTATAGTTTACGGGAAGTCACTTAGAGTAAATGCAGTTTCAGCAATTGCCATAGACAGTAATACAGGTGTTGTACTTTTTGAACAAAATGCTCACAAAGTTATTCCAATGGCTAGTACAACTAAAATAATAACTTGCTTAGTTGCACTTAAGTACGGAAATTTAAATCAAGAAATTCAAATATCTAAAAATGCAGCTACAATTCGAGGATCAAAGGTAGGCTATAAAAGTGGGGAAAAAGTTACTCTAAAAGAATTATTATATGGATTAATGTTAAAATCTGGTAATGATTGTGCGATAGCAATTGCAGAAGGTATGTGTGGGTCTATTGAAAAGTTTTGTGCTTTAATGAATGAGTATGCTTTTGAAATAGGACTTATGGATAGTCATTTTGAGTCTCCTCATGGGCTTGATAGTGTTTATCATTATTCCTCTTCATATGATTTAGCAATAGCAACTATGAAAGCAAAGGAAATAAAAGAGTTTAATGAAATAGTTTCTGCAAAATTAGTTGAAGGAAATGAAAATGGATTCACAAGAAGTTTTCAAAATATAAATAAGATTATATATCAAATACCAGAAGCAAATGGAGTTAAGACAGGATATACTGGTAATGCTGGAAAATGTTTAGTAAGTTCTATTAAATATGATAATAGCGATATAATAATTGTAACTTTAAATTGTAACGATAGATGGAATCAAACAAAAAAAATCTATGATTACGTTAAGGAAAATTATACCTTTAAAAAAGTTGTTTCTAAAGATGATATATTAGGGGAAGTTTATGTAGAGAATAATAGAAGTAAAGTTCAGCTAAAAATTGATAAGGACATAATTGTTCCTGTGAAAAATGATGGAAGTATAAACAAGGAAGTAAGAGTACCTAAATATGCTATAAAAGCACCTGTAAAAGAAGGAGATGAAATTGGAATTTTAGTTATAAGTAGTGACAAAGAAGTACTTATGAAATACCCAATGAAGGCTAGCAATAGTGTTAATAATAAAAAGGTTACCGACTTTATTAAGAAAATTCTTGATTAAAAATATTAAAAATGAAAATGTATCAAGAAAAAGAGCTATGAAATAGCTCTTTTTAGTTATCTAAGTTGATTTTCTTTTGTGTTTGGTTCAGTATCCTTTGCTCCACCATGGATGGTTTTGCTTTCATCACTAATATAAGACTGTTGATTAGATGTAGGTTTTTGATTATTCATTCCTTGTAATTTATTTTGTTGTTTTTGCTTGTTCTGAGCCATATTATTCACCTCCTTGTAATAGAGTTATCTTTTTAAGAAAAATTATACTCCAAACTGTTTACATTTCATTTCCATGGAAATAAAAGTAATAATATTGAGAAATGTATATGCAAATGTTATATTAAGGATAATAAGTTTAAAAACGGAGGAATTATTATGAATAATCCTATATTTTATATGCCGACGAAAATTATTGCAGAAAAGGACGCCTTAAAAAATCATGGTATAGCAGTATCAGCCTTAGGCAAAAAAGCACTAATTGTTACTGGTAAAAGCTCTTCAAAACATAATGGGTCTTTGGCGGATTTAGTTGAACTACTTCAAGAAGTGGGGATTACTTACTTTTTATTTGATGAAGTAGAAGAAAACCCTTCAGTAGAAACTGTAGAAAAAATTTCTTGTTTGGGTAGGGATAAGGAAGTTGATTTTATTATCGGTGTAGGAGGAGGTTCTCCAATAGATGCTTGCAAAGCAGCAGGAGTTCTAATGAAAAATATAGAGGCAACAAGGAAAGACTTGTTTGCATCACCTATGTTATTATCAGTACCCATAGTAGCTATTCCTACCACTGCAGGAACTGGAACTGAAGTGACACCTTATGCAATAGTTACAGACCATGAAGTAAAAACTAAACGTGGTATAGTGCAAAAGGTATTTCCAGTAATCTGTTTTTTAGATGCAACATACTTAATGAATACACCTGTAGATGTAACTATAAATACATCAGTAGATGCACTATCGCACCTAATAGAAGGGTATTTATCTGCTAATGCTAATATTTATAGTGATGGGTTAGCTGAAAGCGGGTTAAAGCTCATGGGGCAATGTATAAATGAAGTAAAAAATGAAAAACTCGATTTTGAAACCCGTGAAAAGCTCTTGATAGCATCGTGTATTGGAGGAATGGTTATTTCTCAATCTGGAACTTCACTTCCTCACGGTATGGGCTATGCTTTAACTTACAATAAAGGTGTTCCTCATGGCAAAGCAAACGGAGTATTTTTAAAATCTTATATGAATTTTTGTAAAGATAAACTGAAGGTAAAAACTATTTTGGAACTAATTGGGTTTAACAATTTAAATCAATTTGGAGACTTTTTAATGGATTGTATAGGAGAACCTATAGCAATAACAGATGAAGAAATCTATGAGTATGCATCGTATATGGCTAGTAATGAGTCAAAGCTAAGGAATCATCCATCTAAAGTGACAAGAGATGATATTTTAGATATATATAGAACTAGTTTAATTAGGGTCTAAAATGAGAGTAGTATTAATGGGATTTGGCAATATTGGCAGAGCCTTTATTCGATTGCTAAATAATAAAAAAAAATTCCTTAAAAATAAGGGCATTTCCTTGGAAGTTATTTCAATTTTTTCTTCTAAAGGATGTATTTATAATCCAGGTGGATTTCCTATTGATGAATTAATGAGTATTATAGATGGCAATAAAAATTTAGAAGATTCACCTTCTTTTTCATCAGAAATTGATATTGACTATGTTATTGAAAATGGAGGTGTAGATACTGCAATAATAATTACACCAACAAATATATACACTGGAGAACCAGGATTAGCCTACATTACTAAATTGCTTTCAAAGGGAATAAATGTAGTTACTGGAGATAAGGGACCTATTCTTTTGGAACATAACAAATTAAAGGCTTTAGCAAAGGAAAATAGCTGTGATTTATATATAGGGTGTACAACAGGTGGCGCACTGCCAGCTATAAATGCTGGAATTTTTGATATTGCGGGTTCAGAGGTGTTAGAAATTCAAGGAATATTCAATGGCACATCAAACTATATTATCAACGAAATGGAAGAAAATAACTTGAGTTTTGAAGAATCACTTAAAAAAGCACAAGCTTTAGGTATAGCAGAAAGCAATCCGTCATTGGATATAGAGGGATACGATACTGCAACTAAACTAGTTATTATTTATAATTCTATATTAAATGATAACAAAGATCTTAAGGATGTAAAAATAAGTGGAATTAAAGATATTACAAAAGAGCAAATTCAAAGTGGAAAGCTTCAGAATTATAAATACAAACTTGTTGGTAGAGCTAAACAGGTTTACAAAAAATGGGAACTTTCAGTTTCACTACAAAAAATTTATAGTGACGATTCATTTTTCAATGTAGATGGAAAAAATAAAGCAGTAAAATATACTACTGATACTTTAGGAGATATAACTATTATGGGTGGTGCTTCGGGTACTATTCCGGCAGCGGCGTCCCTGCTTAGGGATATTGTTAATATGAAGAACAAAATAAATTAACCAAATTAATAAAAATGAGAGAGTTAGGAACCTGCCTTAACTCTCTTATAATTTCTATAATAATTTTTGATTAAAAATATTATCTAAGTTTAACTTTTTAACTCTATTATGAATTTCTTCATTGTCTAATGAATATAGGTTTAAGTCTTTCATTCTTTGAAAATATTCTGCACCAGCAAAAGTGTATCTATTTCTTCGACCATCCTTTGTCATAACTTTTTCATTAGCATATGCAATGATATCACCGATTACTAATAATCGTGGAAGAATCAATAAAGGCATGCCTAATTGACTTCTAACAGCATTGTGACCTGCAAGAGAACCCGTTGATATTGCTTCTGCTCGACATTACAAACTGCAACACTTTTCCAATTTTTGGAGGGAGAAGTTTTATTTTTTTTTACTACCTTCATTCCAAAGGTTAAAATCAACTATTCCAGTTTCACTATTCCAGGTTACTTGATCTAAACATATACTTAGCAGCTTCTTTTTCGTATCTTGATCTGCGGTATCAATATACATGCTGATATCCTTTAGTCCTTGTATAAGTAAATTAATATTAACTAATTCTTCTTCTTGCTCAATAGTTTCTTTCTGAAGTTCTAACAGATTAATTTTTAGTTTTTCCAGTTGCTCAGTTCTTCTTTCAACATCTGCAATAATATATTTTGAAACAGCAGGGGAGGTAGTGGCTAATTGCTCAATTAGGTTATTTATAGAAGTTTCTATTTCAACAATAGAATTCTTAGTATTCGCAATTAAGGTTTCTTTATCTTTATTTATACTGATTAACTTTTTTCTACCATTAAGCTCTTTAACTAACTCACCACGGTTGCTATAGAGAAGTTTTAGTTTGCTAATAACCATTTCTTCTAATTCATCAGCTCTAACATTCTCATTATTGCACCTTGTGCCCCTAGAATCCTGTTTCATTGTGCAGGCATAGTAATAGATCTTATTACCATTAGAATCCTTCCTGCCGTGAACTACGCCCATATTTGAGCCACATTTTTCACACCTGAGTATGCCTGTAAGTAAAACATTATGTGTTTTACCTAAACGAGGCGCTTTTGATTTGTTTTCCTCAAGCATATATTGTACCTTCAACCAGGTATCACCATCTATAACACCTTCATGTTTTGCTATAGAAGCAATCCATTCTTCTTCATCTCTATGTTGGCTTCTACCCTTTTTCTTATTGTATGTCAAAATTCCATTAATGTTGTTTGGGGTTCCAACAGTATTAATTCCTCTACTTTCAAGGTAAGTAAAAACCTCAGAGGTAGCTTTAACGTAAACAGGGGATGTAAGTACATTTGATAAAGAGCTTGCAAGCCAGTCCTTGCCTTGTTTAGTTTTAATATTGTTTTTTAGTAAATAAGTATGGACTTTTCTCAATGACTGAAATTCTAAATATTTACTATATATCAACTTAACAATTTCAAGTTCTTCAGTATCTGGTGCTAATTTATACATACTTCTCTCTTTGAATTCAGCATCTAAATAAGTAATTTGTTCAGAATTAAACCCAAGGGGAGTTTGTCCTCCAAGCCATCTGCCTGTTTTAGCAAGTTCAAGCATATTGTCTCTAACTCGCTCAGCAATAGTTTCTCTTTCAAGCTGTGCAAAAACTGAAGAGATATATACCATAGCACGTCCCATAGGGGTAGACGTATCAAATTGCTCTTTTATTGATACAAATTCCACATTGTATTTCTGCAGTGTTTCTAGTGTGGCAGAGAAATCAGCAACATTACGAGAAATACGATCTAGCCTATAACACATAAGAATATCAAATTTCTTTAATTTAATATCTTCTAAAAACTGCTGAAACATAGGTCTATTGGTATTACCACCACTAAACCCTTCATCTTCATATATTTCAAAACTATCATTAGTTATATTATCGAAATGTAACTTAGCATATTCCTTACATATTTGTATTTGATTTTCAACAGAATCACCTTTGCCAGTGAACTTTGACTTCCTTGAATAAATTGCCGCTTTCACAGTATCACCTCAATTTAATTCTAATACTAAGTTATTATTAAAACTACGAGAATAATATTCCAATTTAAAAGAGCTTTTTTAGACTTTCTATAGCATGATTAAACCACAAAAAGTATTATGTGAGATTTTTATCCTACATGTAGTAGAAGTAAGTATGAAAATGCTACTACATATTGTGTTTTAAGTTATAGATTTTTGTAATATATAGAATGCAATAAATATACTACATAAAAATATAGTTCTATTTTGCATTCTTTTTAATATAAGTTGCTTAAAATTATCTTATAATGTGCAAATAATATTGCAACTAATATAGCTAGTTTTTGTGAGATAATCATAGCAGAATTGTAAAATCACATTTTGTGCATTTAGCTCTACCATGTAAAGATCCATAGCTCATTATGGTGCTGGCAAGCACATCATTACTACATACTGGGCATTCTAGAATATGATTTCCCTCACCGAGTTTAGCCATATTATTAACAAAGTTAATTGTGGTTTCATAATCTACTTTTTTTAATCCATCTAATTTATTATCTTTTTTCTTATTCATTATATCCATCTCCTTATCGAATGTATGTTCTTTGACGTTTAAAAAAATTAACACAACCAGTGTGCCAATTATTTATATATCCATATTTAGCCGTGGAACTAATTCTACTTTTCTTTAATATTTTTATATCTATTTCATTTTTACCAGTAGTTACTTTGAGAACTTCTACAGTGTCAGCAATATTTGCAACTAATTTAGTAGTACTTGTAACTGCAAGTTCTATAACATCTAATCTTTCACCAAGAGTTTTACCATCTTAATCTTTGGCTCTGTCTAGCTATTCAGAAAATGCTCCTTGCACTTCAGCTAATGTTTTTATGTTAGCATTTGCATTTTCAAGTAGCACTGTGTTATTTTCCAGCTTAGATTCAATTTTATCTAGTCTCTTATTTACTTTTTTAAAACCTTCTTGCATCTCACAGTACATCTTACTAATTAAATCAAATATTTTATCATTATCCATTTATATCCATCTATTTATCTATTAGTGTATTAATTTAAAGTTTTAATCATGACTGCTTGTCCCCAATATAACTATTTGAAATTTTTATGCTGATTACCTGTATCTAAAATAAACTTATGTACTAATTCAGAAGCTCTTTTAGGAAGCACAAAGTCATCTACATTAGAAGCAGTAATTTCATTGTGGCGCACAAACATATAGGTAGCTATTAAATCCGCTTCGTATTCTTCTTTTAGATTACTCACAGTATTAAGACAATCGAATAGTATGGTACCTCTATGTTTTGATATAATGTGTGCTAGTTCATGAAATAAAACATATTGCTTTGAAAAATAATTCAAAAATTCATCTACTCTCACAATTTGTCTCTTTTCACTAATATAGAAGTAATAACCATGGAGATTTTCAGTAAGAGGTTCATATGCAAAATCTACATTTTTCATACTTCTGATTAATTCCTCAGGGTTACTTGTTTTATTCTTCTTTATAAGTCTATTCACAGTTTTCTCAATATTTTTCTCAATATACAAAAATATAAACCCCTTTACCCCTTATTTCTCCTCATTATTTTTGTATTTTTTAGATGAATATTTCACTTTGTTTTTAATCTTTATAGTTTCTAGTGCAGACATTATACTTGCACCTAATACCATATAATCCTCTTCTTTTAAATTGTTCTTTTCCTTGGATAAAGAAAGAGCAAATTCTCTCAGTATTTTTTGGCCTTCTTCACCTATTTGTTCTTGCTCTTTGATGGTTAAATGCAAGGGCGAAGGTTCTGCATTAGTATTTGGAGTTACTGCGTTATCTTCTTTTGATATATCTTCAGTATCATTTCCTTCTTTAAAGAACTCTTCTACAGGTACTTCTAGTGCTGTTGCTAACTTTTGCAGTGTATCTGCTGTTGGACTGCTTTTATCGTTTTCTAAATCACTAATAGTAGATTTAGATAATCCTGTCAATTCTTTAACCTTCATAATAGAAAAACCTTTGGAATTTCTAATATTCTTAATAGTTTGACCTAGTGACATATTTAATTCCTCCATTCGGTACGGTAAACCATACTCATATTATATCATATGGTTCGGTGAAGTAAACACGAAAATTAGAGCATTTTTAAGAAAAACGTAGATAATACTACGCGGTGCGGTATAAAGGTAAATAAAGTTCGGTTATGAGGTAAAATAAGTTTTGCTATACGTTCGGTATAGTGGTAATATTTATGTAAAGGAGGTGACATTATGAATAATAACATAAGGCAAGTTATAAAAGAAAAAGGCTTGAAAATAACTCATGTGATAACAAAAACTGGTCTTTCAAAATCTTCCTTTTATGAGATTATGAATGGCAACTCAATGCCAAGCCTTGAAAATGCACGAATTATTGCTAATACAATAGAGGTTCCCTTAAGCGAACTATTCCCAGAAAATGATCTGCGTAGCACAAAACAAAGTATCATAGCTTAGTTTAACCAATTTATACATTTTTAGTAGGAGGATGCAAAGTGAGCAATATACAGATTTTTAAAGAAGGTTTATTTGAAGTGGCTCTTAAGTTAGATAATGGAGAAGTTTTATTTGATGCGGAAAGAGTTGCGAGAAGCTTAGGGTTCATAAGTACTTCTGCCAAACATGGCAGAACCTATAAAAATATCAGATGGTCAAGAGTAAATGAATATTTAAAGTTTCCCAAAGAAGTAGGGAGAGGTGATTTCATTACAGAATCAGCAGTTTACAAACTAGCATTTAAAGCTAGTAATGAAATAGCTGAAAGATTCCAACACTGGTTAGCAGTAGAAGTACTACCGAGCATTAGAAAACATGGAACATACATGACTCCTGAGAAGCTAGAAGAGGTGCTTTTAAATCCAGATACCATGATTAAGATTTTAACGGAGCTTAAAAAGGAGAGAGAAGAAAAGAAAGTCCTGCAATTAGAGAATAAGAAGAAGGATCAACTACTGGGAGAGCTTAAACCAAAGGCAGACTATACAGATTCTATCTTAAAGAATAAGGGTCTTGTAACTATAACCCAAATAGCTAAGGATTATGGGATCAGTGGAACAGAAATGAATGAAACCCTACATTATTTTAAAGTTCAGTATAAGCAAAGTGGTCAATGGCTTTTATATAGCCATCATCATGGTAAGGGATATACACATTCTGAAACCATACCAATTACACATAAAGATGGCACAAAAGCAGTGAAAATGAATACCAAGTGGACTCAAAAAGGAAGATTGTTCATTTATGAGATTTTAAAGCAGGAAGGAATTTTACCTTTAATAGAGAGAGGAGAAGAAACTGCTTTGGATGAAGTGGCGTGTACTAGGTGATGAAATCTACAGAGTTAATATGCCTTGCACAACTGCGGTAATAGTCAATGATTGGAATAAACTCTTTGAGCAGTGTATAAAAACAGAAGAGAAGAATTTTTAAAAGAAATTAGCATTGTTGAAGTATTGAATGGTGTTGAGTTTTATCCATATATTTTAGAATAAATGTCACAGAATTATAAGGTTTTGAATATTATGAATGGAAAAAGGAGGTAGTAATCATGTCTAAAATTAAAGCTGTAACAATAAGTAATCTTCATGAAGTTGATTTAGAAGAGCTAAGCAAAAGAATTGCTAGAGAACAGGCTTGTATACTAGCAGAGAA
Source organism: Clostridium sp. (assembly GCF_036642255.1). Lineage (GTDB taxonomy): Bacteria > Bacillota > Clostridia > Clostridiales > Clostridiaceae > Clostridium_J. The sequence goes on along the minus strand of NZ_JAVWDJ010000008.1, from coordinate 10,769 downwards.
ACTATCTCCGAGGCAGTTAGATATACTTATAGAGAAGTTAAAGGAAGCTAATTAAACTACTAACCAACATCTGATAAACAGGCTGTAAAGCCTTTAATTTAAAACTACTTTTTAAAAAATGAAAAATACTTTCTCAATATATTCTATGCAAGAGGTTTGAGAATAGTACCAAAAAATGAAATTGGAGGAAAAGATTATGTGCCAAGTTGGATGCGTCCATGAAAATCAAATTACTGGTGATTGCACATTAAACAGCACACTTTGCCCTATAGAAAATGAAACCAGGATTGATGAAATTAAGATGGAAATTGCAGATTTAGAAGCTAAGATTGCAGAGCTAGATGCAGAATTAGAAAAATTGGAGGGATAGGATTTGGAAAGTGTAGCTTATGCTAAGGATCCACTAATTGCCTTTCAGCTTACCCCACAACTGATGCCTCAGGAGAGAAGAAGTGGAATTACAGATGGACAAAAATTTGTAAAGAGATACTACGGCCTACAGTGTGACATCTTAGTTAGTACAAAGGATTTAACTCATGAGCAGTGGCTAGAAGCTAGAAAATTAGGTATCACTGGAACTGATGTTGGAGGAATAGCAGGGGTCAGTAAATATTCAACACCAATGAAGGTTTATTTAGATAAAGTTGGGCACCTTGAACCAGTTGAAGATAACGAAATGATGTACTGGGGAAGAGTGATGGAAGATGTTATTGCTAAAGAGTTTCAAAGTAGGAATGGTATGAAGGTAAGTAAAGTTAATGCAATACTAAAACATCCTGAGTATGGGTGGGCAATAGGAAATGCAGATAGGCTTATTACTAACAGTGAGGGAGAAAAAGGAATCCTTGAAATTAAGACAGCATCTGAATATGTTAAAAACCTATGGGAAGGTGAAGAAGTTCCGGTGCAATATATGGTTCAACTTCAATGGTATATGTTTGTTACAGGAGTCAGCTATGGTTATTTTGCTGCTCTTATAGGTGGTAATAAGTATGTACAAAAATATGTTCAGAGGGATGATGACCTTATAGAAATGGTAAAGAATCTTGCAAAAAGTTTCTGGAAAAATCATGTTTTAGCTAAGAATCCACCTATGATAGAAGGTACATATGCTTCAACAGAATTATTGAAAACCTTATACCCTACAAGCAAACCAAATGCGGAAATAATTCTTCCAGAGGAGGCTATAGAGCTAATTGAAAAGAGAGAAGAACTGAAAGGTCATGCAAAGGATCTTGAATTGAAACTAGGAGAGTATGAAAACAAATTAAAAGATTTACTAAAGGATAATGAAATTGGCATAGCTCTAGATAAAAAAGTCATATGGAAGACACAAGGAAGGACATCAGTGGACAGTAAAACTTTAAAGGAAAAATATCCATCAATATATGAAGAATGTACAAAAACTTCTACATTTAGAAAGTTTGAAATTAAGTGAAATCAAAGGAGGAAAATTAATTATGACAACAACAAAAGCAACTACAACAAGTGTTAAAAATGCCCTTCAGCAACAGATACAAACACAACAAGTAACTCCACAAAATGATATGTCTTTTCAGGGTGTATTAACAAAGCAGCTGCAGCACCAGTTTAAGGCAATTCAGAGTTTGGTGCCAAAGCATGTAACCCCTGAAAGACTTTGCAGGATAGGACTTAATGCAGCAAGCAGAAATCCACAACTTTTAAGCTGCACTCCAGAAACCATTGTGGGAGCCATAGTAAACTGTGCAACTCTAGGACTTGAGCCAAATTTACTAGGTCATGCTTATATAGTTCCCTTTTGGAATAACAAAAGTGGGAAGATGGAAGCTCAATTTCAAGTAGGTTATAAGGGTGCATTGGACCTTATTAGAAGAACTGGAGCAGTGTCCACCATAAGTGCCCATGAGGTTTATGAAGGAGATAAGTTCGAGTATAGCTATGGCTTAGAGGAAAAGCTTATTCATATACCTAGTGGAGAAGATGATGAAGCAAAAATAACTCACTTCTATGGCTGCTATAAGCTAAAAGATGGGGGTACAGGGTTTGTGGTAATGACTAGAAGTCAGATGGAAAAACATAGAGATAAATTTACTAAATCTAAGAATAAACAAGGGGAAGTTTTTGGACCTTGGAAGGATCACTATGTGAGCATGGCACTTAAAACTGTGATACTAAAACTTATTAAGTATATGCCAGTGTCCATAGAGCAACAAGAAAATCAAACTATTATGGAAGGACTTCAAAGAGATAATAGTGCCATGGTGGTTAAGGAACCTAATGTTGCAAACTTTGGGGATGCATATATAGATAAATCCTATGTAGTAAATGAAACTCAGGTAGTAGATATTCAAGAAGAAAAGGATGAAAAGTAAAAGTACCCTCGGCAAAGGGTACTCTCAAGATTAAAAATGAAAAATCATTATGTTTAACATCTTCTAAAAGTGATTAGCTTCCCAAATTCTATTTTGAGGAATTGAATAAAGGAGAAGAAACACTAAGCTTTCAGTAAGTTGTTAAACTATTAAAATTGGTAAGAGCTCGGCAAAGCTCTTACCATTAATATATCACAGGCTATTAAGAAAGTTAAGGAGATGCGGCAGTGAACATTAAAATTCTTTTTTCCTTTATAAAATACTGCAGCCTTAAAGAAATAAAGCCCACCTGGGAGGGCTTAAGAAAATACGTGGGGAGGAACAGGGATGTCAGATAACAAGAGATATTACTATTTAAAGTTAAAAGACAATTTCTTTGATACAGAGGAAATTAAGATATTAGAGAGCTTACCTAACGGAATTTTTTATTCCAACCTTTTAATTAAACTTTATCTTAAATCACTAAAGTTTAATGGAGCCCTAAGATTTAATGATTTCATTCCTTATGATGAAAATATGATTGCAACAATTACAAATTTAAATATAGATGTAGTGAGAAGTGGGCTGAAAGTTTTGTCATCTATGAAGTTAATAGAAAGACTTGATGATGGCACAATGTACATGATGAGTATTCAAAGCTTTATAGGAAAATCCAGCTCTGAAGCTGATAGAAAGAGGCTTTATAGAGAGCAGATAGAAGAAGAAAAGCTAATGCTTGGACAAAAAACTCCATTGGATCAAGGACAAATGTCCGAGGAATGTCCGGACATTTCTCCAAGTAATTATGGGACATTTTTGGTGAAACGTCCACCAGAGATAGAGAATAGAGATAGAGAAAGAGATAGAGATAAAGAGTTAGAGAGAGAGACAGAGATAAGAGAAAAAGAGTTAAAAATAGAGCAAGAAAAAGATGCTAAAGTAACACCAAAAGATATAGAAATAAAACAACAACTACACAGTATGTCTGTTGATCTTCTTAAATACTTTGAAAATACAACTGGACTTATTGGAGGGTTAAACTTTGGTGCAATAAAGGTAGCTATATCAAAACATGGATATGAAAATGTTAAAAAAGCCATAAATAGAGCACTAGAAAAGAATAAACCAACCATGATTTATATAAACGGAATACTAAGAAATTGGGCTAAAGAAGGGTATCCAAAGGAAGGGGAAGGAATAAAAAATGGAAGCAGTGTTAGCGGTAGGGGCAAGAATACAACAGAGTATATGGGATTTAAGCCACAAGGGCCTAGACAGCTCAGTGACGAAGAACGAAAGGAAATTGAGTCAGAGCTCCTATAAATGCAGTACTTGTTGCGATACTGGATGGATTTTAGTGCAACAGGAGAGATATTCGCCATTAGCAGTAAGCTGTGAATGTAGGGAGCTAGAAAAAATTAAAAACGGATGGATAGCTGCAGGGATAAATCCTGAGATATCCAAGCAAACCTTCACCAGCTTTGAAGTCTGGAACGAAAGTTCAAGGAGGGCAAAAGACACTGCTATTTCGTACTTTAAAGAATTTAAAAACATTAAAAACAGTAGAAAAAACAGCATATTACTTTGTGGACAGGTGGGTGGGGGCAAAACCCACCTATCCGTAGCATTAGCTTTAAACCTTTTAAAGAAAAACATAAAGGTAGTTTATATGCCTTATCGTGATGTAATCACTAGAATTAAACAAAACATGATGGATGATGAATACTATAGAAAAACTATAGCAAAGTACCAAACCTGTGAAGTTCTTTTAATAGATGACTTGTTTAAAGGGAAAATCACTGAATCTGATTTAAATATCATGTTTGAGATATTGAATTATAGATATCTTAATCATCTTCCACTGATAATAAGCACAGAATTTGTGGTGGAGAATTTATTGAGTTTTGATGAAGCAGTGGGGTCCAGGATATATGAGATGTGTAAGGACTATGTGGTGGAGATAGAGAGGGGAAGGGAGGGGAATTGGAGGTTGAGATAGTTTAGTAGTTCATAAGGAAGTATAATTTTTATTCAAACAGAATAGATGATTTTTAAAAGTAATAAATATATTAAAAAAGTAAAAAATATGGAAATTTTTACATGCTGTATGATTGTTGGTAATTATCGATGAAAATATGAATATACTTAAGACGAGTTAAATAACAGATAATTATAACAAGTAAATGGGGGATGGACTTAAATGAAGTTTTTAGAGCTATACAATAAGATGATACAAATATTTCAAAGCGAAAGTGGAATAAGAGCAAAATTATGCCAGTTTTTCAAGATAGAAAACAAAGACAAGACTGTAAAAGAAATAATTAAAGAAAATAAAGATTTTAATAACTCAGTTGAAGTCATCAAAAATTTTGTTAAAGATTTTTACGAGTATGGAGGTATGCAAAAAGAATCATTCGATGAATTTCAAAGGTTTGTTAGCGGAAGTATAAGGCCAATTAATAGAGTAATATTTGCAGCAGGTGATAAAATAGATACTACATTGGACGTTAGTTACAATGAAATAACAGTTGTAGAAGATATAAATAAATATCTAATTTATAACAAAGACTCATAGACTACAATAACTTGGGATGATCTGTGCAAGTGCTTTTGTAAGAGCTATTGTAAGAATTTGTATGATAGAATTTTACAATTTTCAACTGATATAGAAAAGCGATTTTATGACGCTTACATGGGTTATATACAGGATTTATATAGCAATAAGAAGGTATTTTATGAAGGAAAGTATCCGAATTTACTACCACAACTTGCATTGAAAAATAGGGTTAAAACAATAAAAGAGAGTGGCGGATTAAGAACAGTAATTCATAGAATAGATTTTGGAATGGTTTTGAATGGAAAGGTAATATTATTTGAGATTGATGGACCTGAACATTACTCTAATGTTAATGGGAATTATTATAATACGGATTTTGTTAGAATAACAAATGAGAGGAAAATCGAAAGAGATTTAGTTTTAGAAGGATATGAAATTTATAAATTTATGAATCAAGATATAAATAATAGGAATGACATAGAATTAAAGGACTATTTGGGAGATTTTTTTAATAAATTGTTTAAAAAACATAATATTAAAATCTAGATAAATAAAAAAGAAAGATTGCTAATTATCTTTCTTTTTTATTTAAATTTAAAATAGTACTTAAAAAATCAATAAAATTGTTATAAAGGTATTATTAGGGTTGATGTTAAATTAATAATATTACTATAGTAGCAAAGGAATTTACATTATTGTGTAGAAATATATTAATTATTACGCTCATATCAGAACACTAGTGTTTGATATAAATATAAATAGTAAATTAGGAGGTAGTATAAGTGGACAAAGACACAATAAGTTGGATAATAAATCAGTTAAATGAGGAACGACTGCAGGATATATGCAAAATATTAAATATAAAGATATCAGGATTTAGAAGTATAAAAAAATATCCTAAACCAATGATGATACCTAATCTGTTAAAGAATGCTAATGAGGTATTAAATCCTTTGAAAACGTTATCGGATAAATCAAATGTAGAAAAAGAGTTTCAAGATAAGGATATAACGCAGATTGAGGCACTTATTGATATTAATAACAAAGAAAAAACTATTGAGCAAATTATTTATCTAGTTACTAGAGATTCTATGGAATACAAAAATCTTGGAGAAAAAGTTATAGAAATAATTAAACAAAAGGGTAATATGAAAAGCGAAATAACCATTGACGAGGAAATAAAAGATGAAATTATTAATTTAAACGTAGAAAGTAACATAATACAGACAACAGATGTTAATGGAACAACTAATAATAATTTTTCTAGCAATGATGGTGATAGTATAAGTAAAATAAGGAATAATAAGGATGATAATATGATAAAAGATGAAAAGAACATGAATAAATTTATAGTTACTGTAGAACAAAAAAATAATTTTTATAATATATATCCATTATATAAATTTGAAGGTAGCAAGTTAACCAAAGTGGATCGAAGCGATTATCCGGATTATGGAAACATAAATGTAAATCCATGGTCAGGATTTGACAGTAAAAGGTTTGATATAGACAGTCCCTTATGGATATGTAAATTCAATGAAGAAGATTTAGAGGAAACTGGAAGTAAGACTAAATTTAAAATTGATGGCAATAAACTAATTAGTAATAATGATATATATGATATTAACAGTGAAGGAATATATGAAGTAGCTGAATTATTTAAGGATAATGTAAATTTAGATGAATTACTATGTAATGAAGAATTTGAAATAAAAAACAAACCTATAAAAGATAAAGTCTATATTAAAGATAATAGGTATATTTATGGTCCCTTTGAATATGAACCTAACATTAGAAGGGGTGGCTATTTTGTCAACAAAAGAAGTGCCGATTATATTATAGATAAGTATTCTTTAAAAGATAATGAAAATTATATGAGCATTATTGAAATAGAAAATCCTTATGATTATAGTAATTCTTATGTGAAAGCTGTATATTTTCATAATAAACAAGAATTAAGCAAAGAGAGTATAGATACAATAAGTAATGAAAAACTAATCGATAAACTCAGAGGGGCTATCATAACAAAAAATATACAGTATTCAAAGGAAGAAGTTGAAAAAATAAGAAAAAATATTACTTCTATGGTTAATAATATTCTTCCAGGGGAAAGAAGGCAACGAATTAAGGATTTTATAACTCATACTGAAAAAACAGAAGAATTTATTGATAACTATTTAATTGATCTTATAAATTTATTATTAGATGATAAAGAAACAAGAAATAAAATATCAGAAAAAATATTAGAGCAAAACGAGATTTTAAGAAAATTACAAAATGTTGAGTTAGTACAAGCTAAAATAGATAGTAAAAATAAGGAATTAGAAAACAAAAAGGAAGAGTTAGAAAATCTTTTGCAAGAAATAGAAAATAGTAGTAGTAAAAACGAAGAAAAATTGATGGAAAAAAAGAAATCAGAAATAAAAGAATTAGAAGATAAAAGAGAAAGAATAGAAAAAAATATTAATGAGTTAACTAAAAAATATAATTTGGCCAATGATATAGAGGGACTAATTTTAAGAAAGGAAGCAATCGAAGACGATGCAAAGAAAGTACAAGAAGAATACGATGTGTTTAGTAGAAAAAGTCAATCTATACAGAAAGAGATTAAAGAAAAACTAGATGATGTTACTAGTATAAGCAAGTATTCTGATGTTGCTTTTGATGGAATAATTGCTAATGAAATTTTAGAATCAGCGGCAAAATGGAGCAAAAAAAGATATACAGAGAGCTTTGAAAATCAAATTGCATCAAGAAAAAATGTGGAAAAGGTTTTAGGGGTTAAAACATTTAAAGAAGTAACCCTCATAGACTATATATTTGATAAGTTTAAGAAGTTTAGAAATTATAGTAAGAACGATGTTATAAATATGATGATATGCATAAATCAAGGGTTCTTAACTGTATTTGCAGGAGAGCCAGGAGTGGGGAAGACCTCAGCTTGTAATATTATTGCAAATATATTAGGATTATCAAACAATGATGCTAATTATAATCGTTTTACTGAAATCTCAGTTGAAAATGGTTGGACTTCTAAAAGAGATTTAATAGGTTATTACAACCCATTAACTAAATCATTTGATAAAAATAACGGATTACTTTTTAGAACATTTAACATACTACATCAAGAATATAAAAGAGAAATAAATGATTTTCCTTATTATATTTTATTAGATGAAGCAAATTTAAGCTCGATGGAACATTATTGGGCAGACTTTATGAATGTTTGCGATCTTGATAAAAAGAATAGATGTATAAACTTAGGTGATGATTACATCTATAACATACCAAGGACTTTAAGATTTTTAGCAACAATAAACTATGATCACACGACTGAAGCACTATCACCAAGGTTGCTAGATAGAGCTTGGATAATATTACTAGAAAGCAATGACTATAATTCAAATTCAATTATTGATACTATGTATGAACAAAATTCTGAAGATATTATCATGTTTCAAGATTTAGAAGAAAGTTTCTCCTTTTTATCTTATTTAAAAGAGGAAGCAGATTTTTCAAGCAAAATGTACGAAGAGTTAAGGGGGATTTACGAAAAATTTAACAAAAACAATATAAGTATAAGTCCACGAATAGACAATATGATTAAAAAATATTTAAAAGTAGGATGTGTTTTATTTAAAGAAACAGAAAGTACTTCATCACCTGAATTTGTTGCATTAGACTATGCGGTTGCACAAAAATTGCTACCTAAGATTAATGGCTATGGAGAAGAATATAAGAATTTTCTCAAAGATTTAGAGGAGAATTTTGATAAGAATAATATGGTTAAGTGTAAAAATATAGTAAGTAATATAATAAAAAAAGGTGATACTAATATGCAGTATTATCAATTTTTCTCCTAAAGAAGGTTATTTAAATGGAATGTAGATTAATATTACAAACTAAATTTGCTGGTGACTTAAGTATATTATTAACAGAAACTACTGAAAAGAATTTATTACTTAATAGTTCAATTGGTGGAGTAGTTTACAGTGACATGGAATATGATGCAACGATAATTTTTAGTGAGGAAATTGAAGATATAAAAATATATATAAATGATACGTTAAGAGAATGTTTCTATAATAATGGAAAAATATTTTTTCAGGCACCGGAATATTTGGATAAACGAATTTTCTTAAATTATTTTGGATATGTGAGCTTTACTATTAATATTAAAACTGCAACTACTAGTTATGAGTTTTATTCAAAATATTTAGATGTGGCAATCAGAGATAATATCTCTAGTGAGCTTATCAGAAAAATGGTGTCCTATATATCTAATAACTCACAAAAGTACCTATTTAATGAGGATTCAAATGTAAAAGATTTCGCTGATGTTAAAAAAAGTGAAAATAAAAATACTGATACTGAAATTTCAATATTAGAAAGTATATTATTTGAATATGAAAGTAATTTTAAGTATTTTAAATCCAATACTAAGTACAGGATCGAAGATGATTTTGTAGTAGACGATTTTGAAAAGGTTAAAGAAGTAAATAAACAAACAATACAACATATACTTAGTAATCCACAAAACCTAGTACCTGTAAATTATAATACAGGTATTGTGTATAATAAATTAAACTTGCAGCCTAAAAAAACTTTAGTAAATAAAAACAAGATTTCCTATAATATATATGAAAATAAAATTATTTTAGGGTTTTTAAAGAGTATTTACAATTCGCTGTCCAACAAAATTAATGATATTGAAAGCAATATATATAGACAGCAAGGCTACTCTATTAGAACGGAATATAGTTCTTCATCTAATGAAATATATAAGGAGATAAATAAAGTCTTAGAAAAATATAAAGATAAATTGGAGAGCACAAGGGTAAAAATTCAGCAACTTTATTTTATGTATAGGCAGATTTTAAAGTGTGATGAAGTATCTTTAAATTATATTCCTAAACCATCAGATATATTTATGAGAGTACAACATTATAGGAAAATATATAAGGTAATAAGAGATTGGTATGAAGGTGGTAATTATGATCTTCGTAATGAAAAAATGATTTTAACTTTTTCTGAGGCTAGTGAAATATATGAATACTATACCCTATTGAGAATTAATAATTATATTGCAAAAAATCAATATAGTTTGAAGGAATCTGTTAAATTTAATTACAAATTCAGAAAAAGCACTAAATATATAAACACAAAACATGAAAATACTTTTACATTTGAAAAAGGACAAACAAGCTTAAAAGTATATTATCAACCTGTTATTTACAATGAACATGTTCACTATGATAATAATATAGGATTATTTAGAAATAATGACATTAGTTTTGATGGAGAAAGAGGACAATATTATACACCGGATTATGTTATTAAAATAAGTGAAAATGGCTTTTCTAACTTTCTAATACTAGATGCAAAATGGTCTAGTGTAAACTCTGTTTTTGACCATAGTATTAAGAGAATTGCTTATAATTATGCCCTTTCTATTAGTACTATTAATCCTAATGACGTAATTAATAAGATTTGGATTATCAATGGCAAGGAAACACAAAATCAACAAAAATATTTATTTAATTTCTATAATAGCAGATTTGAAGAAAGAAATAACCAATTGACACCATCGATAAAGGTTTTTACTTTAAATCCTAATATAGATGAGTGTATACAAAATGAAGTTTTAAAAGAACTTTTTTATCTGATTTGATAGAAAAGAAGTCTCCCATGAAGGTATATTGTATTTGTATCCTGAAGTAATTGCGATTTGAAAATACAATGAAAAGTTTAAGCAAATCATTTTAGACAAGCTTTTGAGCTGCATTACAAGGTTTTCTTAAGGTTAAGAAACCAGCAGTTGAACAGCTTGTCTAAAATTTCCTTTTGAGATATGAAAGTATTTTTAGTGCTGACTGAAA
>NZ_JAVWDJ010000007.1:139187-157254 GCF_036642255.1 Clostridium sp. | reverse complement strand
ATAAATAAATAAATAAATAAATAAATAAATAAATAAATAAATAAATAAATAAATGAGCTTTTAGGTGTTAACAATAACACCTATTTTTATGCCTCAATGATTTCCTTTTGTTGTTTTTTTGTTAGACCTTTAAAAACAATATCATAGGATACATCAATAAGGTGTTCAATGAATTCCTGTGGTAAAGATCCATCAAGTGTTATGGTATTCCAATACTTTTTATTCATATGATAACCAGGAGTTATAGCGGGATAATCAAACCTAAGACACTGAGCCATGTAAGGTTCACATTTTAGATTAACTTGTAAAGGATTAGTATTTAATCTTATAAGTGCAAACATCTTAGACCCAACCCTATAAACAAGGGTTTCACTGTCAAAAGGAAAGTCAGAAGTAGAGGATTTTTTAGAATTGCAGTAGGTTTTTAACATTTCAACATTCATAAATGAACACCATCCAATTAATATTTTATATTTACATTATATAACACTTTTTTAAATACAGGTAGTTTTTGATAAAGAGCTTAAATCTTGAACTAGATTTCGTGGTAATAATTTTAAAACATTAACAAAGGACACTACAAAAATTATGTCAATGAAAAAAGAAGTTTATCATTATGAAATGTAAGGTCTACTTGACAATAAAATGGTAAAATGCTACATTGAATAATGTAAGGTCAACATTACAAGAGGTGAATAAAGATGAAAAATAGATTAAAAGAATATAGAGAATCTCTTGGGTTAACTCAAGAACAACTAGGAGAACTTGTTGGGACGTCAAGGCAAGCAATTAACGCTATTGAGACAGAAAAGTTTGAGCCCTCTATTTGGCTTGCATATGATATTTCCAAAATATTTAATCGTTCTATAGAAGAGATTTTTATTTTTGAAGAAAGTGAAAGAAAATCAAGAGCACAGCAAAGTAGAGGTGTAGTTTAAAATGGCAATAAGACAAATAAGACTTTTTAAGGATGAAATCTTGAGAAAAAAGAGCAAAGAAGTTAAATTAGTTGACGATAAAATAAGACAAATACTAGATGATATGGCAGATACTATGTATAATACAGAAAATGGTGGAGGATTAGCAGCACCACAAGTTGGGATTTTAAAGCGATTAGTTGTGATGGATATGGGACAAGGTCTTATAAAATTGGTTAATCCAAAGATAATTAAGCAAGAAGGAAAACAAGAAGTTATAGAAGGGTGCCTAAGTAATCCTAATATCTGGGGAAAATTAACAAGGCCTGCAAAGGTAACAGTTCAGGCACTAAATGAAAATGGTGAAGAAATAATACTAACAGGCACAGGAGATTTAGCAAAATGTTTCTGCCATGAGATAGACCATTTAGAAGGAGTTCTTTTTACTGATTTAGTTACTGAATATATAAAATAATGATTCTGGTATAGATTCCTTAGAATAATTGGAACATAGCTAGGATGTAATCAGTATTTTTTAGGTAAATATTCTTATTTTATTGGTTTTATTTTAGTAATCACTAATCTTGAAATAAAATTACATCGATTTAAAGGTTAGGTTTAATATTGTTTTGGATAAAACACTTCATTTAAAGTTTGTGTAATGCTTTCAAAATTAGCAGGTATATTGCTTTATATTTATGATAGGACACAGAAAATGAAAAAGCTAATATAACTAAAATAAAATTTGAAAAAAATTAATATAAGTGAGAGAATACTATATAAGGCATCTGAAATAAGATAACTAATATATACTGGTTATCTTTTAGAGGATGCCTAAGATATTATTTGTAACAAAGGAAGGGATAGCTATGGAGAATGTAGGACTTGTGCTTGAAGGGGGCGGCATGAGAGGGTTATACACTTGTGGGGTTTTGGAGTTTTTTTTAGAAAATGATTTGCACTTTAATTACATAATTGGAGTATCTGCTGGAGCATTGAATGCTGTTTCATATATAGCAAAGCAAAAAGGCAGAAACAAAAAGGTGAATCTAAATTTTGTAAAAGACTGGAGATATATGAGTGTTAGAAATCTTCTACTTAAGAAATCCTTTTTCGGAATGGATTTTATTTTTGAGGAGATTCCAAATAAACATGTTCCCTTTGATTTTGAAACCTTTCATAACGCAGAGTGTAAATTTTTAGTTGGAACCACTGATTGTAACACTGGAAAACCTGTATATTTAAATAAGGAAGATATAACTGAGGGATTTCATGCTTTAAGAGCAACCTCTTCTTTACCCTTTATAGCTCCTATTGTTAATTTTAAGGGCTATGAACTTTTAGATGGGGGAATTTCAGATTCTATACCAGTAGTTAAATCAATAGAAGATGGAAATGAAAAGAATATTATTATCTTAACGAGAAATAAAGAATACAGAAAAAGCCCAATGAAGCACGGAAGATTATTAAATCTAAAATATAAGAAATATCCAAAGTTAATAAAAACTATGATGGATAGATATAAAAATTATAATGAAACCTTAGAATATATTGAGAAGTTAGAGCGTGAGGGAAAAGCAATTGTAATAAGACCTTCACAGGAATTAAAGGTAGGAAGACTAGAAAAAGATCCTGAAAAACTTCAGAAATTATTTGAAAATGGCTATGAAGATGCTAAAAACTCCTATGAAAAAATAATGGGGTTTGCGCCTAAGTAATAATATAAAAACATCCATTACTTTATTTATTTTTTAAAACTTTATACTAATTTAAAACCTACCTCATAGAGTTTATGTCATACTCTATGAGGTAGGTTTATTTTTATTTAAATCTTTTAAGAAAACTTCACGAGTAGAACACGGACATATGCAAAAGTTAGAAGGTTTTAATTAATAATTCCATCTAGTACTGTAAACATTTAATGAATAATTTGAAAAATGACCAAAGTGAAAAGGAAAAAATCACTTTTAAAAAAAACATTGTGAAAAACTAGACAAAATTTGACAAAAACCATCAAAAACAGTGTAAAACAAAGAGAATCCCTGAGAAGTACTATTTTATTTGAAAATTCATGGTTCTTTCATGTTATTTATGAAAAATCAAGGTTTGTACACTTAATTTGCTTCTGCTAGTATTACTGAGAATGATCATTCAAAAATAAAATATGAAAAAGTTAATGTATTTTAAAATTTAATGATATGGATTGATTAAAATAGTTATTGCTATTATCACAATATTATGAATTGTGATAATGTTGGTTACAGTGAAGCATGGAGAGAGATTCTTAGCTATTCTAATACAATACCAAGTGGAGGAAGTCACATGGAAGTGCAAAATTTATTAGAATTATTTGCCTTAGTCATTGTTTCAGGGGTTCTGTTTACAAAGATTAGTAAAATGGTAAAGTTACCTGATGTTGTTTTGTTTATAATTGCAGGTATTTTGCTTGGACCTAGCTTTTTAAACCTTGTTAATATAGACAGGTATCCTACAGGAAATGAATTAATATTAACTTTTGGTGCTGCGTATATTTTATATGACGGCGGAAGAGAAATAGAATTAAAAATACTTAACAAAGTAAAGGTATCTTTATCTCTAATATCTACATTAGGGGTTCTTATATCTACCTTCGTAACAGGTTATTTTGCTGCAATTATATTTAAAATAGATTTTCTATATGCTTTGTTAATGGGGTCAGTTATCGCGTCTACAGATCCATCAGTGCTTGTTCCTCTTTTTAAAAAAATGAACATAAGTAACAAGTTAAAACAATTTATAATATCAGAATCTGCTTTCAATGATGCGGCAGGTGCAATTACTACTTTTGCAATTTTAGGAATTATACAAGGTGGTAGTTTTTCAATTCAAACAAGTGCTTTAGAGCTGGCTAAAACTTCACTTGGAGGAATAGCTGTAGGTTTAGTTGTGGGTATGATAGCTACAATGCTTATAACTCATGATAAGTATGGGTATTTTAGGGACAACCCTTCTGAAGTCGGCATAGCAACAGTAGCAGGTGCTTACGTTATAGCTACCCGTCTTGGGGTTAGTGGTTTTATGGCAGTGTTTATCATAGGTATTATTTGTGGAAACAAGCATCTCTTTAGCCTTCGTGTACAAGAAGATCACTATATAACACAAACAAGGTTTAAAGAAGTTTTGACACTTTTACTTCGTATGATGATTTTTATCCTTTTAGGAACTCATATTGACTTTGTATCCGTTGCACAATACTGGAAACAGGCAGTATTGATTGTTGCAATTCTTATATTTATTGCAAGACCATTATCTGTTCTACCTTGTGTAATATTAGATAGAAAAGCAAAATGGAACTTAAAAGAAATCATCTATATAATGTGGATTAGGGAGACTGGTGTAATTCCAGCAGCTCTAGCAGGTATGTTAGTTTCAATGAATATACAACATTCTAACGTTATATCTTCTGTAACTTTTGTTACAATATTGATAACATTATCTGTTCAGGCCAGCACTGCTCAGTGGTTAGCAAAAAAATTAAAGCTAGAAGCTTAATTGTAAGCTGAATCTAAGGAGTAATATTATCACAGTATATTTCTTCAATGTTACATAAGACTAGTTAAACACTTAAATCTGTTTAAATACTTATGTTTGTTTAAACATTGAAAAACATGGAGGTATTATCCTTATAAAATATGATGAAAATATTAAGCAAGGGAACCTATGTAAACAGGTTCCCTTTTAAATTATGTGTTATTATATAATGAACAATTACATTTTGGTAACGGGCTTTGGAAGAAAGTCTGATTAGATTCTATAAGTGAATTACTTAACTTTTCCTACAGGACTTATATAAACTACGAATTCATCTTCTCCATCTAAGCCTAGGAATTTATCTACAGCTTCTTGGTCATAAGCACCTACAGCACAAGTTCCGCATCCAATAGCTTCACATCCAATATAAAGGTTTTGACATAGGTGTCCTGCATCTATAAGCATTACCTTATGTGAAAGGAAGTCATATCGCCACTCACCTCTATAAGGAAGCACGCTCCAAATAAAGGTTACTGCACTTTTCCCTACAAATTTTTGGTCCATAGTCAGTGTTGTTAATTTCTCCTCTAAATTTTCATCTTCAAATAAAAACAACAATTCATGAGTTATAGCTAAATAGCGATAAACCCCATTTTTTAATCCATCCACTCTATTAACTGCAATGTAAGTTTCAAAAGGGTGTCTGGCACCACCTGAAGGCACAGGTCTTAAGGTAGCATAGTTATTGCCGCGGATTTCCTTAACACCTTGAGTAGCCCAAAGTAAGAAGGATAATTCCTCTAAAGTTAAAGGGGCTTCAGAGTAGCTTCTGTTACTTTTTCTATCCCTTAAAATATCTAAGAGATTGGTCTTAGTAAATATACTATCAGTAACTTCAGGTAAAGAGATTATTTCGGAATTTTTGTCATAAGGTTTTTCCAGTGGTGGTTGGGGTAATTTTAAGTCCTGATCTGATTGGAAATCATCATCTTCTGTAAATTTAGATTTCATCCAACTACGCTGTTGTTTTATTCTATCCATTTTAAATCCTCACTTTCATTTATCATGTTTATAACATTTGTACAATAAAAGTATATATAAATATATTATAGCATTAGTTTAAATGGTATTAATAAAATATTATTCCTTCTATATAGATAAAAATTTAAAAATTTTCAGTGAAAACTTTCACACAATCATCACAAAAAATATATGGTTATGAATATTACCTTACATAAAGAAAAATGTAATATAAAACTTTATTAATTATAATTTAATAGGATTATAATGTTATATTACCAAGATTATGGAAATGATGATATAATTAAAAGTAAATAAGTTCACTTTATTCAATCACTTCTTTAAGGGGATTTCACTCCAATGTAAAGCTTGTTTAAGCACTTAACTTATTTAAACAATAAAGAGGCTGTGACACTTATCCGTCTAAAATGTGATTAAGTACGAAAGCAATAATAAAAGTTAACTAGGACAAAGGATTAATTCCCATATAATAAAATGTTTCTAAGGGTTTTTCCAGGAGGATATTTAAGATGAAACGCAAGCACAACACATTATTATATTTGCTAATAGTATTTATAGTTATCTTTCTTGGCCTCTTATCAAGAAGAATTACTGAGTATATACCAGATATAATTGATTTATTTTTAGGAGATTCCTTATGGGCCCTCATGGTATATTTCATCATAAGGACCTTATTTAAAAACTCCACAGCTAAGAAAGTTGCATTGATAGCTTTATTATTCTGTTTCACTATAGAAATTAGCCAGTTATATCATGGTGATTGGATTGAAGTGATTAGGGGCACCACCTTAGGTGGATTAATTTTAGGCTATGGTTTTTTATGGACCGACTTAGGCGCATATTTATTGGGAGTTGGATTTGGAATCATAATTGATGGAAGCATTGAAGCATATTTAATGAAGAAGAATTGTAAAGAATAGAAGAAGGTCTAATAAGATGTGATTAGTGAATCTGTTATTTTTTAATCTCGGTGTTCCAAAACTAATTTGAGGAATTTTAAAGGATAATCGTGCAACCATAGCACCCATTTACAAGGAGGTTAATATGAAAAGATTAATGATTGGGCAATTTGATAGATTTGATGTCAATAGACAAAATAGGGATTTTAGAGAAGACTTTTGGGGAGTAGAAATTAATCAAATTGAATCTCTTAAAGAATTAGAAATATTGAAGGACAATATTATAGATAGAAATCTTAATATAGGAATTCACTTTCCTTTATTAAAGGATCAATGGAGAGCAAGAGACCCTCAATATCTTTCAAAAGATAAAAATACATATGAAGAGTCAATAAAATATATGGACAAGGAGTTTGCAAGAGCCCAAGTATTTAAACCAGACTATATTTTACTGCATTATCCTAAGCCAGTTATTTTAGATGATAAGGTGGATTGGACCTCCTGGAGATTTTATGACAGCACTGAATATTATTATGAGTCAGAAGTTTCCTATGAGTATTTTCAAGAGAAAAGTAGAAACTTTTTTAAGATTCTATCTCACCAAGGGGAAAAGTACAAATTTACTCCAGTTCTAGAGCTTGATGCATTAAACAAATATATATATGAAACAAATTTACTTGAAGATTTGTTAGAGGAATACCCAAATATAAAGCTATGTCTTGATTTTGGTAGAATACATATACAAGATTTTAAGGATAAAAATTTTAATGCATTAGACATAATCAAAAAGTTTGGAAGATACACTCACTTGGTTCATTTATGGAATGCTAGAGTTAATGAAACTGGGCATTACCCAGCCCTTAAATCTTTGAAAGTGGAAGAGGGATGGGGAGATATGGAGGCTTACTTTAATGCTTTGAACCAGGTAAATAGTAGTTACAAGGTGCTATTTGAGCATAAGTCCCATTTAATAAGTGATGAAGAACTGCAGGAGTGCTATGAATGGGTACAAGCCATTGTGGATGGACATAAGTTTTCAAGATAATTTGGAGGATTTAATATGAAATTACTATATGGAACTGCCAATACAGCAAAAATTCAACATATGAGAGAAATGCTCCAAGGATCAGGTATAGAGATTATTGGATTAAATGATATAAATTTAAAAGTTGAATCAATTGACGAAAGTGGAAATAATCCCTTGGAGAATGCAAGGATTAAGGCATTAGCTTATTATAAGGTTCTAAAAACACCTGTATTTTCTTGCGACTCTGGATTATATATTGAAGGAATAGATAGTAAGAGTCAACCTGGTGTTCATGTTAGAAGAGTTAACGGAAAAGTATTAGATGATGAAGAGATGATAGAGCATTATATTAGTGTAGCTTTAAACCACGGTGGAGAGGTTAAGGCTAAATATAAAAATGCAATTTGTTTAATATTAGATGAAGAAAATATTTTCGAATATGATGGAGCTGATATATCATCAGACAGCTTTATAATTACATCAAAGCCGCATCCTATGAGAAATATTGGATTTCCACTGGATTCAATCTCAATAGAGATGGAAACAGGAAGATATTTTATGGATATAACTTTGCAGGATAACAGTAAAAGTAAAATGTCACAAGGATTCAAGGAATTTTTTCTAAGAGCTGCTACTAAGTAAGATTATACGAAGACTAGCAAGTTGCAACTTGGTAAAAATATTATTGGATATGGGAATTAGAGAAGTGATTTATATTTTTATATAGAAAATAATTGGGGGTATAATTGTGGGACAGAAAACAAAAGTACTAGTTTTAGGCACATATCATTTTGCTTATCGTGGTGAACATTTAATAAATAATGCAGTTGAAGATGTGACTAAGGAAAAAAAGCAGCGTGAAGTTATAGATTTGGTTGAAGCCTTGGCAAAGTTTAAGCCTAATAAGATTGCTATTGAAAAAAGAAGAGACAAACACCGAGAAATAAATGAAGCTTTTTTTAAATATTGTAAAGGTGAGGATTTAGATAAGGATTTAATAGATGAGAGAGATGAAATTGTACAAGTAGCTTTTAGGTTGGGTAAAATGCTAAATCATAAGAAAGTTTACCCTTTAGATTATCCAGTAAGCTTACCAATAGAAGAAATGATGGCTTACGCTGAGAGCAGCAATCAAAAGCTTTATAACGATTTTATGGAAAAGGTTAAGGTTCTAGGGGACAAAATGAATGAAGTTATGAATAATAGTACAGTTATAGACATCTTTAGATATTTAAATTCTCCTGAGAATTTTGAAAATCAACATAGTGACTTTTATCTTCATACTGCTCAAGTGGGAGCTGGAGACAACTACTGTGGTAGTGATGTTCTTATAGAATGGTACAAAAGAAACATCTATATATTTAATAATTTACAAGCAATAGCAGAACCAGAAGATAGGATATTGGTAATTTATGGAGCAGATCATTGTAAGATTTTACGTGATTTTGTTACGGATTATAGAGAATTTGAATTGGTAGATGCATTAGAGTATCTGTAACTTTGTTTTAAGAAGTAGCTGTTCTATCAATTAAACTAGATATCACTGATAAATGCTTTGTAAAGATGAAGAGCAAAAGTATGATATGTGGAGTGACCTTGTTTAAAATTGTAATACTTATTGAAAGAGAATTTAAAGATAAAGAATTAGGGGGAGATGTCTATGGTAGAAACCAATCGTCTTTATATAGTTGATGCAACAGAAGGGGATATTGAAACTATTATTGAGTTAGAAAGTCACAAGGATAATCGGAACTTTGTATGGCTTGGAACTTATGAGGAACATAAAGCTGAAATTGAAGATAAGAACCATTTAATTTTTGTGATTAGAAGAAAAGAAGATAATCTAATTGTGGGATATGCACTAATCAGATTGGATTTTAAATCTGAAATCTTTGAACTTAGAAGATTTATTATTTCTCATAAGGGGGTAGGCTACGGTAAGGAAGCCTTAAATGCATTATTAAAATATGCATTTGAAGAGATGAATATTAACCGCTTTTGGTTGGACGTATATCCGGATAATGTGATAGGAATTAAGCTTTATGAAGGAATTGGAATGCATCGTGATGGGGTGCTGAGGCAGAACTATAAATCTGAACGAGGTTATTTAGATCAAATCGTATATTCTATGCTTAAAAGTGAATACTTTCAAAAGTAGTTTCATTAATCATTGGTATAAAATATAGAGCAGCTGTATAAATAAAATCAGTATAACTTTAGTTGAATAGGTTTACATCCTTTAAATATGCAATACAAATAGCAAAAATAAAATTCTAATTTTCCTTAAAGCGTTGTAGATTTTAACAAAAATTTAAAATTATTCAATAATATTTAAAAAAACTATGTAATCCAAGTAAGATATTGTGTAATAATTAGAATCAGAAGGAAGTTTAAAGTAACACCACTTTATTATTAATTTTATAAAAAATTTATAAAACACATATCAAATAACAAATTAAAACGTATAAAGTATATGGGGAAAATATATGAGGGTTGATATAATGAAAAGACAATTATTTTAATAGTGAACATCTTAAAATAACACCTTCTCAGTGAAGAGTGTTATTAAGGGTAAACTTTTTTGATAATAGTATGGCAAAAAGTCTTTTAATTATTTAAATATAAAATAAAGGATGATGAAAATGGATTTTCTAACACCTGGACAGAGGCTAAAAAAAATTAGAAAAGAGTTACAAATGACTCAAAATGATTTTATAGATGATACAATGACTAGAAGTTATTTTGGTATGATAGAGGTAGGAAAAAGAAATTTAAATCTGAGCTCAGCAAAGCTAATCTTAGGAAAACTTAAAGCAAGAGCGAAGGAATTGAATGTAGAATTTAATATTGATGAAGCATATTTGCTCATGGCTAAAGAGGAAGAGGCAAGAAAATATTGTATCAATAAAATGAAAAACAATCCTACGGAAGAGGATATTTTATATATTATTGATATTGCCTCAAAATATTCCCTTAAGGATGTAGAAGCTGAAGGTGATAAACTCCTAGGGGATATAAGCTATAAACAATATAAGTTTTTAGATGCATTTATTAAATATAATAATTCCTTAGAAATATGTAAAGAAATTGGTAAAACCGATATACAATGTTACTTAAATAATAGATTGGGCATGTGCAAATATAATGAATTAGATTATATTGAGTCACTTTTATATTTTAATAGAGCACAACAGTGTTCTGTTACCTATAAAAATGAAGAGGTTGAAATAAACTCCATCTTTAACATGGCCCTTGCCTATAAAAAGATAAAGAAAATAGATGAGGCAATTAAGCATATTGATTTATTTGTGTCTAAGATAGATAATACCAATGATTATGCTGAAAAATATATTCAAGCTAATATATTGAAAGTTAACTGTTTAAAAGAACAAGGTCGTATTGATGATGCAATTGTTGTACTAAATGCCTTGTTGACTAAGTTTGAGGGTTTAGAAAAGAGCATAGAAGCTAATATTTACAATAATTTAGGTGTTCTGTATTTGGAAAAAGGAGATTTTGATAATAGCCTTAAAGCTTTTGATATATCAGAAAGTATAAGATTAGAACATGATAAATCAAGGTTATCCCATACTATAATAGAAAAATCTAATTTATATATACAGAAAGAATTTTATACTGAAGCTATTATTTTAATTAAGATGGGCTGTGATCTTGCTGAAGCCTATAACGATTGTTATTATTTACTTAAGGCATATTATTTGCTAGTGGATATTTATGAAAGATCAAATAAATATAAAGATGCTGAAGAAATATATTTTAAAATTATTAAACTTGTCAAAGAAAAATATAGTTCTTCTGAACTACTTAAGGTATATTTGAAGCTAACTGAATTGTACATTAATCAAAAGGATGTAGAAAAGGCAGCTATATATATTAAATTGTCACAAAATATTAGTGGAAAATGTTGATATTATCTTGTATAATTAATTTATAAAAATTATGGGGGTGCTATAAATTATGAAAAACATGAAAAGATTAACATCTGTTTTATTGGGGACTTTGGTAGTTTTCCTAGGATTAGGCTTAGGGATGATGCATATCGAATTGGAAGATCCACCACTACGCGGAAGTAATGACATTAATTGGGTTGGGTAATAAAACCAGGTAATTAGAAAAATAAAGAATAAGCAACGTTCATGTGAAAACTGAACGTTGCTTTTTTATGTTTTTTAAAAATGAAATATATAAAAAGAGAATTGACTTTGCATTAAGCCAAATCATTGTTTATAAAATAAATAATGCAACAAAATTATTTAAAATAATGTTGCATTATTTATTTTTGTCAGGTATAATAATCACAAGGTTAAAAATATTCAGAAAATAACTTGCATTACTCAATATGCATCCTAAGAAGTGTTTATATAGAAGAAGCATTTTCAGATAGGATTCATTTGGTGCTTAAATCAAATTTTAAACGGAGTAGATTTTTAGATCAGAATTTGTACAAGCATCTTGACTATTTAATTCTTCCATAAATTCTAAAGTAAATTAATCTATGAGCAAAAAAACTTTACATAAATAAAGTAAATAAGAAAGGAGGTTATGAAAAGTTATCATGAGGCAATTTGAAAAATCAATAGATATTAAAAGGGGTGTTGCTTCTTTTAACTTTTCAGGATGTATTTTTAAAGTCTCACCAAGCTGGTTAGGTTTAGAGGCTCAGGACGTAGATTTGACACAAATAAAGTAATGTTTGTAAAAAAAGTGCCTTTCTAAACAAAAAAATTATGTAGACAAAAGATTTTGTGAACAAAAGAATTTTGTTACATCAAAGCAAAGTTTCTAAGCTGAAGACCTTTCACTTATAGAAGCTTATACACTTGAAGCTTCCAAAGTGTTGTTAAAATTATCAGCGTGGAAGATTTGCTGAAAAATCTTAACTAATAAAGAACAAATTAAGAGGGGGTATATTCATGAAAAAAGTATTAAGTCTTGTTATTATGGCCACCTTATCATTAAATACTGTGGCTTTTGCAGCTCCTTTAGACAACGGGGTAGACGGAGAGGGAATGAAAAATAAGCCGAAGAAAATGGAGACTATTGAAAAGTTAAAGAATAAATCAGAAAAAACAGGGAAAAACTTTGATATTAAGTGGGATGAAGAAAAGGATATTCCAAGCTTTATAACTGGAGCTCTTTCAGATAAGAACATAGATAGTTCAAGTGATGCAGCAAACTTTGTAAGTGAAAATAAAGCTATGTTTGAGTTAAATGTGGGAGAATTCGTTAATAAGTCTACTGAGTCAGATCAATTAAATAAGAAACATTATAAGAATAAGTTAGTTGTAGATAATATTCCCGTATTTGGTGCAGAGGTTGTAGTGCATACAGAGGCAGATGGTACTGTATATGCTATAAATGGTAATGTGGAAAAGGAAGTGCCTGAAAAGAGTTGGAGTAAAGAATTTAAACTCTCAGGTGATAAGGCAATTAAAAATGTACTAAAGGAACTAAACATTAAGGAAACCGACATTGAATACTCTGCAGAGCCTACAGCAGAGCAATATATATATAATGATAATGGAAATTGGGTACCTATTTATTATGTAACAACACAGTTTATGGTTCCTTATCATGGTAATGTAGTAACTCTAGTAAATGCAAATACTGGAGAAGTAATAAAAACAAGAAATGAAATTCAAAGTGCCACAGCTACAGGAACAGGAGCTGGACTTTTAGGAACAAGAAATTTAAATCTTGATTTATTAAGTGGAAGATACTATATGAGAGATTTAACAAAAGGTGCTAAAATTGAAACTTATGATGCTAATAGGACAGCAACTTTCCCAGGAACATTGGTAAGTGATGTTGATAACAATTTTAATGCTTCAACTCAACTAGATGCAGTAGACGTTCATGCAAATGTAGCTGTAACTTATGACTTTTATAAAAATAATTTTAACAGAAATAGTTATGATAACCTAGGTACTACTATAAAATCAACAGTGAATGGAAGAGATCCATCCAATCCAAGTCAACCTATGGATAATGCGTTTTGGAATGGAACACAGATGGTTTTTGGAGATTGTAGTGGGACAACCTTTGCTCATATCGGATCATCTTTAGATGTAGTTGGACACGAATTTACTCATGCTATTACAGATAAAACTGCTGGTTTAGAGTACGAAAATCAATCAGGAGCTTTAAATGAATCTTTCTCAGATGTTTTTGGATATCTTATTGAGGGACAAGCTAGTGACTGGTTAATGGGAGAAGATTGTTATACACCAAGTGTATCTGGTGATGCCTTAAGGAGTTTATCTGACCCAACTTTATATGACCAACCAGCTCATATGAATCAATATCAAAACCTTCCAAATACATCAAATGGAGATTGGGGTGGAGTTCATATAAATAGTGGAATTCCAAATAAGGCCTTTTATCTTGCTGCAACCTCAATTAATAATAATGCGAAATTATCTCAAGTATACTATAGAGCATTAACAGTTTATTTGACTCAGTTTTCTCAGTTCACAGATGCTAAAAATGCCTTAGTGCAAGCTGCTAATGACTTATATCCATCAGAGCCAACAATTGCAACAAAGATTTCTGATGCATTTACATCTGTTGGTATAGGTGCAACATCACAAAGTGACACCTATGAACCAAACAACACAATGAGTGCAGCTGTAGGAGTATTGGCAAATGGAACTACTTATAGTTCGTATATATACTCTTCATCAGATTTAGATTATTACTATTTCAATGCTACTGCTGGCAGAACTATTACAGTTAGTTTGACAAATCTTCCAAAGGATTATGATGTATATTTAATAAATTCAGCTGGAACTATTGTTGCTAGATCCGAAAATGGTAGCACTACCAGCGAAAGTATATCCTATTATACATCAACCTCAGGAAAGTATTATGTAAAAGTTTCAGGCTATGCAGGTGCATATAGTACAACAACACCTTATAAGTTGAGAGTTACTTATTAATAGAGACTTTCAAAATATAATTAAAATATAGTTAAAGCTAAAAGAACTAAAAAAAATGAGTGCATGTATCAGTCAAACTTAAAAATTGCTTCCCCAAAGCAAAGTTATCTGAGGAATCTATGAAATAGTTCCTCAGATAACAAACTAAAGATCTTTTATTTTATTGCAAGATAATCCCTTTATACACTATTTTAGATTAAGCTTTTGATTTTCTTAGGTTTAATCTAAAATAGTTTTTTATTTTTATTTTAATATTAGAGAATAATATATCATATTAATAGATGGTACATTATTACAGTGTATATATGATAAAATAAAATAGTAACACTTTCAATTAAGTTACGTATTATTAGGGGAAAGTTTTTTAAATATATTAAAACGCGCTAATTATAAAATTATTTGGAGTAGAACTGAAATTAAGTTCTAATATTAAACTAAATAGTTTTTTATTATTATGTTTTAAATAAAGTATATAGACACAAAGGGTAAAATGGTATATTATTACAATGGATTTTGGTATAATAAGATTGTATAATTGTTTCTGAATTATAAAATACAGTTCAAAAACCATATTATAAAATTAACCAAATATTAAAAAATAAACTTAAAACAATAAACTAAAGATTTTCATTAAGGAATAGGAGGAGCTACGGTGAAAAAAATAATCTCTCAACTAACTATGGGCTTGATATTTTTATTATTTGGATTTATTATTACAACTCAAATGAATAGCCTAAATAAGCAAGTAGCTACTGCGGATAATAAGCAAAGTCCAGAAATTCTTATTGAAGTTGAGCAATTAAAAAAGCAAAGAGATGAATTAAAGAAAAAAGTAGATGAACTTAGCAAAAAAAATGAAGAGGTTGAAACAATAGCAGCGGGAAGAGACGAAGAAGCCAATTTAATATTAAAGGAGTTGCAGGAAACTAGACTAAGATCAGGAATAACTGATGTTAAAGGGGAAGGAATTACTATTTACTTAACTCCTAAAGCAAATTTGTTTGGTAATTTAACAAAAGAACAACCAATAACTGATATGGAACTACTTAATATTGTAAATGAATTAAATGCTTCCACTGCAGAAGCAATTTCAATCAATGATATACGCTTAATGGGAACAAGTGGTATTAGAAGTTCTGGAGATAGTATTATTATAAATAATGAAAAGATTTCTCCGCAAAAGAGAGTTGCTATAAAGGTCATAGGAGATAAAAAGAGATTGGAAGATGCGGTTAACTTTCCAGGAACCATTACAGAAAATCTTTCAAAGAAGTGTAGTATAACTATAGAACCTAGTGACAACATAGTTATAAAAAAAGGACAAAATATTTCAAAATATGAGTTTACTAAAGAATTTAGTAAGTAGAGGTGTTTAAATGGTCGCGTTTGTTGGGCTTATTCTTGGTATTGTTTTAGGTCTTGTTTGGAACATAAATATTCCTTTGAAATTTTCACCATATATATCAGTGGCGATATTTGCATGTATAGACTCTATGCTTGGAGCCATTAGGGGAAGTTTAAATAAGGACTTTAGACCAGATATATTTATTTCAGGTTTCTTTGGAAATGCAGTTTTAGCAGCCCTTATGGTTTACTTAGGTGATAAATTAGGTATTCCAATATACTTAGCTGCTATCATAGTTTTCGGCGGAAGGGTATTCACAAACTTTGCCATTATAAGAAGATTGCTTATGGAAAGAACTAAATTTCGTCATTAAGGTAATAGATGAAAATCAGTGGAAGAATATAATTTATATTTAAGCTTCTATTATTATACTGTTAATTGTGAAATAAATGAGATTGAAGAAGTCTTCATGCTACTTTATAAAGATAGCGCGAAGACTTTTTATTTTGTCTCAAAAGAAGATATATTATTGAAAAGTTTCTTACACTGAGGAAAACTAAGCAAAAGGATGCTCCCTGTTAAATACAAGGAGCATCTTTAATTTATAGTATTCTTCCAGTATATTCTTTTTAGCGGAATAGAGGATAGATAACATAAGACCATCCATTGATACCAAGACCATCATCAGTTGTAACTTTGTATCCATTAAATAACTTAGCAATTATATTGCTGTTTGGAGAGGGTTGATCTCTAACATTTAAATATCCTGAATCCAGTATTACAATATAATGACCAATACCACTTCTATCTGTCGTATAATCAGTATCCCATCTTAAGTATTGCGTACTAACATAAAATCCCTTTGTGAATGCCATTGCTTTAGTTTCATTTGCAGTTGTGATACCTAAAGTTGCTAAAACTAGAGCCAATACAAAAATACTAAATCTCTTTTTCATATAAATATCTCCATTTGCAAATTAGTTATATTATATATATATATTCTATATTCGAAACTTATTTCAAAATTCCTTTTTTATATTTTGAATATTTGAAGTTTTAATATATAAATTTGAGTTGTGAATTTTAGTAATAATATGAAGCAGTTGAATTATTTACAAATATTGTATGAAAAATGTTATAATTAAAAAGTAATCATTAGAAATAGATTATTAAATTGAAGAGGAAAATGGAGAGTAAACATGGCACAGATAAAAACAAATGCAATGCGTATTTTGGACCAAAAGAAAATAGAGTACACAACAATCACCTATGATGTTAGTGATGACAAGATAGATGGAGTTTCAGTTTCTGAGAAAATATCAAAAGACCCAAAGTTTGTTTATAAGACTTTGGTGCTTCAAGGTAATAGCAAAAATATATATGTATATCTCTTACCAGTTAAAGAAGAGCTGGACTTGAAAAAAGCTGCAAAGACTGCAGGAGAAAAAAACGTTGAGATGATACAAGTTAAAGACATACTGAAATTCACAGGCTATATAAGGGGAGGTTGCTCACCCATAGGAATGAAAAAGAATTACAAAACTTTTATAGATAAAAGTGTTTTAGAAATAGATAAAATAATTGTAAGTGGTGGAAAGATTGGAGTTCAAATGGAGCTCTTGACTTCAAGTTTAATCAAGGCTTCCAACGCCGAAATTAAAGATATAGTAATGGCATAACTCAAGAGATAAATGGGGATTGGGGAATAATAGAATGGATTTTTACAGAGCTAGAGACTATCATTTTGGCTATATAAAATATGAAAGTAGTGTTCTGCATAACACTGCGCTGATTGCAAGTGAAGGGGGACAAGATTGTTGCAACACTGGAATATGATATAAAAAACATTTATGAAGGGGTAATCATAAACTTTAGTATATTCGACGAAGAAGAAGCCTTAGATTTATATAATGCTGATTTTACTTTAAAGAAACAGTTAATAAAGGGATTTGCAGATGAAATTGCTTATTGGAACTCTCACTTAAAAAGAGTTGTAGTTAATGAAGAAAATAACTTTACTAGTAGTGAGATTTTGTCAGAGTTAGGATTTGAAAAACAAGGGTTATGGACATTAACTATGGACAATCCTGTGGAAGTTTTTAAAATTTACATAAAAGAAATAACACCAGAACAATTAACTGTTGATAAAGCAAAGCTAAATAAAGTAGATTCGTGGATAGAAAAACCAGAGCAAGTTATCATTAGTTGCGTAAAAATTGAAGATAAGATAGTTTCTATAGATGGTCATTCGAGGTTAGTGTCAGCTTTTAACAAAGGGTTTCAATATGTTTATGGCTACTTTGAAGCTGATAATGGAAGTATGGAATTTTACAAAACTTGTATGGAGTGGTGTGAAGAAGCTGGAATAC